>NZ_URFY01000004.1 GCF_900547205.1 uncultured Bacteroides sp.
AAAAAAGTTTGAATTTATAATAGAGGAGGTGTCGCATTTATAACTTGAATTCAGCCAGCCCTAGAGAGGAAATAAATGATATTGTTCTCATGTTCTCATGATTTTTGGATAATATACTGGTTATAAACGTAGTAACTTATGAGAAATACTTTTCAAAAAGGGTATTTCTCATAGTATTTTACGTTCGTTAACTTCAAAACGGCAATAATGCATCCCTTTTCGGGGTATTTCTCATAGTATTTCTCATACTATTTTGACGTATTCTCATACTTTTCTGCTGTTTTTCTCATACTTTTCCAACATCGGTCTTATTATTCTCTTATGTTTTCCTGATTACTCTCCTATGTTTTTCCCATTACCCTCCTATGTTTTTCCCATTACTCCCCAACCCGAACAATATATGGATACTGTAATCTAGCCAGCTATATCTATTATGCAGAACACACAGTCTTATCATGTTCACCTACCGTTATTCTCGTTTTAACTAGCCTTCATCCCGTTCGTTCCACTCGAGTGCACAGGCCTTTGCACTCGAGTGAACAGACCTTGCCACTCCAGTGGAAAGGCCTTTCCACTGGAGTGGAACGAACGGTATATCTTATAGTTGAGACACGTATGTCGGTGAGATAAAACGGTAGGAACTATTGGTTTGCTTGCAGGCAAGCCTTATCCTACTCCCTATATATAAGGATACTAAACGAACGAGAGCAACCATCTGCTGTCTACAAAAAGCAAAAATGGCACAAATTTGCTGTTTGCAGACAACAAAATGATTATATTTGTATTCAATGCTGCAAAAAGTGTATGGATATCTGGAGCAAGAAAAAGCGTTCCGCCGTCATGGCGAAGATACGGAGCAAGGACACGAAGCCGGAATGGATTGTGCGTCGTTACTTGTTCTCCCGCGGCTACCGTTACCGAAAGAACGTAAAGGGGCTGCCGGGCACTCCCGATATCGTGATGCGCAAATACGGCATCGTCATTTTCATACACGGTTGCTTTTGGCACGGGCATGAAGTAGACGGGACCACGCCACGCACCAACACCGAATTCTGGAAGAAAAAGATTGAGACAAATCGTTTGAGGGATGAACGAAACAAAGAAGCATTAAAGCAAATGGGTTGGGCGGTAATGACCGTTTGGGAATGCCAGTTGAAGCCTGCGGTCAGAAAACAGACTTTGCTGGAGATTGAATATCACATCAACCACACTTATTTGGCACGTTTCCAACAGAAGCCCGTCAAGCCATATCACATGGAAGAGAATGAAAACACCTCCGGCATGGTCGCCGAAGGCGAAACGGAATATGGAAGCAAGTCTCCTCGTACGAATGAATGAGCATTCTCAATCAAACAAATAATGCTTTGGCAAGTGCTCTTGCTTCTCTTTCACCATTTCAATGAATGATGCCAAGGTTTCTATTTCGGGCTGAAACTCTTTGTCGAATGAGGTCCGGTAAGAAGCCGGAACAACAAGCTTGAGATGTTCGTGCCTCATTTCCAACAATTGATTTTTTGAAATCCCTTGCTGAAGAGTAAACAGATACTTGGTTTCGATGCGGTTGGCTTCGTTCAGAACTTGCCGCCAACGATCTTTGCAAGTAGTTTTAGCTCCGAGAAAGACTAAATCTTCTGCGGGAAACAACAGATTACGATAGGCCTCCCCGTTAGGAAACAGGAAATCCGGCTTCTTATTGTCTTCCGTAACAGTTTGTGCTTCGTATTGCAATTGTGCTGCTGTAAATATGGTGGCAAGGTGATGCTCCAGTGATTTTCCGGCACGCGACTTGCGACGATTGAGAATGACATTGGAGAATCTAATAAGCTCCTGACAGTTTGTAAAAGGAACACTATAGACAGCAGCATAAACCTTTTCTTCAAAACTGCGAAACAAGCTATATTCAGTATCAATCCATTTCAGTAATTGCACATCGGGATTCTTACAGATTTCAGTATCCGTTATTTTGTGAATCTTATTATATATGTCTCTGGCAAACTTTGCCATCAGCTTAGTTTCCGGGAACTCAGTATATAAGGCAACAAGCTCTTGAATACCCGTTTCCAATTGCTTTTCGGGCGTATTGACTTGTTTAATGTCAATTAGCTGATTGGTAGTTTCCGATGAAAGATTGAAGAAAGCGAAGAAATCATCAATATCTTGGTCTGTCTGTAAGACGAAACCGCAATAGTAGTTTTCACTTTGTTGCGCTATAATAAGCAAATCGCCTACATTGTCCTCCTCAAAGAAAGGAAAACCTTTTCCAAAGCGAGTGATTCGATACTCATTTCGTGTCCCTTGCCCATAATAGATAAAACGGCTTTCCGTAACAAAGTCGTCTTGCCATTTCACTTCAACGAGTTTATCCTTGTTTTGCCCTTTTTGCCCGGGTGTGTCGAACAAAAGCAATGCAGCACACTTGGGTATATAAAAGCCTGCTTGATGCGAACCGTTTTTACCGGTGTCGTTGGCTGTGATAAAACGGCAAAATGCGTGTTTTGCATTTTGCACATTGGCTATGGCACTATTTAAAATTTCGCTCATGACAGATTAATCAGCTAACATGGTTTTTACTAATTGTTCGGAGACGGCAGTGATAAGAGGCACCACAACCGAGTTTCCACATTGCCTGTAGGCTTGTACGTCAGAAACTTGGTTAAGACGGTAGTTATCAGGATATCCCATCAACCGGGCACATTCACGGGGCGACAGTCTTCGGGGATTCATTCCGTCACCTTGAGGAATAAGTATTTCGGAGCCGTCTTTATAGTAACGGGCACTCAACGTGCGAGATATTCCATTGAGATTCACCATGCCAAAACCAAATCCATTGCCTTTGGCGCGATGCTTTTCCGCGTAATTCTGTAGATAGCTCCACAATTTATCGCTCAATGTATATTTGTCATCCACATTCGGGTCTAAGATTTCCTTTATGCTACGTGTAGCCAGCTTCTGTTCCGGGAAAGCGAATTGTTCCTTTCCATGATAAATATCTCGATTGAAGCCTACTATCATGATACGTTCCCGATGCTGTGGCACATAAGTTTGCCCGTCCATAACGAGGTAGTGAAGGGAATAATTCAATTCCTCCAATGCACCTTTTATTATCTGAAATGTATTGCCTTTGTCATGCGACATTAAATTCTTCACGTTCTCCAGATAAAAAGCCTTGGGACGATGTCGGGAGATAATATCTGCCACATCAAAAAACAACGTGCCTTGTGTCTTGTCCTTGAAACCGGTTTCCCTTCCAAGGCTTTTCTTCTTTGAAACCCCGGCTATGGAGAACGGCTGACAAGGAAAACCGGCACAGAGGATATCAAAACTCTGAGGTATGTAGCTCTTGGTCACCTCTTTCGTGATGTCTCCGAAAGGCATTTCTCCAAAATTCGCCAAATAAGTCTTTTGTGCGTATTTGTTCCACTCTGATGAAAAGACGCATTTTCCTCCATGCGCTTGCATTGCCAAACGGAAACCTCCCATCCCGGCAAACAAGTCGATAAAAGTAAATCTCGGTTCTGCCGGATCGGGAAATGGGATATTGAAAAAGTCCGAGAACAGATTGTACTCTATGGGATTCTCCGCTACCCTTGCCACAAACTCATCTGTTATTTCCTCATCCTTATTGCCCTTTTTTCTTTCTAAAAACTCACGAATGGCATAAATGATTTCTTTTTTGTTTTCCTCGCTTTGGATACAACCATTGTTGTGCAGATAGTGGCTAAGTACCGCTAGCTGATTTTCCCAGCTAGTTTCACCATACACCTTAATTCCATTTTGCTCGTCTATTTCTTCAGGAAAGTCAGCAAGCTTCATGTCTTGCATAATCGTTTTTCTTACTGTCATTCGATTTTAATCTATTAATGTGGCAAAAGTACTGCTTTTTATTGAGATTAGCGAATGGCGGTTTGGTAAACATACTGTGATTTAAGTATTATATTAAAGAACTCCATTCATCATTTTTGCCTTTATTTAAGTTTACTGTTAATATAGTATTAGTAAATGATAAAATCGTACTTGTCCTTGATACCAAACTGCCATACCTTTGTCCCCAGAGTTTAACATTAAAAATTATATATGCAATGAAAAACAAATTATTTTATCTTATTGGAGTAGCGGGACTATTGAGCTACACAGGTACATTTACTTCTTGTGTAAATGGCGTCGATGACGAATATCTGGAACAGAAAATCACAGAAGGTACTGGCTCTGAAGAGGAAGGTGAAGAGCTTCCTGACTTGAATGGTGAATATAGTATGCAGGGAGACTTTGATCTGGAAATGACTTGCAATGGCGATGTACTTGAAGGACAGAAGGTGGTTATGGCCGTTGACGAAAATAACGAAACAGCTACAATAACATTTAGTGCTCTTGAAACTGATTTGGAAAGTGTAATCGGTTTGATTCCGGGTGCTAACTTGATTCAAGGTATGGGCCTAAAGTATACAGGTAGCTGCGTAATTCCGGGAGAAAAAGAGCTAACCTTTACTAATATCCCTTTATACAAAAATGGATCAAGCTATGTATTTAAAGGTAGCCTTATTGAGCCTACATATACCATGAAGTTTGATGGCAAAATGGCTGATGAAAAAATGACTATGGAAGTTAATTATGAACTGACAAATCAGACTTTGACTGGTACGTGGATGGCAAAACCAAATCTTTATACAGGTAGTTCTGTCTCTATGACTCCTTTATGGTTTGATTGGGATACGAATCTACAAATTAGATTTGGAATAATCGATATGCCTGAAATGGGTATATACGGTTTAAATATTGATACCTACACTCCAAATGGACTATATGATTTATTACTTGTATTGTCCCCTATGATGTACAATGTTATCGATGTCCAAGAAATGATTGCTGATTTACTGCAAAGTATCACAGCTATGCCAAACGGAAGTATATATGCTACTTACGCATGGGATAGTGATAAAACCAATCCCGACAGATGGAGCTCTAATATGAATCGTAACATCGTACGTTATTATTTCGATGAAGAAAAAGCTGATCGTCTTTATTTAGATATCAATGGCCAATTCTTAGTAAACACCATAAAAAGTCTTGTACAGCCATCAAGCAACACTCGTGGAGCAGCTGAGGATCTTAAGGCACTTGGTACAGAACTGATTGATTTTTTGAAACCGGCACTTGAAAACGGTATTCCATGTACCTACAAGATGAATGGTAATAAGTTAGACATCAACATTGATGGTGAGTTTCTATTAGGTGCTCTCAAATTAATAGCAAAAGTAGGAAATAACGAAGCAGCCCTAGGCTTTCTCATGCCATTATTACAAAGCGAGCCATCAATAGCTGCATACGCACCAAATATTGAAATTTTCTTAAAGCGCTTACCGGACTTATTGACATATAAAGACGAAACCAGTGGCGGAACTAAATCAGGAGAATGCAAATACGTCAAGATAGGATTACATTTAGAAAAGAAATAGCTAAATGACAGCAAAACAGATTTCTAATGAATAAATACAGTTTAATCACTCAAGTAGTATCATGAAAAAAATACTTTGTTTTTTCTTCTTGTGTCTTCTCACCCTCTCCGGGTTTGCACAAGAAATAAATATAACGGGTACAGTTACCGAAGCATCGACCAATGAGCCGATGCCCGGTGTAACTGTCCAGGTGAAAGGCACCACTACTGGTACCATCTCTAATATAGATGGTCAGTACACCATACAAGCAAAGATGAACGACATCATTGTCTTCTCTACTATAGGTATGAAAACGGTTGAAAGAAAAGTTACCTCCAACGCTCCCATCAACGTATCGATGGCAGAAGACAATGTTCAACTAGACCAAGTGATAGTTATCGGTTATGGTACTGTGAAGAAAAGCCATCTCTCAGGAGCAGTTAGTTCTGTAGGAAAGAAAGAACTGAACGGAGATGTCACTACTTCTGCCGCTAATGCACTGCAAGGAAAGATTGCCGGTGTGTCTGTAATGACTTCAAGCGGCAACCCGAACGATGGAGCAACCATCAACGTGCGTGGTATCAGTTCATTGTCGAACAACGATCCATTATACTTAATAGACGGTGCATTCGGTGATCTCAGTATGGTAGACCCTAACGACATCCAGTCTATCGAAGTACTGAAAGATGCTGCTGCGGCTGCCATCTACGGTTCTCGTGCAGCAGGTGGTGTGGTACTGATTACTACCAAAGGCGGACGTAGGGAAATGCCAACTAAAGTTGACGTAAACTTCTTTACAGGCATTCAGCAGAACCCGAAAAAACTGAATGTACTGAATGGCGAACAATACAGCCGCTTTGCAAACTACTACGGCTTGGCAGCCGATGGTTACGGTGCAGAATCCGACGCTGTGCCCTTCGTTGGTGAAGGTACAGATTGGCAGGATATTATGCTGAACACAGCTATGGTGTACAAAGCAAATGTAGGCGTTACAGGAGGTTCTAAGAACGCATCATTTAGCGCTTCCGGAGGTTATCTGAATAAAGATGGTATCATGCGCAATAGCAGTCACGAATCTTATAACATCCGACTGAAAAGTGACTTCAGCTTCCTCAACAACCGTGTTACAATAGGCGAATCTTTAATTCTCCGCCTTGCCAAAGGTATAGGCGGTATGGATCAGGACACTATGAACGGCATATTACGTTTCCCGACTGTGGTTCCTGTATTCGACCCGTCCAATGCTACCGGATGGGGAACATCTGCGGATATCAATCTCCCGAACCCCTATGCATTGTCTGAAGTAAATGATGTCTCTAGCGAAAATACGCAAATCTTCCTGAACGCTTATATTCAGGCAGAAATCATCAACGGACTGAAATATAAGTTGAACTTGGGTCTGAGAAGAAACCATACGAAAAACCGCAATTATATGGATTCGTACGACTTGGGAACTTACGGTATTAATGAAGAACCGGACCTTTCGGAAAGCTTCTCCAGCTTCGACTCATGGGTGCTTGAAAATACCGTGAATTATGACCGTACTTTCGGCAAACATACAATTTCGGCTATGGCAGGTTATTCTGCACAGAAAGATTATGTGTACAACCTGAACGGCAGCAACTCCGACATTCCGAAATTTATCGATACAATGACCGGTAACGTGACTACCATGAAGTCAAGCAGTTCACGTGGTGAGTTGGCATTAGTTTCTCTCTTCGGACGTGTGATGTATTCTTACGACGACCGTTATTTGTTCTCTGCTTCTATCCGCCGTGACGGATCGTCACGTTTCCAAGACGGCCACCGCTTCGGTAGCTACCCTTCCGTATCTGTGGGATGGAACATCAACCGCGAGAAGTTCTTCCGTCCGTTGGAAAACATCTTCGATCAGTTGAAACTGCGTATGAGCTACGGTAAGCTGGGTAATCAGGAAATGGTCAGCTATTATCCTACACAAAGTATAGTAAGCGACGGTATGAACTACTTACAAGGCAATGCGATATGGTTTGGTAAACTGCCGTTCGTTAAAGCTGTATCACCGGGCGACCTGACTTGGGAAAATACGGAAACTTATAATATAGGTCTGGATGTAATGTTGCTAAACGGGAAATTGGCTCTGACAGCAGATGCCTATATCAAAAACACAAATAGCGTATTATTACCCGTTCCTGAACCATCTTCTACTGGTCTCAGCGGAATGCCGGATAGGAATGCCGGACAGGTACAGAACAAGGGTATTGAATTATCTGCTACATGGCGCAGTACTATCGGCGACAAAGTCAACTATTACATCGGTGCCAACATGAGTACGGCAAACAATAAGGTTACTAAAATCACAGCAGGAGGTAGATATATGTCTATTTCGGGCTATTCGGCTCATGGAGCAGGTGGACGTGGCATCAATATGTTCAAAAATGGTCATTCCATGTCTTACTTTAACTTGATTGAAACGGATGGTATCTTCCGTAGCATGGAAGAAATTGAAAACTACAAAGGTAGAAACGGCGAACTGATTCAACCGGGTGCGCAGGTGGGTGATGTTCGATACAAAGACTGGAACGGTGACGGTAAGATTGATACTAACGACCAGCACGATGTAGGCAGCCCGCTTCCTAACTTCAACTTCGGACTGAGACTGGGGGGTGACTGGAACAACTTCGACCTCAATATCTTCATCGACGGTGTGGCTGGTAACAAGATTTATAACTACCCGCGCTATTGTCTCGAATCAGGAGCATTCAACGGTAACCTGAGTACAAACGTAGCCAATTCTTGGAGACCGGACAACCAGAATACCGATATGCCACGTTTCTCTAAAGCAGACGGTACGGACAACAAGCTGGCTTACACGGACAGATGGTTGGAAGACGGTTCTTATGTACGCCTGAAAACAATCGACCTGGGATATACATTCCCCAAACAATGGGTGCAAAAGGCAATGATTCAGAACTTACGTCTCTACGTATCAATGGAAAACCTGCTGACACTGACAAAATATAAAGGCTATACTCCCGACTTGGGTGAAAGTTCTGCCACCGGTGTAAGCTACAATGTGTTCTCTAGAGGAATCGACCAAGGACGTTACCCTATTCCTCGTACGTTCTCATTCGGCATCCAGTTGGCTTTATAATACACTAAGATTAATACACTGAAAATTTAAAATATGAAAAAGAATTGGTTATCATATATGCTTGTATCAGCACTCCTATCGGGAGCGCTGACATCATGCAGCGACTCTTTTCTGGATCTGAAAGACCCGAACCACTTTACCAATGAAAACTTCTGGAAAGATAAGGCAGATGCAGAAAGTGCATTGGCTGCGGCTTACTCGCCCATCAAATATCAAATGTATGGATATTACGGCGCATTCGACGGATGGTTGAACCTCAACAGTCGTGGAGACGATATCTTTACGATACTAAACGAAGAAGCCAGTATGTGGGATATAGCTAATTTCCAAAACTCTGCAACAACAGGTAATGACCCTTTCGGTGCACTTTATGCCGGTATACAGCGTGCTAATATCGTGCTGAGATATATCGACGATGTTCCGGCAAGCGGCATCACGGAAAGCGACCGCGCTACGATTAAAGGAGAAGCACTCACGCTAAGAGCGTATCAATATTTCCTATTGGTGAATAATTACGGAGATGTGCCTTTACGTCTGATTCCGTCTAATGAAGACGACCCAAACAAAACGTCTTCTCCCCAAGCTGAAATCTGGGCACAGATTGAAACAGACTTGATCACTGCCATCAAAGACGGGAACTTACCTGAGAACCGCCCTGCAGAACAAAAAGGACGCATTGAGAAAGGTGCAGCCATTACTATACTTGGAAAAGTATACGCAACGCAGCACAAATATGCCGAAGCTAAAACACTGTTGAAAGGTCTGATAGACTCGTCTTACGATCCATTTGGCACTTCTACAGGAAAACGCTATAGACTAATGGAGAACTTCGTAGACAACTTTACTACTGCCCACGAAAACAATGCAGAATCTATATTTGAATTGCAATATAGCAGCGACGGTGATATGTCGTGGGGTAATGAAGGCGGTATCAGCCTGGGTAGCTCACTGGCACAGTTTGTAGGTCCTGCAAAATCGGGTGGATGGGCTAAGTTAATGCCTTCCGCATTTCTTGTGAGCGAATTTACTGCCGAAACACGCGGAACAGATCCGAAAGTTGTCGATTCAAAGTATGACAAACGTATATATGCCAGTATGTTCTTCACTCCGAGTGAATACGGAGACTGGGTATCAGAAAAAAATGGCTGGTACGATGGAAAGTTCTACGGCGGTCTGTTCACAATGGATGACCTTTGGACAGGTAATGCCTCCAAAATGGCTGGTGGTGCTCCTATCTTTAATGTTAGCCAATCGAGCGGTGCACAAATCGGTAAGTTCCTTTTGAAGAAATACACCGCACACTATGTAAAATCAAAAAGTGCCGATAACATGGGTAACGTAGAAGGAAGAGCAAACAATGTACGCGCAATACGTTTCGCCGAAACATTATTGCTATACGCCGAGGCTTGCGCCAAAGAAGCAGATAAAGATCAAGCCAACTGGGCATTGAACGAAATCCGCCAAAGAGCAGGCCTACCGAAAAAAGACTTCGAACAAATCGACCTGATGAAAGAGATTGAACATCAATGTCTATTAGAGTTCTTCGGTGAAGGTCACCGTTTCGACGACCTCAAGCGTTGGTACACTACTCCTCAAATCTCAATGATATTGAAAGGTAACGACAAACAAGGAGCTTCTAATTTCAAAGAAAAATATAAATATTTCCCTATTCCTTCCGGCGAACTGAATAACTCTTCAGTTGAACAGAATCCACTATGGAAATAATTAATAACACTATAAGAAACGAATTTATGAAAAAGATATATTTATTTGTAAGCACATCTTTGTTCTTGCTGTTCGGAGGCATCACGTCTTGCGACGACAATAGCCTGAGCAATGATGAAGTGTATATTCCGGACCCGGTAGTCATATCCGACGAAGATGACGGTCTGTCACCGGAGCCTACCACGGAATCGGTTATCAGAATCCTACCTGAAGGCAAGCATCAGGAAATCGATGGTTTCGGATGTAATTTCGGTTGGGCGGAAGCCGTTTATGGATGTACTAAGCGTGAACAGATTATGGACGACCTATATGGTGAAGATGGATTGAGATTTAATGTCTATCGTGGTGAGGTATGCGCTTCATCCGCATCAGCTGACGGAAAGACTTTCAATTTCAAAACACAAGAGAACTATCATCTGGGAGCACATTCTTCTGAAGCGAAAACACTCTATAAGACGGATGAAGATAAATTTAAAGAATATGCACAACTGTGGATTATCGACTATCTATGCAAGAAAAAACGGATGGACATCTATTACTTCTTCTCCGTGTGGACTCCTCCGATTGTATGGAAATCTTTTAGCGAAGGCGAAGAGCAAAATGGTGGAAGCGGCTCCTTCAATAGCGAATACAGCAAAGAATACGCAGACTTCCTGTCCAGTTTTGCAAAAGCTTTTAAAGACAAATTCGGTATCAACGTTTATGGTATCTCTGGTTGGAATGAACCTGACCAAGCCATGGGCGGATGGGACGGATGTATATGGGGTAACCAACAAATGGCAGATTTCACGATGAACAATCTGCGCCCAGCATTGAATGAAAAAGGCTTAAAAGATACAAAAATCATTTATGGAGAATTACCTTGGTGGGCTAATGCCGTTACATGGGTAGAAAATGCACTGAGAGATAATCCCGGTTTAGTGGATGCTAATATTGTTGCAGCAGGACATGGCTATTCTACGGTTGACGACAACATCCTTCCAATGAAAGCAGCCCAAGAGAAAGGTATTCATGTATGGCAGACAGAGACTTGCGATGACAAGACTCGTGACGAAACTTGGAATGATGCAATGAAGTGGGCAAAGAACTATAGCGATTACCTTACTAAAGCAAACACAAGTGCTGTTGTATGGTGGGCAGGAGCACGTCAATGCTCAACGACCGGTGAAAACCTTCTTCAAACCAATGCATATGATTTTAGTGATAACTTTTATCGCGTAGATCGTTACTACTCTATCGGACAATTCTCCAGATACATCCAAAGAGGTTCAACACGTGTAGATGTAAAAACCGTATCGACAACGGCAAACAGAATCCCGAAAGAATTGAGTGCGTCAGCATACATTAAAGACGATACATATACCATCGTATTGGTAAACAAATCACAAACGAAAGGCTTCGACGCGCTACTGGAAATTGATGGCAAAGAATTTGATAGCATGATTTCATACACTTCCAATTCCAGTGTGAAATGGATGCGCAAGAAACTGAATCCTTCTTCAAGCGGCAAACGTTCTGTTACTGTGCCTAAATATAGTGTGGTAACTATCACCGGAAGATTCAAATAAAAGAAGCTGTTGAATAATTAAAAAGAAGTAATACGAATGAAAAAGAATATTATAAATTTGGCAGGAGCTTTATTAAGCTCCGCCATACTGATGTTCGGTTGCTCAGAAGATCTCCCGTCATATAGTGATCTTAAAGTGGATAAGACAGAAGTATTTATCCAAGCAGACGGAGAAACCCCCACAGCAATAGTAAACATCACAGAAGGAAACGGCAACTATAACGTAATTGTAGCTGACGAGAATGTAGCAACAGCTACTCTCAATGGCAATCAGATTACGTTGAATGGCTTAAATAATGGAGTTACAACTGTCACTATCACGGACTGGTCTAAACATTCTGCTGTTATCAAAGTAAATGTAAAGGAAGATTTTGAGTTAACTTTGGATAAAACAGAGTTAGTGATGACGAAAGCCACAAAACCCATTGAAGTTAATATTATCGCTGGCAACGGAGACTATCAGGTAGAAAGCAGTAATAGTGAAGTGGCAACGGTCGAACTGATTTCAGAAGGAAAAGTGCAGGTTACTGCCATGGGTAACGGTTCTGCCACTATCAAAGTGACTGATGCAGATGGCAAAACGGCATCAATAAATGTAACTGTATGCGACCAGTTGGTACTCGAAAAGACTTCAGACATAATAGCAATTAATGGGACTCTAAACATTGCAATCACAACAGGTAGCGGTGAATATACTGTTACCAGTGACAACGTAGAGATAGCTACTGCCGTAGTTTCCGAATCGGGTGATGCTATCAGCATTACTGGAGTTTCAAAAGGTGAAGCTAAAATCACGGTTACCGACAAGTGGGAATTCTCAGCTACTATCGCTATTAAAGTTGTAGACGAATTCAAATTAGAAAAGACGACCATTACTCTCTTGGACATCGAAACTCCACAAACTATTAAAATATTGGAAGGTAGTGAAGATTATACTATTAGTACAACCAGCGAGTCATTAAAATGTGTTATCTCTGACGATAAAAAGACACTGTCTTTAAGCGGAATAGAGAAAAAGATGGCTTTCAATCAAATAATTACAGTGACAGACAATAAACTTAATAAGTCTTTGGAAATTATTGTGAAAGAGGTAAATTATAAAATCGATGCATACGGATGTGCAAGATGGTATATTGATGGCAACATTGGCATCCCGACTAATAGTAAATTCGAAACGAAAAACGGACGCGAATACCTGACTGTAGGAACAGAATCCGGTTCGAAATATATAAACGGCTTCGTCCTTTCATTTGAAGGCAACCGCCTTATATATGGTTACAAGGACAATCCGACCTTATATCGTCTCGATTCTGAAGGTAACGAGGTAGATCCTATTTCCATCAACAATTTGGAAGTGTACAAGACTGAAACTGGCACAGACGGCAACGGTAAATATTGGATCAGATTCTATGAAGGAAATAATTATCTTTGGTCATATATTGTAACCGAGACCAAATTAAACTGACACATTAGCATAAAAGGATTCCGGATACTATTGACAGCACCGGAATTCTTTTATAAAGAGATAAGAATATGAACAAATCATATAGTAACAGACTGCGTCTTCTACAAGAAACGCATGAAACTCTGATAACCCGCCCGAACAAGAAGATTCTTCCGGGCAATGGGATTTTTGAAAGATATGAATATCCGGCATTAACGAACGAGCACGCTCCACTGGAGTGGCGCTACGACCTGAATCCGGGGACAAACCCTTGGCTGATGGAACGTATCGGAATCAATGCCACTATGAATTCGGGAGCCATCAAATGGCACGGAAAGTACCTGATGGCAGTTCGTGTGGAGGGGAATGATCGCAAATCATTCTTTGCCATCGCCGAAAGCCCGAATGGCGTGGACAACTTCCGCTTCTGGGAGTATCCGATAGTGCTGCCGGACATAGACCCTTCGGAAACGAATGTCTACGATATGCGCCTGACGGCTCATGAAGACAGTTGGATTTACGGTATCTTCTGTAGCGAGAGTCTCGACCCCAATGCAGCACCGGGCGATTTGTCGTCTGCCGTGGCTAAAGCAGGCATCGTACGTACTAAAGACTTGAAGAATTGGGAGCGGCTACCGAACCTAATCGCTAAAAGCCAGCAGCGGAATGTCGTTCTGCACCCGGAGTTCGTAAAAGGAAAATACGCTCTTTACACCCGCCCGCAAGATAGCTTCATCGATGCTGGAAACGGTGGAGGTATCGGCTGGGCATTGATTGACGACATTACTCACGCCGAAGTGAAAGAGGAGACAATCATTAATCACCGTCATTATCACACGATAAAGGAGGTGAAAAACGGCGAAGGACCCCATCCTATCAAAACCCCCAAAGGATGGTTGCATCTTGCCCACGGAGTTCGTGGCTGCGCAGCAGGATTGCGTTATGTGCTTTATCTGTATATGACGTCACTCGAAGATCCGACAAAGATTATTGCTGAACCGGGCGGATTCTTAATGGCTCCCGCAGGAGAAGAAAGAATAGGGGATGTATCAAACGTACTGTTCTCCAACGGCTGGATTGCCGATGAAGACGGAACCGTATATATATACTACGCTTCTTCGGACACCCGTATGCACGTAGCTACTTCAACCATTAGCAGACTTGTAGATTATTGTTTTAATACCCCGGCAGACGGACTTCGTTCCGCTGCTTCTGTAGAAAATATTTGCCAGTTGATTGAAGCTAACAAATTAGTGATGGCCGAAACGGAGAGAGTTTATTTATAACGGCAGAGCGCAAAGTAATCCGATTATGTTCTAATCGGACGCTTTGCGCTTTTTTTATCTTACTTCCACTCTAGCAGGAACTTACGAATTGGAATTTGTTTTATTCCTTGATAAGTCGTACCTTCGAGTTCATCCATTGGGCTCTCTTTTATAATACTCCGGCTTTCTCATCTTATTTCTTATACGAAATAGAATAACCCCATTATAAATAGGATATATTCTCAAAACTCCAATATTCAACAATCAAAGCCTTAATAATATTCTTCGCCATATGCGTCTATCTTCTATAAAAGACAGATTCAGCATCATTTTATCGATTATAGAAGATAAAACACGAATTCTCAGCATGATGTGAGCTGTTTTAAGCTCATCATTATCAATATTGTATCAGAATGAGCTAAAATAATATTTGTTTTCTTGCAACTTTCGCCTTACTTTTGCACCGAATAGAGTAATAACAATAAAATCTAATCGAAACAACGATATGAAACTACACACAGCAGACCTTCTCATTATCTGCGCCTATCTTATAGCCATGATTGTTATCGGGCTGGTTCTGAAAAAACGTGCCGCTCAAAACATGGACTCCTATTTCTTAGGAGGAAAAACGTTACCTTTCTATATGCTCGGATTATCCAACGCATCCGGTATGTTCGACATCACCGGCACCATGCTGATGGTATACTGGGCTTTCGCCTACGGCTTTAAGAGTCTGTGGATTCCTTGGCTATGGCCGGTATTCAATCAGATATTCCTTATGGTTTACCTATCCGTATGGCTCCGCCGCTCCAATGTACTGACAGGAGCCGAATGGATAAAAACCCGTTTCGGCAAAGGGAAAGGAGCTACCCTTTCTCATACGATTGTGGTGATATTTGCATTATTAAGCGTTTTAGGATTTCTTAGTTACGGTTTTATAGGTATTGGTAAATTTATGGAGATATTTATCCCCTGGGAAGTATTATCTCCTTTTATTCCTTTCAATGTTCCTGCAGAATACGTACCCCATGTATATGGCATATTCTTTACCGCCATCGCCACTTTCTATGTGATGCTTGGAGGTATGTTGAGTATCGTATGGACAGATGTTGTCCAGTTTCTTATCATGACTGTGGCGGGTGTCGTCATTGTCGTTATCGGAATGCAGATGGTGGCTCCGGATATGATTCACTCTTTTGTTCCGGCAGGATGGGACTCGCCCTTCTTCGGATGGACGCTCGATATCGACTGGAGCAGCCGGATGAACCTGCTCACGGAGCGAATGGCGAATGAGCCGTATAGCCTGATAAGTATTTTCGTGATGATGGCTTTACTGAAAGGCATCTTTATGAGTATGGCAGGACCTGCCCCCAATTATGATATGCAGAAGATTCTCTCGTGTAAATCGCCGAAAGAAGCGGCTATGATGAGCGGTTCGGTATCAGTAGTATTGCTAATTCCCCGCTACCTGATGATTATGGGATTTGCCCTGCTTGCCATCTACTTCTTTAAAGAAGACGGCGGAATGGCACAAATGGAAGTGACACGTACCGACTTCGAAACAATTCTTCCTCATCTGATTACACGTTATGTTCCGGCAGGACTGGCGGGACTGTTATTGGCAGGATTGCTGGCGGCCTTTATGTCTACCTTTGCCTCAACAGTGAATGCTGCGCCGGCTTACATCGTGAACGACATTTACCTGAAATACATCAACCCCAAGGCAAGTGTAAAGACACAAATACGCAGCAGTTATATCATTTCTGTGGCAGTGGTAGTTGTCAGCACCGTTATCGGATTCTTCCTGAAAGATATCAACGAAATCTTCCAATGGATTGTAGGTGCACTCTTCGGAGGATATATTGCAGCCAACGTGCTGAAATGGCACTGGTGGCGCTTCAACGGAGAAGGTTACTTCTGGGGAATGGCTGCCGGAGTGGCTGCGGCTATCGTTATGAAGTTTACAGTGCCCGATGCATGGGTGCTCTATTTCTTCCCGGTACTATTCGGTGTGTCACTGATTGGGTGCATCGTCGGAACTTACAGCGCTCCTCCTACGGATGAAGATACGCTTATCAGTTTCTACACCCGTGTACGTCCGTGGGGATGGTGGAAGCCGATTCAGGAAAAGGCACTGGCACGCTATCCGCACATCGAGGCAAACAAAAATTTCAAAAGAGATGCTTTCAACGTAGCTATCGGTATTATCTGGCAATGCAGCCTTACAATTATTCCGATGTATCTCGTTGTGCGCGGACAACTGGGACTCTGGAGTTCCATTGCCATACTACTGATTACAACATTGATATTGAGAAAGACTTGGTACAAGCCTTTGTGTAAGGAGGAAGCGAGATACAACGAGGAAATGAAGCAAATAGATAAATAAGAAATAATTAGCTTAACACACTAAAAAACAGAGAACCGACCATGAAAAGAATATCCGTTATACTACTGTCATTTTTACTATATCTGCCTCTATGCGCTCAGTTTAAAGGAACAGTCTGCATCGACTCCAATCTATCGGGCATATCCGACAAAGGCAATAAGCCGCTGGCGGGAGTTATGGTAACTGACGGATTGAACGTAGTAAAAACGGATAAGAAAGGTCGGTTCTCTTTACCGGGATTCGAAAAGACACATTTCATCTCTATCACTACCCCTGCTGGATACGAAACGCAGCAATTCTATATATCGACTAAAGAAGAGAATAGGAAAAGCTATGATTTCTTATTGACCGAAAGTGAGCGGACACAAGAGAAAGAACATTCCTTCGTTCAAATCACCGACACGGAAGTGATGGGCGGACTGGGACGATGGGTGACCGACCTACAGCATTACATCAACACCGAGAAACCCGCCTTTCTGATTCATACCGGAGACATCTGCTACGAATCGGGATTGAATATGCACAACCAAGTGGTTAATGCACAAACGATGGACTGCCCCGTTTACTATTGCATAGGAAATCACGACTTAGTGAAAGGCAATTATGGTGAAGAGCTTTATGAATCTATTTACGGACCTACATGGTATTCTTTCAATGTAGGCAATACGCATTACGTTGTAACTCCGATGGCTCATGGCGACCACCCGACCAATTATACACAGACAGATGTGTACAACTGGCTGAAGAATGACTTGGCAATGATGTCTGAAGGTCAATCGCTTATCGTATTCAATCACGACTTGTTCACTGCTTCCGATGACTTTGTGTTTAGAGCAAACAAGGAACACGCCATCGACTTACGGAAATTCAACATCAAAGCACAGATATACGGACATATGCACTACAACTATGTTCGCAATCAGAATGGTATCTACACTATTTGTACAGGTACATTGGATAAAGGAGGCATCGACCATTCTCCTTCTTCTTTCAGAGAAATAAAAGTGAATGCTGACAATAACATTACAACAGAATTGCGATACACCTTCATCGAGCCGCAAGTTACGATTGTTTCTACGGACCCTGTTTCTGTCAATACCTATCATTCGCAGGGAAAGACCATGGAGGTATCTTATGTACTAAGTCGTGCGGAAGATAATCAGAAGATAACCGAGGGTAAGCTCCAACCTCTTACTGACTGGAACTGGGCGGAAAACATACAAATCCCTGCCAACGAAGATGGGAAAGAACTGAAACTCACAGTCACTTCTCTTTTCAAAGACGGAAAGAAAGCTACTGACACCCGTCTGTTCCGCTATCAAAAGGAGACCAGACAGACTATCATCCCCGGTGAAAACTGGAATACATTGCTGCAAAATGCCGCTCATACAGGTGGTATCAACAACTCTAAAATAGAACTTCCCCTTCAACTGCAATGGACAGCCAATGCTGGGAGCAATATCTTCATGACTTCTCCGGTTATAGCAGAGCAGAAAGTATTTATTGCTACCACAGACGACAACGTGCCCTTGAACACGCACGTCTGCGCTTTCGACCTCACCACGGGAAAGCCTTTATGGAAATTCCCGACGGAGAACTCGGTGAAGAATACCATTGCTTATGAGAATGGAATTATCGTAGCTCAGGATGCCGCTTGCAATCTATATGCCCTCAATGCCGAAACCGGCAAACTGCTATGGAAACAGTATATGAATCATGGCAGCTACCCCTATCTACCCGAAGGACTGACTGTTGAGAAAGGAATTGTCTATGCCGGAATCGGCACAGGCTTATCCGCCTACGACCTGAAAACAGGACGCACAATATGGACCAATAAAGACTGGAGACAACGGGAAGGTGGAACCACCACTCTGACTGTTGCCGACAATGTGCTTATCAGCGGCACCCAATGGGGAGGTCTGTACGCCAACGACATACATACCGGAAAACAACTCTGGATGCTATCGGACGACGGATTCAGAAATCGTGGTGCTTCTCCTGTATACAAAGAAGGAAAGCTATGGATTATCTCTGCGAAAAGCTTCTTCACCATCGAACCTCAAACAGGAAAGGTGCTTCAAAAGAAGGAACTATCTGCCAACGTAGACGTTACCTCTACCCCACTTATCACGGAGCATGAGATTATCTTCGGCACTGCGGACCATGGAGTAATTGCACTGGATAAATCAACTCTTTTCAACAAATGGAAAGCGGAGACGAATCCCTCTCTCTTGTTCACGGCTCCTTATTCTACCACCCCGCAAGCCGGAGTGGAGACAAGCCCCGTAGCATCACAAGGCATCGTTTACATCGGAGCTTCCGACGGCTATTTGTATGCTCTCGACGCTTCTACCGGCATCATAAAAGACAAAATCAATCTCGGTGCACCGATTTTCTCTACCGTAGCAGTTTCAGGAAATAGTATGATTGTTTGCGACTTTGCCGGGAATGTTTATTGCTTTTCGTCGAAGTAGTTTTTCGCACCCACCGCGTTGTAATTTGAAGATTATCACGTATCTTTGCATCTCAATCATAAATACGAGATATGGCTATTACAATCAAGAAAGTCTCTACAAAAAGAGAACTGAAGAAATTCATTCGCTTCAATTACAGGATGTATAAGGACAATCCTTATTCCGTGCCCGACCTCTACGACGATATGCTCAACACATTCAACAAGAAGAAGAATGCAGCATTCGAGTTTTGTGAAGCCGATTATTTTCTGGCATACGAAAACGACAAAATAGTAGGGCGCGTAGCAGCCATTGTCAACAACCGCGCCAACGAGAAATGGGGGTGCAAGAACGTCCGCTTCGGATGGATAGATTTCATCGACAATCCCGAAGTATCCGCCGCCCTCATCAAAACCGTGGAAGACTGGGGAAAGGAACGCGGCATGACCCACATTGTAGGCCCGCTTGGTTTCACTGATTTCGATGCCGAAGGAATGCTCATTGAAGGTTTCGACCAACTCAGCACCATGGCAACCATCTACAACCACCCCTACTATCCCGTACACATGGAGAAACTCGGATTTGAAAAAGACGCCGACTGGGTGGAATATCAAATCTACATCCCCGAAGCCATCCCCGAGAAGCACAAACGTATCTCCGAACTGATTCAACGAAAATACAACCTCAAGATTAAAAAATATACCTCCGGCGCTAAGATAGCCAAAGACTACGGACAGAAGATCTTTGAACTGATGAACGAAGCCTACAGCCCACTCTACGGCTACTCACCCCTGACGCAACGTCAGATTGACCAATACGTGAAAATGTATCTCCCGATTCTCGACCTGCGCATGGTAACTCTTATCACCGATGCCAACGACGAACTGGTCGGCGTAGGCATCTCCATGCCCTCACTTGCCGAAGCGTTGCAAAAGTCGCACGGACGATTACTGCCCTTCGGATGGTTCTATCTGCTAAAGGCACTTTTCATGAAACGACGTGCAAAAATGCTTGATTTACTACTCGTTGCAGTGAAGCCCGAATACCAGAACAAAGGTGTTAACGCTTTGTTATTTTCCGATTTAATTCCAATTTATCAGAAATTAGGTTTTATCTTTGCAGAAAGCAACCCCGAACTGGAGATGAACGGAAAGGTTCAAGCTCAATGGGATTACTTTGAAACTAACCAACATAAGCGCCGCCGTGCGTTCATCAAAGAGATAATGGGATAATTTGCCAATGTGCTAATGTGCCAATTACTATGCAGCATAGTGCAGCCCATTGGCATATTAGCAAATTAGCAAATTGAATAATTATTAAAAGTATGGAAGAGAACGAATTGATACCTGTAGACATCAACAATGCAGTAGAGTACACTGACGACAACATCCGCCACCTGAGCGACATGGAACACGTGCGCACACGTCCCGGTATGTACATCGGTAGGCTGGGCGACGGTGCACACGCCGAAGACGGAATCTATGTCCTCCTGAAAGAAGTAATAGACAACAGTATCGACGAGTTCAAGATGCAAGCCGGAAAGAAAATCGAGATTATCGTTGAAGAAAACCTGCGCGTCAGCGTTCGCGACTACGGACGGGGCATTCCACAAGGAAAGCTGATTGAAGCCGTCAGTATGCTGAACACAGGCGGTAAGTACGATAGCAAGGCATTCAAGAAAAGCGTCGGACTGAACGGTGTCGGTGTGAAAGCCGTCAACGCACTGAGCTCCCGCTTTGAAGTACGCAGCTACCGTGACGGAAAAGTACGCATCGCCACCTTCTCTAAAGGCGAACTGCAAACCGATGAGACGCAGAATACCGAAGAGGAGAACGGAACGTACATCTTCTTCGAACCGGATAATACACTGTTCCTGAACTACAGCTTCAAGCCCGAGTTTATTGAGACGATGCTACGCAACTACACGTACCTCAACACGGGACTTGCCATCATCTATAACGGTCACCGCATCGTGTCGCGCAACGGTCTAGTGGACTTGCTCAACGACAACATGACGGCTACCGGACTTTATCCCATCATCCACCTGAAAGGAGAAGACATCGAAATTGCCTTCACCCACACCGGACAGTACGGAGAAGAATATTACTCATTCGTCAACGGACAGCATACCACCCAAGGAGGTACTCATCAGAGTGCTTTCAAGGAACACATTGCCCGCACCATTAAGGAGTTCTTCAACAAGAACATGGACTACACCGATATCCGTAACGGATTGGTGGCAGCCATTGCCGTCAACATAGAAGAGCCCATCTTTGAGAGCCAGACCAAGACGAAGCTGGGTTCTACCAACATGACTCCCGGAGGCGTGACCGTGAACAAGTACGTGGGCGACTTCATCAAACTGGAAGTTGACAACTTCCTTCACAAGAATGCTGACGTAGCCGAAGCCATCTTGCAAAAGATACAGGAATCGGAAAAGGAACGCAAAGCCATCGCCGGTGTAACGAAACTGGCACGTGAGCGTGCCAAAAAAGCAAATCTGCACAACCGTAAACTACGTGACTGTCGCCTGCATCTGAACGACCCGAAGGGTAAAGGACTCGAAGAAGAATCGTGTATCTTCATCACCGAGGGAGATTCTGCCAGCGGTTCCATCACCAAGAGCCGCGACGTGAACACGCAGGCAGTATTCAGCCTTCGCGGTAAACCGCTGAACTCTTTCGGGCTGACCAAAAAGGTGGTCTACGAGAACGAAGAATTTAACCTGCTGCAAGCAGCTTTGAACATAGAAGACGGAATAGAGGGATTGCGCTACAACAAAGTAATCGTAGCCACCGATGCCGACGTGGACGGTATGCACATCCGCCTGCTGCTTATCACGTTCTTCCTGCAATTCTTCCCCGACCTTATCAAGAAGGGGCACGTATATATCCTACAGACTCCGTTGTTCCGCGTGCGCAACAAGAAAAAGACCATCTATTGCTACAGCGACGAGGAACGCGTCAATGCCATCAACGAGTTGAGTCCGAATCCGGAAATCACCCGATTCAAAGGATTGGGAGAGATTTCACCGGACGAGTTCAAACACTTTATCGGCAAAGATATGCGCTTGGAGCAAGTGTCGCTGCGCAAGACGGACGGGGTGAAAGAACTTCTGGAGTTCTACATGGGCAAGAATACCATGGAACGACAGAACTTTATTATAGACAATCTGGTTATAGAAGAAGATTTGGCATCATGAGAAGAGCAATATTCCCGGGTACATTCGACCCCTTCACCATCGGACATTATTCGGTAGTGGAACGTGCACTGACCTTTATGGATGAAGTAGTGATTGGTATCGGTATCAACGAGAACAAGAATACGTATTTCCCCATCGAAAAAAGGGTGGAGATGATTCGGGAATTGTATGCAGACGACCCGCGCATTACGGTGATGTCCTATGACTGCCTGACGATTGACTTCGCGCAGGAAGTGCAAGCGAAATTCATCATCCGCGGCATCCGCACTGTGAAAGATTTCGAGTATGAAGAAACCATTGCCGATATCAACCGCAAACTAGCGGGCATCGAAACTATCCTGCTTTTCACCGAACCGGAGCTGACGTGCGTCAGTTCTACGATTGTACGCGAGTTGCTGAGTTTTAATAAAGATATCAGCCAGTTTATTCCGAAAGGGATGAAGATTAATTGAGAGTGTTTAGTTTGCAGACTGCGTTATGATTTATTTCTCAGACGCAGATGACGCGGATAACGCGGATTTTTAAATTACAGAATCAGCGTCATCCGCGTTATCCGCGTCTAAAAGATTGAAACCACATATTAAACATATTAAATAAAGTAAGATTATGAATAAGATTAAAATATATGCCCTTCTGGCTTGTCTGTGGACGACTTCTGCTATTCAAGCACAAAACTTCGGTTCCGCCGCCATGCGCAAGCTGCAAATGGCAGAGTTTGCAATTTCCAACTTCTATGTGGACAAAGTAGATGAAGACAAGCTGGTAGAAGAAGCTATCATCAAGATGCTGGCGCAACTCGACCCGCACTCCACCTACTCCGATGCCGAAGAAGTGAAAAAGATGAACGAACCGCTTCAAGGTAATTTCGAGGGTATCGGCGTACAATTCCAGATGATTGAGGATACACTGCTGGTGGTGCAACCTGTCAGCAACGGACCTTCCGAGAAAGTGGGCATCCTTGCCGGCGACCGCATCATTGCGGTCAACGACACTGCCATTGCAGGTGTAAAGATGAGCACGGAAGATATCATGAAACGTCTCCGTGGCCCAAAGAATTCTAAAGTAGACCTGAGGATTGTTCGCCGTGGTGTGCAAGACCCGCTACTCTTCACCGTGAAAAGAGACAAGATACCTATCCTCAGCCTAGATGCTGCTTATATGATTCAGCCTAAAACGGGATATATCCGCATCAACCGCTTCGGCGCCACTACTGCCGAGGAATTTAAGAAAGCAATGAAAGACCTCCAGAAGCAAGGAATGAAAGATATGATTCTCGACCTTCAAGGCAATGGGGGAGGTTATCTGAATGCTGCCATTGACCTTGCCAACGAGTTTCTGGGTCAGAAAGAACTGATTGTTTACACCGAAGGGCGCACCGCCAAACGCGCTGACTTCTACGCCAAAGGTAACGGAGAGTTTCGTAACGGCCGCCTCATCGTATTGGTAGATGAATATACCGCTTCCGCCAGCGAAATTGTCAGCGGTGCCGTGCAAGATTGGGACAGAGGTGTCATCGTAGGTCGCCGCTCCTTTGGAAAAGGATTGGTGCAACGCCCTATCGACCTTCCGGACGGTTCGATGATTCGACTGACCATTGCCCGATATTATACCCCGTCGGGACGCTCCATCCAGAAGCCGTATGACAGCACTGTCGATTATAACAAGGACCTGATAGAACGTTTCAACCGTGGAGAGCTGATGAATGCGGACAGTATCCACTTCCCCGATTCACTAAAGACGCAGACTAAGAAGTTGGGACGTACCGTTTATGGCGGTGGTGGCATCATGCCCGATTATTTCGTTCCTATCGACACTACTGTGTATACAGACTATCACAGGAATCTGGTTGCCAAAGGCGTAGTCATCAAATTTACGATGAACTTCATAGAAGGACACCGGAAGGAATTGGCAGAGAAGTATAAGAAGTTCGACAGCTTCAACGACAAGTTCGTGATTGACAATGCCATGCTGACCACTCTGAAAGAGATGGGCGACAAGGAGGGTGTGAAGTTTGACGAGAAACAATACGAGAAGTCCCTACCGCTTATCAAAGCCCAACTCAAAGCATTGATTGCGCGCGACCTCTGGGATATGAGCGAATACTTCCAAGTGATGAATGCCACCAACGAAAGTGTACAAAAGGCTTTGGAAATCCTGAACTCGGACGAGTATAAGAAGAAGTTGAAGTAAGTACTCATGGTTTTAGAACCAGCCGGCATCCTTCAGCAATGCTCAGAATCATATTCATTCCCTTCTTTCGTGATGTCGACGGAGGTTAATGGTTTATGATTGGAAAGTGATTCACCGGAAAAAGCATATAGCATTAACTCGAATAAAGGTGGCATAGCCGGATATGAGACCTATTATACTTCATGAATGGTTCTGCATCCCAGTTTTAATATTAGAAAAAATTCGTTGCCTAATTAATTTGCGTTCCACTTAAGTTGAACTATCGTTCAACTTAAGTGGTTCGTTAGTTCAACTTAAGTCGAACGAAAGCAGATTAGGATACCTGAAGATTAGTATAAGAAGTAATACTTTTAAAATCTTGCAGATGAGAATATAGCAATAACTCACAGTTTACTATAATATGCTTGGTTTCAGCCTTAATTATTCTTATTTATCAAATTGATTACTACTTTCACCATCATATCTTTTTCCTCCGTGCGGCTTTCGGCAATCATCAGCGTGAGTGCTACCAATGTGTTGTTACCAATCAATTTTGAGCCGTCGGATTTATATAATATGCCATTCTTCTCTAGAAACCAGAGAAACAGGAAAGCGGCAATACGTTTGTTTCCGTCACTAAAGGAATGATTTTTCACCACAAGATAAAACAACATCGCTGCTTTCTCTTCGATACTTGGATAAAGTTCTTCTCCGCCAAACGTCTGATAAATAGTGTTGATAGAACTTTTGAAGGATTGGTCTTTTTCATTGCCGAACAAATCACTGCTACCGAACTTATGCTGCAAAAGGTGGATAGCCTCCATAGCTTCCTCATAGGTGGCACGAAATTCTCTAGTAGGTGTTGTGGAGTCCACTTCCAACTGCTGGAAATCATATTTATCCAGCGTATCCAAGCCGTAGGTATAGTCGGTTATGACACGCAACAATCCGTTAGCTTCCTCCAAAGTAAGTTGTTTATGTTCGATGACGTTAGAAAGAAGGCGCACGGTGTTTTTCAAGTCCTCCAGTTGTTCTACCTTAGCTTGCTGATTGATGGCGTAACCTTTTATCAGATAGTCTTTCAGGACTTTGTTTGCCCAGACACGGAATTGAGTGCCACGTTGCGATTTTACACGGTAGCCGACAGAGGTTATCATTTCAATATTATAATATTCTACTTGATAACTTTTTCCATCCGAAGCAGTTGTCGCAAATTTTGCGACAACTGGAATTCCTTCCAGTTCTTCCTTCTTCGCATTATTAATGTGTTTACCAATAGTCTTGATATCACGATCAAATAACTCAGACATTTGTTGCCGATTTAGCCACACCGTCTCATTCTCCAACTTTACATCAATTGAAGTCTTCCCATCCTTTGTCTGAAAGATGACAATATTTCCCCTATTGTCCATAATCATACCTCCTTTTTATAAATTGCACCCTTCCATTGTCTTTGTAGCAATAGAAGGGCACACAAATATACAGTTTAATATAAGACGGGGAAAGTTATTCTTTAACTATTTAGACAAAAGCGTAATAACAGAACGTGCAGGAATCAGAGTCTTTTCATGACTCTTCACCTTCCCCACCGGCAGCAAATTCTCTCCTTCCGTATCGGACGTCCGATAAACCTGCCACTGCAAATCTTCTAATTTATCCCCCGTGATAGAGAAGTCTTTTTCCTGTTCGGCATAGTTGATAACGACCATTACATAGGTGCCATCCACATTTCTGTAAGCAGTACACATTAAGCCTTGCTGGTCGGTGTCTCCTTCAGGCATAATTACCCCTGCTTTATCGAATGCGGAAACCGACAAACGCACAGCTCCCGGACGAATAAAACGGCTGTAATTGCCTAAAGCCCACATTAGTTTGGAGTCCTCCACGCGACCGTCCTTATAATCATCATCGGTATACTCACGAATCAACCCGTCTTTATAGTCACCACCGATGGCACGCCACCATTGCCAGCTTCGCGCTCCGGCATATACAATGTCGTGATGAATGATTCGAGCTACATAAAGCGCAGTTTTCATCGTACGGTCATAACCATTCCCTCCACCGATTTCTTCGTCATTACCCATAATACAAGTCTCGGTCTGCCAGAAGTCTACGTTGTATTTATCCAACGTATCCCGCAATTGACAACGGTAATTACGCAATTCGCTCAAAGGCGTAGTGGTCCAATAACTATGTCCAAGCATCAGGCGAGGGACATTCGGTGTATCACCCAGATACGTATCCACACTGTCGGGACAGAAAAAAGCCTGAATCTGATAACCACGTTGCCAATCCGTCTCGTGAGTGCGGAACATACAACGGTAATCGGAAGATTCATTGACAAGAATCTGTGTATCCATCTTCCGGTCTACAAACGCTTTGCTCAAAAGCCTAACCGTGCGGGCTACTTCTTTATTCGTAGCCGGACAGCCTTCCTGCTTCGGTCCTACCCAGTTCCAATGTCCGTCCGGTTCATTAAAAGGACAGATATAATTGAACTTGATACCATCATGCTTCTCTACTCCCTGAACCACGTCTGCCAGAAAACCGGCATACTTCTCGTAGCAGTCCGGCTTCAGATTTGCCGTACCTCCGCGACCTGTATTTGTAGCCAATCCGTTCTGCGTATAAAACACCGGAGGAGAATTGAGGAAAGCCAAGAATTTATCGACTCCCCGCTCCTTAGCCAGTTTCAGAAAGTTGCGTTGTCCCTGCTGCTTGTTCCAGTCGTACGTTCCGTCCGCATTGAGAAAACATTCCGCACGCATCCAAGGAGAAGCTATCTGACTGGCATCGCCTTGCTCCGCACTTCCGGCACCGACATTGAAACGCCAGAGCGATAGACCGATTCCTTTTGGCTGCCCGTTCGCATCATTCTCTGTGCTGAACAGCCAGTCAGCAATCTGGTTTTGTTTCTCTTGCGGCCAAAGTCCGATAAATTGCATACTCCATGCATCGGAAGCACTGAAGTACGTCATTGTCTGACAAGGTTTGTCCGTCTCTATCTGATAACTGACAGTAGCGGCAGGACGGGAACACCCGCCTGCCACACATATATACAGAAAACTTAAAATCGCTATCCTCTTTTTACCTATTACCTTATTCATCTGAGAATTTTAATTATTCGAATCATATTATACAGCTCCAAGGGGGCAGACACCATTTATTTCAGCGCCACCTTAATAGACTGACTATAACAGTATTCTGATGATTTGTCCGACTTAACTCCTACACGAGCGTAAATATATGATTCATTTATCAAATTACTCGGAATATCAATTTCAGCAGTGATTTCCTGTTCGAGCGAAACAGCACTTCCTAACTTCAATTCCGCTTCTTTCTGATTGTTATCCGTCAGAATACCTTTGCCCAGATAGATACCTACATCTTCCACCTTAGCATCTCCCACAACTTTATTAATTGTAAACCGCGCTGTAACCTTATTACCGTTTCGTGCAAAAGAAGCATTTCTAACAAAGAGATATGGCGTCACAGGAATATCCATCACAGTATTTCCTTTTACGGTAATCACAATAGTATCATTGGAAGGTCTTTCCCAAGGTGCATTACCCATGCGTACCAGCTTATAATCGCCATTGAAAAGGGAAACTGAATAGCTTCCGTCCTGAGCTACATACACCGGGATAGAACCATGCAACGCATAGCCATCCTGAAATAACGCAAATTCGGAACTTCCGCTTCTGACTCCTACCGCTTCACCGTCATAAAGAGCTTTTCCTGATAAAGTGTACTTAGGCTCCTCAAAGTTGTCATAGGTGCAACTGCTCACTGACAACAAACAACATATCATAATAAAGAAAAGTATAATCTTTTTCATAATCTCTTATTTTTTATTGGAATGGATTCTTAACAATCAATGGGTTGTTATTAATTACATCATCAGCAATGAATGAATAATAGTTGGATTGCTGAAAGGTTCTTGCCACCTTGAAACGTTCTGATTTGGTCTTTACAAAAATATATTTGTCCTGATCCTGTGTACCCGGTTTTGCAATAGCAATGCGATATGGATACAATCCATAAACAATAGCTTTATCGTTATCAGCATTTCCATCCCATGTCGTATCAGCTATTCTCCAGCGTTTCATGTCAAAGTAACGGTGATCTTCAAAAGCCAGCTCCACACGACGTTCGTTCTGAATCTTCTCTATCGTCAAGCTTGTCAGGCTGTTGGCCGGGAAGCCGGCACGTTCGCGCAACCTATTGATGTAGGGCAAAGCTGTTGGTTCGTCATTC
The DNA here is from genome assembly GCF_900547205.1 of uncultured Bacteroides sp. Lineage (GTDB taxonomy): Bacteria > Bacteroidota > Bacteroidia > Bacteroidales > Bacteroidaceae > Bacteroides. The sequence continues at coordinate 29,034 of NZ_URFY01000004.1, forward strand.
AACTCAAAAGCAGCTTCGGCAGCATTCAGATAAATCTCGCCCAACCGGAACCAGGGCCACCAGTTCTCAGCATAATTACGAAGAGTGTAACGGGTTGACTCGCTTATAAATTTGCGGATATAGAATCCGGTATTGCTCACATTAGGACTATTAGTCTGAGGGCCGTCCAGACCGACAAAAGTCTTATCATCAGTATAAGTACTTCCCAACTTTGAGTCTGTTAGCAAATCATAAGAACCGGTATCATTGTTCCACACAGCTACACCTGCTTGAATATCAACATTCTCATTCCTAAACTTAGTCCCCGGATAGATGATCGTGCCATACAAACGTGCGTCTTTATTGGCAAAGATTTCGCTCGGAGTGTCATATACTACATAATCATCACCATTCTTATAATGTAGCGTCCCTTTAGCTCCATTCAGATAATCGAAAGCTTCTACCAGTCCCAATGACGGACCAATGCATGAAGAGTTATCATTATCCTCTCTGAGGTGATGAACCACATTATCATAACCGAAGCTATGCACTTTCAGAGGGTTTTTATAATCCTTCACCCAGATGGCTTCTTTATTACCGTTTTTATCCATGTGCATCTTATAGAAGTTTACGCCTTTATCAGACTCAAGTTCATAAAGTTCATATCCACCTTTTGCGATAATTTCCTGCGAAGCCGCCAACGATTTTCGATAATAATCGTTTGCCATATCGGATGGGATACCCACCTCTCCGCCAGATGTCACAATATTAGGAGTTTTCAGTGCATTGTACTTGGCAATAGAACCAGCATACAGCATAGCACGACTTTCCAATGCCAATGCTGTATAATAGTTGGCACGGGTCTGACTGCCTTTATTACCCAATTGCGATTTGATAGCTTCGCATTCGCTATATATAAAGTCATATATTTCGTGTTCCTTGGCACGCGGTTTACGTAAGTAAGAAGGATCACCACTGTAATCATACTCCAAAGTGGTTGTAATCAACGGCACACCTCCCATACGTTTTACCAATTCAAAATAAACATATGCGCGAATAAAACGAAACTCAGCTTTGAACTGAAGCTTATCATCTTCCGAAATATCCGTTCCATACTTATCAATATTCTCGATAGACATATTGATGTCACGTATAAACCCGTAATCCCACCAACGACCATAGTCGTTTCCATAACGCAGTTCGTTACGATAATTCTGGTCCAACGTACCGCAATACATGGCATCATCCGTTTCGCACATACCTCCGGTATTGAAAACACCGTGTAACTGAGGAATGCGATTATAAAGATTGGCCAACTGTGACTTAATCATGTTCGGATCATTCCATACCAATTCATTGGCAAGGATATTTTTGGGATCTCTTTCGAACCAACTGTCGCCACAACTTGATAATATGGAAGTTATAGCTGCTCCCATCAGGAGTGTTTTTATATAATTGCTTTTCATGATAACTTTCGTTTTTTAGTATGTAATATTAAATCCAAGTAGGAATGTACGTTGCTGCGGATATACCACTGCGGCAGAAGCCGTAATTTCAGGGTCGACTCCAAACTTGCCTACATTGTCGAACGAACACAAGTTAGATACATTTGCATAGATGCGTACTTTCTGTGCACGAATCGGTCTCAGCCATTTTTCAGGCAGGCTATAGCCAACTTCCAAGTTCCTGATACGCAGATAGCGTACATTGTGCAACCAGAAGTCACTATTCTTGTTGTTATAGCTAAATTCACCTTTACGGATTGCAGGATAACGTCCCGGTATCCATTCACTGTCCGGATTGTACAAGTCGGCACGATGCCAGCGATCTTCCAAGAGATAGACAGGAGAGTTTCCGTTGCCATGATATGCGTTCGCCAACTCATAGTTTTGTCTCCATCCTTGCATAGCACCGCCAGAGAAGTCAATATTCAGGTCGATACCTTTCCATGACAAACCGATATTACCACCAAATGACATGATAGGAGCCCAAGCTTCCGGATAACCGATAGGACGCTCATCCATATTGTTGATGATACCGTCGCCATTCACATCCTTGTAGATAAAGTCACCGGGAAGCAGTGTCCGGTTATTATTTCCATCCAAGTTTACAGGATAGTTACGGATTTCTTCTTCCGATTGGAACTGACCAATGACCTGATATCCCCAATAGATACCTCCCCAACGACCTTCCGCAGAGTTACGGTATTCATCCCAAGAGTTATTAAAGCGTGGTTTGTATGTTTCAATGCTTTTGTAACGTGAGAAAGTAAAGTTACCACTGACAGTATAGTTCAAACCACCGATATGGTCGGCCCATGTAACCATACCTTCCGCACCTATGTATGCTTGCTTGTTCAAGTTTTCATTGGGTAACGAATATCCTACTTCACTAGGCAGCAATACGTCATAGCGGGCAGCCGGCACACCGGTAATATCTTTACGGAAAGCGTCAGCTGTGATTTTCAAACGATTATTGAACATGGTCAGGTCAAAACCGATGTTAGATGTCGTATTCTTCGTCCAAGATAATTTTGTGATAGGCAATCCTCTTTGATTCAATCCGGTCACCAGTTCACCATCCAATACAGCGTTACCGTTATTCCATGTGTAACCACTCAAATAATCAAATAACCTCACATCCTTTTCTGTTCCTGTCTGACCGATTGAAGCACGAATCTTTAAATCATCTACAACAGGTTTCAATTTCTCAAAGAATTTCTCTTCCGAGATTCTCCAACCAACAGATACCCCCGGGAAGAATCCCCAACGGTTATTCTTCGCATAAAGATAAGAACCATCGTAACGAGCCAGTAATTCAATCAGATATTTATGGGAAAAGTCGTAATTGACACGTCCAATCCATCCGGCACGCGCTTCATAACTCCATTCATCGGCAAAGCTGTTCAGTTCATCAAACTGCAACAAAGGCAGATAGTCAGTAGAAGGTTCGGTACCATAAGTTTTCTTGGTCCAGTCATAATCAGAAGCTTCATAACCCAAAACAGCGGAAATATTATGTTTCTTAATCTGTTTTGTATAGTTCAACTGCAACTGCATATAGCGTGCGGGAACGCTACGGTCAATCTGGTTTCTCCAACGTCCGGTAGCAGGAGTTCCATTATAAGTATCCTTCGCTTTATCATAAGTATAAATCTGATAAGCATATTGATAACCGTCAAAACGGCTATTAGTATAGTTGTATGAGAAAGTAGCCTTTGCTGTCAAGCCGAAAGCGAAATCATATTGTGCGTAGGCATTAATATTGGCATTACGAGTCAGGTTGTCTTTGTAACCGGCGATATCACGGCTGAAAGCTGCCGGATTGTAACCGTTCTCGTGTACATTATTAATATACTCCGGATTATCGTTAGCATACGGACTTTCGATAGGCTGCATCTTAAACATAGCCAAGATAGCCGAATAATAACCGTCACCGCCCGGTAAACCTACATCCTGACTCTTTTCGTACTTGCCACTAATCTGTGCACCTATTGTAAAACGGTCTGTTATTTTAGTGTCGATATTCAACTGAAGATTGGTACGTTCATATTTGAAGTCACGCATCATAGCATCCTGACCGGTATGGGCAACAGAAAGATAATAGTTAGTCTTTTCAGATCCTCCCGTCACATTGGCATTGATGTGATACTGCGGCACGTTCTTTCTCATCACCATATCATAATAATCATAGCTCTTATATCCAGGCTCCGTGCCAGCTTCCCATTTGGCCAATTCCTCCGGCGTATATAGCAAACTGGGATCTTCACCTCTGTTTTGTGCCGCTTCTGCCAAACCTCTTACATATTGTCCTGCATTTGCCAATTTTGGGAAACGGGTTAAGTTCTGCCAACCATAGTATCCATTTACATTGACGCTTACCTTATCGTTCTTTCTACCTTTTTTGGTAGTTACCAAAACTACACCATTTGATGCACGCAGACCGTAAATAGCGGCAGAAGCATCCTTCAATACGGTGATACTTTCTATATCTTCTATATTGAGAGCATTAAAAGCATCGCTACCGGAAACGTCCGATGCCTGCAACCAGTCACGGCTGTTCATTCCTCCATAAGGGATACCGTCAATAACAAACAGCGGACTACCCATATTACGGATTTCGAGATTGATACCCCTACCCGGACGAGCATCTACAGCACGTGTAGACACACCTGCTATTTTACCGGACAAGGCTCCGGCTGTAGTTGTAGAAACAGAACGCGTCAATGCATCAGACTTGACATCACTGATTGCTCCGGTCAAACTTTTCTTGGTTTGTGTACCATAACCTACTACTACAACTTCATCCAAAGTTTCCGTGTCTTCCTCGAGAACGATTTGAAGGTGTGTGTTCTCACCAATCTTCACCTCTTTGGTCTTATAACCTATAAAAGAGACTGAAAGTGTGCCGTTTTTATCACCTACATTGATTGTAAAGTTACCATCGATGTTGGTAATTGTACCATTGGTCGTACCTTTAACTGTTACATTCGCACCAATGATGTCCTCCCCTCTAACATCAGCTACATGCCCTGTAACCTGAGTCTGTGCAAATGCCGCAGCTGATAGGAGTAGCTGTATGACACACATACATAAGATTTTGAAATACCTCATAAATTAGAATTTAAAGATTAAACATATTTTTCGTTGTTTTCTTAAATGCAAATATATGCTGTTAGTATATTAGGTATAAATAAAAATCATGCAGAAAAGCTATGCAAATCATTCAATGCACGATTTGCATACTCTAAATTAAATATTAATTCCTATTTTTGAGCCTATAAAAGAAACCAACAAGCACAAGTTATGAGAAAACATATTGCTTTTACTTTATTCCTCTGCCTGCTATCCGCCTTCGGGTTGATGGCACAACCTTATACTGTAAAACGTTTGGGTATAGAAGAGGGACTTTCCAACAACTATGTGGTAAGTATTGCACAAGATAAGCAAGGCTTCCTATGGTTTGCCACAGAAGAAGGGTTGAATAAGTTCGACGGAACCCGCTTCACTACCTATTATAAGAATGACCAATCGCTGCATAGCCAAGGAATCACCGGCAATGAACTAAACCGTTTGTATGCCGATACCCACCGCCCCATCATCTGGATTGCCACTCAACGCGATGGGCTGAATGCATACGATTACGAAAAGCAGACATTCACCGCTTATCAACACAACGAAGAGAATCCACACAGTCTGATTACCAACGACGTGACGGACATTACTCCTTCCACTCAAAGCGAAGAAGGACTCTGGCTAAGTACTTATTACAGAGGTATAGATTATCTCGACATCAGCAGCGGAAAGTTTACTCATTATAATAAGAGCACCATTCCTGCTCTACCTTCGGAGCAAACTTGGACGATATTGGACGGAGGAGACGGTAATCTGTATATCGGTCATGTAGGCCACGGTTTCAGTATCCTTTCTCTGAAAGATAAAAACGTAAAAAACTTCCGTAACGATCCGGAGAATCCGATGAGTCTGCCTGGGGACGATGTGCGATGTCTCACGAAAGACTCCAATGGAAACATCTGGCTGGGAACAGACAGGGGTTTGGCTCTGTTCAACGCTGCCAACCAGAACTTTATCACATTCAAGAAGAACGAGAACGATAAATACACAACTTTATGCAACCGTATCTTATCCATCCGGCAACTCAATGACAGTAAACTCTGGGTTGCCTCCGAACTGAACGGAATCACCATAATTGATTTGAAACAGAGTATGTTCCTCTCGCCCGAACAGCTATCCATTGAATACATACGCGAAGGAGACGACAGCCGCAGCCTCTCCAACACAAGCGTACGAAGCATCTTCCAAGATTCTTTCAACAACATCTGGATAGGAACATGGGGAGGAGGAATCAACTTCATCAGCAACGCCCCCCCTTTATTCACCACCCTGAGCTACTCCCCCATCCCCAACAGCGAAAACAACCTGAACAATAAAGTGGCAAGCAGCCTTTGCACCGACGGGCAAGGCCACTTGTGGGTAGGAACAGACGGCGGTGGCATCAACGTATTCGACGGTGACAAGCGCATCGCTATCTACAAAAAAGAAACCGGAGAAATTACATCCAACTTCATACTGGCTTCTTTGCAAGATTCAAAAGGGAACCTTTGGTTCGGCTCATTCCAAGGAGGACTCACTTGCTACGACAGCCGGAACAGAACTTTCCGTTCCATCTCGCTCATGGGTCAGTCGAATCTGGATATACGTACTATTTATGAGGACAACGAGCACAATATCCGGGTAGGTTATAGCGGAGGCATCATCGTGATTAATCCTCTGAATATGGAAGTCATCCGACATTATAATATTAAGAATAGCGAACTGCATAGCGACTTCGTGCGCACTATTGCACAAGACGACAAAGGGCGTTACTGGATTGGAACCTTCGGCGACGGTGCCGGTCTATATACTCCCGATATGCACTTGATTAAAACGTTCAACCAATATTACGGTTTCTGCTCCAATACGATTAATCAAATTATTCAGGATAAGCAGAAAAGAATGTGGATAGGAACGGGAGAAGGACTCGTCTGCTTCCCCTCGCCCGAAGAATTGACATACAAGACTTACCAACGCAAAGACGGACTAAATAACACCAGTATCTGCGCTATCAATGAAGACAAGAATGGCAATATCTGGTTCAGCACAAATAAAGGAATCAGTTGCTACGTTACGGATAAAGACTGTTTCTACAACTACGGCCATTCTGATGATGTGCCCGCCGGCACTTTCTCTAGCGGATGCGTCACTCAGGACGAGAACGGATTCATCTATTTCGGCTCCATCAACGGGGTGTGCTGTTTCAATCCCGCTATCATCATGAATGAGCAACAAGCTCCTGCGGCAGTAATCACAGAAATGAAGATACTGGGACGATTGAGTAATCCGGAGAATAACGATATGATTATTAATCTGGCTAAAGGGCAAAACATAGAATTAAAGCATGGCCAAAACAGTTTCGACCTGAAATTCAACGTTCAGAATTACTCTCTTGTCAACCAAGTGGACTATGCCTATATGCTGAAAGGGCTCGAAAATTCGTGGTATACCGTCAATGAGAACAACAGTGTCACCTTCCGTAATGTTCCTCCGGGGAAATATGAGTTCCTAATCAAAGCACGTATCCACAATCAGGAATGGCCCGAAGAAACCACCTCTCTCACCATCCGGATTAATCCTCCGCTCTGGCTGACGTGGTGGGCAAAACTGGTCTATGTATTGGCTTTTATCAGCATCACCTACTTGGTTCTGCATGCTTATAAAAAGAAACTGAATCTGGAAAGTCTCTATACACTTGAAAAGAAGAACCACGAGCAGGAACAGGAACTGAATCAAGAGCGATTGCGTTTCTACACCAACATTACCCATGAGCTACGCACTCCGCTGACTTTAATTCTCGGACCATTGGAAGATATGCAGAAGGATACATCACTTCCAGCAAAACAGGCGCAGAAACTTTCCGTCATCCATCAAAGCGCTCTCCGGCTACTCAACCTGATTAATCAGATTCTGGAATTTCGGAAAACTGAAACGCAGAACAAGAAACTTTGTGTGTGCAAAGGCAATATCGCTCCGCTCATCTACGAGATAGGACTTAAGTACAAAGAACTGAATCAAAAAACAAAGATTGACTTCCGGATTCAGATTGAGAAGGAAGAGATGCTTGTTTTCTTTGATAAAGAGATTATCAACATCATTCTGGATAACCTGATTTCCAACGCTATCAAATATACGGAGCAAGGACGCATCACGCTCAGTTTGTATCAAACCGTAAGGAATGAAGTAGCCTATACGGAAATTAAAGTCAGCGACACTGGATACGGAATCTCCGCGGAAGCTTTGCCACATATCTTCAATCGATATTATCAAGAAAGCGGCAAGCACCAAGCATCGGGCACGGGCATCGGACTGGCATTGGTGAAGAATCTGGTAGAACTACATGAAGGAGAGATACGTGCAGAGAGTATACAGAATGAAGGAAGCACTTTCTACATCAGTCTGCTGACGGATAACATTTACCCGAACGCCCTCCATGCGGATTCTACAGAACTACCCGAAGAGGAAACGACACGGGAGACGGCATCCGAAGATGCTCAGCAGCCTGCAACGGATAGCGACAAACCGATTCTGCTGGTGGTAGAAGATAACAAAGAGATTCAGAAATACATTGCCGAATCGTTCTCCGATTCCTTCGAAGTACTCACAGGCAATAACGGAGAAGAGGGAGAACGGCAAGCGATTAACCGTATTCCGGACATTATAGTCAGTGATATCATGATGCCCGTTATGGATGGCATCACCATGTGCCGGCAATTGAAAAAGGATGTGCGCACCAGCCACATCCCCATCATCCTGCTCACGGCAAAAGATTCTTTGCAAGACAAGGAAGAAGGATACGAAGTAGGAGCCGACTCTTACCTCACCAAGCCTTTCAGTGCTTCGTTGCTGCGTAGCCGAATCAATAACCTGCTCGAATCGAGAAAGAGACTGGCGGCACAATTCCAGGCACAGCCCACTCCAAGCAACCAGGCGGATTTAAGCGAAAAACGAACCGTAATAGCCGAGGCTCTGAGCAAGCTTGACAACGAATTTATCGAGAAGATTACACAACATATCGAAGAGAACCTTTCTTCGGAGAAGATAGATATCAACTATCTTTCGGATAAGATGTGCATGAGCGGCTCCACCCTCTACCGGAAGATGAAAGCACTCACCGGACTTTCCACCAACGAATATATCCGTAAGGTTAAAATGCAACATGCAGAACGCCTGCTGCTCGAAGGGAAGTACAATATCTCCGAAATAGCGTATAAAGTAGGGATGAATAGCACGGGATATTTCCGCCAGTGCTTCAAGGAGGAATTCGGCTTTTCACCTTCCGATTATCTGAAACAAATCAAACAATTATGAAAAGACTAATTAATAAGAGAGCGTATCTTTGGGGATTTACTAAAACATAATGAAGAAAAGGATTCTACATATTGCAAAAAAAATCTATCTTTGTTCCCCGAAGATAATAAACCACACATAGACATATGTCTGAAAAAACATTTTGCGAACAATACACAAACTGTACAGGATGTCCTAACGCAACAGAAAACGTCCTTGTATATAGAAGCCTATCCAGAGGAGATCATAATCCGAAAGATAAGTGTACGCAAAACTGTATGCTTTTTATAATAAAAGGTGAGTTGCTTATCAACAGCGAAGAATATCCCGGTCACACGTTACGCGAAAAGCAATTCGTGCTGCAAGCCATCGGGTCGAAGATTGAAACACTGGCACTTACGGATGTAGAATATGTGGTTTATTGGTTCAACGAACTACCCGTCATCTGCGAAGAGCGCTACAAAGAAGTTGTGGAGCAGGCCGAAGTCCCTTTGACTTACACGCCACTGGTGATGAACAATAGACTCTATCATCTGGTCACCAGCATGAGCGAGTTTCTCGGTGATGAACCGCCTTGCAGCAAGTTTATCGAACTGAAATGCAAAGAACTGGTATACCTTATTACCAACTTTTATCCGCTTCCTCAATTAAGTGCTTTCTTCTATCCCATCAGCACTTATACGGAGAGTTTCCACTACTTTGTCATGCAAAACTACAGCCAGGTGAAAAACGTGGAAGAGTTTGCACATCTGGGAGGATACACTACCACCACTTTCCGCCGTCTTTTCAAAAACCTCTACGGCATACCCGTATACGAATGGATTCTAGAGAAGAAGCGGGAAGGCATTTTGGAAGACCTCCAGCACACGAATATGCGAATCACGGAGATATCCAACCGATATGGTTTCGACTCCCTGTCCCACTTTGCACATTTTTGCAAGGACTCCTTTGGCGACACTCCCCGCGCCTTGCGCAAGAAAGCTGCCAGCGGTGAAAAAATCAGAAAGAAAGAATAATTGTACATTGCCCCTTTATTAAGGAATTATTTCTTTAATTCCTTGCTCAATCAATCTATTTCACCTATTTTTGCAACCTGTAAAGATGTGTATGACTACGAAATTTTAGTTCTAACAATTAAATAATTTAAATTCAATCATTTATGTGGTTAAGTAATTCATCTGTAGGAAGGAAAGTGGTGATGAGCGTTACCGGTATCGCCCTTGTCCTGTTTCTAACATTTCACATGGCGATGAACCTTGTTGCAATCATCTCGGCGGATGCTTACAACATGATTTGTGAGTTCCTGGGAGCAAACTGGTATGCATTAGTGGCTACTGCCGGACTAGCTGCTCTTTTTGTGATTCACATCATCTATGCGTTCTGGCTGACAATGCAGAATCGCAAGGCGCGTGGTAGCGAACGCTATGCAGTGGTAGACAAACCGAAAACTGTAGAGTGGGCTTCTCAAAACATGTTGGTGCTGGGCCTTATCGTTATCGTAGGTCTTGGTTTGCACCTTTTCAACTTCTGGGCAAAAATGCAGTTGCCTGAAATTATGCACTTGATGGGCATTCATACTGACACACTGACTCTGGCTTATGCAGCAGACGGTGCTCATTACATCCGTCAGACTTTCTCATGCCCTATCTATGTAGTACTCTACCTCGTTTGGCTGTTTGCCTTGTGGTTTCACCTCACTCACGGCTTCTGGAGCGCTATGCAATCACTGGGATGGAACAACAAAGTATGGATCGATCGTTGGAAATGTATTTCTAACATCTACTCTACAATCGTAGTACTTGGTTTCGCACTGGTAGTTGTGGTATTCTTCGTAAAAACACTGATCTGTGGCGGTGCTTGCTAATAGTAAATAGTAAATGATTAAATTGTAAATAATATTATGATCAAAATAGATTCAAAAATTCCAGAAGGCCCAGTGGCTGAGAAATGGACCAACTATAAAGCTCACCAGAAATTAGTGAACCCCGCTAACAAACGCCGTTTGGATATCATCGTTGTGGGTACCGGTCTGGCAGGCGCTTCTGCTGCCGCTTCACTTGGTGAAATGGGTTTCAGAGTATTCAATTTCTGTATTCAAGACTCTCCGCGCCGTGCACACTCTATCGCTGCACAGGGTGGTATCAATGCTGCTAAAAACTACCAGAATGATGGTGACTCTGTTTACCGTCTGTTCTACGATACTGTAAAAGGTGGTGACTACCGTGCCCGCGAAGCTAACGTATACCGTCTGGCTGAAGTGTCCAACGCTATCATCGACCAATGTGTTGCTCAAGGTGTTCCTTTCGCACGCGAATACGGTGGTATGCTCGACAACCGTTCTTTCGGTGGCGCTCAGGTATCACGTACTTTTTATGCAAAAGGCCAGACAGGTCAGCAGTTGTTGCTGGGTGCATACTCTGCACTGAGCCGTCAGGTAAATGTAGGTACTGTAAAACTGTACACTCGTTATGAAATGCAAGACGTTGTAATCGTGGACGGACGTGCCCGCGGTATCATCGCTAAGAATCTTGTAACCGGCAAACTGGAACGTTTTGCTGCTCATGCAGTAGTAATCGCTACCGGTGGTTACGGAAACGCTTACTTCCTGTCTACCAACGCTATGGGTTGTAACTGTACAGCTGCCATCTCTTGCTACCGCAAAGGTGCCGTATTCGCTAACCCTGCTTTCGTTCAGATTCACCCAACTTGTATTCCCGTACACGGTGACAAGCAATCTAAACTGACTTTGATGTCCGAATCTCTCCGTAACGACGGTCGTATCTGGGTTCCGAAGAAGAAAGAAGATGCTTTGAAGTTGCAAAAAGGCGAAATCAAAGGAAGCGACATTCCTGAAAATGACCGCGACTATTACTTGGAACGCCGCTATCCGGCATTCGGTAACTTAGTGCCGCGTGACGTTGCCAGCCGTGCTGCCAAAGAACGCTGCGACGCAGGTTTCGGTGTAAACAACACTGGCTTAGCCGTATTCCTCGATTTCTCTGAAGCTATCAACCGCTTGGGTATCGACGTTGTACTGCAACGTTACGGCAACCTCTTCGATATGTATGAAGAAATCACCGACGTCAATCCGGGCGAACTCGCTAAAGAGATTGACGGTACTAAATATTATAATCCGATGATGATTTATCCGGCTATCCACTACACAATGGGTGGTATCTGGGTAGACTACGAACTGCAAACCACTATCAAGGGTCTGTTCGCTATCGGTGAATGTAACTTCTCCGACCACGGTGCAAACCGCTTAGGTGCTTCTGCATTGATGCAAGGTCTGGCGGATGGTTATTTCGTATTACCTTATACTATCCAGAACTATCTGGCAGACCAAATCACTGTTCCCCGCTTCTCTATCGATCTTCCCGAATTTGCCGAAGCAGAAAAGGCTGTTCAAGCTAAGATTGACAAGTTCATGAGCATCCAAGGTAAGGAATCTGTTGATTCTATCCACAAGAAACTGGGTCACATCATGTGGGAGTTCGTAGGAATGGGACGTACGGCTGAAGGCTTGAAGAAAGGTATCGCCGAACTGAAAGAAATCCGCAAGGAATTTGAAGCAAACTTGTTTATCCCCGGATCTAAAGAAGGTATGAACGTAGAGCTTGACAAAGCCATCCGTCTGTACGACTTCATCACAATGGGCGAGCTTGTTGCTTACGATGCATTGAACCGTAACGAAAGTTGTGGTGGTCACTTCCGTGAAGAATACCAGACAGAAGAAGGAGAAGCAAAACGTGATGACGAAAACTACTTCTACGTAGCTTGCTGGGAATATCAGGGTGACGATGAAAAGGCTCCGGTATTGTACAAAGAACCGCTGGTATACGAAGCAATCAAGGTTCAGACTCGTAACTACAAGAGCTAATCGGTGAAGTTAAACATTTAAAAGAATTAGAAGAAAATGGATAAAAATATATCATTTACACTGAAGGTATGGCGTCAAGCAGGACCGAAAGCTAAAGGCGCTTTTGAAACCTACCAAATGAAAGATATTCCCGGTGATACTTCATTCCTCGAAATGCTGGATATTCTGAACGAACAGTTAATCAGCGAAGGAAAAGAACCGGTGGTATTCGACCACGACTGCCGCGAAGGTATCTGCGGTATGTGTTCGCTCTACATCAACGGACATCCGCACGGACCGGCAACAGGTGCTACTACTTGCCAGATTTATATGCGTCGTTTCAACGATGGTGACACTATCACCGTTGAGCCTTGGCGTTCGGCAGGTTTCCCGGTTATCAAAGACTTGATGGTAGACCGTACTGCTTACGACAAGATTATGCAAGCCGGTGGTTACGTAAGCGTACGCACAGGAGCTCCTCAGGATGCCAACGCTATCCTGATTCCGAAGCCAATCGCTGACGAAGCTATGGATGCTGCTTCTTGCATCGGTTGCGGCGCTTGTGCTGCTGCTTGTAAGAATGGTTCGGCTATGTTGTTCGTATCGGCAAAGGTAAGCCAGTTGAACTTGCTTCCGCAAGGTAAACCGGAAGCTTTGCGTCGTGCGAAAGCTATGTTGTCTAAGATGGACGAACTGGGCTTCGGTAACTGTACCAACACCCGCGCTTGCGAGGCAGAATGTCCGAAGAACGTTTCTATCAGCAACATCGCCCGCCTGAACCGTGACTTTATTATAGCGAAGTTGAAAGACTAAGCGTAAGCTTGATTTGATTAATAGCAAAGAATCCCTCGTAAGCACTGCTTGCGGGGGATTTGTATTTTCCAGCCTTCGATAAGATAAGTAAATTGTCCATCTTTATCCCATAAATATCTATTTCCTGATGCTCTGCAAATAGCTAACTTTGCAAACGAAACATAGATAAATAAGTAGAACCGTAAATCAAAACCCGATGAACAAGTATTTATTATCATTCTTAGTCGCCATTTCATTTACTATGGCGTATGCACAGCACTCAAATAAAACCGCCCTTACTCCCGACAGACTCACTCTTGCCGGGAAATGGCAAGTGAAATTAAACCCAGACAGTATCGGTGGCGAAATTCAGTTGCCGGGCACGTTGGATGAAGCCGGCTATGGGGCTCCAACCACCGGTGCGGATTATGGTATCCTTTCACGCCGTCATAAATACATCGGTCGGGCATGGTACACCCGCGAGTTTGTAGTTCCTAACAACTGGCGGGAAAAAGAAGTGACCCTCCATTTGGGGCGGGTATTATGGCAGTCCGAAGTCTGGATAGACGGTCGTTTCATTGATACGCAGGATGGACTGGGCACACCGCACTTCCACCGCTTAGGCAGTCTGAAACCCGGAAAACATCAGATAACCATTTGCGTCAATAATGACATGATCTACAACATTGGCGATAAAGGACATTCGTACGGAGAATATACTCAGATTATCTGGAACGGCATCCTCGGGAAAATTGAGCTACAGGCGCAACCAACCCTCTCTATAGACCGGATAAAAGTATTCCCTGATATATCCGACAATTGCCTGGATGTCTCTTTCGACTTACGAAACTCCTCGGAGAAAACCATTGAAGGAGAAATATCCTATACGCTGAAAGAACTGGAAACCGGAAAAGAAGTATACGCATCCAAACAGAAAATAAGAGGAGAAAAGGGCTTGAAGAACTGTCGGGAAACATTGGCTATCCACCAAAAGATAAACTATTGGGACGACCTTCATCCCCACTTATACCAACTTGAAATAACCATCGGGCAAGGAAAGCAAAGACAGCGTGAGATGATAGAGTTTGGTTTCCGCAACGTCAGCACCTCCCGTTCTAAAATCTTAATCAACAACCGCCCTGTGTTCATGCGGGGCAATCTGGACTGCCTGCATTTCCCGCTCACTGGTTATCCCTCTTGCGATGTGAGCGAATGGGAACGTATCTTCCAGATATATAAATCCTACGGACTGAACCATGTTCGTTTCCACTCGTGGTGCCCGCCCGAAGCAGCATTTACGGCAGCCGACCGTGTAGGAATCTACATTCAGGCAGAAGTGTTATGGATAGACTGGTGGATGTCGAGCGTAAACAAAGAGCGTCCGGAGATGACTACGCGAGGGCTTCCGAAAGGCCTTGGCGAGAACCCGAGTGCAGATAAATTCGTGCCGGAAGAATTGGAACGCATGATAGAAGCATACGGCAATCATCCCTCTTTTGTGATGCTATGCATCGGAAACGAATTAGGTAATTCCAACTTCGACGTGATGCAGCAGTGGATCAAGCCTTTGCAAGAGAAAGATTCGCGCAGGCTCTATTCCGTCTCCACCGCACGAAAAATTACACCCGTCGATCAATACATGGTGACTCATAATATTCCCAACGGCGGCGGAACATATGGCATCAACGGAAAAGGAACCGACAATGACCGCGAATCTATCTACTCGAAAGCAACAATTCCTGTCATTGCCCATGAAGTAGGGCAGTATCCCATATACCCGCTTTGGAGCGAAATAGATAAATACAACGGCGTTCTGGAAGCCCGGAATCTGGAAGGGCTACGCCAACTAGCTATCCAAAATCATACCGTCCATCAGGATAGGATGTTTCACGAAGCCAGCGGGGCTTTGCAGACAATCTTATACAAAGGACTGATTGAGAATATGTTGCGCACTCCTTCATGTGCAGGATTCCAGATGCTGAGCATGACAGACTATTCAGGTCAGGGTGAAGCATTGGTGGGCTGGCTCGATTCTTTCTGGGATTCAAAAGGAGTCGTCACTCCCGAACAATTCCGTTGTTACTCCAATGACGTCACTCCGCTGGCACGTTTCAGCAAATACGTATGGCAAACGGATGAAACATTCAACGCCGCCCTTCAGGTAGCAAACTACAGTGACAGCAATCTGACTTCATCCGTAGTGTGGACGCTGACCGACGAGACGGGAAAAATGTATCGCCAAGGCATCAAAAACGCCACTTTACCCTATGGTAAACTGAGCGAAGTGGACTCATTATCCGTCGACCTCTCGGGGATTACCGCTCCGGGAAAATACTTCCTCGACGTCACTATCCGTGAGACGCCTTATCATAATCAATGGGCCATCTGGGTATATCCACCTGCTGAAATGCCATTAACGGATATCCTCATCAAAGAACAATTTGACTCTACCACGGTCAACGCTCTGCAACAAGGAAAGAAAGTGCTGCTGATGGCGCATCAACTCGGGAAAAAAGATAATTCGACTCCTTTGCACTTCGAACCTTTGTTCTGGTCTACCTCTTTCTTCCCGGGACAAAGCAACACCACACTGGGCGCATGGATAGACAAAGCCCACCCCGCACTTTCGTTATTCCCCACCGACAGTCACACCGACTGGCAATGGAAAGAGATTACGCAAGGACACTCATTCGTCCTTAACCGACATCCGCAACTTCAACCCATCGTGCAGGCAGTCAGCGATTTCCATATCAACGACAAGCTGGGTTCTATCTTCGAGTGCCAAGTGGGCAAAGGAAAACTGCTGGTGTGCGGATATAATCTGAACTTAAGTTCACCCGTGGCACGGCAATTAAAATACAGTTTGCTGCGCTACATGGAGCAGTCCAACTTCAATCCTTCTTATAAGATGGAAGCAGATACACTGAAAAAGATGTTTGCCTACATCCCCAAAGCGGTGGTTTCCGTTCCCGAAGGGTTCGAGAACTCCATCCTTTATATCTCTTGCGGCAAACAGAAAAAAGACTTCGGTTCTGCTCCGTGGACTACATCACTGGACCGAGTTGAGATACAGGACGAACGCTGTCAATATAAAGTTTCCAGCGACGACGTGTGGAAAGACGAGAAAGGAACCGCCTGGACCGGGAGGAATATGACTGTGGAAATAAAAACTCCGGAAGGCATCATCGGAGACTTATATGTGAAGTTGGAAGACTGGAACGCACAAAACAGAGCAGGCGTGATATCTATAGAGGGACGTGAATCCATAGTGGGAAACATGAGAGGTAAAGAGCAGTGGGTGAAGCTCTTCGTGATGCGCGAAGATACCAACGACGGGAAAATAATCCTCAAAACCACTGCCACGCAAGGAGGAAACCTGATGATTAGCCAACTGGCATTCATCAAGAGGTAACAAACCGCTGCACTTACAATAAAGTAACAAGTTTGTAATTAGCACGATGTTGTTAATTACAAACTTGTCGGTTAATGAAGTAATCGCTATATTTGCCTTTTCTATAAAACTAACGATACTATGAACAAATTATTACTGATAGTGGCAGTACTCTTGATGACCGCTTGCACCACCAATCGAGACAACAACAGAAGCACAATGCTTGTAGACCTCACAAAAGCAAACAATCTGCAAGAGCTCAAACTATCCGACTTCGGCAATTCCGTGCATTATGTACCTTTGGAAACCAACGAATCGTGCCTGATAGGAGACAATCCTGAAATATCATTGCTCGAAGATAAGATTGTGGTCACCACCAAAGACCAATGTCTTTTGTTCCACAAACAGACGGGGAAATATATAACCAACATAGGCCACATTGGAGACGACCCGAGTGGATACAGCGCAACTAACTTCTGGATAGACAATGCCGGCATCTTCTATTTCTTCCGAGCACCCGACCAATTACTGAAATACAATCAGAAAGGAGCAATGATTGGTAAAATACAAGTTCCATCTACGCCTGCTGCGCCCGACTGCTTCGCCTTTTCCGACTCCACTATCATCGCACACTGCAACGGCGTCATGGGGTTGAAAGCCGACAATTCTTTACTCTTCCTCAACTCCTCTGGAGTGAAACAAGATTCTATTCCTTCTTTATTAGAAAAGACGCCCGTCATTTCGCCCGAAGATATAGCTAGTATCTCCATATTCAAGAAAGGAGCCGAACACTATGGGAATATGGGGAAAAAAGGAGTAGTGATTATCCGGAACCAAGAGCAGTCAGAACTGCTGCTACCTTTAAATATCCCCAGCCTATGGTCGTCCGGGGATGAGATTCATTTCAGAGAAGTATTTACGGATACGATATACTCAGTCAGAGACAAAGAATTGCATCCGTACTTGGCTTTCAATACAAACCATTCATCCGCCGAAGCTCCCTGGTATAACGACCCTGAAAGTATCTGTATCACTTATGTGCTGGAAAATGCACATTCCGTATTTTTCCAGTATAGAAAGAACAAACAAGTCTACAATGGATTATACGATAAGGCTACGAATCAAACAAAGTTTGCTAAATGCCAGCAATTTATCGTTGACGATCTCACTGACGGACAAAAGTTAGAGGTTGATTTGTCTGCATTGTGCAGCTACAAAGGAGAGTATGGATTTATACTACAGCCTGGTAGTGTTGCAGATTCTGCTGAGGAACAGCCTGATGACAAGAAGGTTAACGTTCCTGAATGGTTGAGCCAATTGGATGATGATGCCAATCCGGTTATAGCTATCATCAACTAGTTTTAGTTGCAGAAGCTATTTACATACTGATATTCTTTGTTTAAGAAATATTTATTATTACTTTTGCCACGCAATCCTTTCATCTCATGATGGGAAGGCTTTTGAAAAAATTTATCCAAAGATTATTAAACAAATGGGAGTCATTAATCCAAGTCGTTGCTTGCGAAAGTAGTCCTTCGATTGTGTCTCCCAGAGAGGATGCTCCCTTAAATTTCCCACTGGCATCCTCTCATTTTTTCTCTCCCTATCTATTTCTTTTCCTATTATGGCCCATGATAAAAGATAATTGTCTTTACTGGAAATCCCGTTTTCCTTGTACACCGAAGCCCGGTCGTAGAACCCATTTGGAAAACTGGCGTATCTCTCTATGGAAACGCGCGTATCTCTACGGGGCTAACTTATTCAGTACGCTACCGCCAGGAAGTCAGGAAGTAATGAATCGAATTTCAGGTGTTAATGCATAGTTTACTACCTAATAATACCTGATTCCTCAGCTATTAATGGCTGAGTTCTGAAGTATTAATACTTGGCGCGACAGGTATTAACACTCTGCATATCAATCATTAACATCCTAAGCAAGCTGATATGAAAGCAACCGGAACCGCCGAACCATTCTATACGCCTTGAACTACTTTTCTTTCCGTTCTTAGTGCACGCGGAGAACCTCCGAAAGACTTCTTGCAGAAGTTGGAAAAATGAGGCAGCGATTCAAAACCATATTTGTAACATATCTCTGAGATACTACTTTCAGTATTGAGCAAATCGTCGAGAATGCCTTCCTTTCGGCGTGCTTGCATCCATTCGTATACGGGCTCGTGAAACACATTGTTGAAGATACGACGAAATGTGCTGAGGGTATATCCGCCCAAATGAGCAAGTTCTTCTACCGTCTTTACTTTCTTGAAGTTTTGAATAACGAAGTACTCGAAGGTGCTGGTATATTTGGATAGTGGATGCACTAGGCTAGCAAGATCGTAATCGGAATAGTAATAACCCAGCACAAAGGCGAGCTCCTTACGCTTTAGAGACAGAAAGTCACGACAGATTTTGGGGTTATTCAGATAGGTGATGGAACCCATCAGGAAATAGTGTAACTCGGGTATTATCTTTAAAGGGGAATAGATAAGTGGAGGGGTTACTTCATTCATAACATGATTGAAGCGATAATCACAAAACATCTCCGGTTGAATGAAACGAAAATAGATACATTCGCATTCGGTCATTGCCAGCATCTCAAATTTTGAACCGATTGCTTGGAGGATGAACTCTCCTGCCTTCAACATCGTACCTGCATACTCCTTGCTATTGACCAACATCTCTCCCTTCATGAGGAATAATATGAAATTCTCATCACACTTCTGAGCAGGTATATGGAAACCCCGCTTATGGATGGTATGTGTAATAGAATTACCTACTGCTTTCGAGCAGTTTTGGCAATCCCACATTTCTTGGCATATAGCTGGCATTGGTTGGTTGCAATTGTTTTTGTTTATGCTGCCAGCAAAAATAGAGGAAAGATTTCAAATGGCAATGGGAAAAGGGGGAAATGTGAAGTAGAAGTGTATGAGAAGAAATAAAACCGATGCAATACAAAGTTACATCGGTTTTATATTTCAATTTATTGATTACTCATATGGAACAGTCGGTCCAGTTTGTTCGTCCCATTCACTAACAGTAGCAGTAAGTCCAATTTCTTCAGCATCAATAGGTAAAGTTAGTTTATACAAAATCTTTGTCCCAAATTCCCAAGGTGTTGAAGCAGGTAAAGCAATTTCTTTACTATTATCAGCTATCGTACTACCATCTTTCTGCACTGTATAAGATATAGATATCTTAGCGTCAGTAAGCGCTTGTGGTATTAACATCAATGCATTATCTTTCACAACAGCAGTTGTGTTAGCGGTAAAACCACCAAGTGCATAATCATAAGAAACCGCAGCATCTGTGCTAGCTTCCCAAGTTCCTGTATCAACGCCTGTATATGTAAATACACCACTTCCCTTAACTCCAGCCACCTTCACACTGGATATATTATAAGTATAGCCATCTGCTTTTGTCACCTCAATATTTATTTGAGTCAATGCGTGCTTAAAAGCTAAAGAAACGGCTGAGGTTGCTCCATTTTTTGCCTTAGTTGCGTTTTCTACAGATGCAATAACCAAATCTTTTTGATCTGTAGCTTTAGCCTGTACAGCATAAGTTAACTTAGGATAACCCTTATCAGTAGCAGTATATGTTACGCCTGCTGCCGGAGAATATGCGAAGAATTGCAGTTTATCTGTTAAAGGCCAATAATATGGGCCTCCCGCTACTGACCATTGAGTATTATAAGTTGCTAAACCATCAATCCATGGTGAACTTGAAAGCTCTACTTGGTTAGACATAACTGTAGTTCCAGTATTATACGCATAAACCTGAAAACCTGCCTGTTTAAGAGCATCTGTATTCATTTCAACAGCTCTAGTCACCGCTGTATTAAAATTGATTTCCGCTTTCTGTGCCGGAGCTTCAAACTCCTCATTCTGTGAGCAACTCGTAATTGCTAAAGCAGCCGTAACTGCCAATAAAATCTTTTTCATAATTGTATCTTTTAAATTTATAATATTATTGTATTTAGTTTCTTTCATCATACTACGGGCAGTTCGACTTCATCTTCCGGCCCCCATTCATCAACATCTCCATCAAAACCTCCCCCTCCCCCATCGGGATTCGGCGGTGTCTCCGGCTTTTCAACCTCAATTTTATTATCAGGCGGTAGCTCAATCACCGGCGGTGGTTCCTGTTTACCACCCTCCTCTGTTCCGGCATCCTCTAGCGTACCTATTATTTCAGTAACATCAATCGTTTCTTCCTGCACCGTATTATCGGTTCTTACAAAACTCAATTTCAGCTGTACGCTGCCTTCCGCATGGGTATTCTCATTATTCGCTTTCGTCGTTCGCGTCGCCACATCCTTTGCCAGTCTGAAAGCCGTGAAACGCCCCATCACTTTGTCCCCTTCCTTTACTACTTCGATATAGATAGGCTGCGAGTTGCACACTCCGCAACCTTTTCCCAAGTAATAACTGTCTGATAGTCCGACTGTACATCCGGCAACTGACGACACGTATTCCAAACCCTTTACCTCCATTGCAAATGAATATTTCTTCACTACTGATTCCAGTTTCCAATCCAAGTGAAGCACCTCTTCACTCTTCTTTATTCTCAGTTCGTCAATATTCAGCACATAAAGCGAGTCCGGCGACCATACCATCTTTTCCGTTCCGACAATGCCCAACCCTGCGCAATGACCCGTATAGGCTTCAATCGTTTCATAGGACTCTTCTCCTTGTATCCGAACCACATCCGTATTATAGTTGTAAGCTACTACCGAATATCGTCCCGGAGGAACTTTAATTTCTCCACCGCGTACCGAAAGGTACCTGTCCACCTTCTTGCCTTCTCCATCCTTGGGGTAGAATATCACCCGAACTCCTTCCAGCACTCCTTCATCAACTCCCTCCCAGTCTATCGAGATTTCCACCCCGCTGACGGGATAATCATCCAATAGTTCTCGACGGCTACATCCGGTCAGCATCAGCAGCGAGGACAGAAGCACAAGAAGTATGTATCTTGTATCTTGCATAACGTCCTTACCTCCTTCTCGTTATCAGCCATACCAGAGAGACTTTCGCCTTGGTAGGACCTATAAAGTTATAACGTCCACTAGTTGTCCATACAATATCCTCCTCGTAAGGAGTATATTTCTTATATTCTGTTGTCAGATACCCTATGCCAAGGCTGAACTCAAGTGAGAAATGCGAAGTCAGTTGGCGTGCATACCCGTAGGTGACTCCCGCAGCTCCATAATACTTGCCTTGATAACCGTCTCCTCCAAACTGGAAGTCGTATATCCCTCCTTCGGCATAAAGCCCGATAAAATGTCCGGTCAACCGATTGCGATTGCGGCGGTTGCCCATCCAGCAACGCCCTTCCACACCTCCCGAAAGAAGCTGGTAACAGAAATTGCGTTTACTGTTCAGCCACCACGGACATTTGTATTCAGTATTCAAAGACCACCTTTTGCCCACCGGAATCTCTACCTCTATATTAGGCGCCAACGCCAAATCATACAGCAGATTATTCTTCACTGCAAGCACTGTTCTATTTTTCACCGGCTCTTCTGCCTCCAACATTATAAACTCACAAGTCTGATTCTTTTTACTTTCTCCCACAGACTTATGAAACAAATCATCAGGAAGCGCTTCTTCCTGCTTTGAAACAAACAAACCGGAGACAGAAGATACCGGTTGAAAAATTTCCTTATCCGGTTTCGGTACGTCACGGACAATTGTAATGACGGAGCGTCTCAACTCGGGATATACATTGCGAACAATGTATCGGTATGCAGCTCCCAGATTCAATTTGCGTATCAGTTGCTTCCGCTTGGCGACATCATTCTTATGATAATCTATCAGCATCAGCACTTCTTCGCGATCGGGCAGGTTGATGTCGGATGCAACCAACTGGCGAAATTCCGACCAATCTTCTCCCTTTGAGTAGAAATGAATCTTTTCATTGCCAACCTCCAATCCATATCGTTGAAAGAACTCTTTTATTGATTGATTCCTCCGCGCAGCCAGACTCATGTTGTATGACTCGTCACCGTCGGGAGAAACAAACGTCTCTACATCCAACTCGGTTATATATTTCGTATCCCAATCTCCCGAGAGCAGAGAATCTAGTGTTTCAATCGCCCGGCTATTGCTTTTATAACAGGAATCGACCCCTACTTCGTTCTCATCAAAATATATCACTACCCGTTGGGTTATATCTCTTGCAACTGTGAAATCCGATATCGCAGCATACCCACTTTCAGAAAGACAAGACAATGCCATAAAAAGGGTTAATATGTAGACACCATAGTTCATAGTTGTTCGTTTCTGATGACAAATATATAAGTTAAAGAATGAAAGAAACTATAGTTTGAGGACAAAAAACAGCCCGTGAATGCTTCTGTGAACCGATTGGAACGATTTTGCAAGTTTGGTGAGTAAGTATAGGAAAATCTACCGGCATTTACTTCGCGTATAAAAGAAAAATCGTAAGTTTGTGGCTAACTTCTAAATGGATAATTATGAATAAGCGAACTGGGCAGCCTTCTCTGTGGGGAGTATTGGAAAGCATCACCGACAATCTCAAATGCAAGCGTCTGGCTGACGTCTTTCGCTTCGTTTCTTTCCACCCTTCGGAGACGTACGGACCTCACCGGCATCTGCGAATCGAAATAAACTACGTGAAGAAAGGGAGTTGTATCCTTCATCTGGACAACGAAAGCGTGACTTTCCGCAAAGGAGAAATCATGATTATCACATCAAACATCAACCACCAGTTTGAAGCCGGACCGGAAGGAAGCACCCTGATGCAGCTTGAATTTCTTCCGGAAATCTTTTCTCATTTCAGCTTTAATGCCGAAACAGGAGCTGACGAATCTGCACCTACCCCCGTCTTTCTATTCTCGGAAGAAAACAGATTGATTAAAATAGTGAATAACACACAAATCATACAGACAGTGCAACGCATCGTCAACGAGTTGGAGTCGAAAAACACGTATTATCAACATCTGGTAGTGATGTATTATGCAGAGCTTCTGATACTTATCTACCGATATATGAACGAAGCTTACCTGCCTATCTGTACGAACGAATCTCTGAAGAAAGCCATTGCCTACATCCGCCTCAACTACCATTCGGACATCAATATCAGCAGTGTTGCCCAGCATACGGGCATCAGCGAGCGTTATCTCAGAAGTCTGTTTTCGCAGTATCTTAGCCTTTCCCCATTGGATTATCTAAATCAGATACGTATCAACAAAGCCGTTGAACTGCTACGCAATACGGATATGCGGATTAAGGAGATATGTTTCCAGTGCGGTTTCCAGTCGCCGCAATACTTCTCACGGGTATTTAAGCAGCAAATGGGCATCTCTCCCCACAGCCTGACCAAATAAGCTTCTAGGAGACATATCCGTTTTGTGCATCTTTTCCTCCGGCTCCTGCCTTTTTGAACAAGTACTTTTCTGGCAAACAATCCTTTCTTTCTCAGGAATAGCCTAACTTTGCCATAATCAAACAATAGTAAAGTTCACGCTAACAACATCCCGAAATGAAAGAATTTATGAAAGTAAAACATACATGGTGCATAGTAGGAGCTTGCCTCCTTGCTGTTTTTTCAATCCTGCCGATTAATGCCGCATCGTCTCCGGTACGTGCCTATACACCTTGTGCCCAACTTAAAGGGGTGCGTCAACCCGTTCTGTCGTTAAGCGGAAGCTGGGATTTTAAATATTCTCCCCAAAGTAGGTGGACCGCCATCCTAGTGCCCGGCGAACCTGCCATGCAGGGATTTGCCATAGAGCACGACAAGCCGTTCTTTTATAAAAAAACGGTCGTGGTACCAGCCGACTATGCTGGTAATCGGGTTATTCTGCGCTTTGACGGAGTATATAGTCAGGCTAAGTTGAGCGTGAACGGGAAGTTTGTTCGCGAACACCACGGCGGTTTCACCCGTTGGGAAACGGACATCACTCCTTGGGTGCGTATCGGAAAGAAGAATGAGATTCATCTGGAAGTGGTGGACCGGGTGGATGATATATCTTATGCTTCGGGATATGCCCACCATCCAATCGGGGGGATTCTTCGTGATGTCACTCTGTTCGCATTACCCCAGTCTCATGTGTATGATGTAAGTATGGAAACGCAACTCGATTCTTTATATAAGGATGCCGTGCTGCGCTTCGCCTGCGAGTTTGCAGGAGAGAAAGAAGCGGAAGCTGAATTGACACTAAAAGATGCGGACGGGAAGGCAGTGAGACTGTCAAAAACACGTTTCGCATTGGCGAAGGGAGAGAATGTATTTTCCCTTCCGGTAGAGAATCCGTTGAAGTGGGATGCGGAACATCCGAATTTGTATACCGTGGAGGTTGCCATCTACGAGAATAATAAAGAAGTATCCCGTTTCATCCGGAAGATAGGTTTTCGTGAAGTGGAAATTGTGAAAGACCGTATGTTGGTCAACGGTCGCCCGGTGAAGTTGCGCGGTGCTTGCCGCCATGATATCCATCCTACTCTGGGACGTACCACTACTGCCGAACTGGATAGTCTGGATGTGATGCTGTTCAAACAGTCGAACATGAATTTTGTCCGTACTTCCCATTATCCCCCTACCGAACGTTTTCTGGAGTTCTGCGACCGCTACGGCGTTTATGTGGAAAGTGAAACTGCCGTTTGCTTTGTCGATACCCACCGGCAGAAGAATTATGCTCCGGGAAAGACGCAAAGCGATACGATTTATACCGACCAGCATGTGGGACAATGTCAGGAGATGGTGAAAAGCTTCCGCTCGCATCCGTCTATTCTATTCTGGAGCATCGGGAACGAGAGTGTGTACGGAAGTAACTTCCAGCTTTGCTGGGATTGGGTGAAAGCTACTGATACGACGCGTCCCGTAATCTTCAGTTATCCGGGGTCGGCCGTAGAAAACAAAGCTAAGATATTTGATATATTGAGTATGCATTATCAGAATGTATATGGCGATCTCTGGCAATGGGGTATGTCTACCCGCAACTTTCAGGGACATGGCATCCCTGCGCTTTATGACGAATGGGCGCATCCGGCGTGCTACACTTACAGCACCCTGCAAACCGACCCCAATATTCGCGAGTTCTGGGGCAAGTCCATCGACATGATGTGGAGTGGTTTGTTCAACGCTCCCGGAGGATTGGGAGGTGCCATCTGGGGATATATAGACGAGACTTTTGCTCTGCCGGAACCTAAAGTGGGAACCAGTTTCTGGAAAGAATTTGCCCGTACAGCCAAACCGGAAGGGTATCAGGGCAACTGCGTAGGTTATGGCGAATGGGGAATCGTGGATGTATGGCGTCGCCCGAAGCCGGAATTTTGGTCTACCAAGAAAGCCTATTCTCCCGTTCGGCTGATGGCAGGAGACAATCTTGCATATACCGCCGGACAGGAACTGATGATGACCGTTTTCAATCGCTTCGACCATACCGATTTAAATGAAATCCGGGCTTCTTATACTTATAAGGGTGCGACGAAAGACATTCGTTTATCTTCCATCGAGCCTCATCAAAAGGGGATGATGGTGATACCTGCCGAACATTGGGAGGAGGGGGAGTCTTTACTGATAGAGTTCTTCACCGCGAAAGGTGAATTGATTGATGCGTACCGCCCGATATTGGGAACGGAAAAGATTACGTATCCTTCCCCGCTTTCAGGGCAGAAACTTACTGTAGCGGATGATGGCGATAAAATAACGGTGAGCGGTGAAGGCTTCGAGATTCCTTTCGATAAGACAACAGGGTTAATCGTCAATGCGAAAGTAGGCGACCGGATTATCATCGAGAAAGGTCCGTTCCTCAATTTATATATTAATCTGAATCACCTTACTGGGGCTGAGGTGCGTAAAACAGCCAATCATTTTACAACTTCGGAGGATGATTGGAAGAAGAGGTCTTTCAGCTTTAAAGAACAGAAGGATGGGGTTTATATCGCCTTGTCGGGAACTTATAAAGGAGTGGTTGCCGACTTCAATATTAAGGTGTCTCCCAATGGAGAGTTGTCTATCAATTATCAGACTAGCGGCATCCCGAACGGATTCCTGCGCGAAACTGGATTGTCCTTCCATCTGTCCGGCGGTATAGAGCATTTGAACTGGAAGCGCAAAGGTTACTGGAATTACTATCCTGAAGGGGAGTTTGCCGGAAATGAAGGAAGTGTGTCGCTCTACCAGTCTCAACAATCTGCCTATGGCAAGCAGCCAACCCAACCTTGGCACATGGATACACACAACTATTATTATTGGGCGGACGCAGGCGCCAATTGCGAACAGCCACTTACTCAAACAGCAAAAGGGATGAAAGAGAATATTTACTATTATTCTCTTTCTACGGATACTACCGACGGACAGCAATTATCGGTCATTTCTACGGATGCTTCCGTGGCTTGCCGAATGAATAAGCGTGCCAATGGGCAATTGGTTCTTTATACTAATAATAGGTGGGATTATCCTGAAATAGCTTGGGGGAATTATTGTAAGACGCTGGAAGCTGTGCCTTGTTATGGGGAGATAAGAGTAGGGTTGTCTTTGTTGCCTGCTACTGATAGCAAAGTTGCTACTGATTAAATATCGTCAAATAGAAAATGCACAGATCATCGGTTCTCTATCGATTCTCTGTGCATTCTACCAAACTAAATTGACGCTAACGCAAAATCAAATCCAATTATGCTGCCGGATCCGGTGTTTCTCCGCCGTCACCCTTACCGCCGTCACCGCCATCAGGATTTCCACCATTATTACCACCGTTGTCACCACCATTTGTATAATCTGTCTCAATTTCTACACGACGGGTGATACTCATATCCTCCAAAGTATCTTTAAAGATTTTTCCCGGATAGAATAAAATCTTTCTTTGAACGATAGACTTGGCCGATACATCCTTCTCATCATCCGAACTCTTGGCACGGATAGTGGGACTAAAACAGCCGAATTCACCCAATTGGACGCTCTTTCCGTCGTCAATATCCTCAGCCATTTTATCCACCAAGCCACTGACTACCAGATCGACTACCTTACGATGGATACCACATAGCTGACTCACCTTGCGACACATCTTTGCAAAATTCACTTTACCGGAACGAACCGATTTTGCTACATACTTTTCGTTTTTGTCCTTGTCAAAACCGAACACTCTTTTTGTTACTACATACTCTAAAGCCATAATTGTTAAAGTTTAAATGGTTAAAAAAATAAAGGTTTTCTGTTTGCCATTCTGTTTGTTTGAATGACTCTGCAAAGATATAACAGGGCGCAAACCCTCCAGTCCCCTTTTGTCCCCATTGCGTCTCCTTTATTAGTTTCTGGGAAGCTGTCGATGAGCAGTAACCTAATGATTAAGAGAATAATAATGAAAATAATTAATTTCATCGAGGTATGCGTTCATATTCTACTTTCTTTGCTACCTTTGTATCCGGACGAACTAAAAAAGAAAATAATATGAGTATTCAAGACCGCTATATTCGTTTCGATTGGGCAATCAAGCGACTTCTGCGCCAGAAAGCTAACTTTGGCGTGCTGGAGGGTTTTCTCACTGTTCTTATTGGCGAGGAAGTTCGTATAATCGATATTCTCGAAAGTGAAGGAAATCAGGAGAGTCAGGACGATAAATTCAATCGTGTTGACATTAAAGCAAGAAATAGCAAAGATGAAATCATCATCGTTGAGATACAAAACACACGTGAGTTATATTATCTCGAACGCATTCTTTACGGAGTAGCAAAAGCTATCAGCGAGCACATCTCTCTGGGCAAAACTTATCAAGAGGTGAAAAAAGTATATTCGGTGAGTATCCTGTATTTCGATATCGGTCGCGGAAATGATTATCTCTATCATGGACAGAATCATTTTATTGGTGTCCACACGAAAGACTATCTCCAGGTAAGCACAAAAGTACGCAATGCAATCGTACCCAAAATGCCTGCCGAGATTTTCCCTGAATATTTTTTGATTCGTGTCAATGAATTTAATAAGGTGGCAGTGACGCCGTTGGAAGAATGGATTCAATATCTCAAAACGGGAATCATCGAAGAAGGTACACAAGCACCGGGGCTGGGAGAGGCACGGGAGAAGTTGAAATATTACAGTATGACACCCGAAGAACGTCACGCATACGACGAACATATCAATGCCCTTATGATACAAAATGATGTTTTGGATTCAGCTAAACTGGAAGGATTGGAAGAGGGACTGAAAAAAGGATTGGAAGAAGGTATTCAAAAAGGTATTCAAGAAGGTATTGAGAAAGGTATTGAGAAAGGTATTCAAGAAGGTATTGAAAAAGGTATTGAAGTTGGACGCGTTGAAGAAAAACGGGGAATAGTACAAAAGATGAAATCCAAAGGCTATCCCATTGAAGATATTATTGACATGACCGGCCTTTCTGCCGCAGAAATCAAAAAACTGTAAGACAGCTCACGCTTCTTGCCATATTAAAATCCAAATTAGCCCCGTCTTTCCCTGAAAAGAGAAAAGAACGGGGCTAATTCATTTATTGTACTTATACGGGCATCACTCTTTGTATATTTCCACGAATCGAAAACAGTCATCAAATATTACCATTTAATACAACGAACCAGAATCTTTCATCCACCTACCTTCTACATCAATTGAAAATAGTTTATCATTTCTGCACAAATCCTTTTTGAGTTTATAATAAAAACCATTCTCGTTTATAATAAACGGGTCTACCGTTTATTATAAACTCTTATATCCCGTTTTAGCACTTCCTACTTGATTTTATGCAACAAAAAAGGCTGCAAACCCCGTAAGAGTTTGCAGCCTTATGTCTTCGTCGGGTTACTTATACCCTAATCCTCATAAGGATCACCTAGATGTTTTGTTATAATCTTATACTGTCTTACGGTCAGATACCGATGCTTATACGGCAAATAGCCTGTTGGTATAAGTTCTTTGACCAACGGGTTACAACCTTTAATCCATCGGCTCAGACAACGCACCGCATTCTTGTTCGTTGCACATCCGGGGAAGTACATCACGGCAAGAGCGGCAAAAGATAAGATTCCTTTCATTCGTTTTTAAGTTTTAATTCGCATTCTTATTGATAACGGATACAAATATACAACATAAAAAAGCGTTTGTCAAGTCCTGAGGACCACTGTGCGTTAATATCTGCGTTCACTCCCACAAAGTCAAATTCACCGAAAGCCTATCCTACTTCAGCTTTCTGTCGAAGAAGTCATAAAGACGATGAAGTTCATAAAGCCCACCCAGGCTATGTCCCTTACCCGGTATGTAAAGCTGTTCAAACATCTTATCAGCCTTTATCAAAGCATCCACCACTTGCAGAGTAGAGGCAGGATCTACATTATCGTCCAACTCTCCGTTTATCAGCAGCAAATCTCCTTTCAACAGATGTGCGTTATCCACGTTGGAAGAACGGCTGTAGGACTCGTCCACCGGATATCCCATCCACAGCTCGTTCCACCACACTTTATCCATCCGGTTGTCATGGCAACCGCAAAACGCAACTGCCGCTTTATAAAAATCATTGTGGAACAGCAAAGCCGCCATCGCATTCTGTCCGCCGGCAGACCAGCCATAAATGCCGACCCGGCCCGTATCCATATATTTATATTTCCGTGCGGCAGCCTGCATCCATTTTATTCTGTCCGGAAATCCTGCATCTTTCAAGTTCTTCCAGCAGACATCGTGAAATTTCTTGGAGCGGTTGTTGGTGCCCATACCGTCAATTCTCACAACGATATAGCCTTGTTCTGCCAATGAAGAGGTGCTCCACTCAATGGGATTAAAGTCCTTCGACACATGGGAATCATGAGGACCCGCATAGATATTCTCAATAACAGGATAGGATTTGGAGGGGGCGAAATTGAACGGTCGATAAATTGTTCCCCAAATATCCGTTTTTCCATCCCTGCCTTTTGCACAAAACACTTCGGGCATCTGCCAGCCCAACGCCACCAAGTCCGACACATCACATTTCTCCAACGTAGCTATCGCCTTCTTCTCCCCTGTCTTACGCAACACACTGACAGGTGGCAAGTCCGGACGGGAGCATACGTCTACAAAGTATTGTCTGTCTTTCGAGAGAGTTATCTTATGATTGCCATTTTCAGGCGTCAAATCCCGGAAATCAGTTCCATCGAAATTAATGGAGCAGTAGTGTTGGTTATATGGGTCTTCTTTCTTATTGAATCCCGATGCCATAAAGTAGACCTTCTGTTGTTCAGCGTCTACATAAACGACCTTACGTACCACCCATTCTCCACGGGTCACTTGATTCTTAACCTCTCCGGTCTTTCCGTCCATGCGATACAGATGGCGCCATCCGTCACGCTCCGACATCCAAAGCATTTCCGCACCGTCATTCAAGTCATGGCGGAAATTATTAATATATGAGATAAACGTATCCGACCGTTCGTCTGCCAGATGGCGAATTTTCCCATCAGCGGCACTTACCTCGCCGACGATATAGCGTTGATGTCCGCGCTCATTAAATTCAAAAGTAAAGGCGCGGCTGTCTTCCCTCCATCCAGTAAGATAAAGGTTGAATTGATTTTCATACAGTTGCGTATCCAGTGCTATCTGTTTCTTACTTTCTATATCAAACAAGACAGGAACAGATACCGGAAGCACATCTCCCGGCTTAGCGTAGTCTCTCCACTGAAGCTTCGGTTGAAGCTGAGTTTTAGGCCGTGACTCAAGCAAGGGGATACGACGGCAATTCGCCTGTCTGGTTTTCAACGTGGCAAGTTTCTTTGAGTCGGGCGACCATATCAGGCGGGATTCGTAGTAACAGCCGGGACTTCCGTCCATACTCAAGGCAATTTCCTCTCCCTGATTTCCCGCAGCCGGAGCTACGTATACATTATTATCCCGTATGTAAGCCACCCACTGCTTATCGGGAGACATTGACTTATCCTCCTTTGCAGCAGGCTTTTTCTCCTTCCTTTCGGCAGCCTTCCATACCTCCGGCACGTATTTCTTCAACGCTTCCAGATTGTCGCCACGGTTCTTCTCACCCGTTTCCGCATTTACCAGATAAAAAGCCGTGCCACTCCTTTCCCGGTTCTTATACCAGAAATAATGAGAATCTCCAATCCACTCGGGCACTACTGCTGAAGAGTAAACCTTATCAGCCAACTTATAAAGGGTATCTGCCCGTTGATAATCTCGTTCTGTTATTCTTCCGGCGAAGACATCCGCCCAAACAAACAGCAACACAAAAAGTGTACAATATAACCGCATCCTGTTCTTCTGTATTTTACATTCCAACATTATTTTGAACTTCTATCAATTGTTGATGCAAAACTAAGACTTTTTTATCAGAAACCATTGTATTATCTGTACTAAATGTTATTCTATTTATGCCTTCCCCTTTATCAACACACTAGCTTATTCCCTGTGGCAATGAACTAAATCCTAAGGCATGAAGAAAGAGATAGAGCACATCGTGTCCGTTAACAGTGAAAATCAGTGAAAGAACTTAAAAGAGAAACAAATGCTTCTGGATTATTTGGAAAGTATACCGAGAAAGACTTACATTTGTCATGTGATTTTTTTCATAGTATTAGATTTAAGGTTAACAAAGGTTGGAGCAAGGCGTTGCTCCTTTTTTATGTCCTTATCCCATCTCGGATTCAGCTCCGCTACTAAAATCTTTATCCAAACTCTTTTTACTTATTCAATTTTTACTATCTTTGCCGCCCGCAAACTAAAAACAATCAATAAAAAAATGGCATATCACAAAATCGCAGATTCTATATGTTCACTTTTGTTCATTTTTTGTGTGGTTGGACTTCAAGGTTGTACGAAGGATAGTATAATCGAAGTCCCTGCAGAAGAAGTAGATAATGGTGCAACAAAACCCGAAAAAGTTTATGGAACTATTCAGATGGCGGAAAAAGACCTGACGCCCGATGTATTCAAACTAATGCTGCAAAATGACGAGCCGGATGATATTCTCTTCGATAGCAGTCAGCGCTCATTCAGAGTCGACCAGCCCCTACAAGTCAGCATCAATGAAAAGCAAGAGTTACTTATCCGTTTCTTTTCGCCGCGCCCCATCAAGGACGTGATGGTGTGGGCAACCATCAATGGTTACGAAGAAACATTTATACTGGCTAAATTCGATGTCATTCCCGGTTTTACCGAGTTTCATAAAGAATTGCCTATCCTTACACAAAGCAAACGCTACATCAGCCGCTCGGGAAAGGAAATCGAAATTATGGCCAACCCATATCTTTCAGCAGCCGACTTCAAACTTGAGATAGAATGCGACGACGCTTATTATCAAAAGCTGCTTTCCACCCAGTCCAAATTTTCTGTACGCTTCTCTCCCCAAGACCGCTACGGCGTCTGGAGACTGACTCTTCTACCATCTCATGCACGCGAAGCAGTAGCAATGATGCTAAATTATGCCTATATGTTTTCATCGCAAGAATTTGCCGACGAACTCGAAAAATACAGGGGCAAGCTACACAGTAATAACAACAAGGCAGAAATCAATATCGACGCGCTTCGCAAAAATATAATTAACTACAACAAATTCGTCATTAGCAAAGCGACAGGGTATGACGGAATGGCTAACAATGATACATATGCACTCAACGAATGGTGCTTTCTTGAACATTATGCAGACGACGGCGCAAATACCACCATTCTATTCCACGAACTTGGACATGCTCTAGGTTACAAACACGAAGGAAATATGACTTATGAAATGACTGGACCGGGATGGACCAAGCTCTGCGGAACAGTGTACAAAAAGCTATGCATTGAGAAGAAACTCCCCATCTACTCACGAAGATTCATGCATACGCGTCGTAATGGAAAGTTCTACGAAAGCTCCCGATACAAAGCGTCCGCCAATATCATTGAAGACCCAGAACTGGATGCCATCGACGGCGGACTATCGCCCATATTTAAAGAAGATGACGAAAACACCACTCAAGGGACGCCGCTACCTTGCACTATCTCCTATCAGGACATTCCCGGCGCTACGAAATCGACTTTCGCTCCGAAAGACGTTTGTGTATACGGCAACCGCATTTATATTGTAAACGATGCCACCGGAAATTTCAGCCTAGAGATTCTGGAAGAACAGAATGGACAACTTGTACACGTCAAGAGCCTGAAAGAGTGGACGGAAGACAATGCTACCAAAGGCTTTGCAGGCCCTCCGAACGGAGTGACCGTAGCACACGGCAGAATCTACGTGACAAACGAAAAAAGCCGTACGGACATATTCGATGATAAAACCTTTGAACTGGTGGCAACCATCGGCACCGGCGCATGGGGAGAAGGTAGCAACCAGACAGTTCATGCTTTCGATGTGCTGGTATATCGCGGATGCGTATTCATCCGTGATAAGAAGCGGGTATGCACGTTTATGGAAAACGATATCATCCCCGGCGTAAGCTTCAAGAACGTTTCCAATTATTGCCGCACCTTTAACATGGGCGAAGAGATGGTAACTCACGGACAAGCGATAGGAAGCAATGGATTGCTCTACACCACGCAACAAGCCAACAATAAGATTCATGTATTCGACCCAGCGACAATGCGCGAACAAAAAGAATGGAAAGCAGAGCGAGAGATCAATCTCTCGCCTCGTTCTCCTTACGACATTGCATTTGTAGGCAAGCGTATGTTTGTTACATTTGTTACCGCCAAGAATCAACCTGTCGCTTTGGCAGAAGTCAATCCGGAAACCGGAGCAATCGTCAAAGATTATACGACAGCCGGAGGACATACCTTCGGCAATGCAGAGAAAATGTCAATGTCTCGCCAAACGCTTTTTGTGATAGACCGCAAGGCGCATACAGTGACCGGAATCCCGATGGATGAATTGAATTAAATAAGAAGAACGCATGAAGAAACATATATATTATACAGGATTACTACTATTACTGTCTTTCGTTATCGGAAGCTGCACGGAAGAAGAGAAGCCGGAAGGCACTCCAACCGTTCCCGTGCAAAAAGACCAAGAAGAAGAGCCGTATACGAGCCATTATTATTATTCTTTTGAAGCGGTGCGCCAACTGTCGGCCACAGACTTTGGGCTGAAGGACGGCAAATTCACTCCCGGTCCTGCATATTTAAAAGGAGACACGCTCTTCGTCGCCAATATCCAAAGCGAAACGCTCAGCCTTGAACTTTACGACCGGACGAACAACCGACATCTGACATCACTCAAGAGTTGGAAATATAAGGAAGCAGAACAGAAATTCCCCGAAAAGATTGAAGCGATTGCGGCATCGGGAAACCGGATTTATCTGGCAAATAAATCTTCCCAGATAGATGTATTCGATATAAATACGCTGGAATTTATCACACGTATCGGAGATGGTAACTGGGGGGAAACAAAGAATCAGATGATGCATTCTCACGCTATGGTCATCACGCCGGATGGAAATATTATAGTTCGCACCAAGAAGAATCTGTTGGTATATCAGGAAGTGGACGTAACTCCAGAGAATTATCAGAAAGTTCCTTTCTATTGCCGCAGTAATGGAGATGGGATGGATGCCAACAATAAATTCCGTTCACATCAGATGGTGCAGGACTCTACCGGAATCATTTATCTGGCAGACTTCGGACAGTTTGGCAACAAGAAGATTCAAGCCATTGACACTGCCCTTATTCAGAAAGGAGACAAAATAACATTAATAGATACGGAGAAGACGCTTGCACTGGATTTCAATCCTTGCGGCATCGCTCTTTATGAGGACAAGATGATTGTATCTGCCCAAAACGGATCTTTATCCCTCTACGACCGTACGAAAGAGAGCTGGGGAAGCAGTTTCAAGTCGGTGAAAGGATTTACTTTCAAGAAACCGGAAAAGCTGCTGACCGACAAGAATAGCTTTTGGATTTCCGACCAAAATGCAAATGTGCTGGTGGAAGTGAGAATCTACAAGAACGAGATACGGGAGTATGATTAAGCAAGTAATTGATATATCCCACCTGCCAAAACACGGATAACTCCTTTCATTTCGAGTTCAAAAAGCAGGGCAGTCATTTTATGCACGGGAATATCTGCTTCTACCACCAAGGAGTTGATATGCAGGTCGCCTCTCTGTGTCAGAATATTGACTATCAATTGCTCTTCTTCCAATAAATCGGGGAACAGATTACGCTGAACAATGACTTCTTTCTCTGTCCGTAAAGCAGAATTCCATCCCATCGCTTTCACGAAATCTTCTGCCGATAGGAGTAATGAAGCTTTATTATCACGAATCAGTTGGTTGCATCCTTTGGAATATTCGTCGGTGACGCGGCCGGGAAAGGCGAAGCAGTCGCGATGATAGCCTTCAGCAAGTTCGGCAGTAATCAAAGAGCCACCTTTCTCTGCAGATTCCACAACAATTGTCACGTCGCACATACCTGCAACGATGCGGTTGCGGCTGACAAAGTTATGTTTATCGGGTGTCGTTCCGACAAGAAATTCGGTCAGCAGACCGCCTTTATCAAGCATATCGACCGCTGTTTTACGATGGAGAGAAGGATAGATACGATCCAATCCGTGAGCCAGTACACCAACGGTAGATAGGTCATTATCCAGAGCTGAACGATGAGCGTTGATATCAATTCCATAAGCAAGGCCGCTAACAACCAACACATCGGGACAAAGTGCTTTCAAGTCGCGGAGAAAGGATGCGCAAAGCTGCGTGCCGTAGTCGGTGGCATGGCGGGTGCCTACCATATTAATAATGTGAAGGGCATTTAAATCTGCATTTCCCTTGAAGAAGAGGACAATGGGAGCATCTTCGCACTCCCGCAGCCGAGAAGGATAGTCTTCGTCAGTAAATGTCAGGCAACGGATATTCTTCTTTTGGACGAAATCAAGCTCCTGTCTGGCACGGGTTATGGCTTGCGGACAATCAAGCGCATCTATTACCCGTTGGTTGATATCCGGCATGATGTCGGGAAGTTCTTTCCGGTTACGAAACACGTATTCGGCACTTCCCGTTGCGGCAATCAGGCGTTTCGCTCCGATATGCCCGATGCCGGGTACCATGGTCAGTGCAATGCTGTAAAGCTGCTCTTCTTCGTTCGGTGTCATTTCAGGTAGGGGGCAAAGACGTTATCGAATAATTCGCTGCCACTCAAACGTCCGTTTACCACACACACGGTTTCAACAGTGGATTTCACTACTACTTTATTATCACTCTTTCGGAAGATATCCTGATAGAATACGTATTTGATGCCTTCTTTATTCATATACAACTTGGATACAAATTCATCTCCGCTCTTCAACGGAGTTTTGAAAGCCATGCTGATGCGTGCCACCACCGGGTCTACTCCCTGCTCATGAAGTGCGGCAAAGCTCACACCGACCGATGTCAGGAACTCATGCCGGGTATGCTCCAGATAGTGCTGATAGTTTGCATTGTTCACAATGCCTTGCAGGTCGCATTCATAATCGCGCACCTTCATCTCCAGTTCGTAGATATAGTTCATTAATTGAAAATTGAAAGTTGATAATTGGGAAATAGTAGTTAGCCTCTTTTCTGTTCTACATCCAGTCCTTTGAACTTCTTCAGTTCTTCGGTGGATACCAGTTTATAGAGCTTGTCGCTAGGACGTATCTTATCCGACTTCATGGAGAAACGTTGCCCCTTCTTCACGGTTTGCACAGGTTCGAGATCGACACGCGCTTCATCCAGTGTCATGAAGACAGCACCGGTGGTCGGTCCGGTAATCAACAGTTTATCGCCTACGCTGACTTCGGATGCTTCAACCAGAAATTCGGAAACGCCGATGTTTGAGAAGTACTTGATGCCTTTGCCAACGTAGATTTTACGCTCCGTGGCTGCCGAACCGTAGTTACGGGTCCATTCGCCCAAGCGTTGTCCCAGATAATATCCGTCCCAGAAACCGCGATTGAACACAGCCTTGAGCCGTTCATCCCAATCGGCAACCTTTTCGTCGGTAAAGGTATCTTCCAGATAGGCTTTGATAGCTTCTTTATAACACTCCACTACCGTACGCACATATTCTGGCCCACGGGCACGACCTTCAATCTTGAATACGCGCACGCCTGCATCCATCATCTTATTCATAAAATGAATGGTTTTCAGGTCTTTCGGCGACATGATGTATTCGTTGTCAATGTCCAGTTCTACGTCA
Organism: uncultured Bacteroides sp.; assembly: GCF_900547205.1. GTDB lineage: Bacteria > Bacteroidota > Bacteroidia > Bacteroidales > Bacteroidaceae > Bacteroides. The sequence continues at coordinate 67,045 of NZ_URFY01000004.1, forward strand.
GTCTCCTTATCACGAACGGTATAAGAACGACGGCACACCTGCATACAAGCACCGCGATTGGCGGAGTTGTTCATTTCGTGAAGGGAAAGGTAGCACTTGCCCGAAACAGCCATGCAGAGTGCTCCGTGGCAGAACATCTCGATACGAATCTGTTCGCCATTCGGCCCGCAGATATGTTCTTCCTGAATCTGGCGATAAATCTCTGCCACCTGTTCCAAGTTCAATTCACGTGCCAGTACCACTACATCGGCAAATTGTGCATAGAATTTCAAAGCTTCGGCATTGGAAATATTCAGTTGCGTGGAAAGATGTACTTCCTGCCCGATACGTCGGGCATAGTTCATCACCGCCACGTCGGCGGCAATCACAGCAGAGATTCCTGCTTCTTTGGCTGCATCGACGATGGTGTGCATCAACGGGATGTCTTTATCGTAGATAATGGTGTTGACGGTGAGGTAACTCTTCATCCCGTGTTCATCGCACGTGCGGGCTATTTCGCGCAAATCGTCAATGGTGAATGTATTGGCGGAACGGGCACGCATATTCAGGTTTTCTATACCGAAATAGATAGAGTCGGCACCTGCCTGAATGGCCGCAGCAAGGGATTCGCGCGAGCCTACAGGAGCCATTATTTCAAAATCCTTTATGTTCATTTTACTCTCTGATAATCATTTAATTGTGATAGAAGTATGCAAAGGTACGAATTTATCCGTATTTTTGCAGAGAATAAAGCAGAAAGAAGAAGTAGTAGAATCATATATGAAAATAAACCAGATAGACTTGGGCGAACACCCCATCCTGCTCGCCCCCATGGAAGACGTGACAGACCCCGCCTTCCGCCTGATGTGCAAGAAGTTTGGAGCGGACATGGTATATACCGAATTTGTATCGAGCGACGCACTGATACGTGCCGTCAGCAAGACTGCCCAGAAGTTGAGCATCAGCGATGCCGAGCGCCCTGTAGCCATACAGATATACGGGAAGGATACGGAAACGATGGTAGAAGCCGCCAAAATAGTGGAAGAAGCACAACCGGATATTCTGGATATAAACTTCGGTTGCCCTGTGAAAAGAGTAGCCGGAAAGGGTGCAGGAGCGGGAATGTTGCAGAATATTCCGAAGATGCTCGAGATTACCCGTGCCGTAGTGGACGCCGTGAAGATTCCTGTAACGGTTAAGACCCGTCTGGGATGGGATGCTAATAATAAAATAATCGTTGAACTGGCAGAGCAGTTGCAGGATTGTGGTATTGCTGCCCTGACAATACACGGCCGCACCCGCGCACAAATGTATACCGGAGAAGCAGACTGGACACTGATAGGCGAAGTGAAAAATAATCCACGGATGCATATACCTATTATTGGTAATGGAGACGTGACCTCGCCTCAACGCTGCAAAGAATGTTTCGACCGTTATGGAGTGGATGCCGTCATGATAGGTCGCGCCAGCTTCGGTCGCCCTTGGATATTCAAAGAAGTGAAGCATTATCTGGAGACGGGCGAAGAACTTCCACCCCTCAGCTTCGAATGGTGTATGGATGTGCTTCGTCAGGAAGTGATTGACAGTGTCGATTTACTTGATGAGCGAAGAGGTATCCTCCACGTAAGACGCCACTTGGCTGCCAGTCCGTTGTTCAAGGGGATTCCAAATTTCCGCGAAACTCGCATTGCCATGCTCCGGGCGGAAACCAAAGAGGAACTTTTCCGGATATTTGAAGTGATTTCCGAAAGGATGAATGCTTCGGGAACAGAGGAATAATTAAACACATACAGATAAGTTTCGTTTCGGAAGTTCACAGTCTTCACTATAGTTAGATTGCTATAAATGAAGATTTCATGGTGAACTCTAAAAGAGAAATCAAGATAAATCTGTCCTTCACACTGAATTGCCTGTTGACAGCATCTATATATCCTGCGGCTAGGGTATATAGATGTTGCGTACAGGCGTTAACATTTGATGAACGTAATAAACATATCTCTTGGATATCAGTAAACTTCATATGATGTTTATTTCTATTTTTGTATAAATATCCCCTTCTTCCAGATAAACCATATCTTGCAATGATAAAACGAAATCATCCGCAAAGATAGCATGGGTGGCGTAACAAATGTGTAACCGCCATTCTTGAATGGGTTTAAACACCTCTATATCCCAGTTTAATTCATCAAGGAAGTACTCTGTACGCTCTTGCATCTCCTTCTCAGAATCATTGTATATACACCAATGACATCTTGCTTCATTGCACAATTTTAACAACACTCTCCTTTCATGAGAAAGTTTTCCATCATCATTAACTTCAAAATAGATTTCGCCAGAACAATTATAATCCTTATATAATTCCTTCCCGAATGTAATTTGCTCATCCAAATCATGCTTAACAAGCCTCATCTTATCATAAAGCTCATTCATTTTTCGTAACAAGATATTGTTAACCCTTTCTATATGTTCTCTGTTTGCGGCAAAGTCAAATTGCTCATTTAACAGTGCCTGACGTCTGCATAGAATTTCACGTTTGAATTCTTTGTCCTTGATATTAGGCGCTAAGATGAGTGCTTCCAGTTCCTGAATAGTGTAGTTTTCAATATTCTGTTCCATTATGCCACTTGTCAATACATATTACATTTTATTAAATTAATCTCTTTGTCATAATGGCAACTATATTCCTCGTAGCAGTTCACTAATGTATCATTCTCGCCAAAAAGTGCATATGTATTCATTCTGTCAAATCATAACAAGTTTCTCCATTCTTGCGCTATTTCATACAGCAATATCAATTTCACTTGAACATCGGCTGCGCAAACCACTTCTTAAACATCCAAGTCACCACCACATAGAGCACAAACGCAGAGAAGAAACCGACAATAGCATCGATAACGTAATGTGCCTGAATATACACAGTAGCACCACAAAGCAGCATATAGAAAGGTATGAGACAAGCAAACAGTTTCTTACTGCCACGCCATGCCATAATCATCAGAATAGTAGAAATGCCCACGTGCGAACTTGGAAAAGCAGCCGTAGGACGTTCACCCACCTGCTGCGAGCCTTCCACCAAGCTATAGAAGAAGCCATGCTGATAGCCCGGCCCCGGTAATAACTCCTGATGATGATTGAAATAATCACCTATGGCAGGAAATACGCCCTTGGCTACATTATCAAACCCGATGGCAGGAAAATAGAACTGAGGACCCGCCACGGGCACAAATATATAAATCAGATAATAGATAAAAAACGAAGTGACAAGCACAAAAGACATCTTCTCGAACCATTCATACCGATAAATGAAATAGAACAACGCAACAATCAGCATCATCGGATAATAAAAGAAATATCCCATATTGAATGCTTCGCTGACCACAAGGTGCGGGAAAGTATGGCAAAACCAAATGGCAGGTTGCCCATTAAAGATGAACTGTTCAGTAATGGCGAACACATGGTCCAGATTAGGGAAGAAGCGGTTGAACTCAAAAGTATCAGGATACCAGTAAGAAAGCAGGCTCATCTGAATGACGATGCGTACAAATGCCGAAAACTTGCAAGGAGCCAAGCGGTAAAGATACATCAGTAGAAAAGTCATTGCAGCAATCATAGCCCTGTCCAGTAGCATATGCCATGGATGATCCATTCGCTGAAACAGGAATAGAATCAAAATGGAAGTCAGCAGATTATAAATCAATGTAATCTTCTCCACAGCAAACAACCCCTTCCGGGTTTCTACTCGCTTAAATAAGTCTAAAGCCATCCTTCATTTTTATACCAGGCAATGGTTTCACGTACTCCCTTCTCCAAGTCATATTCGGGGTTGTATCCCAATTCGTTAATTGTCGGGGTTATATCACACTGCCAGTTGCGTTGTTTCATTATCTTATATTTATCCGAATTTAAGGTACTGCTCTTCTTAGAACGCGTAGCAATAAATTCAGCGAGCAAAGATATAACTTTTAGCACAATTAATGGACATTTCAGGTGAAGAACAAACGGATTGCCCAATTCTTTTTGTATCAGGTCCGAAAAAGCACGACTTTGGTACACCTTTCCGTCTGACAAAAAATAGGCCCGACGGGTAACTTTCTTCTCTATACCCAGAAAGATGGCTTCCACAACATCCTTCACGTACACGAAAGTCAAGTCTTGCCGACGGAAACCGGCCGAGAAGTCCACATGATTGCGGATAGACTTTGCCATCAGGAAATAATCCGATTCGCGAGGACCGTAAACTCCCGTCGGACGATAAATCACATACGGAAAGCCGGGGATACTCTGAATATACAGTTCCGCTTTCAGTTTACTCAAGCCATAGGCAGTGTTAGGCATCGGGGAGTCGTCCGCTTCAATCGGGCTGTAATCTTTCTCACGCACAGGGCCAAATACACTCAACGTGCTGACATATATAAACTGTTTCGGCACCATATTCAGTTCCTTCAGCGTATCAATGAAATACTTCGTCTGGAGATAATTAACATAATCGAAAGCTTTCTTATCCGGGCATTTCGTCACGCCGGCACAATGGATGATATAATCAAACTTATTGTAAGTACCTTTATGCCCGGAGAGTTGGGCACGAAGCTCATTAGGATGCGCAAAGTCCAGCTCCAGAAAATGAATCTTCCGGTTTTTCAGATATTGCTTACTGCTGGTAGAACGGATTCCCGCCCATACGCCATATTTCCGCTTGAGCGCTTCTTCAACGATAAAACTCCCTATGAAACCGCTTGCACCCGTAATTAAAATACTCTCCATTATAATTTTCCCGGTTCTATGATGTCATTAATTTGATAAGATGCCACAAAGATACAATAAATATAAAACAAATACCACTTTGCTTTTCTCAATTATTATTTGTTTATTTGTAACGCAATTAATTTACTATTCAACACTTTAACAGCGCGTGGAAGATAAAGCTGATTTTGATTTTCTCTTTAAAGAGTACTATCCTCAACTTTATTAAGATTAGTTTATGTCATATATGCTATTCTGAATTAAAATGGAAGCAACTCTTCTCTATAATTACCAATATTCTCTTTTTCAATGATATTTTTCTTTCTCTAGAATTTCCATAAGGAAAATAATCCTATATCTTTGTAACAACATATTTTTAAATGACTACATATTATGGCGAAAAAGAAAGAAAAGAAAGAGAAAAAGGCCGGCAAGAGAATGAATAAGAAAGAGCTGGCAGCGCTATTAATAGACTTTTTCCATGCCAAACCCACCGAGACTCTGAGCATGAAATACATATTCTCAGAATTGCGTCTCACTACCCATCCGCAAAAGATGCTTTGCGTCGACTTGCTTCATGACCTCCTTGACGACGATTATATCAGCGAAATTGAAAAGGGAAAGTTCCGCCTCAACAATCACGGAACGGAAATGATAGGTACCTTCCATCGAAAAAGCAACGGGAAAAACTCCTTTATTCCCGAAGAAGGTGGCGAACCGATATTTGTTGCCGAACGCAACTCCGCCCATGCCATGAACAATGACAAGGTAAAAATCACCTTCTATGCTAAGCGGAAGAATAAAGACGCCGAAGGAGAAGTGATTGAAATTCTGGAACGTGCCAACGATACCTTTGTCGGCACACTGGAAGTGGCCAAGTCGTATGCATTCCTAGTAACAGAAAACCGCACGCTAGCCAACGATATCTTTATCCCGAAAGACAAGCTGAAAGGCGGAGTCACCGGAGACAAGGCTATTGTAAAAGTGACCGAATGGCCGGACAAAGCAAAGAATCCTATCGGACAAGTGATAGATATTCTTGGCAAAGCAGGTGACAACACTACCGAGATGCACGCCATCCTCGCAGAATTCGGTTTACCTTATGTATATCCCAAATCGGTGGAAATGGCTGCGGACAAGATACCAGCCGAGATTCCAGCTGAAGAGATTGCCAAACGCGAAGACTTGCGCAAAGTGACCACTTTCACCATCGACCCGAAAGATGCCAAAGACTTTGACGACGCACTCTCTATCCGCAAACTGAAAGATGGAGTGTGGGAAGTAGGCGTACACATTGCCGACGTGACACACTACGTAAAAGAAGGCGGCATCATAGACAAAGAAGCCGAGAAACGTGCCACTTCCGTCTATCTGGTAGACCGCACCATCCCCATGCTTCCCGAACGCCTGTCCAACTTCATCTGTTCGCTCCGCCCCAACGAAGAGAAGCTGACTTTCTCCGTCATCTTCGACATCACCGAGAAGGGAGAAGTGAAGGATTCGCGCATCGTGCACACCGTCATCAATTCCGACCGCCGCTTCACTTACGAAGAGGCCCAACAGATTATTGAAACAAAAGAGGGCGACTATAAAGAAGAAGTACTCATGCTGGATACCATCGCGAAAGCACTTCGCGAAAAACGTTTCTCCGCAGGCGCCATTAACTTCGACCGCTACGAGGTGAAGTTCGAAATTGACGAGAAAGGAAAACCCGTCAGCGTTTACTTCAAGGAATCGAAGGATGCCAATAAGCTGGTGGAAGAGTTTATGTTGCTCGCCAACAAGACTGTGGCTGAGAAAGTGGGACGCGTACCGAAGAATAAGAAACCCAAAGTACTCCCCTACCGTATCCACGACCTGCCCGACCCGGAGAAGTTGGAAAACCTATCGCAGTTCATCGCCCGCTTCGGCTATAAGGTTCGTACCAGCGGAACAAAGACGGATATTTCTAAATCCATCAACCACCTGCTCGATGATATTCATGGCAAGAAAGAGGAGAATCTGATAGAAACCGTGTCTATCCGCGCCATGCAGAAAGCACGCTATTCTACTCACAATATCGGTCACTACGGACTGGCTTTCGACTATTATACACACTTCACTTCGCCCATCCGCCGTTTCCCGGATATGATGGTGCACCGCTTGGTGACGAAGTATATGGACGGAGGACGAAGCGTATCCGAAGCTAAATATGAAGACCTTTGCGACCACAGTTCGAACATGGAGCAGATAGCTGCCAATGCCGAACGCGCTTCCATCAAATACAAACAGGTGGAATTTATGAGCGAACGTCTGGGGCAGGTTTACGATGGTGTTATCTCCGGTGTAACCGAATGGGGATTGTACGTCGAACTGAACGAGAATAAATGCGAAGGTATGGTTCCTATCCGCGACTTGGATGATGATTATTATGAGTTTGACGAAAAGAACTATTGTCTACGCGGACGACGCAAGAATAAGATATATAGTTTGGGCGATGCCATCACTATTCGTGTGGCACGTGCCAATTTGGAGAAGAAACAATTGGATTTTGCGTTAATGGAAAAATAAGATTCACCACAGAGTGGCACAGGGTATCACAGAGTTTCTTTCTAACGGGAATAACTGGAGAGGGGCTTTGTGGGGCTTTGTGATGAATAAAATTGTAACTTGTATGAAAACGGTCATTATAGAGGATAAACAACGAATCGAATCTATTATTCTGAGATGTGATGTCTGTTTTGTGGGCATCACGGACTTGGAAGGAAACCCTTATGTCGTTCCGATGAACTTCGGGTATGAGAATGGAACGGTCTATTTGCACTCCGCTCCCGAAGGAGGTAAGGTGGAGATGCTGGAACACAATAATCATGTTTGCATCACACTCAGCCACGGGCACAATCTTGTCTACCAACATGAGAAAGTGGCTTGCAGCTACAGTATGCGTTCGGAAAGTGCGATGTGTCGCGGGAAAGTTACTTTTATAGAAGACTTGGACGAGAAACGTCGTGCGCTGGACATCATTATGCGCCACTACGCGGACAAGGAGTTTGTTTATTCCGAACCTGCGGTGCGAAATGTGAAAGTATGGCAAGTGCCTGTTGAGCAGATGAGTGGAAAAGTATTCGGTCTGCGAGCCAACGAAAATCCTTAAAATAAATATGAAGAAAATACTATGTGGACTCACTTTGCTCCTGTCTGCCGGCAGTATCATTGCTGGTAGTGCCTTTGCCGACAAAACGCCTGCCGGCAAAGCAAAGGAGATGTACAAAAAGAACTGGATTGACTTTAACAAAAACGGTGTAAAGGACGTATACGAAGACCCATCCGCACCCATCGAAGCACGTGTAGCCGATTTGCTTTCGCAAATGACGCTGGAAGAGAAAACTTGCCAGATGGCTACTTTATACGGTTCGGGGCGGGTGCTGAAGGACGCATCGCCTACTGCCGAGTGGTCAAACGAAATCTGGAAAGACGGCATCGGAAACATTGACGAACAAGCTAATGGTTTGGGACGATTCGGAGCCAAACTTTCCTATCCTTATGCGAATAGTGTGAAGAACCGCCATGAGGTGCAACGATGGTTTGTAGAACAGACCCGGCTCGGCATTCCGGTGGACTTCACCAATGAAGGAATACGCGGATTATGCCACGACCGCGCCACGATGTTTCCTGCCCAATGCGGGCAAGGTGCCACGTGGAACAAACAGCTTATCAGAGAGATAGCCAAGGTTACAGCGGAAGAAGCGAAGGTATTGGGATATACCAATATTTACTCTCCCATTCTCGACATCGCCCAAGACCCTCGGTGGGGACGCGTAGTGGAAAGTTACGGAGAAGACCCCTATCTGGTGGGAGAACTGGGGAAGCAAATGATTCTTGGCCTGCAAGCCGAAGGGCTGGCTGCCACTCCTAAACACTTTGCCGTATATAGCATCCCGGTAGGTGGACGCGACGGAGACACACGTACCGATCCTCATGTGGCACCACGCGAAATGAAAACACTGTATCTGGAGCCGTTCCGCAAAGGAATACAGGAAGCAGGGGCGCTAGGAGTGATGAGTTCATACAACGATTACGACGGGGAACCGATTTCGGGAAGTTATCATTTCCTCACGGAGATTTTGCGTCAACAATGGGGCTTCAAGGGATATGTGGTGTCAGATAGTGAAGCGGTAGAATTTCTTCGCACGAAGCATCGCATCACGCCTACCGAAGAAGAGATGGTTGCACAAGTGGTGAATGCAGGGCTGAATATCCGTACTAACTTCACTCCTCCTCAGGATTTTATTCTTCCGTTGCGTCGAGCTATCGACGAAGGTAAAGTCTCGTTGCACACACTCGACCAGCGTGTTGGTGAGATTCTGCGGGTGAAGTTTATGTTAGGGCTTTTCGACAATCCTTACCCCGGCGACAATCGTCGACCGGAGGAGGTTGTGCACAGTGCAGCGCATCAGGAAGTATCCATGAGGGCTGCTTTGGAATCTATCGTGTTATTGAAAAACGAAAAGGAGATGCTCCCGTTATCCAAAAGCCTCGGCAAGATAGCCGTTATCGGCCCCAATGCGAAAGAGGTGAAGGAGTTGACTTGCAGATACGGACCTGCCCGTGCACCGATTAAGACTGTATATGAGGGAATCAGTGAATATCTTCCGGATGCCGAAGTCGGCTATGCCAAAGGCTGTGATATTATCGACAAGTATTTCCCGGAAAGCGAACTGTATGATGTTCCGTTGGATGCCAAAGAACAGGAGAAGATTAACGAAGCGGTGGAACTGGCTAAGGCTTCGGATATCGCCATCCTCGTGTTAGGAGGGAATGAGAGGACAGTAAGAGAAAGTCTATCCCGCACCAGTCTCGACCTTTGCGGCCGTCAGGAGCAGTTGTTGCAAGCAGTATATGCAACAGGGAAGCCTGTTGTTCTGGTGATGGTGGACGGAAGAGCGGCTACTATCAATTGGGCGAATAAGCATATTCCTGCCATCGTTCACGCTTGGTTCCCCGGAGAGTTTATGGGTGATGCCATTGCGAAGGTTCTCTTCGGAGATTATAATCCGGGAGGCAGGCTGGCGGTTACTTTCCCGAAGTCCGTGGGACAGGTTCCTTTTGCATTTCCTTTCAAACCGGGTTCCGATTCCAAGGGGTCGGTGCGTGTGGACGGGATGCTCTATCCTTTCGGGTATGGACTGAGTTACACTACCTTCGGTTATTCAAACTTGAAAGTCTCTAAGCCGGTAATCGGTACACAAGAGAACATCACCGTTTCGTGCACCGTGAAGAATACGGGAGAAAGAGCGGGAGACGAAGTGGTGCAGCTTTATATCCGCGATGATTTCAGCAGTGTGACTACATACGAAAGGGTGTTGCGGGGCTTCGAGCGGATACATCTCCTACCGGGAGAGGAACGGACAGTAAACTTCACCCTTACTCCGCAGGACTTGGGATTATGGGATAAGAATAATCTGTTTAACGTAGAGCCGGGAAGTTTCTCGGTGATGGTAGGAGCTTCTTCCAAGGATATCAGGTTGAAAGGAAGTTTTGAGGTGAAATAATGAAATCATTATAATGCAGCGGGGTGATTAAAAAATCGGTAATATCCCATTACTATCGGCTTTTTAATCACCCCGCCTTCCTTAAAAAAACTCCTACTTATTTACAATCCCTTTCATCTCCTCCAGCGAAAGATCACCTGTAATAACGATAACCGTAAATTCATCTTCTTCGCTATTAATCAATACAAATTCCTTCTTCTCGCCTTTCTTCTGCTTCAAATAGATAGTGGTCTTTTCCCCTTCACTATTTACACGCATCAATTCCTCGTAGCCATTCTTCGGGCTGATATATTGAAGTTCCTTCTTCAGCTTGGCAATGACAGCGGGATTCTCACAACTTAATATCTGTATGTTGTCCAACTTAGACGCCACACCGCCGATATTGACACCTTCCGCTTTCATATCAGGCATCAGGCTAAGCATCGCTTTCGAGATATAGACGGAAGTAACCTCATCCATATCAGCAAATTTATCAAAGAAACTATCCTGTGCATAAGTAACTAGCGAGCACAGACAGAATAACAGGGTGATGATATACGTACGTTTCATTGGTTTATATTATTTAATCGGTTTAATTGTTGATATACATTTTCTCTAATCTTATCGGTGGTCTTTTGCACTGTTTCCACCTCTTCCATTCCTTTGTTGAGGCTGGCAGACAGCATCAACAGTGCTTTCTGTGCCTGTACATACGCTTCTTCGGGAGTGGCACAGGTATCTTCGGGAGTGGAAGCTATCTGAGAATCGCATACATACATCCCTACTGAAAACAGGATAAGCAGACTGGCAGCGATGCTCGTTATCCATTTCAAACGAATGACACGCCTAGGTTTATTCACTTTCTGCGCAAGCTTTTCATGGGTATCCCATTCATCTATCAGGTTACTTAGCTTTTCTTCCAATCCTTGCGGCACTTCCTGTTCGGGGCAAGCAGTCAATTGCAAGAAAAACTCCTTATCGGCAAGCAGATGCGAAGGGACATCTTCTCCGGCAAAGAAACGCTTTAGTTCCTTTTCTTCAGCTTCGCTAGTATCTCCTTTGTAGTATCGGGCGAGCAAATCTTCTACTTCATTTACTTTCATAATTGACTATTGCGTTAAATTGTTCACGTATCTTTTTGCGGGCACGGCTCAGCAACACGCGTATGTTGATGGCATTCAAGCCCGTCGTTTGTTCTATCTCTTCAAAAGAGCAGCCATTCATATCGCGAAGCACTATCACCTTTCGTTGCTGTTGGGGTAAGCGCCCGATAAGCATTTGTACTTGGTTCACTTCGTCCCGTCGCTCCATTTCTCCGGCGATATTGGCTTCTGCCGAAAGATTCAGTTCTTCGGGAACTCGGTCGTCCTCGTCAAGCTGCGGGCTGCGCAGGGCATCGTAGCATAGGTTCTTAATCAGGGTGACACTATAAGCTTCGGCATTCAGCACATTGGCTAGCTGGTCGCGCTTGTTCCACAACTTCAGATACGCTTCCTGCACCATGTCTTCCGCATCTTGGGTATTCCCCATGAGTTGGAAAGCAACCTTGAAGAGCTTCCGGTGGCAAGGCAGAAATTGTTGTTTGAAGTCAGCGGCGTCCATTCTTCGTTCCGGTTTCCATAGCTACTAATCCATCTATATCTTCTTTGGTGAATTTACCGTTTATCTGTACAAGCGTGCAGTCATCGTTGCCGGAACAGATAATGAGTAATTCACGAATGGCATCCTTCTTTATTTTCATAAGTATGCGCACTTTCTCTCCACCGTCGTTGACACGAATCAGTTCTTCGTAGCCACGATGATTCAGTTTGCTTATTCTTCCGTTGAAGCGTTCTTTTACTTTGGTGGAGCAGTCGTCCATGTCGAGCACTTTCAGCGACTTCACCTTATGAAGGATGTCGATTCCTTCCACGTTTTTGCAGAACAGCATCCCCAGAGACTTCATAAAGGGGGATATCCTCACATATTCGGCGTTCTGTTCACTGCCAAACTCTTTAAAAATGCTATCAATGTTTTGCCCATATCCAATGTGACAAACCAGAAGTAGTGATAGGGTAAATAAAAACTTTCTCATTGTTCCTTCTTTATTATTCATTTCAACTCGTTTTAAGAAGCGCTTCAATTAATAGACGGGAACAAGGGGAAAGTTGTTGCATGGTAGATGAAAAAAAATAAATTCAGCTATTAATACTTGAGTTATCAGCTATTAATAACAGACATATTGGCTATTAATAGTTGACTTATTGACTATTAATAGTTGACATATTGGCTATTAACACTTAAGAAATCAGCTATTAATGCTTGTTATCACAGTTAACAATGCTTGTTATAACACTCACTTTTATCCTTGCCGGAAAGTAGTAATACCTGTTTTATCAACCATTTCGGAGCTACTCCTACTATTGTTTATTTCTCGGGTTCACCCTTTCACCTTTTTCTTGAAACACCGATGAATAAGGAGATACAGGGTGAAGGCTTTCCAGTTTTTTCGCTTATTTTCCAGTTTCATCGCTTTCACCTCCTAATTTCTTGTTTCCCTAAAGTACTACTTTTACAGAGATTTGTGGTGAAAGCGGTGAAACCGTTACTTACATCACTAAAATGCATTCCCCTTCACCCTGTATCGCCTTATTCATCAGCGTAACGGAAATGAACCAATGTGCTAATGTGCCAATATGCCAATTACCATGCGGCACACAGCGCAGCCATTGGCATATTGGCACATTGGCACATTGATAAATTGTTCAATACCATGCGGAAATGAATCAACTCCGCCGACAGTAGTTGATATCAGTAACTTCTTACCACGCTATCTATATAGTTCGCTCTATTCTTGAGCCATGTTTTCAATTCTCCTACTTTTGTATCGAATGAGCGAGTATTATCCCATTTTATGGAGTTTCTAGTTGCAGACGGCTTAAGAATCCTAGCATAATCATCAACATACTGCAATAAATCATCCAATTTATTCGCCTTAAAGTCTTGCCAGATTTCCTTGTATATGGCTCTCACCCGGATATCTTTAAGAAAGCGTTCGAAAAAGGCTGCTCCGATTCCATTTCCCATTGAACTAGAGAAGAGTGGCGTTCTATAATTTCTGAAATGTACACTATTGCCTTCGTAATCAAATGCCCAGTCGAAATCCCAGATAGGTCCCATCACGTATTTGCCATCTCCTTCTTTATGGAGAAAGACGCTCTTAGGATGATTTATCTCCATGTTATGTACCAGATTAAAAGTAATCAGGTATTTAGCAACTGATTCAATATCAATCATATCAACGTAAGAATTCCCTTCCAATGGTTCTTTAGCAAACTGAGTCACGAACGCATTAAAGTCACCTTTCCATCTATTAAACTGTTCGGTGGTTAAATCGGGGTCTTTCACCATTACCGGAAGATTAAACTTATCTGATCTGAACTTCGGTTCATCATCAAAATAGGAGTCCAATTCCCATAATACACTATTGTTCTCATCTAAATCAACACGGTTTTCTTTAACTTCTATCTGTTCCGTCAGCAGATATGAACCTTTATATATGCCGTTGAAAACTACGTCCACCGGTATGGCATGATTAGTGAAAGGAAGTTCCAGCAATCGCCCGATTTTGAAAGCGACGGAGTTGAGCATTAACGTAGGGTCGATATGATTAGCCAGCAATACATAATTCTTAGCCTTACCCATCCCGCAGATTTCCGCTTTCTTATTAAGCTTCAATCGATAGGGCTTTTTAGGATAGCCCCATGTTGAATTACCTCTTCCTTTAATTTCAGTCTTTCCCGTATAGTCCTCATACACTCCTTTACCATCAACCGTTAAAGTTGCATTCCGATATTCTTTATCCGGTAATTCTGTTAGAGAAGCATCTTCCAGCGTAATAGTAAACTCAGGAACAGCCGCTGATGACGATACTTTGACGGAATACAATGCCTTGCTTCCATCTTCCGCTTCCACCGTAAATACCAATGGTTGGGTATAATCATTCGGAGTCACGCCGGATTTCTGTTCTACTCCGTTTACCGTCACCTTTTTCCCATCGAATGTAAATGTAGCAATCAAAGATTTCTCATCATCATTCTTATCCAACGATAGCATAATCTGGTTTCCTAGGATAACCGCCTCCGCATCCTTACTTATTTTACCTTCATTATTGCTCATCAAAAGAGAAAAATTAAGTAATTGTTTCGTTGAAGAAAGAGAAGTCTCTTCGTCCTTACAAGAAGAGAAAAAGAATAAAATAGTTGTCAGTGTTAGTAAAATCTTGTTAGTCATTGCATTAAATTAAAATGGTTACTTGCCAAAGATACATTTTTGACAAGTAACCATCCTACAATTCTCTCTCTATTTTAATGTTTATTATAAAGGATATTCCTCAAAAGCATATAAAATAGTAGATAAGTAACGTTCGCCCGTATCGGGTAGCAATGCTACAATAGTCTTTCCTTCATTTTCGGGAAGTTTTGCCAATTGCGTTGCTGCGTATACTGCCGCCCCTGATGATATACCGACCAACAATCCTTCCTGCTTCGCCAATTCGCGGCTGGTACGGATGGCATCATCATTCTGCACCTGAATAACTTCGTCTACTATCGAAGCATTATAATTCTTCGGCATAAAGCCCGCACCGATTCCCTGAATTTTATGTGGACCGGGCTTTCCACCGGACAATACCGGAGAATCAGTCGGCTCTACGGCAACGACTTTTACGTTGGGGTTGCGCATCTTTAGCGCTTCGCCCACTCCACTAACCGTTCCACCCGTACCTACGCCCGCCACGAAGATATCGACTTTTCCATCGGTATCTCTCCATATTTCCAGTCCGGTAGTGCGTAGATGCATAGCGGGGTTGGCAGGATTCTCAAACTGCTGCAAAATGACGGAACCCGGAATAGCGGTTTTTAGTTCTTCGGCTTTGGCTATCGCCCCTTTCATTCCGTCGGCACCGGGAGTCAGTAGTAATTCTGCACCAAGTGCTTTCAGGAGGTTCCGACGTTCCACACTCATTGTGTCGGGCATGGTCAATATCAGCTTATACCCTTTTACGGCGGCGACAAATGCCAACCCGACTCCTGTGTTTCCACTGGTAGGCTCGATAATCGTGGCTCCCGGTTTCAGCACACCTTTTGTTTCGGCATCTTCCACCATAGCCAGTGCTATGCGGTCTTTCACACTTCCGGCAGGATTGAAAGATTCTATTTTCACCACCAGACGGGCTTTCAGGTTATTACTCTTATTATAATTACCAAGCTCCAAAAGCGGGGTATTACCTACTAAATCCGTCAATTTCTTTGCAATCTTTTCCATATATATCTGTATTTAATTTCCTCGTTTTAATATATGACAAAGATAGGGCGGATTCGGTTCGACTACAATACCACATATATGGTATATTCGTACCATACATATCTGAACGGTCTTAATACATCAATCGTAAATCTTACAAGAAGTCGGCACGCACAGGACTGAATGTATCTATCAGCACCCCTGCTTCCAGACAAACACAACCATGAGGTTCGTCGGGCTCTACATAGTACCCATCTCCCACCGAAAGGATTGCCTTACGCTCACCGATAGTCAGTTCGAACTTCCCGCTTGCCACATACGTTGCCTGACTGTGATAATGAGAATGCACCGTCCCTACAGCTCCTTTCTCAAATTGCACTTTCACCATCATCAACTGTCCGTCATATCCCATGATTTGACGACGGATTCCAGTAGCCGGTTCCTCCCACTTCAACTCTTTTTCAAATTGAAAGACTTCGCTACGAGTTCTCATATTGTGTTCTTTATTATGATTCATATTCTTGATACAAAGCTTAAAGGCCGTTTTTGATGTAGTTCACCATCAATATGCATCCCGGAGCGTACATATTGCCATGATCGAAGCCTTGCAGTTCGTGCAAGTACACCTTTTTATTGCCTAAACTACGAAGAACGGCATATAAATGGGCATTTTCTTCGTAGCGGGCTGCCAATTCTTTGTTTCTATCACCGGTAATTAAATAAATGGGCGGTGTCTCTACACGCGCATTATATAAAGGAGCAAATTCATCGATGACAGGGATTCCGTCTCTTAGTTTACGCTCCTGCCGGATGGTGAAATGCGTCACCGTCTGACCGCTCAAAGGAAACCATGCAGCTACTTTGTCGGCATCTACCTGATGCTTTTGCAGATAACTTTTATCTAATGCCAGCATCAGTGTCAAGTATCCACCTGCGGAATGCCCGGATACGTAAATCTTGTCAGGGTTTCCACCATACTCAGAGATGTGTTTGAAAGTCCAGGCTACGGCCTCAGCGGCATCAACAATGTAAGCAGGGTTGGTGGCGCGTGGGCTCAGTCTGTAATTGACAGTTACAACTGCGAATCCTTGTTTCGTCAATTCTTCAGGAATGTGCTTGCCACCACCTGTTAGTCCACCGCCATGAAACCAAACAATAGTAGGAAAGTCCTTCATACCTTCCGGATAATATACGTCCAGTTTACAACGTTCCATTCGGTAGGGTTCGGTTTCAGTCGTCGGGATATACGAAATATCTTTCTTGGTTTTATAAACAGTTTGTGCCGACAATGACAAGACACAAGCAAGCAATAGGAAGAGGATTCGAGTTCTCATAAATCTTATTTATTAGGTTTCTATTCCATTTTAACAATGCTGCAAATATAGTCAATTGTCAGCAAACTATTTAACACTGTCACATTTTCTTTAAGCTAGTAGAAAGACAGCGACAATAACCCAATAAGGGATATTTGTCGCCATCTTGAATAAAAAAACTTCTACCTATCCTACATCTCCTCTATCAGAGGTTTGTACTTAGCATATAACTCTTTAGAGATAGCCACGCCATCCCCCACAGGTTGATCAGGAAAAGTACCGATACAATCTTTCCACCAGCGTTCTTCGTATTCGGTAACGTCCTTCTTATAATCTTCATATTTCGCATCATCAAACTTCTGACCGGAAAGAACAGCACGGTCGACAGCTGCGAAGAACATCTTCCAACGTTCTGCATAGAAAGTGGAAATAAGTCCCGACCAAGAACGGCTGGCATAGTCGTTCAGTAGGGATGCTTTTTCTCCCCATGTAGTCAGTAAGTTACGGGCATTCTGTTCGAAGTAGAGCTTTTCCTCCGCGTTTGCTCCGAGCTTGCGAGCATCACTAATCCATTTTCCCATAAGGAAAGCAGACTGGGTGGATAATGCACGGTCCATATCACTCAAAATACCAAGCATAAGTTGCTCTTTAGCTTTCATGGCTTTAAAATCGCCATCCTGATAAGCCTTTTCGTAGTCTTTGAATACAGCCCAGAAGTAGTTACCAAGAAGTTGGCGGGTGACGTTGACAACATCAAACGAATAGGCAGTGCCTTTGCCGTCCGCTTCGAGCATTAATCCGAGGATAGACAACAACGTCTTATTGCTGTATCTGAAACGTGGATTAGCATAGTAAGTCTTAAACTTGCCGAAGGTGGGGCGGATACTTAACATAGCACATTGTCCGGGGCGGCTCGGATCAGCATAAACGCTGTCAATCAACAGTTTCCAAGCTGTTTTTCCTTTTGCATTGTCCTTTCCTATACGTCGCACGGCAAGTTCTTCCGTCCAGCGTGGCACGTCTTTATGAATATCCATGTTCCAAGCCTTCTCGAACACATAATTATAGACGAAAGGATTGCAATCGAAACCTTCGAGCGTAGAACCAAGTCCTTGGAAATTCTTGCCGCCATTGGCAAATGTGTTTTCCAGTCGCTTGTTGATATCATATAGGTTGCCCACTAATACCGTATTACCGCCAAAGTTGCCGAGATAGCACCAAACATAAGGAACTCCAAAATATTTATTGGTCTGCTGCCATACTTCGTGACGTTCGCAGTAATAATCCAGAAGCAATGATTTCTTGGAAGGGAAAGCTGTAATATAAGCCTTGATACGCTCATTCGTCCAGTCTTTCTTCTCATTCCAGAACAGCCAAGTCATTTGCAACCAAACAGCTTTCTTATCCGCTTTCTCCAAACTCTGATATACCTGCCGACTGACACGTCTCAAATAAGACGGTTCATAACTGGGTGCTTCCAACTCATTAAACAAGTCGATGCCATAGATATGGTCGGTGCCGTAAATAGAGTTCTGCTCTTCCAGAAACATCTTCTGAATCTTTGTAAACAACGGGTCCATCGGGTCGAGGAAACTGCAAGCATACTGATCGGAATAACCCGCCCAAGCTCCAAGCTTAGTTATCTTTGCTTCGGGATAAATGCGTTTCAATTCCTGCGGCACATGACCGGCAAAAGCAGGAAGAACCGGTCTCATATTCAACTCCCGTTCGCGGGCTACAATCTTCTTCTGCAACTCTTCCTGTCCGTTGAGCCATGACATCGGGAGGTTTCCCTGCCAATAGTCAATATTCAACATACGATGCCAAGGCAGATGTGCAGGACCTGTAAAGTAATTGCGCACTTCACTTTCCGATAGTCCGAGCTTTGTCCATACTTTCAGCCAGATTGATTCCTGTCCGGTGATTGCCAACGGCAGATTAATGCCATTCAATGCCATCCAGTCAATAAAATGTTCCCAATCCTTCCATTGCCACCATGGCATAGTATAGCCAAAAGTACAGTAATTCAGGAAGAAACGGTCTTTGCAACGAGCGTCTACCGTAATCTTCTTATCTACCACTGGTAGCGTTTCCGGCATATCCAGACGATCGGCCACAAACCAAGATACATTCGTATTGCAGTAGTATCTTAGGTAGTAATTGAGCCCGACAGCCATGCTGTTTGCATTATTACCCGCAATCTCCACCTTATCCCCAACGGAGGAAAGCTGAAAATAATCATTCTTTCCTTCTGGCAGTTTCTTGCCGACAATCCGGGACGAGTAATCAGGAAGCAGTCTGTTTACCAGTGCATTAAACACCGCTACATCATCTGCATAAGAACTCAATGTGCAAATACAGGCCAAAACAAAAAAGATTAGTTTCTTCATATATTTCATATTTAAAAGTCATTATATAGTAATATTATCACTGGCGATTGTCGACACGGACCAGACGGATGGAGCAAGCATCATTAACATGGGGCCATTCACGTACTCCTGCCTGGTCTACGGCTTTCGCATCTTTCTCGCACAAATTGTATCCTCGTCCGGCATTTCCATAGAAGAAGAAGGCTTGCCTTGAATATCTCCAGATGGAAGTACAGTTATATATCTGTCCGGCAGCCACTATGCTTAGTCCCGTCAGATTGGATATCGTATTAATATCAAATTCGCCTGCACCGCCATTATCCCAATTATACCCCGAAACGAGCAATGAGCCTAGCTGGTCTTTGCCGATATACTTGAACAAGCGTTGCCAGTCGGTTGCATTTCCCATTAATCCGGAAGCATTGCTACCACCTCCGGTTGAAATACGCCACATACCGTCTACAATACTGCCTGCCAATAAATCTTCCTGTGCAACCACCTTGCTAGTGTATAGATATCCATATAGAGTAGCATCAATAGCCGCACTGCCATTGGGATATGTACAACAAGCCGCAGACTTATCCAGAGAAGCCAAAGGAACCAACGGTATATCCGTCCTGTCACCATACTTGGTTGTCCGAAGATTAGACCCCAGCCAAACTTCACTACCAATCTTTACCACAGGATAAGAATTACCCTCTACATCACTCACCAGATACGGTTCGGGAGTTGCCTCTTTTACCGTCTCTTCCGGTTCCTTCTTCGTAATGCCAAAAGAAGAAAGATAAACCGTATGCACAGCTTCCGAATTTCCTACTACATAGTCAAGCGTATTTTCAGCATAGTCGAATGAAGCTGTTCCTCCATTCTCAATAGCTTCGGAAACATTGCCTTCATCATCCACCAGATAAGCAACGAAACCTCTGGTATAATCGGCAGCCCCTCCTTCGCCTGTATAAACAACGACTGCCCTTGAAGCAATATTGTCATTCTTCAGATACTCCAGACAAATTTCAGCGACTTTCACGTTGCCATCCATCACCTTGTAAATCTTAGTAACATCGAAATCACTGACGGAAGGAATGCTGAATTTATAAGTATCTTCTATTGGATAGATTGGTTCCGGTGCCTTTGCTTCCTGCACCACTTCTATCTTGCTGGTAATCGAAAACACCTTGACGGTGAGAACCGTAGAGCGGGCTATCGTTCGAGGATTATCCTCCAAAGTAATCAATATCTTATCTCCCACAAGCGCCGCACTACACCAACTTTTTGCATCAGCGGGCACAGCTATTGAAATCGTGGAATTCTCCATATTGGTTACAATCTCCACCTCGCCCGTCGCATCCTGAGCCGGAAGCGTAATACTCTCTTCCGGCGTAGTCAGTACAACCGGGGTGATGCCGGGATCACCGGCAACAGCTACCGAATAATAATCGTCGCACGCATTCATTGCCAAGGCAAGAATGAGCAACATTGCGCCATATATAAATCGAAT
Source organism: uncultured Bacteroides sp. (assembly GCF_900547205.1). GTDB lineage: Bacteria > Bacteroidota > Bacteroidia > Bacteroidales > Bacteroidaceae > Bacteroides. Next base: position 87,737 of record NZ_URFY01000004.1, read on the forward strand.
TATTTTCATTGTTCCAAACTTATTTATTCAACAGAAGGAATATTTTCTAACGCATCAAAATCAATGTCAGGAGCAGCACCACCGGAAGGACGGGTGAACATCGTTCCATAGTCCGTATGGTCGTCGGTGAACCCAAAACTCTTCAATACAAATCCGCCATTTGCCTGGTCTACCGAACCGGAATAGTCGTATCTCAATCCGCTTCTTCCCGTATCGTCACAAGAGAATTTAGCACCGGTAACCTCTTTCCATTCACCGGAAGCAAGCCTCATCCATTGATTCTTATACAATACGGAACGGGAATAAATGGAGTTTATCGGATCAAAGTTTTCGAGGAACGAATAAGCGCCTTTATACCATGTATTCGTTTCCGGACGCGAGAAAGAAGCAATCAGTTTCCATTCGCCATCGGCATTGAAGTAAGCCGTATAGATGGTGCTTCCATTTCCGTCAGGTTTCACTTGCACAAGCGCTTTATACACCGTTCCAGCTTTCCAGTTATAGTGCAGCCAGCTTTGTCCGCCGCTACCTTCGTTGCCAAATTCACCGATAGTGACGTTCGCTCCTTTCCGCAACGTTTTGACTCTCTTTTCTTCCGGTATATCGTTCGGATCATCGGTTGCAAACGGGCTCCATACAGAGAACAATACTTTATGTTCCCCCGAAGTTGTCTGCTGAATGCCCATATATCCTTCAGAGAAACCATTCATCATATAATAGGTACTATTCCGGGCATTTTCCGGTGTCACCAGCACTTCGTTGTAGAAGTATTCGACATTGCCCGAAGGCTGTGTGTAGAACCAATGTACCGACGAACCCCTGCGGTAGAAGTAGCAGTTCTTGTCTCCTTCCGCCATCTTCTCTTCGGTCACAAAATGATTGGTACCCAAAGCAGCCTGCCCGCCCATCCGATAACCAGTGATGTCACCGAAAGACTTGCCGCTCTTCGACACTCCCTGCATATCCACCCGGATATATCCCGGCTTCTCTACCGGAATCGTAGCAATGCCATATATCTTGGAAGTCGGTCCACTGATTGTAATGTTGTACACCTTATCCTGCACTTTGAAACGTACGACACTGTTCCCGGTTTCATTGCTACCCACAGCCGCCAGATTCAAATCTCCTGCTTCGCCTACATAGAAGTAAGTGCTGCTGACAATCGTTTCATCCGCCCAAATAGCTTTAAATTTACCCGTATAGTTATCTATATAGGTAGAACCTGTCGGATGAGTCACATACGAGTTTCCGGCAAAAGGAACATAAACCGGCACATCCACTTCGGTAAATGAAACCGTAGGATGCTCCTGTATTTCGCCATTGACGGACTTCTGAACTACATTTATCGTATCCAGACGAGCCAATGATGCTTTATTCAGAATATAGATACGCCCTTCCCGGCTCAGTTCGGAAGAATTTGCCGCTACATTCCATATTGTTGCACTACCAGTAGCTTTCATCCATTCTACACTAGACACATATCTCAATTCCACAGCTGGATTACTCGGTGTTACAGTAAACGAAATATCACCACCCTCACCTTCCACAATCACTCTATCTGAAGGTGAAATTGCCACGGTCACTTGTTCCGCATTGTTTTCTTCTGTTTTATCATCATCACAAGCTGAAGAGAAAACAGCAAGAAACAAACATAATATATAACTGATATTCATTTTCATAAGCATTTTGTATTACCAATATTTATTTTGAACCAGTTTCTCGTTATTATCCAGATAGTTCTGGTAGATAGGCCACAGATACATCTTCTTCAAGAAGACCCGTTTCTGTATCTCCGTCCGTTTGAAATACTCCGTATTGGTTTTTCCATCCGTATTCATACCCGTAATCGGAGTTTCAAACACCTTCTCCGCTTCTTTCCAGCGACGGATATCCATATAGCGCATTCCACCTTCAAATGCAAACTCAACCCTGCGCTCGTGATGGATCGCATCGCGCATCGCATCCTGCGACAAGCCGGATTGTAAAGCGGGCAGTCCGGCACGCTCACGAATCAGTGTCATATACTTCATGATATCCGCATTTCCCGGATCATACTCGTTCAATGCTTCCGCATAACTCAGATACATTTCTGCCAGTCGTACGATAATTCCCGGTTTATAGGGATAAGCAACTCCATGTCTGGTAGACGGATTGAGCGCCTTATTTATCTGATAACCGGCAATCGGACTATCGTGCGAAGGCTTTCCGTCTTTACCTTCGTTTAGGAAGTTATGCGTTCTTTTCGTGTCGTCAAACGAACAATATTCGCCATGGAAACGAATGTTTGCATAAAAGCGCGGTTCACGGTTGACATACATATTATAGGTTCCTTTCGTGGTCACCAATCCTTCTTTTTTCTCCGAACTGCCATACAGATACTTCGAATTATAATAAGTATCTGCATTTGAATAACCACTTTCCACATAGCCGGAACCCGGTGCATCAATGCTCAATCCGTTCTTCATAAAGAAAGCATCCACCACATTCTGCGTAGCACTGATACATCCTGCCCAACCGGAACCACGCGGTAGTAAATGGTATTCATAAAGTCCGCTTGTTTTCCCCGGATAGGCCATTATGATTTCTTTATTGTTATTGGGAGTAGTGAGATGTAAGTTAATGCAAGACATCAGTGCGTCGATAGAACCATCATCCGTATATTCTTTATATAAATCGTATTCGGGCATATCTATCACCAACTTGGCCGCTTTTGCCGCTCTCTCCCACTTTGCATTATCCTTGCTTTGGCTGAAAAGCGGAGTACCATCCTTGTTGACCACATCCCTGAAATCCTCGTTTCCATTGAACAGCGGACTGGCTGCGAACATCAACATACGGGCACGGAGTGCCAAGCACGCCCCGGAAGTGGGCCGACCGACATTCACATCGTCATAAGAAGAAGGCAACACTTTGGATAGTTCCATAAACTCATTATCCAGATAATCGACAATCTCATCGTAGGGAGTACGGGCTTTCTGCAACACATCGCCTGATTCGGTCACATCCACCAACGAAGTGACCAGAGGGAACGGACCGTACACTTCCAGCATTCTCGAATAGTAGTAAGCCATCAGGAAACGCACTTCGTTCTTATATCGTTCCACCAATTCGGCTGTCTGCCGTTGGTTCGGGATTTCTTTCACATTTTCCATAAAGATAAGCCCGGCGCGTATCTTACGATAAGTTTCCAGCCAAAGATTCTTACCGGGAACAATCGTAGTAGGAGTCCAGCTACCCTTCTGCACATTCATCAGGTTGCTCCATCCGAATTGGCTCAATGAAGAAGCCATCTGGGTTTCGTCGCTCATCATATAGTAGCCGTATCCTTCGTAGGTCATATACTCCCACAAGGGGTCGGGAACAAGATTGTAAACACCTGCCAACCATTGCTTTGTATAATCTGCGTTATCAAACACCGCACCCAGTGTCAACATATCATCCGGCTCTTTATCCAGATAATTGCAGGACGAGAAGACCGGAGCAAGAGCAACTGCCAGCATCAAGGTTCGGATATACTGTTTCATATGTATCTTTTTCATTGTACGTAAGATTAAAATGTTACTTGAAAACCAAACGAATAAACCTTCATCAGAGGATACTTCATCCCATCGCTCGAACCGATTTCAGGATCCCACATATCAAAAGCAGCCCATGTCAGCAGATTACTGCCGCGGAAGAAGATACGCGCATCACGCATCATTGCCGCTTTCTGCCATTTCTTGGGGAAGGTATAACCAACCTCCACATTCTTCAGGCGCAAGTAAGAAGCATCTTTCAGCCACCACGTAGAATATTGCATATTATTGGAGCTCTTGTTGGTGGACAAACGCGGCCAGAACACCTGCTTGTACGGGTTACTTGGGTCCCAACGGTCATCGCTGTTGGCATAAATATTACCCAATCCACCACCGCCGCTACCGGGAATAAACATATCACCCTGCAACATATTGGAGACATTGGTAGAACCTTGGAAGAATGCACTGAAATCCAAACTCTTCCAACGGGCACTGAATCCAAATCCATATACAATCTCCGGAATGGAAGGACGACCGATGGGCTGATAATCATACGTATCCACCTTCCCGTCAAGGTTTGTATCCTCATAACGGATATCACCCGGCCTTACCTGCTCAAACGTATGATTGGGGATACCGTCGATTAATGTTCCATCCGCTTTAAAATCTTCTTCCTGAAACAGACCGACAGCTTTCAAACCATAATAGGTATTCAACGGATTTCCTGTACGTGCACGAGTAGTCAGCTTCATCGCCTCAGATTCATCATACTCCAATATCTTATTGCGGCTGAAAGTAAAGTTGCCCCGCAAGGATAAGAAGAAGTCCTTTCCGAAACTCTTGTTCATCTCCAGACTTGCATCGAATCCCTGATTCTTCACGATACCGAAGTTAGCCCAAGGGTTCCTGTTGAATCCGGCGGTTTCAGGTATTGTCTTTCGTTGCATAAAGATGTCCTCGCGCTTCTCATGGAAATAATCAGCTTGTATATTGATGCAATCCCACAGCCCGATTTCAATTCCGATATCCGTTTTCTTCACCGTCTCCCAAGACAGGTCTTCGATACCGAAGTCCCCTTCAAATCTTCCGTTGATTGTCTGGTTCCCACTGGTTCCATATACAAATCCGGTCCCGGAAGTGATGGTGGAGAGGAAAGCGAAACGGCGTCCTGCCAACTGGTCGTTACCTACCAAACCGTAGGAACCACGGATTTTTAGTTTCGATAATACGGAAGCGGCACCTTCCATAAACTTCTCGTTCGTAACCAGCCAACCACCGGCTACGGAAGGGAAAAATCCCCATTTATGCCCCTTGCTGAAGTTCTCCGAACCGTTATAGCCGAAGTTTCCCTCAATGAAATACCTGCCTTTATAGCTATAAGACAGACGGGCAGCGATTCCCTGCGTACGATGAGGAAGCGAATTGATGGCTGATGTTGCGTCTGCATCCACATAATCGCGCATATTGTACAGCAACAAACCGTCTACCTGATGGGCATCCGCCAACAAGCGGCTATACGACAACTGCCCTTCCATATACATGGTACGGTTACCACCCGCTTCTTTCGTATATTTCAGATAATCATCCCCTTCGTTGGTGACGCTCGTCAGCAGGTTCCCGTCTCCATCACGTCCGGTAGCCATGTAGGTGGTCTGTTTCTTTGTTCTCAGAAATGAGTTCCAAGCATACGTGTCGAATGAGAAAGTAGCTTTTGCCTTCAATCCTTTCAAGGGATGCCACAACTTACCTATATCCTGTGTAACGGCAAATACAGACTGCAAACTACTGGTATAACTGGAGATAAACCCCGAATGCGTGGCAGCAGCCCAAGGATTGGTTTGTGAGGTATTTGCCGGAATCTGCCCGTTGGAGTAAATCACCGGATGCACAATCGGAGTATTCTTAAAAGCCAGTTTGATAATATCAGTAAAAGGAGTACGGGGACTTGCCGTACTGGATGTAGTATATCCTGGAGTCCGCTGATTCAGGATATATCCTCCCAGACTTACATTAATCTCGGTAGAAGGAGTCAGGTTCATATCCAGATTGGTACGTATGTTATAGCGTGATAACTTATTGGAAGCATCATATTCCACACCCGAATCGGTGACCGTCATACCTTTCTCGCCATAATAAGCAAGAATCAAGCTATAACGCAACCGTTCGCTACCTCCATTGATATCCAACGAAACACGTCCGCTTGGCACGTAATCCTCCGTCACCGCTTTCAGCCAGTTTACGTTAGGATACAAATCCAAGTCCGTACCGTTGCGAGTGGCATCGATGGCAGCTTGTGTATACATATCTCTTCCCGAAGAGAACTGGCTGGCAACGTTCATCACCTCCATATACTTGGCACCGTCCACAAATTCGGGCAACATCGTCGGTGATGAAAAGCCATAATCGGCTTTTATCTGAATACGCGGCTTTCCAATCTGACCGCGCTTGGTTTGTATCAGGATAACTCCATTGGCTCCCTTTACACCATACACTGCCGTAGCGGTGGCATCCTTCAGCACAGAAAAAGATTCTATCTCTTCCGGAGAAAGATTGCTCAGACTTCGTTCGATTCCATCGACCAGCACCAGCGGCGTGGTTCCCGAACCAAAAGAAGAGATACCGCGAATCCAGAAATCGGAAGCATCATTGCCCGGCTCACCACTTCTCTGCACAGCGATGATGCCCGCCACCTGACCTGCCAACGCATTCGTAACAGAACGGCTTTGATTAATCTGCAAAGCAGCAGGTTTCATGGTAGTGATAGCGCCAATCACGCTTTCTCTTTTCTGCGAACCGTATCCTACAACTACAACTTCTTCCAGCCCTTTGACATCAGATTCCATCCTAATGGACATATTCGTCTGCTTTCCAACCACTACTCTCAGCGGAACGAATCCGATATAAGTGAACTTTAATACGGAAGAAGTACCCGCAATGTTATACATTGCAAAGTTTCCGTCCATATCCGTCACCACCACATTATTGGTACCTTCCTCCTGGATATTCACTCCAATCAAAGGTTCTCCTTTCTCATCACTTACGTGTCCCGTCACTTTCAAGGAAGTTTTTTGAGCTATCTTATCACTCTTCTTAACCACAGTGACCTGCCGATCGGTAATCTTATAAGTCAACGGGGTGGACTGTAAGACTTTATCCAACACTTTATCTAGTCTTTGCTTATCTATTCGGATACTTACCTTCCCATTTAGTTCAATAAGCAGTTCGTCCGAGAAAATAAAGACATACTCCGTATTTCTTTCAATCGTATTAAATACCTCCCGTATCGTGACATTGCTTAAATTCAGCGAAAGCTGCGGTAATTGCAACGTAGTGCCCTCTGCACTTGCCGGCAGAGTAAGAAACATATATAAAAAGAGCAGAATAATTCTTGGAATGTTCAACATCCTTTTATATAAATAAGTATTCGTTAAATTCAAATGAGCATAATTTTCCATACATTTGACGTTGTTTAGAATTGCTTTTAATAAATTATTAGTAAGCTAAATCTCGCCGGATAATATGGCCGTATTATCCGGCTTTTTCATTCCGTTTATTTTACCATAGGCTCTCTTGTTTTAAGGATTAATACTAATCGTTATTTCATTCAGATCTGTTTTATACTTCACATTAAAAATCTGCGCAATGGTCTGTAATGTCCTGTCGGCATCTTCAAACAGCACCAGCTTTCCGGTACATGATTTGAGGGCGGCTTCGCCTTCGCAATGGATATTTTTTCCATAATAGCGCGACAATCGGAGTGCTACACTCTCCAACCGCTCGCTCGTAAATTGCCAGATACCGTCTTTCCATGAGATATATTGGGCTGCGTTTACATCACTGATTCCGGTTTCACGCTCATTCTCACTAAACATCTGATTGGGCCGCAAGAACATCTCTTCGCTCTCTCCTTTCTTTCGTGACACCGAAACGCTACCTTCAAGCAATACCACCGATTTCTCCAAATCGTCCCGATAGGAAGTCACATTGAACTTTGTGCCGTACACTCTTACTTCAAATCCCGAAGTGTGAACATAGAAAGGACGTTTCTTATCTTCGGCCACCTCTATATAGATTTCGCCATCCACATAGATTTTCCGCTCTTTGCCTTCCATGCTTACAGGGAATCGGACTTCAGTACCCGAGTTTATCCAGACTTTCGTCCCGTCGGGTAACTCCATGAAAGAGCGTTTTCCGTAAGGTACGAGCAGGGTGCTGTAAACCACATCCGCATCGATACGCGATTTATAAGTAGAATTGGATTCACGCCCATTGACCGCAATTTCATCTTTCTTCGTCCAGCTAATATCGGCATCCTCCGCCACGGTAATCGTTTTCTTTTGTCCTATGATAAGCTGCACGTCGCGAATGGTATCCAACTTGGAGTATGGCATATCAGCCAATATACGATCTTCCCTTTTCTCCATAAAATCGGTGAAAGAAAGAGAAAGCGCAAAGAGCAGAACCAAGCTTGCCGCAACACCGGCACTCCAGTATATCAACCGGTGAAGCTTATGTTTATGATAGCGGGTATAGATATTCTTGAGCATGATGTCTTCCTCCTCTCGCGATAGGTCGCAATGGTTGATTTCCATTGAATGCAGCCTACTGATGGCAGCGGCAATGTTGCTCTCCTGATGTGGAAACTGTTTTCGGACTTCTCCCCAATACTGGTCTAATGTCTCTGTTCCAAGTAGTTGCCATTGGAGGAATAGTTCATCTTCGAGGAAGTCGTTGATGGAATAGTCTTTGTATTTTAGTTCGATATTCATAGGCGTCATTCTTATATAGATATATACGGGTTAACAATAAACAAGTTGGAAGGCTTGTTTATAATAAAGACGACGCACAAAACTTTATGCCATCAAAAAAAAGAATTATTTTCGGTGGCAATAATAGAAAAATTGAATAAATCAGGATATTCGGATGATTTGAAGAGCGCACAGAAACAAGAAAAGCGTACTTAAATCTTCTTTGCGCAAATGCTCAATGGCTCTGGACACTAAGTTGCGTGCAGATTTGGAATTACCCATATTCAGCAGGTCGGCAATTTCGTCATACTCCATTCCGTAGATATAGCGCAGGCAGACAGCTTCCCGTTGTCTTGATGTCAAGAGGTTGAGCAATACTTTTATTTTCCGACTGATTTCGGTGCGCTCCTCCTCTTGGATAAGATTATCCAGCATAGTGACATCGTTGACGGTAAACTCAATCCGTTCGTGAGCGACCTCATTCGAATGGGATTGGTGTATCTCCGATTTGATAATATCTATCAACCGGTTTTTCAGTGATTTAAAAAGGAAGTATTTCAGGTTCTGCACATTCTTTAGTGTAGCAGGATTGGATAAAATCTTATAGAAAACATCCTGAATCGCATCTTTCAGTAATTCATAGTCGCCCGTCAAAGCTTTACCATAAGAGAAAAGCTCTTGCACGTGCTCTCTATACAATAAAGAGTAGGCTTCATTATCACCATGAAGGAAACGATTTATGATATTTAGTTCGCTATTATCCATCATTTTTCCTCATTTCGTGTCTTTTTAATGAGACAATAAGTATAAAAGTTCTATTTTTGAATGAACAAAAATAGAACTTTTATATGATTCCAAATGCAGTTGCAGATATATTTTTTCAAAAAAGACCCGCAGGTAAATATACTACTGCCTACGTTCAAACGTCTTCTTCTCTGTTCCTACTCCGGTCACTGTCACCTTCTTCCAATGCTTGGGAAGCACCGAAGAAACCTGAACAACACCTTTCTCCGTCACCTGCAAACCGCAGAAGCCGTTGATGACAGCTTGGAGCAATCCGCCCGCTCCGGTGGCAAAATAGGGATTATTGCTGGTGGCAGTCTCGGCAATCACGCCGAAAGGTGCGCGCAGGTTCGGTTCGAAGCAGCGGAGGAACATCTCGTAGGCTTTCTCTTCGTCTCCTATCCGGGCATATTGCACGCAGAAAACAGAGTAAGACATGGCAGGACCGTTGTTCGGGTCGATGCGGTCGGCATAATACTCCATATCCTTTTTCCATCTTTTCGGGTCGGTGATGACGCCCAAGGGGTAAGCCAACAGGTTGGCGTCCGATTGCTTAATCATTTCTCCGTTGTAAGTAGCATTTTCGCGGGTCACTCCATCGGGGAAGGAAAGGATGCGGATGTTCTGTCCTACTTCCTTCCACTCGTTAGGGGCGGAGAATCCGCAGGCTTTGGCAGCTTTGCAGGCATACTCCAGGGCACGGATGGCAGCTCCATTGGTGAAGGCATTATCGTCCACTCCACTGGCGTATTCATTGGCTCCCACCACGTTGCGGATAGAATAGGAACCATCATCGTTCCGTTCGGCACGGCTTACCCAAAATTCGGCTGCCGCTTTCATCATCGGATAGCCTTGAGATTGAAGCCAATGCTTATCGCGGGTGATGCAATAATATTCCCAGCAGGCGATAGCTATGTCCGCGGTGATGTGATGCTCGAAAGGTCCCGTCAGGGCAAAAGTTGGAGTAGATTCTTCTCCGGCATCGTCGCTCTCCCACGGAAACATAGCTCCGCGGTAGCCGTAGGAACCGGCACGTTTGCAAGCGGCGGCAAGGCGGTTGGTACGGTAATTAATCATCGATTCGGCAATGCCCTGATTGAGCAGCAGCATGGGCGGATACATCCAGAGTTCGGTATCCCAGAAGATATGCCCGTTGTATCCTTGCGAAGAGAGTCCCATCGGGGAGATACTTAGTGCGCTGCCTGCGCGGGCAAAAGAGTAGAGATTGAACAGGGCGAAACGAACAGTGCGTTGCGCCTCATCGTCACCTTCAATGCAGACGTCGCTTTGCCAGAGTTCATCCCAAAGTCTGCGGTGAGCGTTCATCAGGCGGTCGGTACCTTCGTGGATGGCGTATATCACTTGGCGTTCGGATTCATTGTAGGGGTCTACAAAGTCGCGCTTCGAGCAGATAGCTCCTGCCAGGGCAAACGAGTACGTTTCGCCTTGTTTCAGGGCGATGGTGATGGAAGATTGTCGGGAACCTTCATTGTAGACGGGCGTAACGGATTGATGATTAGCATCTTTATCGAAAAGGAAAGCGGAAGAAGCGGCTACTTCCACTTTTCTGTGTTTTGAGAGGGCACTGGTCTGAAATACATCCATCCTTGCCCCTCCATCATATAGTGTGCGGAACCGGGACTGTGGAGATACATATTCGTCGGGCACATCCATGTGGTTGGTCACTTTCAGGAAACAGGGGGCGAGGGCTTTTACTTCTACCCTAATCAGTCCGGCGTATGGCATATTGCGCAGGGCGCAGATGCTATAAGAAACTTCGGCTTTCCCGTCGGCAGTGAATCGGCTGTTGTGGGTGGCTTCTTTCATGTCGATGGTTTGTTCCCAGTTGGAGATGTTGCCGGCATCTATCTTTTTTCCGTCCACTTCCATTGTCAGCAGAAGGGGGTTGATGCCTTTCAGCACACGGCTGACTCCTTGCGGTCCGTCAGTGTCGAATACGTGATTGAGAATGACGTGTTGAATGGAAAAAGGTTCTTTCCAAGGGAGGAGTCCGATGCCGCCGTTGGCTACGGGGGCTCCTACATATTCTGCATGAATATCGGAAGTACGGAGTTGCCACAACTCTTTTTCAGGGGTGGCGGCCTGAAGCGTCAGGTAACTGATAAGTGATAAGATTAGCAGATTTAATATTCTCATGTTTTAGGGTATTATAAATTCTGCGTAAAAATAGGGCTTATGCACGGAATGAGCTAAAAGTTTCTCGTCTATTCGTGCAACAAATTGACCAAAACCGGAGGATTCTATCGCTTTATAGGCTCTGTGAAGCTGATTGGTTTTGATAGACATTCTTTTATAAGCAACTTGCTATTCGGAATCATTCGATTCGCAATAATTACTTCGTTCCACTATAGTTATTCTTGCGTTCCACTATAGTGTAACGCAAAGATAACTATAGTGTTTCTTGCGTATAACTATAGTGTAACGCAAAAACAGTGGGCAATGAAGCTAATCTTATGATGCAAAACAAATAATAAAAATAGTACCCGAACCTAAAGTTTATTCAACCACAATCATCGTCCAATACTTCAACGACGGCAAAGTGAAAGAAACCACGCCATTCTCTTGTGTGAAGGTCAGTTCCTGCAATGCTCCTCCATGCACATCGGGCGATGCCACCCATAGTTTATTTACTTTTGCTGCAAAGTTCATCTGCAAAGCTGCTCTGGTGATTAATGCAGGTTCGGGCATCGTGCCGTCCACATCCCGCCAGCTCAGGCTATTTGCTTGAGAGAAGTTGAGAAGATGCAACACTTGCTTCTCTCCCATCTGCTTGGCGTAGGTGGTTACACTTCCCGTTTTCGGTGGCCACACGTTCAGTTGCATTTCACCATTGGTACAAGTCAAAGGCACACTGTTCTCCGTGCCGCCGTCACGGAGTAGATTCTGATAGGCAGTCAGGAAATCATAGTAACGAACCATTGCCGTCGTGAGTTCCCCGCTCATCGTCAGGTTATCATTCGGAAAGTACTCTTTGCACAGCATATGGTCACCGCCCAGTTCGAGGTGCGAACCGCCCAGAGCAAACATGACGGCATCGGTCAGCAAGATGCCCGGCGTGTTAAATTCACCACGGTTGTCGGCTTTATTATAATTCATGTAGGCGGCAAAAACGGTGTTGAGTTGATAGTTTCCATATACGCCATTTTCGTATAGAACAGCTTTCAGGTCGGTATAGTCCGCTTCGTCCGCCCAAAGTTCATTATAGAAGAAATCGACTTTGCCTGTTTCTCCAATCTGACGGGCTCCGTATCGGCTCACTGCATTCATCACCAAGCTCTTATCCGGATGCGTCTGCTTCATCGCATTGATAAAAGAAGCATATCCACTGCGCAAATCAACAGGGATGCCTTGATAATCATAGAGCGTGGCACGCTTTCCCAACTGGTCTATCTGATAACCGTCAAACGCAAAGTTGGCATATACGTCATCATTCCTTTCGCCCAGATACCGTTGCCATTCTTTATTGGAAGGGTTTACCAGATAGATGTTACTCTTCCATCCGCCAGGCAAGTCGTGGCTGTCTTTCGTGGCGTGGGTAGCGTCTTTGAACAAGTACCACTCTTCTTTTACTCCGTCTGCGGCAGCATCGTTCAATGCGCCGAAGCAAAGATTGTAGAACATAGACTTCATCCCGAAACCGTGCTGCGCATCAATGTAATTCTGCACGGAGCTTGTATGAACCGTTCGGTTGGCAACGTCTTTATACGTTGCGTCTAGCTGCGTACGTGTGCCGCCCAATGGCCAATGATGCTTATTGTGCCAATCCTGAAACTGCACCCAGTTGATGTGGTGACGATTGAGATATGCCATCTCTTGCTGCGTCTTTTCCGCCGTCTTTTCTTCGCTAAAGTCGGCAACAAAGCCATAACGGGGGAAGCGTGCGGGGTCGCTGGATACATCCACCGCAATGGTTCCCACTATCACATCCGTGCCGTTCTGCTGACGGTAAAGTTCTGCCATATATCCTTTGAAGTCGGCGGATGGCGGCTGCCACGTCCAACTTGTGCCACTTACCGATTCTTCTCCAACGATATTGCCCGCCTGGCGGTAACGTACTTTGGTTCCTGCCGGAAGCGCATCGGCTGCTGTGAACGCAACAGTTTCGCCCGGTTTATAAAATGCCTTATCCGTTGACAGCTCCACTGAAAGGTCCGACGTTACCGATGTTACTTCGGACACACTGCCCGAAGCTCCACCGCTTATTTGATTCAAGTCTTTATCATTACTGCAAGCCATGCACAGGATGGCAGCTACTAAATGTATTATATTCATCTTCATATTGGGTTATTGTTATGGTTATTGTTTCACAATCGAAATAGTCTCTTTCAATTGGTCTATCGTTATCTGATACGTTCCTGCTTCTTGTATTTTCCATTTATTATCCAAGCTGCCAAGATCTGCATCCGTATACATACTGCTCAAATCCGCGTCGGTCTTGCTGACAAACAGGGCAGTTTCCACTTCACCCGTCGGAGTCTTTCCGTTCTTGTCCGCCATAAACCAGTCGCCGTTCCAGTCCGATTGCTTGTCGCAGGAGATTTTCATATCGCCTACGGTCAACGTTCCGCTCCATGTGAAAAGGTATGGGCTATCGGCACTCTTCGCCATCGGAGTAGCATCGTCCAAGCTCCATCCGTTAGGGGTGGCATCTCCCACCAGATACAGCCCTTCGTAAGGGGTAAACGGACGCATCAGCATCTTTTCTTTTCCTTTAGTGGTGAGGAATACTACCTTGTAAGCCTTTCCACATTCATCTTCCTTCATTTGCCATTTGTTATCGTCGCCGCCAAGCACTACCGATGTAGCTGTATACGGAGCATTGCCCACGGTAGGATGGAAGAAAGCATCCGACTGTCCGAAGTCTGCCACAGAAGTAAATTTAAAGTCACCGTCCGGTTTCCAAGGGATGACAGCACCATAGTGGAATAAGTCCGTTTGTACAGCATCCGCAGACATCGGCTCAAATCCCCAACCGTTCGCTCCGGTGAACGAGCCGACTATATAAAAGTCTTTATAGCGTGCGCCTACATCTTCCGTTTCGGTCAGTGTCAAAGTCAGGTGGAGCAGGTCTGCTTTTACGATATAAGTTGCTTCTTTGCTGATGGTAAACGGTTCGTCCGGTTCGTCACCTGAGGTGCGATAAACCAATTGGAGAGCTTCGCCGGCACTTGCGTCGCGGTTGTACGATGGAAGAAATTCGCCTAAAGTGGTGATAAACTTGAAGGAGCCGCTATTCAGTTTTCCTGTCCATGTGAACTGTCCGTTGTCCGTGCGCTCCATAGCGGTGGCCTCATCGGCACTCCATCCGTTGGGAGCAGCTTCGCCAATCAGATAGAGCGTTGAAGTAACGGGTTGGTAGGTGGTGACGTTAAACGATGTCGTCGCACTTTGCTCCCGCTCTTCCATGCCGGCAACAATTGCTTTAACGCGTGCTTCCAACGTTGTCTTTACTCCGTATCCGATGCCTAGCTGCGTGTTGAGAAATTGATTCAGTTCTTCTACTTTCTTTGTCCATTGATAGGTGCCCGTGCCCAAATCTACCGAATAGGCGTTGGCAAAGTCGGTTCCGTTCACCGCTATTTCAAGCGTATAGGAGATACGGTTGCCGCTTCCGTAGTTCGTTCCGGTAGTCCATGTAAGGGCAAGCGCCTCTTGGCTGTGGTCTGTCTCATTGAGCACCATCTCTTGCTGATTCACCGAAAGAGTCAGTGTATCATGTCCTTTATCCGTCTCCATATAGTCCTCGGTGCAGGCAAGCAACGCTCCGCCGATGAAAAGAGAGCAGAACAGGCGGGATATATATTTCTGTATCATATTGCTGATTTATTATTAAAATGAATGACTGTAAAAACAATTAATAACCGGGATTCTGAGTCATCAGATGGTTAGAGTCCATCTCCGTCTGCGGGATAGGGAGCAGCAAGCGTTCCTTGCTCACATTATTCTTCCCGATGGATTTCAGGAACTCAATGGCATAACTACCATTGTCGACACGGATTAAATCGAACCAGCGATGTCCCTCGAAGGCAAGTTCCATACGGCGTTCCTTAATGATAATATTCTTCATCTCTTCCTGACTCAGCGTGGCAGGCACATCGGCAAGCCCTGCACGGTGGCGGACAATGTTCAACGGGTCGGCAGCTTCGTCGGGATGTCCGAGTTCATTCAACGCTTCCGCTTTCTTTAGCAGAACATCCGCGTAGCGGTATATCACAAAATTATTGGGATTCGTGTTATACTCCGGAGAAACGGTTTTTGAAACAAGGAACTTGCGTACATTGTAGCCCGTGGACGACCAGGAACGTCTGTATTCCGTGCCGTCAAAAGCCGGGCAACCTTGATACAACACAGTGACGTCTTTGCGCAGGTCGCCTTCTTCGTACTGATTGACAAATTCCTGCGTCGGCAGGTTCCAGCCGTAAGCTCCCGCTACTAAATTGGAGTTGCGCGGTCCCATGAAGGCAGACAGCCAAGATGCCTGATTGTCTCCGCCCCAGAAGTCATATTCCGTGCTGCCGGAGTATTGCACTTCAAAAAGAGATTCCATACCATTATTGACCGTAGCATCAAAGTTTTCGGCATAGTCGCATTTAGTCAGGTCGTAGCCCATAGCGGCAATGTCATTGCATAAGGTTACCACTTCATTATAATAATTGCGATTATTCGGAGCCAATGTCAGATAGATATCCGCCAGCATCGCCATTGCCGCTTCTTTGCAGGCACGGCCTTTATCATTCTCTCCATAACTGCTCTTCGGAGGGAGCATACTCACTGCATTCTTGCAATCGGAAAGAATCTGTGCGTACACCTCGTCTGCCGTGTTGCGGGCGATATCTGCCGATTCACCGGGTTCAAACGGTTGCAGGCGCAAAGGTACACCGCCGTACAGACGCACCAGGATATAGTAATAATGAGCGCGCAGGAAATAAGCTTCTCCCATGCAACGTGTTTTTATCTGCTCGGAGATGTCGGCGGACGGCAGATTGGTTAGCACGATATTGCATCGTCCTATCCCCACCCACGGCGAACGCCACACATAGAGTGCAAAACCGTTATCACTCTGAGCGATGAAGTTTGCCGCCTGAACCGTTTCCAGTCCGTCGGTTCCACCTCCGGCACCCACTTCGCTGTTGCCCGCAATGATATCGAGGCTCCACATACGCTGGTTGTACAGGTTGGAAGATTGGAGAGTCTTGTAGCAAGCAGTGGTCAGTGCCACGGCTATCTCGTTCGTCACGTCCGATTCGGGGTCGACGCCATATTTTGGGTATTTGTCTAAGAAGTCGTTGCATGATGTCAATGCAAGAACGGTGAGCATCATCACAAAAGTTAGTATCTTTTTCATATTCATCCTCCTGATTTAAAAGTTAAAGTTTAAGCCCATGCTGAATGTGCGGGAGATGGGATAGCGGCTGTTGTCTATACCATTGACATCCACTTCGGGGTCGAATCCGGAGTAACCGGAAATGGTAGCTACATTCTCGCAAGAGAAAGAGATGCGGGCATTTTCGAGTTGTATCTTCTGCAACCATTTCTTGGGCAGTGTGTACGAAAGCGTAATGTTTTTCAGGCGCAGGTACGAACCGTTCTCCACAAATCTGTCGGACACGCGGGCATTCTGGTTCGGATCTCCCCAGATAGCGCGCGGCATGGAGTTGCTTGTTCCTTCGCCCGTCCAGCGGCTCAATACGGCTGTTGTCTGGTTGTAGGCGGCAGACATACCTTCGTTGTCGATATTGTTGGCATTATAAATCTTATTTCCGGATACTCCTTGCAAGAAGACGGAAAGCTCCCATCCGCGGTAAGCGAAGTTGTTGGAAAGGGAGAAGAACCAGTTCGGATTGGGGTTGCCGATGACAGTACGGTCTTCGTCGTTAATCACTCCGTCGTTGTTCAAGTCTCTGAAACGGATGTCTCCCGGTGCGGCCCCCGGCTGGGTGGCGTGGCGGTTCACTTCCCCCCAGTTCTGGAAAAGTCCGTCGGTGACGTAACCGTAGAATACATTGATGGGGTATCCGGCTTGGAGCATGGTCAGGTAGGAGTTTCCGGTCTGGTTGATAAACATCGGAGTTTCGCTGTTCAGGTCCAGAATCTCGTTCTTATTATAGGTAGCCGTCAGGGCGGACTCCCACGAGAAGGCTCCTTTCAGGTTGATGGTGCGCAAAGTCATTTCCACACCCTTGTTGCGTATCTTTCCGGCGTTGGTGAAGGTTTCGGTTGTATCTTCAAAACCGGAAGTGATAGGGATGGAAGCTTTTACGAGCATATCATTCGTGTTCTTGATATAGGCATCCAGCGAAAGATTGACGCGGGAGTCGAACAGGCTCATGTCTACTCCGAAGTTGGTCTGGCGCACTTCCTCCCAGTGGATATTCGGATTGGAGAGTGTGGTGGATACCAAGGCAGTGGAGTTATTGTTGCCGAAAGGGTAAACACCTGTATTGTAGGAAGCAACGAATCCGTAGTTGCCTATCTCCTGATTACCGGTCACACCGTATCCGATACGAACTTTGAGGTCGTTCATGAAGAAGTTGTCTTTCGGGAACCAGTCTTCCTGCGAAACACGCCATGCCAGCGATACGGAAGGGAAGGTTCCCCAACGGTTGTTTTTGCCAAAGCGGGAAGAGCCGTCGCGACGTACGGTAGCTGTCAGCAGATACTTGTCTTGATAAGAATAGTTGAGACGTGCCATCAGTGACAGTAAAGCCCAGTCGCTCTGACTGCCTCCAAGGCTGTACATCTTTTCGCCGTTGTCCATCTCATGGATGTTGTCGAACATAAAGACATTCTTCTGTGCATTCAGATAGTCGTAGTTGTTCCACTGGGCGGACGAACCTGCCATCAAGCCTACACGGTGTTTCTTGGCAAAGGTGTGGTCGAATACGAAATAGTTGTCCCACAGGTAAGTGAATGCTTTGTTATCGCTCTTATAGCGGGAAGATTCTTCTATCGCTGTCGGCTTCCAGTCGTATGCCGGAGTGAAGTTGTCGGTAAACCAGAACTTGGCGTCATAGCCGAAGGTACTTTTCAGTTTCAGCCATTTGGTGAAAGTGATTTCTCCGGTGATGTTGGCAAGGAAATTATAGCCTTTCGTTTCGTTAGTCATCATATGGAGCGTGCCGATGGGATTACGGATACTTCCATACCACTGGGCTTCCTGTCCGGGGCCGCTCCAGCTTCCGTCCTCATTCTTCAACGGCTGGGTGGGGAGTGCTTTCATTGCATCGCCGATGCTATAGGTTCCTCCTTCTTTCACATCCGTGCTGAAAGTAAGGTTCGTGGTGAACTTCAACCAGTTATTGACTTGCGCGTCACTGTTCGCCTGAAAGTTGAAACGTCGGTAATTGACGCTTTCTACAATACCGGACTGGTCGAGGAAACCGCCGGAAACATAATAATGCGCTTTATCCGTACCGCCGGAGTAGCTGACGGAATAGCTTTGCTTCACTCCCGTGTGTAGCATCTCATCCAACCAATTCGTACCTGCGCCCAGCAAAGAAGGGTCCGCCCAGTAAGGATTCGTATTATCATTATTATTATAAAGCATATCGTTGCTCAATGCGGCATATTGGGCGGCGTTCAGCATATCGGGCACTTTGGTGGCGTTCTGAATAGCCCAGTTGGCGTTGACCGTTACTTTTCCGGCGCCTTCGGCACCGCGCTTACTGGTAATCATCACTACGCCGTTGGCGCCACGCGAACCATAGATAGCTGTTGCCGAAGCATCTTTCAACACATCCACACGCTCCACATCCGCCATATTGAGAGAAGACAGTCCCAAGTCCGTAGGGATTCCGTCAATAACGACGAGAGGATTACTATTATTAATAGTGCCCAAGCCACGGATTTTAATAGTTACATTATCTCCCGGCTTACCGGCATCGATAATCTGCACACCGGATACTTTTCCCTGCATTGCCTGACCGATGTTGGCTACGGGAGAGTCTTTGATATCCTTCACTCCGACAGAAGACACGGCACCGGTCAGGTCGCTCTTCTTCATTGTTCCGTAGCCTACCACAACGACTTCATCCAGCACTTCCGTATCTTCCTGCAGGGTGACAGACAGGGACGTTTTTCCGTTCACCGGAACCGTCTGCGTCTTATAGCCTACAAAAGAAATAGTCAGTGTACTGTTAGCAGAAACGCTCAATGAGAAATTACCGTCTATATCGGTAATAGTACCGTTGGTGGACTTGCCTTCTATCACACTGGCACCAATCACCGGTTCGCCTGTGGTGTCTGCAATATGTCCTTTTACTGTAATCTGTTGTGCGAATGCACTAAGAGATAAGAACAACCCCCACATTATTAGTAAGAGGCGACGTTCAAAGTCTTTCGACTTCATACTCTGTTTCATGTACATCAATTTAAAGTTATTATTAGGATTACTTCTTGTTTTCACTGAAACAAAAGTATCCACTATTGAACCAGCTTCTTCGGGTAGATAGCAAAAATATAGTGATTTATACAGCTGTCTGCTATATAAACCACTAATAATAAGAGCATTACAAAATAGCAGTCAGTCCCAAAAAGTAGTAGTTTACTTACTCTTCCACCTTCCCTATTCTCATTACTTTGGCCTCAAACTCGTCTCTTTCGCCCAAAGCTTTGTTACGGACACGCGTGCGGTAATTATAAATAGTAGTAACAGAATAACGGAGGAACTGGGCAATCTTTGTACTATCCGTAATTCCCAAGCGGATAAGGGCGAAAATACGAAGTTCGGTATTTAAGAGCTCTCCCGGCTTCGGTTGCATCGGTTCGGTGAGCAAAGCGTTGAACTCTTCCACGAAGTTGGGAAAGAGTTGCAGGAACGTCATATCGAAATTGGAATAGAACTCTTTCAGTTCATCTTCCAGAAATTGGGAGGACTTGATGGCTTTATAGAGTTCGTCCACTTTGCCTGCTGCCGCAATCTTGTTCAGGGAACGGCGGTAGTGGTCCATCTTATCGAGATAGGTGGAGCATTGGTCCATGTAGCGGCCGATATATTCTTCTTTGATATAGTTCGTTTCGGAGAGGGTGTGGTTCATCTCTTTTAGTTGCAGATTGGAGTTGTGCAGTTCTCCGTTCAGTTCTTGCAGCAAGGTGTTCGTGTTTATCACTTCGCGGCGGGCGGCGGCCACCTTTTTCATTTGCTTGTATACGAAGAACACGGCTACCAGCAGGAAGATAGAAAGCAGGCTGATGCAAATCAGGGAAATCTTCAGTTCACGTTGCTGGCGTTCGGTTTTTAATTGATAGGCTTTGTCGATGATGGGAAATACTTGCGAGATTTCCAGTGTGCGGAGACGGGCGTTGCATAGGGTGGCGTCCTCGAGCGAACATTTCAGGTAGTTGTAGGCGCGGTCGATGTCTCCTTCTTCGTAGACAAGGGAGGCGAGTTTGCGCAGGGATACATACTCTTTCACTGCCGATTTGAGGTCGGAAATGGCGGAAAGAGCCAAGTAATGCTTTTGTCCGGCTTTGTCGCCTTTCATGCGATAGGCTTCGGAGAGGGTATAGGTAATCAGGGCTTTGGCATGGTCGTTCAGAGAAGGTTGCTGATAATAGTCCATGAGCAAAGCAATGGCTTGGTCGTATTGGGCGTGAACGGTGCATTTGTCGGCTTTTACCAGTACGTGACCCAAAGTGTCGGATGCGTTGACTTGCAGGAGGGAGTCGCGGTATAAGTCTGTTTTTCGATAATACTCTTCCTTTTTGTTATCCGTCACGGCGTAGTCGCCCATCAGTCCGTAGATGGTGCGGTATAGATGATAGTAGTAGGAAAACAGGTAGTCGGGCAAGGTGGTCTTGTCTATCTGTTCCAATAGTTCGAGGGCTTCTTTATACATTCCGGTGGTTCCCATAAATTCTACCATATTCATCGTTGCGTCGTCCAGATAGTCCTGTTTATTCAGGCGGAGGGCAAGGGTTTGTTTCCGTTGTGCATATACATAAGAAGAGTCGAGGTTATAAGCGCGATATTCGTCGAAGAGCTTTCCGCAGAATCCATAGCGTTGCTCGTCCGAAGTGGCGCCGGAGAGAAGTTTCTTTAAGTCAGCAATGCGCGCTTCCTTCTCTACCCCGTAAGTTTGGCGGTTCTTTATGATGCCATCAATCTCGCGGAGCAGTGCGTCGGTACTCTTATTTTCGGTTGCACAAAGCAAGGCGGGAAGGATGATTGCCGCAAGTAGCAAAATAATCTTTTTCATAGTGCTGAATGTATTATGTCTGCAAAGATAAAAGTCTTTCAGAAACTTACGGAGCACTTTGGGAGATTATTGCAAGTATTTGGGGAAATATCAAAAATCAGTCTCTAGGGGAATATCTACCTTCGTTTCCATCATACAACTAATTGCCTAAAAAATAAGGTCGGCTGACACGCAACACATAGCCGGAAAACTTCTAAACTACCGGGTGCAAACTTCCTTTCTGCTAAGGGTTAAGTTATCTTCCCCTATTACTATTCTATAACCGAAACTTGCAGTTATAAAACCGAAAGTTCCGACTATATAATCAGAACTTGCGGTTATATAATCAGAATCTTCGGTTAAAGATTCTGTATAGCCAAGAGGAAATTTAAGTATAGTCAAGAAGAGGTTTATAAATAGTATCGTTATCTTTGTGCGTACATCAGAAATACGTTTTATTATGAAAATCAAAAACCCCACGCGCAACATAACAGTTGCCATCGGATTATTAATCGGATTCATGTTCCCCTCTCTCCTTTCCGCACAGAATATTTCGGGAACATGGCACGGAAAGCTCTCCCTGTCTGCGGGAGCATTAACCATCGTCTTTCATATCAACCAGACGGAAAAGGGAGAATATACAACGACTCTTGACAGCCCCGACCAAGGAGCGACGAATATTAAAACGCAAACGACTTCTTTCAAGGATTCCGTGCTGACTATACAGATACCTCTTATCAATGCTTCCTACAAAGGAAAGTTGAACAGCGAGCACAGCATCGTCGGAACATTTACCCAAGGTATGGCTCTTCCTTTGAATCTGGAGAAAGGCGAAGCAAATAAGCCCAAGCGCCCGCAAGAGCCTCAACCGCCTTTTCCTTATCGAAGCGAAGAAGTCAGCGTGAAGAACGCAAAGGACGGAATCACTTTGGCGGGGACGCTTACTCTTCCGGAGAAAGGAAATAAATTCCCGGCAGTAGTGCTAGTGACAGGCAGCGGTGCTCAAAACCGCGATTCGGAGATTATGGGGCATAAACCTTTCCTCGTCATTGCCGACTACCTGACCCGCAAAGGAATTGCAGTATTGAGATGCGACGACCGGGGGACTGCCGCTTCGCAAGGGAATCATGCCACGGCTACCAACGAAGATTTTGCCAACGACACGGAAGCTGCACTGAGCTATCTGCGCAGCAGGAAAGATATAGACGCTAAGAAAGTAGGTATCGTCGGCCATAGCTGCGGCGGGACGATAGCTTTCATCGCTGCTGCCAAGGACCCTTGTGTTGCCTTCGTCATTTCGCTGGCAGGTGCTGCCGTGCGGGGAGACAGCTTGATGTTGAAGCAAGTGGAACTGATTTCCAAATCACAAGGAATGCCCGATGCGATGTGGCCGGCAATGAAACCTGCCATTCAGCACCGGTATGCCTTGTTGCAGCAAACGGACAAGACGCCCGAAGAATTGCAGAAAGAGCTGTATGCCGACGTTACGAGAACAATGTCGCCCGAGCAATTGAAAGATTTGAATACCGCGAAGCAACTATCAGCGCAGGTAAATTCGATGACTTCTCCATGGTATCTCCATTTCATGAGGTATGACCCGACGAAGGATTTGAAGAAGATAAAATGTCCCGTATTTGCCCTGAACGGGGAAAAGGACATTCAAGTGGATGCTGCCATGAACCTGACTGCCATCAAACAAAGAGTTTCTGAGAACGGGAATAAAAACGTGACCGTCAAAGCTTATCCGAATCTAAACCATTTGTTCCAGACTTGCGAAAAAGGCACATTGGCCGAATATGGGGAATTGGAAGAAACGTTTAGTCCCGAAGTACTTAAGGATATGGCGGAGTGGATTCTGAAACTAAGCAACTAATTTATTCGGTTAAGCAATGCAGGAATACTTAACACGCTGATTATCTATTGATTGAACAGATATCCATCCCCCGTTTACGCGGCACTGTATTCGCTCTTGCTGAAAGTAAACGTGTACGTCTTCCACGCTCCTTCTTCTTTGAAATCGACCAGGGAGTTGGTCAACAGTATCCCTTCTTCCTGCTCGTAGTCGTTCACCGAGTTGAATCTTGCTATGAGTTTGACGCCTACTTGCTGCGAAGTGGCTTTGGAGGTTCCTTTCCACGTATCTTTTCCTATCACATTGGCAGGTTGGTACATTTTCAGGCGGATACCCCGCAGGTTGTTGATGCTTATCGCTTCGGCGAAACGTAATTTCAATCCGTAGTTACGGGCTTCCATCGAAGTGTATTCCAATACTTTAGAAGATGGATTCGCTTCGTTCTTCACCGGATTGTCCGCCAGCGAGTGGGAATACGCCCAGCGCGGATAGTAGTCGTCTATCTTGCTGCTGCCCGTGTTGCCATAGCGGAAGAAATAGGGAGTGGTATCATACGTCTCGAAGTCGGCAAACATGGTTCCTTTTTCGGGAAGGGGGGCTTCTTTCCCGTCCTCTCCCCCTTTGGGGCCGTCGATAGGGTCATCGCTCGAACAGGCTATAAGCAGCCCGCACAATGCGATGACAAATACATTATATCTGCGTTTCATTGTTCACTTTAGATTTTAGTTAATGCCGGGAATGAATGAGCTAAATATAGAGGCTGACTAAAAAGTCAGCCTTATATTACTGATATACTCATTCCGAGTTTACCAACCTGTGTTCTGCTCCAATTTATGGTTCTTGAAGAGCTCGGTGTTCGCAATCGGATAGAAATACATCTTATCCTGAATCGTGTAAGAAGCGAGCTGCTCTTTCGTATACTGAATCGTTCCGTCAGTCTGCTTAATCACTTTCACCTTATAGATAGTTTTCATATCTTCCAAGTCTTTCCAACGGCGGAGATCCCAGAAGCGTTGTCCCTCGAACGCAAATTCCACACGACGTTCGTTCTTCAAGCGTTTCAGGAAAGCGTCTTTACTCATATTGGCAGGATAAGCCGGCATCTTGACGTCTCCACGATTTCGCACTTGGTTCACTGCATCGCGTGCACTCAAACTATAAGAGCCGGTGTAGTCGGGGTCGCCATAGGCATTTACCATCGCTTCCGCATAGTTCAGCAGGATTTCCGCATAGCGGAACAGAATCCAGTTGTGCTGCTGGTTGGTAGTCGTCTCACCCGGTTCGAAAGTAACACTGTTGTTCACGTACTTTCTCAGGTAGTATCCGGTAGTCGTTGCATTCTTGATGGGCTGACCGTTCTTTCCTCCTTCAAATACCTCTACCGGAGTAGTCTTAGGCCATTCCATACCATTATACACAACGGTCATTCCCAGCCGCGGGTCACGATTGGCATACGGGTCTTTAGCCATCTCCGCATTGCTCCAGTCGAATGCCGTACCGTCTTTCATTTCATAAGCGCTCACCAGATTTTCCGTCGGACAGGTGGTAGTGGAGCCGTTGGTAACTCCCATCGGGAAGTTGGCAGACTCGAAACTGGTACTTGCACCCGTAGGGCGACACATGATGATTTCCTTACTCTGATTGTTGGTGGCACCGTACAGATTGGAATACTTCGCATCCAGACTATAACCCAACGTGCTTGCCTCGCTGATAAGGTCGTATGCTGCCTGAGCGGCATTCTTCCATTTCTGCGAATCATCCGCAGAGTAGAGAGGACTGGCAAGATAAAGGGATGCACGGGACTTCAATGCAAGAGCCATACCTTTCGTAGCACGTTGCAGGTTACCTTCTCCGCCGGGCATTTTGTTGTAATTGACAGGCAGTTTATCGTTCGCCAAGTCGGTACATTCACTGATGATGAAGTTTAGGATAGCGGCTGCATTCGCAGGTTCAGCTTCATTGGCTTCTTCCTGAGTCAGTGTTTTGGTAATCAGCGGTATATTCTGATAGCGTTTCACCAGCTCAAAGTAGTAGAACGCACGCAGGAAACGTACTTCATGCTCATAGTTCTGGTAACTCTTGAAGTCATCGGCAAATCCGTCGGAGTATTTCCACTCGTCGAACGTTAGTCCCACGCAGTTTTCGAGATAGAAGTTAGCGTCGTGGATGGCATTGTAGTAACTGCTAAATACATCGTTGACGGTATAATTTGCCGACCACGTGCCATTGATAAAACGTTGGATGGCAGATGATTCGTACACATGGATAGCATCATCCGTAGCTGCATCTTGCATAGCTCCCGATGTGTTGCAGAAGTCATGCGGCAGATAACTGTATACCTGTGTGGTAAGTTGTTCCACACGGTCCATGTTGTCCAGGATTTGTTGCTTAGAGTAGTAATCTGTTTCGCTGCAATCCATAAAATCACAAGCTGTGTACAGAGGAGCGGACGTAACCGCAAGCAACAAGGCGATATGTTTGATTTTTAAATACTTCATGTTCATTTACTTTTTAGAATGATAAGTTGACACCAAAAGTATACTGACTCATGGTCGGATGGTTGGTTCCGATGTTTTCAGGATCCAATACTTTAATCTTATCTATGCAGAAGAGGTCGTGGCCGCGTGCAAACACTTTGGCGCTTTTGATGAATTTGCTCTTCTTCATCATCTCCTGCGAGAAGTTGTAATAGAGCTCCAGTGTGCGCAGCTTCATATAAGACGCATTTGCCACCCACAGGGAGTTGGTCGTGTAGTTATTGGCAGAACCTTCCGAGGTCAGACGCGGGTATTTGGCATTCGGGGTTTCCGGAGTCCAGCGGTTGTTGTAGTACTCGGTAGAGATGGTGGTGTTGTCAATCAACGGCCAGTATACGCTGGAAGTGTTGAGCAGACGGCTCTGATTTCCCGTTCCTTGGAACAGGGCGTAGATACCGAAACCTTTGTATTCCAAGTTCAGGTCGAACGAGTAATAGATTTCAGGCATGGCGCTGTATCCCAAAGCCACTTGGTCGTAAGCGTCAATCACTCCGTCGTTGTTCTGGTCTTTATACTTCAGGTCGCCGGGACGAACATCCGAAAGGTTCTGTTTTACGTCGCGGTTGTCAATCTCTTCCTGACTCTGGTAGATGCCTTCCACTTCATAACCAAAGAATTGTCCCAGACGCTTGCCTGTACGTTTCAGGTAGTCGTGAGGGCGGTATTCTTCATTCTGATTAATAATCTTGTTGCGATTGAACGTCAGCATACCACCAATCTGGTAGTTGAAATCACCTATTTTGTCTGCCCAACGTATGCTTGTTTCCACTCCGTAGCTATTCACAACTCCATTATTGATTTGAGGAGCCGTCAGCCCGAAGATGGAAGAAACGGCATTGTTACCGCTGACAAGAATATCCGTACGATGGTCGTAAAAACCGTCGACAGTGACAGACAACTTGTTGAAAGCCATAAAGTCGAATCCAACATTCAGTTTGTGGGACTTTTCGTATGTCATGTCGGCAATGCCCAGTTGAGTGATTTTCATACCACCGGTGCTTGCCGGGTTCTTTCCGAACAAATAGCTGCTGCCAGAACCGTATATGTCGAGGTAAAGGTCGGTGCCGTAATCAGCACGTCCGGCGATACCGTAGGACGCACGGAGTTTCAGCAGGTTCAGCCAGTCGCTTTTCAGCGCAGCTTCTTCCGACATAATCCATGCGGCGCCTACCGCCGGGAAGATTCCCCATTGATGACCCGGCTCCAGAATGCTGGCTGCCGAACCGGATAAGGACGCATCCAGCACGTAACGGTGGTCGTATACATAATGCGCCTGTGCCACTACATCCATAAATGCTTTCGAGTTGTTTTGTCCCTTGGCATTGGTCTTATCCATGTTGTATTGCAAAGTGGCGGCCAGTCTGTGTTTGTTCCAGTCTTTGGCATAGTTGGCGTAAGCACCGAAGTTGAAGTGGTTTACCGAAGCACCGACGCTCTTGCTGAATGAAAGAGAACCTTCATTGCGTAAAGTGTTGTACGATGTTTCTCCGGTTTCCCAGTCCATCGTAGCCTGCTCGTAGCCGAATTTCATCGTATTGTTGTCCCAATAAGAAGCACTGTTGTCCAAGCCAACCTGAAAACCTACCGACAGTCCTTTCACGAGTGCGCTCAAGTCCTGATTCAGTTTCATATCGGCAAACATATTGCGGGTTTGAGAACGCGCATAGCCTTCGCCCGAAATGCTTGCAATCGGATTGTTGGAGTATACGGTCGTACCGCCCCATACGTTGCGGGATGTTTTCACAGGAAATGCTCCGGATGGAACCTTATACAATGCACCGAAAATAGTAGATGCCGTTTCTCCCGGTCGATTGTGTTCGGAGAAGTTTCCAAACAGGTTCAATTGCACGGTAGTGGTGGGGCTGACGGTGATATCCAGATTGGTACGGATATTCAGCTTTGAATATTTGAACTGGGTGGAGTAACCGTCGTTGTCGCTAGTCGGTTCCAGTATGCCGTTGTCGTTCAAGTAATTCAACTGCGTGTAATAGCGCACAAACTCTCCACCGCCTCTTGCCGAGAAGGTCACGTTGTTGCCGTAGCTATGGTCGCGCAATGCTTCGTCCCACCAGTCCACGTTCGGATAAGCGTCCGGATTGCTCTGCGTTCTGAAAGCTTCCAGTTCTCTGTCCGAATAGCGTGCCGAGAGCCCGTCGTTGGTCAGTCCTTCATTCAATGCTTTGGCATAAGTGTATCCATCCGCCAATTCGGGCAGGCGTTGCGGAGTAGCCATATTGAACTGATAGGAGAAGTTAATCTCCGGTTTGCCCATCTTTCCGCGTTTCGTTTTCACCAGAATCACGCCGTTGGCTCCTTTTATTCCGTAAAGGGCTGTGGATGCTGCATCTTTCAGCACAGTGACAGACTCTATCTCATCCGCACTGATTTGGTCGAACGAGCGTTCGAAGCCGTCTACCAATACCAACGGAGTAGTGGAACTGCTGGTTCCATATCCGCGCACTCTCAGGGTTGCAGCGTCATCCCAGGCATTGCCGGCATTTTGCAGCACTTGCAGTCCGGGAATTAAGCCATAAAGCATATTAGAGTTGTTGATACTCTTTTTGTGCGAAAGTTCTTCCTCAGTAGCTACCGCAGTTGCCGTAGTCGATTCTTTCAGATTGAAAGAAATGCCGCGTCCATACTCTATAGCCACTTTACTTTTGCGTGTCAACAGGCTGTCTTGCTCCTGCGCCATGACGGCTACAGGCGAACACAACACACACGCTACTAATAACTTGATACTTTTTCTCATGAGTATATTGTTATTTCTATTTTCTGTTAATATCATTGTTTAATTATTCCCAACCCGGATTCTGTACAAGACCGTAACCCTTGTTGATTTCTTTAGAAGGGAATGCACTCAGGCACCATCTGGGCTCGAAACCGCCATTCCACCACACACGTGAGTATTTGGTCAGTTCAAACGGGACAAGTTTATATTCGCCTGTATCTTTGTGTTTGTATACGTGCAAACCGTGCAGTTTCTTTTCAAATACATCGTAGAGTTTCCAACGAATCAGGTCGAAGAAACGAACTTCTTCGTAACCAAATTCACACGCACGTTCGCGCAAGAGAGCTTGACGGAACTCTATTTGTCCTAGTCCTTTCTTCAGTCCCGGCAGATTGACGCGGGCACGCACCTTGTCCACTGCATCGTATGCCTGTGCATTGGGCCCACCGTAGTATTCGTTCAACGCTTCGGCATAGCTCAGGTAGATTTCCGGTAGGCGCAGGAACGGCCATTGGATAGGACGATTTTGCCAGGATGAGTTACGATCCAAGCCCCATTTGCGACACGCCAATCCTGTTCCCAAGCTGAGTTCTTGCATTTGTCCGGCTTTCCAGTCTTGCCCTTGCGGATAATCTTCACCATCTGCTTCCGTCAGACCGGCTTTACGTCCGTTGAAGTCATCACCGTCGAGAATAAATGTCTCATATAGACGCGGGTCACGGTTGAGGAAAGGATTCTTTGCATGATCCGGATTGTTCCAATCGAAATCTGTACCGTCCTGCATTTGGAACATATCGAAATATTCTTTCGTCGGGCAATAACCTCCCCAGCGGATAGAGCTACTCATTGTAGAGTTCTTGGACGGACTCAATATGCCTCTTCTCACAGAAATCAATGTTTCCGTAGTTCCACGGTCAAAGTATCCGCTTGTAAATGCCTGCCGTACGGTAGATGTACCATTGTCGCCTGCTTCCACCATCTTATAATATCCATTGGAATTGAGAGCGGTGAAAAATTCCTCGCAAGCATCGATAGCCAGTTTCCAACGTTCTTTATCGTAATTGCCAAACCAAGTCATAAATTGCTGGGAAGCATCTCCATTGTAATAAGGTTCTATGTTATTGAACAACGGACTGGCTACAAACAAAAGTACCCGTGCCTTCAACGCCATTGCGCCGGCTTTGCACATACGTCCGTCCCAATTGTCCAAATCGTCATCAGACACTCTCCAAGGGAAGTCCTGACAGTTAATGGCATCATTCAGCAATCCTACAATGAAATCCACGGTTGCTTGCAGTGTAGAGCGCCCCGGAAGGTTGGTATCTTCAGGGTCGATGGCATGATCTACAATCGGAAGACCGCCGTAATGACGTAGCATATGTGAATAGTAGACAGCGACAATCATTTTAGCCTCAGCCTTCAGACGCGATTTCTCCGCAACATCCATATCCGGCACGCGATCTACGTTTTCGCAAAACAGCCAAGCATGGCGGATGGCTCCCCACATTCCGCTTTCATTATTGTTGAAACGGATTTTAGTTGCCATAAACTTGCCTCTGGGAGTATCTTCTATCGAAGCATTGTAATTACCGCTGTAATACACTTTCATCACACCCGAATATCCCACATTATCGTAGTTCAAATCGGTTAAACCTTCCAGCGTTCCGAGCCACATTTGAGTCCAATAACTGGAAGTTTCTATTCCATAAGGAAGTGACTGATAGCTCTTCCATAAAATGCGTCGTGCATATTCTGCCGAAGAGAATATGGTATCGATGGTTACGTCCGAACTTGGCGGCTTCTGCAGGAATTTGTCACCGAATGCCAAATCCTCACATGAAACGGCTGTAAACAGAGATCCCATCAAAAGGATAGTATATAATAGTTTTCTTAATGATCTCATGATTTATTTAATTAAATGATTAGAAACCGACTTTCAATCCCACATTCACCACTTTAATCAATGGATAAGCTGTTCCGCTCGGATCACTTTCTGGGTCGGATACCTTGAAACTGTCGAATGTCAGCAGATTGTATCCGGACATGAAGATGCGGAGCGAACCGATGTGTGCTTTCTTCAGCAAAGAGCTGGGGAATGAATATCCTAGTTCAATGTTCTTCAGACGTACGTAAGAGGCATCCCTCAACCAAAGGTCCGAATCCCGATAATTGTGAGACTTGCTATTGAACGAGAGTGCCGGCGCTTTTGCCGAATTTCCTTTTTCCGGTGTCCAGGCATCTTCAATCATGTATTTCATTACGGTTGAGTTGTTACTTTCACCGAAAGGAACACGATACATTTCACTCAATAAGCGCGATGTCTTGAAAGCTCCCGCCCACGTCATGCTGAAATCAAATCCCTTCCAAGAAAAGCCCATGTTTACACCTGCCGTATACAATGGATATTTCGGGTAGCCGATGTCGCGCACATCTTTCTCGTCAATTTGTCCGTCACCGTTCAAGTCCTTATATTTCACGTCGCCTGCAAGAGGGATATAACCCGAACCTTGGTTGGCTATTCCGCCTTCCTTGCCTTTCAGGCTCTCATAGTTTGCTGCTTCTTCTTCGGTGAAATATCCGTCGAATACATAACCGAACTGCTGGCCTACGGGCTTACCTTCTGTCTGCATCCATTCATAGGGATAATGGATTTCGTCGATGAATACGATTTTATTTTTGGCATACGAGATGTTGGCTCCAATGTAGTAGCGCACTTCGTTGATGCGGTCGTCCCATTTCACGTTGATTTCGTAACCTTTATTGTCCACCTTACCGATATTGGCAATTGGAAGGCTGACAGCCAGATAGCCGGGAGATACGGTACGAGACTTCAGGATGTTCTTACGGTGTTCGATGAAGTAGTCGAAGTTAATGCTCAGACGGTCTTTCAGGAATTTGGCGTCGATACCGTAGTTTTGCTTCTCGGATGTTTCCCACGTAACTTTCGGATTACCTTTCTTCGATTCGGTAGCTCCTGCAATCAGAGTAGATGTGTTGGTTCCGAAGCTATAGTTGCCCGAGCTAATCAGGTATTTGTCAGGCAAATACAGGAAACGGGAATAGTCACTTACACGGTCGTTACCCACGATACCGAAAGAACCACGGAACTTTAAGTAAGTGACGAACTTCTTAAGCGGCTGGAAGAACTTTTCTTCCGAAGCAATCCAGCCGAGAGAACCGGCAGGGAATAAACCGAAACGCTCCCCTTCGGCAAAGTTCTCGGAACCATTATAACCTACACTTAAGTCGAGCAAGTAACGGGTTTTATAATCATAAGTGGCACGGCCCACCAAGCCTACATAACTTCTCGGAATACCGTTAAATTCACTGGGGCTGTTTCCTTCAAAGGGATAGTAAGTCATGGACTGATTGTACATAGCCAATGCCGAAACATGGTGGTTGCCAAAATCACGTTTATAGTTGACGGCAGCTTCCAAATACCAGTTTCTTGATTGTCCGGTACTCTCGGTATAGCCAAGCTTTTGATAATCCTGCGTCTTCTTGTAAATCAATTCTCCGTCGGTATTATAAATAGCTTCGTACTTATTGGCACGCCCTTCGCGGCGTTTAGTTATAATGACTCCACTATTATAAGCACCCTTCGCATGAACTTTCAAACCTTTGGTAAGGAAGTCGAGCTTTTGTTCTACTTTGAAGTCGAAGTTCAGGGTGTTCTGTGTGCGGTTATTGTACCCCTTACCATAATATACATTCAAACCATCTGCATAGTTACCCGCTGAGAAGAGGTCCTGGTCGGAAACAACCCATTTCCCGTCTACAACGCCTGCACCTGCAAACGGAACAGCTGTATAAACATCGCGGAACAGGAATTTAAGATCCGTATACGTACCATTATTATAGTTGGGTTCTTGCTTGTCATTCAGATAACCTCCCAAGTTTACTTGCATGGAGGTTGTTTTAGTGACGTCGATATCCATATTGATACGGTAGTTGTAACGGTTGTACTTAAAACCTTTATCGTTACCGTTTTCTTCGAACGTATTGAACAAGCCGTCCTGAGTGAATACACCCAATGATGCGAAGTATTTCACTCTTTCGGAGCCGCCCGATATATTAAAGTTATGTTGTGTCTGTAGAGCTGAATTCTTTATCAGCATATCTGTCCAACTGGTACTCGGATATACAAGCGGATCGCTGTTGGTACGGAACTTCTCGACAACATCCGATGAGAATGCCAACTGATCTTCGGATACTCCATCATGAAGCTGTGCATTATTGTATGCCGAAGCATATTCATAACTATTCGCAAACTCAGGCACACGTGACGGCATCTGCCATGCAAAGGTGGTGGAGAAATTGACTTTTGCCTTTCCCTGCGTACCGCGCTTGGTTGTTACCAGAATAACACCATTGGCACCACGCACACCAAATACGGCTGTTGCGGAAGCGTCTTTCAAAACAGTGATACTCTCTACCTCGTTTGGGTCTAACTGGAAGAAGGAACGTTCCACACCATCCACCAACATCAACGGCTGCGACAAATCGGCACTCAACGAACCGACACCACGCACATACAGCGTAGCATCATCGGCACCCGGCTGACCGCTCGACTGTACGCTGGCAAGACCTGTAACCTTACCAGTCAGCGCATTAGCCATACTGGCAACCGGCGATTTCAGCAGTTCCTCATTGCCAATAGAAGAAAGTGCCCCGGTAACTGTTACCTTTTTCTGCGAACCGTAAGCAATTACCTGCACCTCCTCGAGTTCCTGCACATTCTCTTTTAACTGTATCTTCAGATTTCTTTCTCCTTTATAGTGGATTTCTTTATTCTCATATCCAATATAAGAAACCATGATAGTAGCTCCTACCGGAACTTTCAGCTTAAAATTACCGTCTACATCAGTAATTACCCCCGCACTCATACCTTTTACCGTAACAGTTGCCCCAATCACGGGACCATAATTATC
Source organism: uncultured Bacteroides sp. (assembly GCF_900547205.1). Classification (GTDB taxonomy): domain Bacteria; phylum Bacteroidota; class Bacteroidia; order Bacteroidales; family Bacteroidaceae; genus Bacteroides. The sequence goes on from NZ_URFY01000004.1 coordinate 121,031, forward strand.
AGTAACAGTACCAGTTACTTCAATTACCTTTTTTTGCTGTGCTATATCCTGGCCCATCGAAAATAAATTGGTTTCCATTTCCGCTGAAAAAGCCGCTTGCCCTACAGACAATGTGGCTGCCAATAGCCATATTCTACAAGGTATTTTCATAGAACTGACTCGTCGTTTCATACGCTTTTAATTTTTTAGTAGTTAATAATGAATAAAGGTTTAACAGAATACTTGTCATGTCGAATACTTAATAGGAACTTACTGCCGATGGTAAGCGAATGGTTGAATGTCTCTTCATATGTAATAGATTTTATTGATGTTTAACTTTTCGCTTCAAAGGACGCGTTTTATTTTAAATAACGTCTACTACAATTTTCCTTTATAACTGCACAAATTGTATGCGGACGATTTATATTGTACACGGATTATTTATATGAACCCGACAATGCTTTATGTAACCATCTGACTATAAGGATGATTATTTGTGCTACGACAATTTTCCTCTTACTCTGATTCAAATGTTAAACGTAACTGGGGAGATTAAGAAATATAAAGGGGACACCCTCTTTAAAGTAGTGTCCCCATCTGCAAAAATAGGTATAATAAGTGTAATATGATGAAGCGTTTCTTTAGGGCTGGAGCTCAAAAAGTCGTGAAGTCATTCGCCCTTTTCCTTCCAATTCTATCCGGTCTTTATATATACGGACAATGCCAAATGAGTTTTGATCCGGAGTCTCAATCATACCTTCTACAGTGTTACATGGAATCTTATTAAAGTATCCGAAAGCCCCCGTATGGTGATGACCGGAAAATATGGCCTTCACGCAATTATGGCGATTGATGACATCCAGTATTTCCATGTTATTTAATGCAGTAAAGTTCTCACGTCCATTCACACTGTTGGAAAAGACAAAAAGCAAAAGTAGCATAAGAGTCGCTCCGGAAGCTTTTTTATGTTTTGGTCTTACTGCTCGTATCCACATTATAACACAATATCGTACCTAAATTTGCATTAAAACTTAATTCCCCCTACCTTTGTTGTATCAACTATGCAAGTTGAAAATACTAAATCATTATACAATGAAAACACTTATTCAGTGCATAATTCTTGCCATTCTGACAAATGTCAGTACTTCTCTTAATGCACAAGAGAAAATAGTAGTATATCCCAACAAATTACAACAAGAATGGGCTAATGCCGAAATAGGAGTCATTATTCACTTTGATATGCCGGTATTCCATCCTGATTATAATTGGCGACAATTCGGTACCCATCCTTCGCCGTCAACATTCAATCCGTCTTCACTCGACACCGACCAGTGGATACGAACAGCCAAAAGCCTTGGAGCCAAATATGCTGTATTAGTGGCCAAACATTGCAGCGGTTTTTCATTATGGCCTACAGCCGCCCACGAATACAGCATAAAAAACTCACCTTACAAAAATGGGAAAGGAGACATTGTAGCCGAATTTATCGCTTCCTGCCGGAAATACGGAGTTAAACCGGGGATATACGCCAGTACCACCGCCAATGGTTTTCTGCATGTCGACAATCCCGGACTGGTGAAAGAAGGTAGTCCAGTGACACAAGAAGAATATAACAAAATAGTAGAGACGCAATTGACCGAACTTTGGAGCAATTATGGCAAGCTGTTTGAAATATGGTTCGATGGGGGTGTGCTATCAAAACAAAACGGAGGAGCGGATGTATTGTCACTCATCCAGCGTTTACAGCCCAATTCCGTTGTGTTTCAAGGTCCTTACGGATATCCGAATTTGATTCGTTGGGTGGGTAATGAAGAGGGCACTTCTCCTTATCCCTGTTGGGCAACAGCCGATGCGGTAACTTCTGCCGATGGTGTACAGAAAATTAAAGGCTTGAATGGTAACCCGGACGGAAAATATTGGTGTCCCGGAGAAGCTGATTTCACGCTACGACGCAATAGCTCGTTCCAAGGCGGATGGTTTTGGCGTGCCGACGAAGATGAGCAGATATTCTCCACCGATGAACTTCTACGAAAATATGAAACCAGCGTAGGTCGTAATACCAATATGCTGCTCGGTTTAGTTATAGACAATACCGGACTGGTTCCTGCCGCTGATGTGAAAAGAGCGAAAGAATTTGGCGACGCCATCCGCACAACATATGCCAAACCTATACGGAAGATATCAGGAAAAGGAAACGAGCTATCCATTCGCCTGAACAAAGCGACTGATATAAGCCGTGTCGTATTGTCGGAAGACATTGCACGGGGCGAAAGAGTGCAGAAGTATAAGCTAAAAGGTCTGTGCGATGGTGAATGGATTCAACTGTCCGAAGGAAGTTGTATCGGCCATAAACGCATTGAGCGTTTTCCAACCCGCTCCTTAACCGCTATAAAACTGGAAATAGAAGAAGCTAAGGATAATCCAATTATAAAGACATTCGCCGTATACTAACACTATAAGAAAAGGAGAAACTTGACAATAATAAGTTTCTCCTTTTCTTTTTATAATATTTACTCCCAATGGAGCTGAAACGTGCGAATAGCAATATGTACGTTCAAAGGGAATCAACCCAGGAACTTACAATCCCAACTTCGCCGAAATCTCCAGCATCCGCTGAATCGGCTTCACTGCCTTCTCCGCCACTTCCGGATCTACCGTAATCTCCGGTGACTCATTCTTCAGACACTCATACAGCTTCTCTAGCGTATTCAACCGCATGAAACTACACTCGTTACACGCACAGGTACTATCATTCGGAGGAGCGGGGATAAACGTTGTCTGTGGGCACTTCTTCTGCATCTCATGCAAGATGCCCGATTCGGTAGCCACGATATACGTATTCTCGGGATGATTCACCGCATACTTCAACAATGCAGCCGTAGACCCTACCACATCCGCCAGTTTCAGCACCGTGCTCTTGCATTCGGGATGCGCCAGCACAATCGCTTCAGGATGCTGCGCCTTGAGTTCCACAATCTTTTCCACCGAGAACTGTTCGTGCACATGGCAAGCTCCGTCCCAAAGTAACATCTCCCTGTTCGTAACTGAGTTGATATAATTCCCCAGATTCCTGTCCGGACCAAAGATTATTTTCTCATCTTTGGGGAAGCTTTCCACGATTTGCCGGGCATTGGTGGAAGTCACCACCACGTCGGTCACTGCTTTCACCGCAGCCGTCGTGTTGACGTACGAAATAACCGTGTGCCCCGGATGCTCTTTGACAAACTGCGCAAACTTGTCTGCCGGGCAACTGTCCGCCAACGAACAACCTGCCGCCATGTCGGGCACCAGCACCTTCTTGTCGGGACAGAGCACCTTCGCCGTTTCACCCATAAAGTGAACGCCGCACATCACAATGATGTCCGCTTCCGTCTTGGCAGCCAATTGAGCCAATGCCAAACTGTCGCCAATGTAATCGGCGATATCCTGTATCTCACCCTTCTGGTAGTAGTGGCCCAGAATGATTGCATTCTTCTGCTTCTTCAGCTCGTTAATAGCCTTTATTAGTTCATTCATTATTATATTCTTATTTCTTCCTTCTAAAAGAAAAATCCTTTGTTAGTAATGATAGCCTGTTAATAGTGTTAGCAATAAAATACGATTTTTCTTGCCGGATAAGTTATTAGTCCATACTTCTGCTTTATGAGTCCGTTATGAACGGGAGAAAAGAAGAAATATCACTGCTTATCCACTTCATTATCAATGAAAGCACCGTCAATAGGGAGACTGCTATTAACTCCCTGTTGATAAAGTGCAAAGTTAAAAACTTTATGGATATAAACAGGCAGATAAGTGCTGAAAAATATGTTTATGTCTGTGTGGAAAGTTTCGGCTTTCTTTTTTGGAATGTTCATACTCGTGGGCTCATATACCTTCTTTTGAATAATGCAAGGATTATTTTTCAAAATCTTTGCCGTGGGTTTTGACAGGTTTTAAACCGTTATCAACATCTCTGTTAACAGAAAACGATTACCTTTGTGCACTGAATCTAATAAAGAGTAAAACGTATGCGTAAACTGAAAATAACAGAGCTGAACCGTATCAGTGCCGAAGAGTTCAAACAGGTGGATAAACTGCCGCTGGTGGTAGTGTTGGACGATATTCGTAGTCTGCACAACATTGGTTCCGTGTTCCGTACGTCGGATGCATTCCGCATCGAATGTATCTACCTGTGTGGCATTACGGCCACTCCTCCACACCCCGAAATGCATAAGACTGCGCTGGGTGCTGAGTTTACTGTCGATTGGAAGTATGTTAATAACGCTGTTGATGCTGTTGATAACCTCCGCAAAGACGGGTATATCGTCTATTCGGTGGAGCAGGCGGAAGGTAGCATTATGCTCGATACGCTGGAACTGGATAAGACGAAGAAGTACGCCATCGTGATGGGGAATGAAGTGAAAGGGGTGCAGCAGGAAGTGATTGACCATTCGGACGGCTGTATAGAGATACCGCAATACGGTACGAAGCACTCTCTGAACGTTTCTGTGACTACGGGCATTGTTATCTGGGATTTATTCAAAAAGCTTCGCTGACGGCTGTAAACCGACTGGTTAATAAAAGGTTTATAACTAGTTGATAGTATAGTTAATTCATTAATAATCAGTAGATATACGATTGTTCATAAGTATAGTAGCCGAAGTGGTTTCTCAGGTGTTAATACCTGAGTTCTCAAGTATTAATACCTATCGTCTCAGATGTTAATACCTGACAACTCAAGTATTAACATCTGGGAAATGGTTTATTAACGACCTGCAAAGTAGAGATTAATAGCTGAGATATGAATTAGCGGAGTTGTGAAATAGGGTAGTTGATAAGCTTGTTCATTCGGTTCATTAGAGCTGTCCGTTCTCTACCAACAGCACGATTCTTTCCGTGAGCTTATCTTCTCCCAAGGGGTCGTATTCCTTTTTAAGACTTGCACCAAACAGTGCAGCAAACGTCTGATAGAACCCGGCTTTGAATGGTCCCATAAATGCTTTCACCAGTTCAAAACTAGTCTGGTTACTTTGCCTGTCCACCAGCTTTATCAACAGCTTGCCCTGTGCAAAAGAGAGTTTCTTCATCCGTGCAGTATATTGCTCTTTCAATCCTTTCTCCACCCGCTTGATATGCTTCTGGCGTGCTTTCTCATTGGGCAGCGTCTGGAGATATTCGTACGTTTCGATAATAGCCTGATTAATTTCTTTGGAGATGGGATATACCTTTTTCACATTGCGTACCAGTTTATAGTACTCTCTGCGTTCTTTTTCGTTTTTGAACTTGAGCGGGCGGAAGATATACACAGTTCTTAACTGGACACATGGAATCGTATCTCCATTGTAGACACACATCGGCACCAGATATCCATTGATGCTTTGCTTTTCTTGAGCTTGCGTCTGCAGAGAACAGCAAACAAGAGCAAACAGCATCATTACTACTATGTTAAGCCTTCTTTTCACGATACAAAAATAGGATTAATATTTTATTATTTAGTCTTTTCACTGAGACGTTAACCTATTTAAAGTATCTTTGCGCCCTTGTCTGTAAAAACGCAGGAAGATAACGTACAATTCTACTAATGAAATATGGTCAACTATTGCGGTTGATAAGTATTATAAACAGCTTGTTCATAATTCCTGCTTGTAGTGCTCAAAACCAACGAGAAAGCCTTCTGGAAGAAGTTCTTGAAGATATATCGGTTAATAACGATATTAATAACTCGGTTAATGAATTGAATTGGGAAGATGAGCTGGAAGAGCTTTCCGTTCGTTTAAATCAACCAATCAACTTGAACAGTGCCACGCGTGTGCAGCTCGAACAGTTTCCTTTCCTGAACGACCTCCAGATAGAACATTTGCTGGCATACGTATATGTGCACGGGCAGATGAAAACACTCAATGAACTTCAGTTGATAGACGATATGGATAAGCAGACTATCCGGCTTTTGCTGCCGTTTGTATGCGTGGAAGCTATTAACAATGAAGCTCCTTTTCAGTGGATAAGTATGTTGAAAAGCGCAGCAAGGTATGGCAAGCATCAAGTGCTAATGCGCATGGACATACCGTTTTACAAGCGAAAAGGTTATGAACATACTTATCTAGGCCCTGCTGTTTATAACTCTGTGAAGTATAGCTTCCGATATCGCGACCAACTCTATGCAGGCGTCGTTGCAGAGAAGGATGCCGGAGAACCTTTTGGGGCTTTGCACAATCGCCAGGGATACGATTATTACTCATTCTATCTTTACCTTCAACATTGCGGCTGGTTGAAAACATTGGCTGTTGGTAACTATCGACTTAGCTTCGGGCAAGGTCTAGTGGTGAGCACAGACTACCTGATGGGAAAGACAATTTATGCTTCTTCTTTCAACCCCCGTAGTGGCGGTATCAAGAAGCACTCTTCTACGGACGAATACACTTACTTCCGGGGAGTGGCAGCAGCAGTCAGCCTATCGAAGAGGTGGACCGTATCCGGTTTTTATTCACACCGCTCGTTGGATGGCGTGATAACGAACGATGAAATAACCTCCATCTACAAGACAGGGCTTCACCGAAGCCGCAAAGAAGCGGATAAGAAGCACCAGCTCACTCTCCAATTAACCGGTGGAAACATAACTTATCAACAGAACCGTATGAAGCTGGGTATCACCGGTGTTTACCATCTTTTCAACCGACCTTATGAACCGGAGTTAACAGGTTATTCCAAGTATAATCTTCACGGCACCGACTTCTATAATATAGGAGTAGACTATTCTTATCGCTGGCATCGTTTCTCCATTTTGGGGGAGACGGCAATGGGAAAACAAGGTTGGGCTTCTTTGAACCGTTTGTTGTATACGCCCGTTCAGGGAACACAACTCATGCTAGTACACCGATATTACTCCTACAACTATTGGGCAATGTTTGCCCATTCCTTCGGCGAAGGAAGTACGGTTCAGAATGAACAGGGATATTACATAGGAGTTGATACCTCGCCCTTTGCCCACTGGAACTTCTATGCCTCCTTCGACCTGTTTTCATTCCCATGGAAAAGATATAGAGTGAACAAACCTTCCCGCGGAACAGACGGATTGCTTCAAGCCACCTTTACTCCGAAGAAGAGCGTGACGATGTACCTCAAATACCGTTATAAACAAAAAGAGCGCGACCTGACGGGCAGCAACGGAAGCATAACACTGCCTATTTATCATCACCAATTTCGCTATCGTTTGAACTATTCTTTGAAAGATGTGTTATGCACTCGTACAACTTTAGATTATAATCATTTTCATTCTCAAGACAGAGCTGCTACCCAAGGATATCAGGTTACACAGATGATATCCTCCCAGCTGCCCCGGGCCAGGCTGTTTGCTGACGTCCAGGGCAGTTACTTTTATACAGACGATTATGATTCGCGCGTATACGTCTCCGAACGCGGATTGCTCAATACATTCTACACTCCCTCGTTTCAAGGCAGCGGATTCCGCTTCGCCGTTCGCCTGAGATATGAACTAAATAAGCATTGGATGTTCATAACCAAGTTCGGGGAGACTATCTATCTGGACCGTAACGAAATAGGCTCCGGCAACGATTTAATACGCGGAAATAAAAAAGCAGACCTCCAAATGCAACTACTTATGAAGTTTTAATGTATATTTGTCAGCAAAGAACTATAAAAGAATACTAGGGTAAATGGATAATAAAGCTACTTTTGACAAAATGTTTAAGGAGTGGTATGCACAGTTTGTATACTTTGCATATTATTTTGTAAATGATGTCGAGGTATGTCGGGATATTGTAAGTGATGCTTTTGAATATTTATGGCGCAATTATGACAAGGTAGAAGAAGCTACGGCAAAAACCTATCTGTATACCATCATTCGCACGCGTTGTATCGACTATCTGCGCAAGCAAAATATTCATGAAGAATATGTGGAGTTTACTTCCCAATTGACCGATAAGATAAAAGAATCTGAGTCGCAGCCTTCTGATAATCGCATTGTGAGTATTCGTGAAGCCATGAAGAAGCTCACGCCATACAATCATTATATATTGGAAGCCTGCTATATTCATAAGAAGAAATATAAAGAAGTGGCGGAAGAACTGAATGTAAGTGTGGCAGCTATTCACAAAAACATTGTGAAAGCTTTGCGCATTCTTCGCGAAGAATTAACTCAGAAAGGTAACCAAAACATAATTTAAAACGTATATATTATATCAAAAGACTAATTTATGGATGAAAAGGATATAAATATAAACAAGTCGGAGAAAGAAGCTCTTGAAATAATGGAGAACCTCCCTGACATTACTACCGACCAGTTGCAGGCTTTGAAAGAAGACGAAGAATGCCTGCAAACTTGCTGTGACATTGCAGAAACCGTGATGGAAATGCAAATGCAACAAAACATACTTTCCATCGACCCGCAACAGGCATTGGCAGATTTTCATCAAAAGCATTTGCCGCAACAAAAACAAAACAGAAGCACTCGTATCCTATGGACTAGCCTTGCAGGCGCGGCGGCCACAGTCGCCATTATACTCGTACTGCGCATGATGTTCTTTTCTCCAAAGCCCGAAGTAGAGAGTATTAAAGTTTTTAGGGCTGACCCCACGGCACAACAAGTCACTTTGCAGATTTCCGATGAAGAGAAAGTGAAACCACTGAAAGAAGCAGTGCAATCACTTCCCTCCTCCGTAGTGAAAGTATCACCGCAGCAGATGGCTTATAATACGATTCAGACCGAGAATAAGAAGGTGGGAAACAAAAAGGTGCAGCTCCATAGACTGAGTATCCCCAGAGGGGAAACCTTTAAAGTGATTCTCTCCGACGGCACCGAAGTTCTTTTAAATTCCAACAGCCGACTGGCCTATCCCACAGTATTTAGAGGAAAAGAAAGAGTGGTTTCTCTGGAAGGAGAAGCCTACTTTAATGTGACTAAAGACGCCGAACATCCTTTTATCGTAAAAAGCGGAAACGTTCAGGTGCGCGTGCTGGGCACGGAGTTCAATATGTGCAGCTACTCTCCCGATGATGTGCGCGTCACATTGATAGAAGGAAAAGTAGCCGTCAGCGACACTTGTGGTTTGCAAGCCGTAGAAATAGAACCGGGACAAAGTGCACAACTCGTTTCAGACGGTACCTTTGCCGTAGAAGAAGTAGATACGGAATCGTTCTTGTTTTGGAAAGAAGGCTTCTTCTATTTCGACGATGTGACGCTGGCAGATATGATGAAAGAAATAGGTAAGTGGTATAATATAGACGTTGAGTTTCGGAACACTGATATTATGAACCTTCGTATGCATTTTCTGGCAAAGCGCCAACAAGACATAGATGATTTGATAGAACTCATCAATAGGATGGAGAGAATCCATGCCCATTTGGAAGGTGAAAACTTGATTGTCGAGTAACAGGCAGCCATACTGAAAAGATATAAATCCGGTTGAAAAGCGTATTCTTTGAAAATAATTCTATTCGTGGGTAACCATTCTTTTATAAAGTTCGTATAAAATATAAAAGAATAGAATTATTTAACCAATCGGATTTATGAAAAGACAAGCGTGGAAGTTAATCGTTTTGCTTTTACTTTTCTTCTTTGCCTATTCACCGCATGTGGAGGCACAAGTAAGCAGTGGAAAGCAGATAACCATGGAATTTAAAAATGAAGCATTGCCTTCTATTTTTAAACGGTTACAGAAAGTATCGGGGTATAAAGTAATTTTTATCTACGATGAAGTTAACTCTTATCGTTCTACCGGAAAGGTAGACAAAGCTTCGGTTGAAGAAGCTTTAAAAGTAATTATTGGGAAGCATCCTTTGAAGTATGTCATCGAAGGGCAATTCATCAATATTACAAGTAAGAATCAGCAGAAAGTCATTCCGGAAGTAAAAGGTAATATTATTGCCGATGAAGATGGACTACCTGTGATTGGAGCAACCATTCAGGTAGAGGGAACTTCCATTCGCACCGTTACGGATGCGAATGGAGATTTCCGGCTTGCCAATGTACCTCAGGGAAATCGGATTAAGATTTCTTATGTGGGTATGAAACCTCAAACGCTTACTCCTAAATCACAGATGTCAGTGGTATTGAAAACCGATACGAAGGCTTTGGATGAAGTAGTAGTGGAAGCAGGTATTATCCAGCGCAACAGGATGGGCTTTACCGGATCATATCGCACGGTTAATAAGGAAGAACTGAAAGCCGTAGGTAATATAAACGTGCTCCAGAGTTTGAAAACGCTCGACCCTTCTTTTGTGGTGGCCGATGATATGTCGATGGGTTCCGACCCTAACACAATGTCCAAAATTACCATGCGTGGTGGTACTACGATGACTATTTCCGGCATTTATGACGATACGACGACCAATCCCAATGAACCTTTGTTCATTCTTGATGGTTTCGAATCCACCCTGCAAGAGATTAACGATTTGGATATCAATCGAATCGAATCCATCACTTTGCTTAAAGATGCTGCTTCCACCGCTATCTATGGTTCGAAGGGAGCAAACGGCGTAGTGGTTGTGGAGACCATTAAGCCTAAAGCCGGTGAAGTGATGATTAACTATAGTGGCGATGCACAGGTGGCATGGGCGGACTTGGGTGTTTACAACATGATGAACGCTTCCGAGAAACTGCAATTTGAAGTCTTGGCAGGTCGCTATGGCGATTTGAATGACTGGTCGGGCAACAAAGAAAGTATCGCCCAATATCATCAGGCAATGGAAAACGTGAAAAGAGGAGTGGATACTTACTGGTTGAAAGTACCTATCCAAACTGCCATCACTCAATCCCACTCACTGAACGTGTCGGGAGGTGATAAAGGATTTCTATATCAGATAGGCGCTACGTTCAAAGATATCCAAGGCGTCATGAAGGGTTCCGCTCGACAGACGTTCGGTGGAAATATGCGTATGACTTACCGTAAGAACAAGTTTAATATTTCGAATAACTTGAACGTGAATGTAACCAATGGTAATAACGGTGCATGGGGCTCCTTCTCTGAGTTTGTGAATGCCAATCCTTATTATCCGATGATAAATGAAGATGGTACCATACCTCGTGATTTGGATAAATACATACGTCCCAACTATACAGCCGTAGTCGCTACCAATCCGTATTACAATGCCATGTTACCTTCGGAGAACAACTCTAAGATACTTGCTGTTACCAACAACACCAATCTTGACTGGTATATTATCGACAATTTGCGTTGGACAGCTTCAATGAGTTTGGCTACGACCACTACGGATAATATGAATTTCACCGATCCGGGGCACACCAAGTTTGCTACGGTGGATTATACCAAGCAGGGAGAATATTCTTCATCGAAAGCGAGAAGCTGGCGTTATGTCATGAATACCGGTCTGGCGTATGCACTTTCTATGAAAGACCATAACCTGACTTTCAATGGTCGTGCCGAAATCCGGTCGACTTCTTCCAATACGGAGTCGTTTGTAGCTACCGGTTTTCCGAAAGGAGTGGGAGCGATACCTTCTTTTGCCTATTCATTCAAAGAAAACTCAACGCCCGGATACAACGAAAACATCAGTCGTGGAGTCAGCTTTCTGGGTACTATGAATTATAACTATAAGTATCGTTATCTGTTCGATGCCAGTATCTCAAGTGATGGTTCCACCTCCTTCGGACGCGATAAGAAATTCCAGACATTCTGGTCGGTGGGTGCCGGTTGGAATGTCAGCAAGGAAGCATTTGCCAAAGATTGGGACTGGATGCAGGAATTGAAGTTGCGCGGTTCGTACGGTAGTAACGGTAACCAGAATGTGAGCAACCTGACAAGTAATGTATATAGTTACTATGCGGGAAGTGATATATTCGGTACTGCCTCTTATCTCTCCGGCTATGCTAATCCCAATTTGGAATGGCAAGTAGTGAAGAAGACTTCTGTAGGTATCGACCTTATGTTCTGGGAGAACCGTCTGTTGTTGACAATGGACTACTATCACACCAATACCAATCCGTTGGTAGTCTCCATCCAGCAGAAACCATCCAGCGGGTTGTCTTCTTTGCCTATCAACTTGGGTCATATGAACACCAACGGTTTTGAATTTAACTTGAACTGGTATGCTATCAGAAATATTGAAAAGCGCATTATGCTGAGCTTCCGACTGAACGGAAACACTTATAAATCAGTATATGGTGGTTTTGGTGCGGCTTTGGCAAACTTGAACGATGCGTATAAAAAAGACTCCTCGGTAGATAGTAAGTTGAACGTAAACTCAATGATACAATATCAGGATGGCGAAAGTCCTTCCGCTCTTTTTGCAGTTCGTTCGTTAGGTATCGATCCGGCAACAGGTAAAGAAGTATTCCTTACCAAAAACGGAACACCTACCTTCGACTACAATGCCGACGACCGTGTGAAGATAGCCGATACGAATCCGAAGATACGCGGTGTGTTCGGTATATCGTTCACTTACAAGAACCTGCAAGCCAGTGTCAATTTGCGCTACAACTTCGGTTCGTATGCTTTCAACTCAGCCTTATTTAATAAGGTAGAGAATATTTCTTCATCCAATATCGCTCACAATCAGGATAGACGCGCCTTGTATAGCAGATGGCAGAATCCCGGTGATATATCGCAGTACAAAGGCATTTCGTTGTCCAAACAGACTCCTATCTCGTCTCGTTTTGTTCAGCGCGACAATTATCTCCGTGGTGAGAGTGCACGCCTTAGCTGGGATTTCTCCAGAGACCAATGGATCAAGCGTTTGTTCCTGAAAGACCTGCGGTTCAATGTTTCGTTCAACGATTTCTTCGATTTGAGCGAGATGAAGCGCGAGAGAGGAACAGACTATCCGTTCCAGAGAGCCATCTCGTTCGGATTGAGCGCTCGTTTCTAGTGATACAATACATTAATTTATAAAACATTAAGTATGAAAAGATATTTATTTTTCATTTATTATACAGTAGCAATAGGCCTTTTGACTTCTTGCAGCGACTTTTTGGACGTGGCGCCGAAAGACAAAGTATTGGAAGAAGACCAATACAGCACGGAAGCCGGTATCAATGGAGCTTTAAACGGGCTTTACAGGCAGTTCGTATCCAACTCCCTTTATGGAGCGAATTTATCTCAGACAGCCCTCGACGCGATGGGACACTACTATACGTATCCCCCCACGCAACTGACGGATAATAACAAACTGGCTTCTACTCTGTTTTTCCTTTGCAACGGGCGCTCCGAAGAATACGGGGCGGCAGAAAACATATTTGCCGATGTATGGAGAACCGGATATAAAACGCTTCTCAATGTCAACTATTTCCTGAAAAGTATGGAAGAATCTACTGCTGTTATCGGCAAAGATAATAAAGACGTATTGATGGGTGAGGCATACGGATTGCGGGCTTATCTCCATTTCGATATTTTCCGTGTGTTCGGTCCTTGCTGGGAAGATCGTTCAAGTATCACAAAGATATTGCCCTATAGCAGAAGCACGGATATGATATTGAACCATGTGGGTTATGAAGAAAATGTGTATTCTACTGCCGATGAATATATGGAATTTGTATTGGATGATATCCGTAAGGCAGTGCAATTGCTGGCTACAGACCCTATCTTGACTGATGATACAGCCATCAGCCAAGAACTGATTAGTGATTTTTATAAGAATCGCAACCGACGCATGAATTACTATGCGGCGAAAGCGCTCGAAGCCCGTGTGTTGCAATACATAGGAGACTACAGGAATGCGGCTATTGCAGCCAAGGTACTGACCGACGAGATAGAAGGAGATGGAAAAGCATTCAAATGGACGGATGTCACCAAAGTGATTGCCAACCAAGATTATTCTTTCTTCAATGAAGTAGTCTTTGGCATCAACAATCCGGATATACTTTCCAATTTCAACTCCTTCTATAATAAAACGGACCTTAGCGACTTATATGCGGTTGACCGCGACCATCTGGTTCAGAACATCTATGCCGGTTTTGGCGATAACCTGAAAGCGATAATAGACGTTCGTGCCCGGCAGTGGACGGAAAGCAACGACCAAGGAGGAAGCTCCCGCAACTATTCGCAGAATGGAACCTATATTTCTAACAAGTTTAATATTGTCACCAATAAGACTCTTCCGGCACTAATCGATTTCCAACCGTTGGTTCGTATCACCGAAATGTTTTACATCCAGGCGGAAGCTGCTTTGAGAGATGGTGATAAGAAAACGGCTGCCGAATTATTGAACAAGGTTTCTTCTCATAGGGGTATCCCGGATACTAGCTTTTATTATCTGACGGAGAATGATACGGACGAACAGTTCTATTCACATCTGCTGAGTGAATATTATAAGGAGTTTTATGGAGAAGGGCAAGTCTATTTTTATCATAAGCGGATGAAGAGTGGACAGATGTTCCCCGGATATGGTGGAGCTGCGGTTTCGGTAAACACCAATGCAATGTATAATATACCTATTCCAAATATTGAAACAGATATATAATTAAGTCTTTAAAAATAGATTCAATATGAAAAGAAACAATTTTAAATGGTGTGTTTGCGCACTTCTATTCTTGGTGATAGGATGGGCATCTTGCGCTGACGAGGATTTAATGACTTACGAAGATGTGCCTCGGATTTATTTTAAATATGCGGATGAGCCAGTTTCGGGCTTTGGAGAGAAAGAAGATCAGATAACTGTCAACCTGGGATATGACAGACCGTTGAAAGATGATAGCATCATTAAGATTCCTATCAAGTTGATGGGACGGGTTGCGAAAGTAGACCGTGCAGTGAAAGCGGTGTTGATATCCGAAGAGTCTACTGCTAGAGAAGGCAAAGATATAGAAATTGTGTCTGCCTATCTGCCTGCCGATACAATCTACGGCTTTGTGGAAGTAAAACTGAAGCGTACGGAAACAGTAGATAAAGAGATGCTGTTTGCTCGCATCCGTTTGGCTTCAAATGAGAACTTCCATACGGATTATTCTATATCCATAAATGATAAAGGAAATGATAGAAACGGATTGATCTACAATATATACTTTACGGCGTTGGCGGAGAAGCCTAGTCTGTGGGCGGCTTCTTATTCGTCAAAGACTCTGGAATCCGCATTCGGCTCATACAGTAATGCTAAAATGAACGCGATATATGAGGCTTGCGGAGTGACAAGAGAATTCTTTGAAATAGATCCTGCTGATAACGACCCGACAGGGCAAGCGACTTATTCAAAACGCTTTCAAAGGGAAGTTACTTTTGGAATGGTTTCACTAATCAATCGCTACTTAACAAAATATAAAAAAGATCATGGAGAACCTTTGCGGGATGAATTTGGTGAAGAGATTAAGGTTCCTCTAAGTATTCAATAAAAAGATGACGGATATGAAATACATGATAGATTTAAGAATAATAATTGTATGTGTCGGGATGCTGTCTCTGGTGGCGTGCAACGAAGACAAAGGCAATTACGACTATGAAGCAATCAACCGGGTGACGGAAATCACTAACATTCAAGAGGGATATACGGTTGAAGTAGGAGAACGGCTGATGATTACTCCCAAACTCGATACATCTTCGGACAATGCGGATAATCTGGATTATACGTGGTATTATAGAAGCGGTTCTACATGGAACGTATTGCAGGAAAGCAAAGACTTGGATTTTGTGATAGCCGACCCTATCGGAGCTCCGAACACTACATATACGTGTGCCTTCGAAGCAAAGAACAAACTGACGGACGTTGCTTACCGACAGATTTTCAGCATAAGGGTATCGGGAACTTTCAACAGGGGATATGTGCTGCTGTATGAGAAAGAGAACGAATTTGATATGGGAATGATTGTTCAGAACGCCCAGAATGAATGCATACCTAAGTATAACATACTGACTTCTACCGCTCCTTCCCTGCAACGCGAAGGGGTGAAGCCTTACGAACTTAAAATCTTTACTGACCCCACTGCTCCCCATCCCTATAACACGGACGGGTCCGGACGCTCAGTATTTTTACTGACCGATCACTTTACTACACGTTTGAAAGTGGCCGATTTCAGTTGGGATTCTTCTTATGATATATCTAATTCCGTAGAAAGCGGTTCGCCTATTCATCAGAACTATATAGCTGCTGGGCGACCTGTTGTTGCGGAGAAGATGAAAGTCAGTTTTTTCCCTTTGAGTAGTGGTTATAAACCTCATGTTTATATCTATTTGACTGAAGATGACGGTAAGGGGAATTGGTATATGTACAACACTTATCCGGTATACTACTTCTTATCCTTTCCGATGAATGCTTATCGTACGGGAAATACCGTATATGATAGTGAACGTTTTGATACCTCTCCATTCCTATTGTGCGGTCCTAGAATTACGCTGTTTTTCGATGAGGAAAATAATAAATTCAGTTGCCAGACTACATACCGTAGTTCCAATGATTACTCTACATCATTCTTCTATACCGAGAATATCTCTGATGAAAGTTCCGACCACATCTTCAATTTTAATGATAGAAACGAAGGATTGCTGTATATGGGTGAGCGTTATTCCACTATGAGTAAAATGACAGCTTTTGCCTTTCTAAAACAGGGTGACAGTAGATTTAAATTTATTGAATTTGGTTATCAATCAAACACTACCGCTTTGGTGACGAAAGATAATAAACTGAGAACCTGTATGTTCGATGCCTCTACGGGAATAGACCGTGCCAAGTTTATTGCTGCCGCCCCCGAACCTAACAATGCATTTATCTACTATGCTACGGACGACAACCGGGTGTTCTATGCCGATGTATCGGGCAGCAATGCAGTGGTAAGGGAAATAACGGATAAAGTGATCTCCGATGGTTACAATGAAATAACTTCTCTGAAGTTTATGATTCCTAGTACGAGCAGCAAATCTCTGGCAATTGCTACCTACAACAGCTCTTTAGGCAAAGACGAAGGTGGTAGAATAGACTTCTATGACATGCCTAATGCATCTTCCGGCGAACTGACCCTAGCTAAGCATAAGGTGAATGATGATGAAACGATAGAAATGTCGTGGAAAGGTTTTGGAAAGATAGTAGACATGGATTATAAACCTTAAACGATTTGGAAACATGAAAAAGATGAAACTTAGAAAAATAGCAGCTCTGCTGACGGTGGTTGGCGGTTTGTGCAGCTTCTTGGCAGGATGTACGGATGAAATCAACAATTATGAAAAAGAGACTCCCGCTGAGGCTACCAATAAAGTATTTATCAGCGAGCAATACGCTTCGCTAGCATTCACTGCCCAGCGAACGGTGGAGGGTGAGGTTGCCAATATGGATACGTTGATTGCCAAAGTGGTAGTCAACTGCACCTCTCCGGCAGGAGGTGAGCTGAAGGTGAAAGTTGTGATTGATACCCTGTTGGCAGAAGTATACAATAAAAAGAACGAAACCTCCTATCGCCGGTTTCAGAGCAATTGGATAAGACTGAGTAAATCAACGCTGACTATCCCCGAAGGAAGCACGGAATCATCGGATACGCTTACCGTTGCCCTCGTCCGCTCTTTGGACCTATTCACCAGTTTGGATGGCTACATCATGCCCGTCCGCATCACTTCCGCTTTAGGTTATGATGCGCAAGTGGACTACGGCAAGAGAGTTTCTTATCTCACGCTGGACGTGACGCAAGAGAACGGCGTAGGTTTTGAAGAAGGAAAGAACAGCCTGATGGTGGCTGGAAACAGTGCTTTCAACGGATGCGACCTGCCGATGATGGCTTATATTGCGTCTGCCAATGATATCAACGTTGGTCTGGAAGTGGATAATAGCCTGGTTGCAGCTTTCAATAGCCAATACGGAACTGATTTCAAAACTCTTCCTGTTAGCGACTGGGAATTGTCCGACGTCTCCCTGCCTGCCGGTACCACCTCGGCTACCGGACATATCACCTACAAGGGAGATGTGTCGCAGTTTGCCGGAGACAACTACCTTGTCCCCATCAAGATAAAATCCGTCACCTCACCGGGTGCAACGGAACCTATTAAGACGATGCGTACCGATGTCTATTATCTGGTAGTAAATTCCGTATCCGATGGATACACGCTCGAAGCAAATGATGCAACATTCGACGGTGTGCAAGTGGAGGATAGATCTGCATACAAAGCCATATCGGACGAATATAAATTCACCGTAGGCAGTTGGGAAAGTATGTTTGGAGGTAATATGTGGGTGTTGGATGTTCCGGCAAGCGTCACTATCGACTTGGGACGTGAAGTGAGAAACATAACCGGAATATATCTCAGGGCGAACAATAGCTCAATGTCTCCTGCAAGCATGGACTTGTCTTATGCCGGCGAAGAAATGTATGATGCTACCGGCCTTTCGGTAAATCTCGGTTCCATAGAGCTTCCGAGAAGCTGCGAGCATATGTACTTCAAATTTGCGAAACCAGTTACCGCCCGTTACCTTGGGTTGAATAACATGGTGGCCAAATCTGTGTTCTATTCTTGCAAAAATTTCTATATATATACTCAAAATGAATAATCCATGAAAAAGTTATTAGTATTGATGCTCCCTGCGTTCCTCTGTGTGGGAAGTTTGTTGGCCCAACAGTCTACCGTCACAGGTGTGTGGGAACGGGGAAAGACGAAAGAAGTAAAAATGTTCAAGCTTGTCGAAGACGGCGGTTTGTCCGAAGTAGCCAGTTCGCCGTTGGGCGAAGACGGCAGTTTCCGGATGACGTTTACGCCGGAGCGCGAAGGATATTTCGTGTTGGGCGTCTCTCCTTCGGTATTTCAGAATCGTTATACCTTCTATCTCAAGCCGGGCGACCCGCTGAACGTGCAGGTAACCCCCGAAACCTATCAACTGATAGGAAAAGAGAATACGGTGGAGAATAAAGAAATGGCGCGTTGGCACGATTTCGTTTATCCGCTGGAAGATAAAGCCGTATATTTTGTAGGAAAGCGAAGCACATATGTCGACTTCTTCCCACTACTGGAAGAAAAACTCGACAAGCTAAGTTCTTATAAAGTGAAAAAGACGAAGAATAAAGCTTTTAATGCTTCGTTTGCCGATTATCGTCAGTATGATATGCTTTTCAATGCTGTGCAGTTCCTTTACACCGTAAGGTCGGCACATCCGCAGAAGGAAGATTTTATCGACTATTACCGTCAGATAGACGTCCCTACCCTTGCCCACACCACGAACATTCTCAATTATCCGAATGGATTGCGCTTGCTCGTCAATGCCTATATGCTCAAGTCCAGAGTGTCCCCCACTCCGTCTACGGGAGCTAAGCAGATGAACCCCGTTATAGCAATGTTGAAGGAAGATGTCGCAATGGTTGGCAACGACACTATCAAAGGAGAAATCGCGTTGATGTTCAGCGGAATGAACAAGACGAAGGAGGGACTGCAAGAATATAAGAAAGAATATGGCGGCTTCTTAGTTACCGACAGCCAGAAGAAGCGTTTTCAGCGTATCGAAGATAACTTCAAAGAGAATGTGGAGAAAAAGTCTCCCATTAACTTTACTTTCCCCAATGCAGGTGGAACCGACGTATCTCTTTCCGAATTTCGCGGTAAGGTAGTTTATATCGACATCTGGGCCACTTGGTGCGGTCCGTGCAAAAGGGAGATGCCGGCTATGAAAGCCTTGGAAGCCGAATATAAGGACAATAAAGACATCGTATTCATGGGCGTCAGCGTAGATGCAAGCAAGAATATCCAGAAATGGAAAGACTTCTTGGTGAGTGAACAGCTCCCCGGCGTGCAGCTTTTTGCCGGAGATATGGCAGGTCCTGCACTATCCAAACCTTATAATATCAAAGGTATCCCCCGCTTCATGCTCGTAGGCAAAGATGGAAGTTTAATTTATATGGACGCCCCGCGACCTTCTTCTACCGAGATACGGGCGGTGCTTGATACTGCATTGAAGAATTAATAATTAGTTGATATACAATCACTTCACGAAGTGCAAGTACCTGATTCGGTGGGTATATATATCCAGCCTGCTGGGCATATATATCCACCGTGTTGCATCTATATATCCACCAAACAGGAAATAGAGGCCTGCTTTTCACACGAATATAAGAGTAATAAATCATGAAATACTTCAAACTAATCATATGCTTTCTGTTCCTTCCCTTGATGGCAAGCGGAAAGGTGAACGTAGACAGTATCCGCCTCTCTTTGAAGCAGATGGAAGACGGATTGAAAACAAAAGAAGTCGCTATGGCACAAAAGAGTTTTGCGCCCGATTTCGCCATCAACATCTATTCCTTGCCCTTTGCATCCGGTATGTTGAAGCAGATAATGGAAGGCATTACTTTCCAATCTATCCAGCCGGACTGGAAGGGAATGAAAACAAAGGGCAATATCACATCCCTCGAAGTCCGTTTCCTGTTGGCAAGAGGAAAGGAGGAGAAAAGCATGATAGCCTTCAACAAGTCGGGCAAGATTCTTTTTGTCGATTACTTCGACCGTCTGTTTGGTGACAGCCGTTACCGCAAGTCGTCGCTGGTAGCCGTCCTGCCTTTTCGGGTGAAAGAAGGTTCCATCGTCTTGTCCGCCCGTTTGAACAATAGTCTGCGGGTGATGTCCTTTCTGCTCGATACGGGGGCGGACGGAATGGCAATCCGTCGTTCGTTGGCAGATAGCATCGGGCTGAAAGTCAGTCGCTCGCAGGAAGCAAGCGTGGTGGGCGGAAGGAAAACGGTGCAGATATCATCGGGAAACGTCCTTCACCTATCGGACAGCCTATCCCTGAAAGGGCAGAACATCGCCATCTTCGATAAGGTGCGCCACGGCACGGATGGCATCATTGGGCTGAACCTGATAAGGAAGTACATCACTGAAGTGAATTATGAGACACATACACTTTCACTATATACCTTTGGCGATTATGCCTTTCGGGGGAAAGGTCGTATCGTCCCGCTCAGGTCGCCAAACCTTATCCTCTTGCCTTCCGAGCTGAACCTGACCGGAGATAAAAGCATTCCCGGTAACTTTATCATGGATACGGGAGCCAATTATTACCTGATTGCTTTCAGCCGCTTTGTCCGCCAGAATAGGCTGCTGTTGATCGGATTCAAGCCCGAGGGAAGTGGGGCAACGGTGAGCTTAGGGCATTCTACGCCTGTTTATCACGGTCGTGCCCGTTCCTTGAAGGTAGGCAGCATCGTAGGAAAGAATGTACCCGTCACTCTTCAGGCTTCGGCGGGCAACGTTACTTCTAATGACGACGGTGTAGACGGTTCGATAGGCATCGACTTCTTCGATGACTACAATTTCACGGTCGACTTGTTGAGAAAAGTACTGCATCTCTCTCCGCGGAAAAGAGATAAATAAGGCAATCGGAAGGAATAAACACTTATCTTATTAAAAAAATGTATCTTTAGGTTGATACTTTGTAAGTTTTTGAGCTATCTTTGTGGATGCTAATGAAATAAACTAGTTGGCGGAGTTAATTTAAAACCGTGCGAACATGAGTTAAAGTTATACATTCATTTTTTAGACGCGGATGACACGGATGACGCGGATTCTTTATCTCTATGCAGATTATAGATTTAAATTATATAATTTATTAAATCCGCGTCATCCACGTCTAAAAAATGAACCATTGCGTAACCCGATAAACTCTATTTAACTCATAACCGTGCAAAACCGAATTAGCCCCCACCTGTTGAAACAAATTATAAAAAGATGGCTATAATATTCCCTTCCCCCATTTTCGGCCCGATTCATTCCCGCCGTCTGGGAGTATCTTTAGGAATCAACTTACTGCCGGAAGACGGTAAGGTTTGTTCGTTCGACTGCATCTACTGTGAATGCGGTTTCAATGCCGAGCATCGTGCTAAAAAGAAACTCCCCACCCGCGAAGAAGTCCGCACCTCCCTCGAAGGGAAGCTACAAGATATGCAAGCCAATGGTCCCGCCCCCGACGTCCTGACCTTCGCCGGAAACGGAGAACCGACCGCGCATCCCCATTTCCCGGAAATCATAGAAGATACGCTTGCCTTGCGCGATAAGTATTTCCCCAACGCAAAAGTAAGCGTTCTGAGCAACTCCACCTTCATCGACCGCCCCGCCGTATTCGATGCTCTGAACAAGATAGACAACAACATCTTGAAGCTCGACACGGTGAACGAAGAATATATCCACCTGCTCGACCAACCGAACGGGAAATACTCCGTCAGGAAGATTATCGACCTAATGAAACAATTCAACGGCAACTGCATTGTGCAGACCATGTTTCTGAAAGGCACCCATCAGGGCAGGGATATGGACAATACTACCGATGAATATGTGCTCCCCTGGCTCGAAGCAGTGAAGGAAATCGCTCCCCGGCAAGTAATGATTTACACGATAGACCGCGAAACGCCCAATCACGACCTACAAAAAGCCACTCGCGAAGAGTTGGACCGCATTGTAGAACTGATTGAAAGAGCCGGTATTCCCGCCACCGCCTCCTACTAGCGAAGCGGAAACGGGAAAGAACACATCGCATGAACAACCAAAACTACCTATAAATATGAGAAACTTAAATTTAACCCTTTACACACTGGCAGGCATCTCATCATTGCCTGCAACAGCGCTTGCCGGACAATCTCAACCGGAGAAAGGTACACCTGAAAAACAACAACCCAACATCATCCTGATTGTTGCCGACGACCTCGGCTATGGCGATTTGAGCTGTTACGGCGCCCATCGCATTTCCACACCGGGCATGGACCGTGTGGCAAACGAAGGCATTCGCTTCACACAAGGCTTCTGCACTGCCGCCACTTCCACCCCCAGCCGCTACTCGGTGATGACGGGACTTTATCCGTGGACAAATAAAGACGCCAAAATTCTGCCCGGCAATGCAGCATTGATTATCGATACTCAAAAGATAACCTTACCCAAACTGATGCAACAAGCCGGATACGCCACCGGTTCCGTAGGCAAATGGCACATCGGGCTGGGTGACGGCAAAGTGGACTGGAACAAAGAAGTACATCCGGGAGCTGCCGAGATAGGCTACGACTACTCATTTATTCAAGCAGCTACGAACGATCGCGTGCCCTGCGTCTTTCTCGAAAACGGACGCGTGGTAGGTCTTGACTCCAACGACCCGCTTTACGTCGATTACCGGCAGAACTTCCCCGGCGAACCTACCGGAAAGGACAATCCCGAACTGCTGCGGATGCACCCCAGCGTGGGCCATGCAGGTTCCATTGTAAACGGCGTGCCCCGTATTGGATTCCAGAAAGGCGGCAAGGCGGCACAGTGGAAAGATGAAGAGATGGCAGAACTGTTTCTCGATAAAGCCAAGCAGTTTGTCAACGACCATAAGAATGCTCCTTTCTTCCTATATTACGGCTTGCATCAGCCCCATGTGCCCCGTGTGCCTAACGAACGTTTTGCAGGTAAATCGGGCATGGGTCCCCGTGGAGACGTTATTCTCGAAGCAGACTGGTGTGTGTCCGAGTTCCTCAAAGAGCTGGACCGACTGGGCTTGGCGGAGAATACGATTGTAGTGCTTACCAGCGACAACGGCCCGGTGCTCGACGACGGATACAAGGACGATGCCGTAGAGTTGGTGGGCGACCATCAGATGGCAGGTCCGCTTCGCGGAGGGAAAACGAGTATGTATGACGGAGGTACGCGTATACCTTTCTTGCTTCGTTGGCCCGCAGCAGTAAAGCCGCAGGTTTCCGATGCGTTTGTCTGCCAGATGGACTTGTTGGCTTCGTTTGCTTCTTTGTTGGGACAGTCGTATCCAGATAAGCTTGATAGCGAAAACACGCTGGATGCCTTCTTGGGGAAGAACAAGAAAGGACGCGAAGAATTGGTAATCGAAGGAATGTTCAATTACGCATATCGTCAAGGCGACTGGGCGCTCATTCCACCTTATTATAATCCGTATAGCGAGGAAGACGGCGAGTTTATTGGTCTGGGATATGGATACAAGTTATATAACCTGAAGAAGGACATCGGCCAGCAAGAGAATCTGGCTGACAAGTATCCCAAGAAACTGGGCGAACTGATTAATCGCTTTGAATATCTGAAATCAACGACGAATAAGGTGACACGTTACTGACTTTCAGCTATCTTTGTACACTTCCATTATCCGGGCTCAATCTTCTTCTTATCCCCTTGAATAGCAAAAAAAGGTAATAAGAAGAAATAATATTTTAAAAAATCGCCTTCGATGTAGGGTAAGGGAGCTTTGATGTGTATTTATCATTATAGGATGATAATGTTATCTTATATCTAATTCTAAATATCTAAAACATGAAGCAAAATATTCTTCATTATTTGCGGTATCTCAGATGTACCGTAGTGTTTTTAATCTTATATCCGCTTTCCCTCCTTTCCTTGCAAGCCTCGGAAAAAACAGATATAAATGAAGCTCCTGCCATGGGAGTTCAGCAGACATCGGGAATTCTTCGTGTAGAGAAAGTGAATCCTACAACAGTCGACGTGCTATACACCAACAACCAGCGCATGACCATCGACTTCTACGGAGATAATATCTTCCGTGTGTTTCAGGACAACTCGGGCGGCATCATTCGCGACCCCGAAGCGAACCCCGAAGCACAAATACTCGTCGACCAACCCCGCCGCGCTGTTTCCGAACTGACGATAGACGAAAAGGACAGAACGATCAGCCTTGCCACAGGCAAAGTCCGTATCGAACTCAACAAGCAGTCGGGACTAATGAAGGTCTACAACCTTGCCACCAACGTATGCGTGATTGAAGAAGCCGCTCCGGTGGCATTCGGCGAAAAGGAAGTAACCGTAACTTTGAAAGAACAACCTGAAGAATATTTTTATGGAGGCGGCGTGCAGAACGGTCGTTTCTCTCATAAAGGTAAAGTCATCGCTATAGAAAACCAGAATAGCTGGACAGATGGTGGTGTAGCTTCGCCCAATCCTTTCTACTGGTCTACAAAAGGCTATGGAATGATGTGGTACACCTTCAAAAAAGGACAATATGACTTTGGAGCAACAGAAAAAAACGTAGTGAAACTATCTCACAATTCTTCTTACCTTGATATGTTTTATATGGTCAACGCCGGAGCCGTTGCCCTGCTGAATGACTTTTACCAATTGACGGGAAACCCCGTTTTGCTGCCTAAATTCGGTTTCTACGAAGGACACCTCAATGCCTACAACCGCGACTTCTGGAAAGAGGACGAAAAAGGTATCCTTTTTGAAGACGGAAAGCGCTATAAGGAAAGCCAAAAAGACAATGGCGGCATCAAGGAATCGCTGAACGGCGAAAAGAACAACTACCAGTTCTCCGCCCGTGCCGTTATCGACCGCTACAAGAAACATGATATGCCGCTGGGCTGGCTGCTTCCCAACGACGGATACGGAGCAGGATACGGACAGACGGAAACGCTGGACGGCAACATTGCCAACCTGAAAAGCTTGGGCGACTATGCCCGAAAGAACGGCGTGGAAATCGGACTCTGGACGCAATCGGACTTGCATCCCAAAGAAGGTGTAAGCGCTTTGTTGCAACGCGACATCGTGAAGGAAGTGCGCGACGCAGGTGTACGTGTGCTGAAAACCGACGTAGCTTGGGTAGGCGCTGGATATTCTTTCGGACTGAACGGCGTAGCTGACGTGGGGCACATCATGCCTTATTACGGAAACGATGCTCGTCCTTTCATCATCTCACTCGACGGCTGGGCAGGCACGCAGCGCTATGCCGGAATCTGGTCAGGTGACCAGACAGGGGGGCAATGGGAATATATCCGTTTCCACATACCGACTTATATCGGTTCAGGTCTTTCAGGTCAGCCCAATATCTGTTCGGACATGGACGGAATCTTCGGCGGAAAGAATGAAGCAGTCAATATACGCGACTTCCAATGGAAGACGTTTACACCTATGCAGTTGAATATGGATGGCTGGGGCACCAACGAAAAGTACCCCCATGCTTTAGGCGAACCGGCCACTTCCATCAACCGTATGTACCTGAAACTGAAGTCGGAACTGATGCCTTATGCGTATAGTTTTGCCAAAGTGGCGGTGGATGGTATGCCCCTTATCCGCGCTATGTTCCTCGATCATCCCAATGAATATACTTACGGCACAGCTACGCAATATCAATTCATTTATGGTACGGACTTCCTCGTAGCTCCTATCTATCAGGAAACGAAAGTCGACAAGGAAGGAAATGATATCCGTAACGGAATCTATCTGCCCGAAGGTTCATGGATTGATTATTTCAGCGGTGAGGTATATGAAGGTAACCGTATTCTTAACAACTTTGATACACCTATCTGGAAGTTGCCCGTATTCGTAAAGAACGGCGCTATCATCCCGATGACCAATCCTAACAACAATGTTAGCGAGATTGATAAATCACTCCGCATCTACGAACTTTATCCTTATAAGCACACTGCTACTCTGGATTACGACGACGACGGCGTAACGGAAGCTTACCGCAAGGGAGAATCTGTAACGACTCTCATCGAATCGGAAGCAGACGCAAAGAACCGCGTGACGATTACTATTCATCCTGCTAAAGGAAGCTTCGATGGTTTTGTGAAAGAGAAAGCAACGGAGTTGCGCATCAACGTCACCGAAAAGCCAAAGAAACTATCGGCTAAGATGAACAACAAGAACGTGAAACTGACCGAAGTTGGTTCTCTCGACGAGTTCCTGAAAGGAGAAAATGTATATTGGTACGAAGAAGCTCCCAATATGAATAAGTTTGCAACCAAAGGCAGTGAATTTGAGAAAGTAGTGATTACGAAGAATCCGCAACTGCGTGTTCGTCTGGCTTCTACCGATATCACTGCCAGTCCGGTTATCGTAAAAGTGGAAGGTTTCCGCTTTGAACCTGCCGACCGCTACCGTGTGACGACAGGAACGCTGACTGCACCGCAGAATGCACAAGTAACAGAAGAAAACCGTGAAGCGTATACATTGCAGCCCACTTGGGACAAAGTAGCGAATGCAGACTTCTATGAAATCGAATTTAATGGTATGCTTTATACCACCATCCGCGATACATACCTGCTGTTTGAAGACTTGGCGGCTGAAACTCCTTATACCTTCAAAGTGCGTGCCGTCAATAAAGACGGTGTATCCGACTGGGCAACCATCAACGTGACTACGAAGTCGAACCCATTAGAATTTGCTATCAAGGGTATCGAAGGCGAAGCTACTGCTGCATCGCAAGGTGGACACGGCGTTAACCGTCTGTTCGACTTCAACGAATCCGGTGATAACTGGCATACGAAGTATCAGGCGAAAGCTGTACCGTTCGATTTGATTATCGACCTTAAAACTGTTAATCAATTAGATAAGTTCCATTACTTGCCACGCACCGATGCTGGTAACGGTACATTGCTGAAAGGTACTGTATCTTACAGCATGGATAAAGAACATTGGACGGAAGCCGGAGCATTCGACTGGAAGCGCGATGGCGAAGTGAAGGTATTCGATTTCACTGCTCATCCTACTGCACGTTACATCAACCTTGCTATTACCGAAGGTGTAGGCAACTACGGTTCGGGTCGCGAACTCTATGTATTCAAGGTGCCTGGAACTGCCAGCTATCTGCAAGGCGATATCAACGACGACGGCAAGATAGACCGCAATGACTTAACTTCTTACATGAACTACACTGGTTTGCGTCGTGGAGATTCGGATTATGAAGGTTATATCAGCAAAGGGGATATCAATATGAATGACTTGATCGATGCTTATGATATTTCCGTAGTGGCTACCCAGCTTGATGGAGGTATTGGCCGGAAAGATACAGTGAAAGTATCGGGTGCATTGACCATCAGCACCCCGAAGAAGATGTATCAGAAGGACGAAATCGTTGAAATTCGTGTGAAAGGTAATGACCTGAAAGCTGTGAACGCATTTAGCTTCGCATTGCCTTACGATCAGAACGACTATGAGTTTGTAGGTGTAGAACCATTGAATATGAAAGCAATGGAAAACCTGACTTACGACCGTCTGCATACGAATGGAGTGAAATCCTTGTATCCTACCTTTGTCAATCTGGGCAAGCAGGAACAACTCGAGGGTTCGGAAGACCTGTTCATCGTGAAGTTGAAAGCGAAACGCAAAGTGAAGTTTGACTTGACTTTGAAGGATGGAATGTTGGTTGACAAGCAACTCAGGATGCGTCAATTCTAAAGAAACAACACTTCTTAGTTTATAGCTCCTTTTATTAGGAGGGTTAGGTTAGCAAATAGTAGAGACGGGAGTATGAATCTCCTACTCTACTGTTTGCTTTTCTTTTGTTCATAAGGTTGATTTAATAGTTTCTTCGGCATGATTTATTGACAGCTCCCTATCTGTTAGTTATTTCTTCTTGAGCTATTATAGAGATGCACTTGTGTAACAGCTCAGTTGCACAAGTGTAACAGGACGGTTGCACAAGTGCATTCTGTAGATTGCTCAAGTGTAACAGGGTAATGACTAAATGAGAAGAGCTTGCAGCAGAGGATAGGTGGAAATATGGAAGTTATGTATTGATAAGTAGACTATTACACGTAAAATGCAGTTTTCTCTCAGAAAAAAACAAAAACATGCTATTGCTAAGATGTAAACTTCTCTTAAAATGAGGGTCTTTTAAGGCGTAAATAGCTGATTATAAGCTCTGCCACATTTTTGTATTCCCCCGTATAAAACAAGAAAGAATAACAAAAATGTGGCAGACTGTTTATTCCTGAAATCAATACTCTACCTTATAATCTTTGCGAATACTTTCCCCTTTCCAGGCCTTTTTAGTAGTCCAATCAGCTGGGGCATCCGTCCAGAATGCATTGTCTGCCGGAAGCCCCAGTGGAAGGAAACTCAATGTAGCCATGTAAAGGCTTCCTGTGGACGTATATACATCGGCAATTTCAGGTTGGTGTCCGTTGAATCCCAGAACGAGCCATCCGTTAGCGTCAAAGTTCTGATTACCTTCGTACATATTGCGATGCACGGCAGTCAGTGCACAGCGTACTTGTGCAGGAGATATGTGAGCCGGTAATTTCTCTCGCAAAGCCACGTCTGCCAATGACTGGAAAGCGGCAGTGCGATAAGTCACCGAACGTCCGAAAGCAGGGTAAGTGCCGTCCGGTCCGATGATCCGTTCCGAAAATTCGGCATGACGCACCATTCTCCGCATTGCCTCGTCACAGTCTTTCTGGCTTGCCCACTTTTTCGGTTGCAGTGTCTCTAGCATTTCCACCAGCATGGGGTGCATCACGTAGGCATTGTAGTAATCCATGCTGAATTTACTTCCGTCGCTGTACCAGCCATCGCCCACGTACCATTCTTTTATCTTATTCTTAGCGATATTGATGCGGAATGGGTCTGATTGTTCGCCTTGTTGTAGAAGGAAGGCTTCGGTCAATCCTGTGAATAACAGCCAATTATTATAAGCTCCGGTACGGTTGCGCAAACTCTTGAAGGCTTCGATATAGCATTTTTGTGTTTCTTTGTCCAACGGTTGCCATAGAGCTTCGGGAGCACGCAGAAAAGCGTGTACAAGATAAGCCGCGTCTACGATGGGTTGCGCATACTGCGTAAAATTCAGTTTGTCCGGCGAAGCGGGATCGACCGCATTCTTTAGCCCTTTCAGCACTTCTTCACGCATTTGTTTGCGCAATTTTCCCTCTTCCGTATCGTCGTCGGGCAAAGCTAGCCAGGGAGCAACCCCAGCCAATGTACGTCCTACAGCTTCCAGATAACTCATCTTGTCCGCTCCCCCACCATAACGAGGAGCGGTTTCCAACGGCATATTTTTGCGTAAAGTCTCTTCCGACAGGTTATGGATAACCGGATAGGAGATTTTCCACAGATACTTCACCCACAACGCACGGTCTTCGGCTCCGGTCGTTTGCGTGTTTTCCACTTTCACCGTTTTCTTTTTCTTTGCATGGATATCCGGTGTGGAAACTGCCAGTATCATTAATAGCAAAACAAGGAAATTCAACTTCTTCATATGGTTCTTCTTTTTCAGTTCTCAAACAAAGATAGGTTATTTAGCAATCGGTCGTAGCGGTAGAGCGCTTCCGTGAAATAATAATCTGCATACGTCAACGGAACGTCAATCTCCGAGTTGTGAGGAATGGAACCTACGCAATGCATAAGTATGAAGTTTCCGTTGGCACCTTCTTTTGCACGGTAGGCGGGACTTCCCAACGAATGTAATATCTCTTTGGCAATTGCCAGATATTGCTCTCCTTTCTTTCCTTTGGTGTAAGTGCTCAATTCCAGTAGGGCGGAGGCAACGGTGGCTGCTGCCGAAGCATCACGATAGTTAGCAACTATTTTATTAGCGTTGGAGCGGATGCCCGGTGTATATCCGTTCTGATAGGCGTTGAAATCCCAGTAGGCTACCTTATC
The DNA here is from genome assembly GCF_900547205.1 of uncultured Bacteroides sp. Taxonomy (GTDB): domain Bacteria; phylum Bacteroidota; class Bacteroidia; order Bacteroidales; family Bacteroidaceae; genus Bacteroides. The sequence continues at coordinate 151,240 of NZ_URFY01000004.1, forward strand.
GGAAGGAAGGTTGGGATGATTGATGTAGAAATCAGCCATCTTTTGGGCAGTTTTCAGGAAACGCGGGTCTTTAGTTTCGCGATATACCATCGTAAAGCCATAGATGCCCCATGCCTGACCTCTGGACCATGCAGAGTTGTCCGAATATCCTTGTGATGTTTCACCCTTGATAGGTTTACCCGTTGCTTTATCGTAATATACGATATGATAGCAACTGTAATCGTTGCGCACTTGGTTCTCCATCGTTTTCTCGGCATGGGATATGGCAATCTTTCGGAACGTATCATCACCTGTCTTTTTGGAAGCGAAGAAGAGCAGTTCCAGATTCATCATGTTGTCGATGATGACCGGATAGTCATAAACCTTATCTCCATGCCACGAACGGAAGCCGTTCCATGACTGTATCGTACCCGACTTCTCGTGAAAACGTGTACACAACGAACGGGCAGACTCCACGAGAATATCGTCGTACGTCTTGTCCGGAGCAAAGCGGTTGGCGTTTCCATAGCTGCAATACATCATGAAGCCAATGTCATGATTGTCGGTGAAAGTCTTTACCGGTTCCATCTTCTTGGTATACACCAGTGCCGAGTCCTGCAAAGCCTTGTTGTCCGTGTACTGGGAAACATACCACAGTGTACCCGGAAAGAATCCTGCGGTCCACAGATATACGCTTCCTTTGGAAGGAGTACCGTTCTTTGATAAACTGTGCGGCATCACCGCCTTTCCTTTACTGGGTGTCTGTAACATCAATCCGCATTGTTTTGCTGCGAATTCCATGTTTTCTTTAATGAAAGTTTTCTCTGTCTCCTGTCCTTGAACGTGGCCTGACACACAAACAGACAGGAGAGTTGCTACTAAATAGGTTTTAATCTTCATGTATCAACACTTTTTATTTTATTAATTCATCGGAACCACTTTCGATTCTCCTGTGGCAGATATCGCACGCACTTCGATACTAGTGGGCAATACCGCTAGACTCATGGTGAATGCGGCTTCCGTACCGATATATACCAGCTTGGAAGTGCTCTTGTCGTACACCTCGAAGGCTACCGCATTACTAAATCCGCTGACGGAGATGAGTTTCGTTTCTCTATCAAATGTAGCGTTGCCACTTGTTCCCATTGATAAATTGTTTTTGAAGATATGTTCATTCTTCTCTGTGATGTACCAGAAAGCATGGGCGGGTTTCGGCAAGTTGAGTTCTGTAATCCGTTTCTTGGCAGCCGCCAGTTCCGTATCACCGATTTTGAATATGCCTTTATTGCCGTAGTCGGTAATTTCCGTATTCACTTTGCGCAGGAATCCCCATTTTTCAAAGAACTCCGTCAAGTCCATACCGGATATTTTGCTGCAAATATACGGAAACTCTACTTGATACTCCCAAGCCTGTTTCCCTGTCACAGTGTTATTGCGTATAGATTCATAAACATCTGCATAGAACTCTTCTTTGCCCGATACATAAGCCATGTATAATTGCAATTGCCAGAACGGAACCAACTGACAGAAAACGTCTACTGCTCCTTTGCCATCTACCTTACCTACTTGGATATGCGGTGTTCCGGTGAATGCCGTAGTCATGGCATTGGGATAGTAACCTTTCAGCCACAAACGAGAATCACCGCTATTGATGCGCTGCATATACATAGAGTGAATATTGTTGGTAACTTCGGTCATACCTATCCATTTCAGTCCCGGACGGGTTTGATTACTATGTCCCACTTCATGCGACGGTCCCCAGCAATCGGCTTTTAACTGTGATAAACTGCAAAGCCCGCTTATTGTACCTTCACTATATCCGGTGTGGTAGCTTGTGGAATACATATAAGAATCATTATACATCACACTGAAAAGCATACGGTTCTTGAACATCTTATCATATTTCACCAATCCCATCAGTACTTGTTCGTTGTACACCAAGTCGTCATAGAATTTAATCCATTCCATCGGACTCTCTACTTGTTTCAGGTTTTTCACGGGGAATATGATGTGTGCATACTTACCCACTACATCCAGACATCCCACCGATGCATTCGACAATAAACTGTTCCAGCTCTCCATCGTGCTGTTTTCTTTCTCCGTATCGAAGTAGCCATTTACTTTTCCTGCCGTGAAGTGCATCTTTACAGGTTGCGCAGTTGCATAGTCCTCTGTATGATAAGCCACATAGAGTAAACCTTTCTGTTCCATTTTGATTACGTTTGTTCCCGGCCTCAACGAGTATGTTTTACGAGTTCCAAACCCATCCTTGCCCGGAGTATCAAAGTCTATCAACATCAACGAAAGTTCTTGGTCGTGCATATCACCCACCATTACTACCATCTGTTCGTTTGCCGCTACTGAAATTCCTGTAGGATTATCCAGTAGACTATACTGCGAAGTTTTATTTTGTTGAGCGTCCTTGTCCGGATGTCTCCATGCCTTAAACTCCGCAATTCGGTAGTCAGTCTCGTAGCAATCATAGTACATATACAAAGCAATGTTTCTGAAAAAAGGATAGGGACACGCTTCGATATCTTCCAGTGTAATGCCATCTTTCAGTCTACTGCAAAGTTCATCGGCAAACAACGTAGAGGTATCAAAGACCTGTGAGCTTTTTCCGTAAAGTTCGATTTCCTGGAAGGCTACATACATATCTTTCTCAGTTGCTGTATGGATGAGTATCTTCACCGTATGAGGATGCTTCACCGATTGATTGAAATAGATAGTCTTCACCTTGTTGTCACTCTCCACACAATCGTACTTCTCTTTCACCAAAATGAATTTCTCCGGTTCTTCTGTTGTGGAGACATATACATCAATCACTCCTACCCGACCGTTCCGGTAACTTACACGCGGATAGAATATCATATAGTCAATCTGGTCGTCCTCGCCGGAAAGGAAGAGTTTCAATTCATGGGGGAATTTATCTTTTCTTTCATTTACGGTGCCATATCCCGCCCATTTTGTATTCCATGGAGTCACAAACAGTTTGCTGTCGTTTTTCACTCCGTCATAAATCGGTTCAGTCCCTTTGACATGTTCATTTGGTCCGTCGGAATTTGACCCGTGCTTTGACCATGCACTTTTAATTACTAACTGTTTGTCCGTCATATCAGCCAATCCGGTCTTATCCTTATCGGCTACATACGTTTTCAGTCCGTTCTGCACTACTTTGACCATTTTCCCCGAACCGTTCAGGTTTATTTCTCCCGTACGTCCTGATTTGGAGTAATATTTTGCTATTTCAAACTTGAACAGGTGGTGTCCATTATTGAATATATGTTCTTTCATTGTTATCCATTCCGGATAAACGGGGTTCAATTCTTGTGCAGCTTCAGCGCTAAATTCCACTGTTCCGCCTTCTGCCTCCAGTGTGAAGGCTGTTTTGTACAGCCACACACTATCATCGTCATCCTTGCACCCGACAAAGAATAATACACTTAGTAGTAGAGGTAATAAATATCGTATATTCATGGTTATTCATTCTTTAACTATTTACAAATCAATTTCTTAATTGTAGAAAGGATTCTGTATCACTTGCGGTGTCTTCTGCGTTTCATCATAAGGAATCGGCATCAGATACTGTCCCCTGTGGAACCTTCTCAATAAGTCCAGCTCCACTACTTTCAGGAAGTCTTCGTCCGTTTCGCCTAACGTGTTCAGTCCTTTCACGGGAACTCCCAAGAACTGTTCTGCAATTTTCCAGCGGCGGATATCATAGAACTGGTGTCCTTCCAAATAGAGTTCCAACATACGTTCGCGACGTACTATTTCCATCAGATTCTCCTTATTCTCGTAATATTTCGGCTGTGTAGAGTAGTTATCCCAAGCCTCTTTTACACCTGGTATGCCGGCACGCGTACGTACTATGTCCAGATTGTCAATACATTTGTCCGTTTCGCCCAGTGCTGCATAGGCTTCCGCTAGGTTGAGGTAAAGTTCTGCCATGCGGAAGAGCGGTAGCGGATATTCAACTACACCGGTAGTGAAAGACGGTGGAAGAAGTTTCTTATTGTTGTATCCGGTCACAGAATAGTTCAATGTCTGCGGAGCACCTCCTTCATTCTTCCGTCCTTGCGGTTTGCCGAATCGCAAATCCAATACCACTGCCCTGTCGCCGTTGCTCTTTCCCGGAGTGGCGCCGTTGTACTGTCCTATTTCGTAATAACCACCTTGGAAACCTACATTGGCATAGAAACGGGGTTCTCTATCGCAGTGCAACCGCAGCGTTTTCATTCCTGAGTTATCGGCAGTATAGCCGTTTCCATCCACATCATCCGGTATGGACACGATAGCATAAGGATCGCCATAATTCTCATCATATTCCACCGGAAGTCCGTTATTTGTATAAAAACGTTCAACGGATTGGAAGGTAGGAGTGATACATCCCGACACATCACCGACATATCCTTTAGTCTGTTTCACCACCGTACGGCGTTGAATGCCATATTGACCCTCTTTGCGGGTGTCGCACCAGATAACTTCCGGATTATCACCACCTTTGGTGTCGAGCACACAATAACGAACCCGGCGCTCCGCCTTATTTCCAGCAAATCCCGGCTTGTTGCCACTGGGCTCTCCCGCTTCGGCATCACCATAGAGATGAAAACCGGCATTATCCATCTCTTTGATAGCTTGCTCCGTCACCTCCACTACTTTCTTCCATTTGTCCTCACTATATTGCTGTGAAATCAAGTTTCTTCCGTCAATTGGACTTTTAAAGTCAGCATACCAGTCGTTTCCGTTAAAGAGTGGTGAAGCGGCGTACAAATGCATACGGGAGCGTAATGCCAATGCCGTATAGTAAGTGATACGTCCGTATTCATCTCCGGGATGCTCCTTTGCCAATCCGGGAAGTGCTTTTTCTATCTGCCCATCGATGAAAGCCACCACTTCGTCATAAGAGCTGCGTTCGGGATAATCGTCAAGTGGTGTATCCAAATCAAACGCTTGGCGTAGAATCATTGTCGGACCGTAGGTGCGAAGAGAAATGAAGTGATAGTAGCCAATCAGATATTCGGCTTCCGCCCTGTAATGTTTCAATTCCTCCGCACTCAGTTCCGGCATTTCTTTCATTTTATCCATCGCCTCAAGGAAACGGTAACACTGCCCTATGCCGTCCCACACCCGTTGCCAGGTATTAGAAGTCATGCCAAGATTGGTGGGACCATAATCCCCCTCATTAAAAGTAGAGAATGCCTCTTTGCGGAAATAGGATATTTCTTCACCGCAAATCATATCATAAGACTCTGTTAGAACCTGCCGGGTAGTAGGCAAGTAAGAGTAGCAGGAAGCCAGAAATTCTTTCACGCGTCCGGGAGTGGAATAAGTATCTTCCTCTTTAGTTCTCTCTTCCGGAACAATGTCCAGATAATTGCACGAAGAGCACAACATCAATGCCATTAGCCCGATATATATATAGTTCTTTTTCATTGTATCGCTGTTATTTAAAAGTCATTTGAAAACCTAAGTTAATCACACGTTGTGTAGGATATTTCAATCCGTTGCCACCGCCCATTTCCGGATCCCACTCCTTAAATGGAGAGAAAGTCAGTAGGTTGGAGCCACTCAGATAAAAACGCATATTCTTAAATGTATATCCCAATTCTGCATTCTTCAGTTTCAGGAAAGCGGCATTTCTTAACCAATAATCCGAGTACTCTGTATTGTGAGAGTTCGATTCTACAGAAAGGCGCGGATACTTGGCATTCGGATTCGGATTGGCTTCCGACCAATAGCTGTCTGCTATAAACTGGCGTACGTTAGTCAGCGTAGTATCTCCGAACGGATGGATGCCACTCATCATCAATGACACGCGTGCCGCTCCCTGAAAGAAGAATGAACAATCCCAATTCTTCCATTTGATAGACGGACCGAATCCATATATAATCTCCGGATTGGTGGGATATCCCATGTATACTTTGTCGTTGTTGTCTATGATACCGTCTCTCTCACCATATACATTGGGCTGGTCCAGATACCAGATATCACCCGGCAACACAGGAAGTCCCTTGCCTTGGTTTGGAGCATTCCTTATACTTTCTTCGTCGGGGAACAAACCGTTGCTCGCCCATCCCATCAGCATATCTACGGAATGTCCTACTTTCGACTTCCACGGATACTCTAAGAACGACGGTTCATCCTGTTCCAACACTGTATTGTGCGCATAAGTAAATGTGCTTTTGAAGGAGATGAACAAATCTTTGTTTACCTGCTTATTGTAGTCGAGCGAAAACTCCAGACCTTTATTCTCCATCTTTCCGGTATTCGCATAGATGGTGGCTCTGGTCAATCCCGAATACTGCGGGATACTACCTGTGCGACTCATGAATATATCGGAACGGGTTTCTTTGAAGATATCCACATTCAGGTTGAGTGCATTGAAGAATTGCATATCCATACCAATGTTCCATTTTTCACCTGTTTCCCATGTCATCTCATTGTTCTGATAACGTTTCCACAACGGACCTTTATAAGTTTTATTCTGATTCACGCCAAAAGTATAATCATAGGGGCTACCTGCCAGTGTGATATCAGATAGATAAGCGAAACGCCCAGCACCCGTATCGTCATTACCAACCAATCCCCATGAGGCTCTTAGTTTCAGTTTTGAAACGTAGGGACGAATGTTATCCCAGAACTTTTCTTCAGAGATGTTGTATCCGATGGCAAATGAAGGGAAGAAGCCGAAGCGTTTGTTTTTAGCAAAGTTTTCGGAACCGTTGTAACCGAAGTTCACTTCAGCCAGGTATTTTCCATCGTACATATAAGACGCGCGGCCGGCGATACCTTGTTTTCGTTTAGGAAGTGATTCCAGCAACGTGTTTGGCTGCAATACATTGTATTGGTTTTGGTTGTAAAGGAACATCACGTTCAGATCGTGCACGTCATTGAATGTATGTTGATACTCCAACATGGCTTGCACGTAAAGTTTACGGTCGCCTGTCGCACTCTTATCATAATTCAACTGGGTAGATTGCTCCGTTCCATTCACACGCTTCAGGGCAAAGTCCATTGTTTCACGATCATAATCGGTAATGGCAAATTTATTATATCTACTAGTCTGTTTATTAACCGACTGCGACCAGTTCTTGAACGAAAACAAACCGGAGAAACGCAGCCCTTCCAAAAGCATATCCAGCTTTTGCTCCAACTTGAAGTTTGCTGTTACTGTTGTGTCAAACTGCTTTTTATATCCGGTCACGTATTCCGCTACCGGGTTACGATAACCGTCATCATACGGACCACCGGGCTTGTCGCCCCACAGCACTCCGGTATAACCGGTAAACATACCTGCGGGATACATCACGGGGAAATCCACCGGATTAGAAATCTGCGACAAGCCGAAAATATCGTTTGTCGACTTTTCAGGTCCTTTCCAGTCACGGATAGAGAGGTTCAGTCCCAATCCTATCTTGGTGGTTGAGGTCACCTTGACATTCAGGTTGTTGACAAACTCGTAATTAAAGAAGTTGATGTTGTTATTGTAGGAGAAGTAATCCTTACTGATGGAACGCAGGTTACCGTCGCTGTGGCGGAAGCTACCGCTCATGAAGTAATCCATCTTCTTGTTGCCGCCACGGATATTGAAATTGAAACGTTGTGCGTAAGAGTTCTTCTTGAACATCTCGTCATACCAGTTCACGTTGGGATAGATATACGGATTCCTTCCGGCAATGGTTCCGGCTATTTTCTCACTACTATAAGGAGTGGCGCTTGAGCCCGGACGGGAAGTTGCTTCGTTGTACATATTCATGTAGGTGACACCGTCCACCATTTCGGCCACATCAGACATTTGGCTCACTGCTGTCTCCAGACGGAAGTTAATCACCGGTTTTTCCAGATTCTCTCCAGTCTTGGTTGTCACAATCATCACGCCATTCGCACCACGTGTACCATACAATGCCGTAGCCGTAGCATCCTTTAAGATAGAAAAGCTTTCGATAGCTTCCGGATCAAGACGATTCAATTCACTGCCCGAAGCCTCTACGCCGTCAATCACAATCAGAGCACCCGTTGCACCGCTAAAGGTAGATTTGCCACGAATCCAAAAGCTAGCGCCGTCGGCTCCCGGTTCACCGCTGCGCTGCACGGCAATCACTCCCGCCATACGTCCGGCAAAGGCAGAAGAAAGGCTGGAAGAAGGAACTTGTAGTTCGGCAGGTCTGATTTGTTCCACCGAACCCACCATCGAAGCTTTTTTCTGTCCGGCTCCGAAGGCGGTAACAACAACTTCTCCCAGTTGGGCGGTCGATTCATACAGCTCTATGGCATACATTTTCAGGTTGGATACAGTAAGCTCTTTCGTATCGTATCCGATGTAGGAGATGATTAATACATCATTCACTTGACAGTTGATGGTAAACTCACCGTTAACATTGGTAACAGTACCCGTGGTTTGTCCTTTCACTTGTACGGTTCCACCAATAACCGGTTCTTTCGTCATTCCATCATAGACTACACCTTTCACGGTAGTCTTCGTGTTTTTCTGCTGCTCCGTTTTCAGCACTTCTTCTTTGCTGTCCAATCGCACGTTTTCTGCCAAGACTGGAGTTGCACATAAAAGAAATGAAAAAGGCAATACGGCTTTCATCAGTTGAAATGCCCGCTTTGTCCCGGATGTCATTTTCTCTATTCGCATTTTATCAATATTAAAGGTTAAAAAGAAAATTGTTTTAGATGTCGACATTGCAAAGATAAGTTTTGGCATATTTCCCTAAGGGATATATTGTTTATTTGAGGGGGTAGTAATGTGCAATACGGTGATTTATAGTGCGATTACACAAAATATCCCCTATTGTAGACAAAATCTCCCTGTATTTTCATCAATAATGCCTAGATTTGGCTTTTGAAAAACAATTGTTCCATTTAAACGACTAAAACCTATTTTCATGAAAACAAAGACATGGTTACTTATCGCACTTTGCAGCGTGGGAGTCAATGTATCGGCTCAATCCGGTTCTTACTCCACGCAAGCCATCACCAAAGACTTGAATTACTTTACCGACTGGACGGGATCAGCATTGGTGGGCAACTTCAAAAACAAACAACTACAAAAGTTTCAAAGTCCATTAATGAAGGATTTGGCGGCAAAAATTGCCGAAGGCGATTATCAATCTCAGTACAAATTGAATACGTATAAGGCTATTCCATCTAATAAGGTACTCGAAAATCAACTGAAGTTGTTCGACGGATACAGTCGCTACGAGAATATAACAGGCGTCTATCTCGAACAAGGAGAAAACGTAGTATTGGTGGGCGACCTTCACGGGCGTGATGTCAGTTTGCTTATACCCGACTGGACTCGTCAGCCTACACCGGGATTTGCACCGACCAAAGACCCTGAGGGATGGGGACTGAAAAAACAGGAGATTCCCCTGCATGAAGGTGTCAATGTAATCTATGTGCGTAAATCAGGGAATGTGTATCTGAATTATTATGCCGATGATCCGGAAGTAGCACCCGGTGTTACCGTCCATTTTGTGACCGGCAAAGTGAACGGGTATTTCGATGCGGCTACCCAGTCCAATGAAGAATGGAATAAGCTGCTCGACAATGCTATCAGCCCTATTATGGACGTGAAAACCCGGTATATGCAGTTAGCTTATCCGGTAGAGTACCTGAAAAAGTTTGCTTACGGAAAAGGAACCGAGCTTGCCGAGGATTATGATAAAATCATGCAGCAGCAATATAAGTTCATGGGAGCAGTGAAATACAACCGTATCCCCAACAAGCGTATTCTGGCAAGGGTGAACTACAACTATTATATGTTTCGTGACGGCGACGGAGTAGCGTTCTTGGGCAATGAAGGCACTATGAAAATGGCTATCGGCCCGCAAGTGACTACCAACTGGGGTGTAAACCACGAAATAGGTCACGTGATGCAAATGCGTCCTCAAATGACGTGGGGCGGCATGACGGAAGTCAGCAATAACTTATTCTCCATGTACGCTACCATGAATTTAGGATCACCCAGTCGTTTGACTAAGAACAAAGTCTATGATGCTGCTTTCAAGCAGGTGCTCGATGCCGATTCTACGAAATTTATTCTCGCCGTGAATGATCCTTTCCATAAGTTAGTGCCGTTCTGGCAATTGCAGATATACTTCAGTGGTAAAGGATATACCGATTTCTATGCAGACCTGATGGAACATATGCGCACACATCCGCACAAAGGGACAAGAAATGCCTCTATCCATAATATGTATGAGTTCATCAAGGTGTGTTGCGACCTTACCAAGACCGACTTAACGGAGTTCTTCGATAAATGGGGCTTCTTTGAAACAGGAAAATATACCATAAACGACTATAGCAGATACGATTTCGACATCACTCCCAAGATGGTGGACGAGGTCAAACAGTACATTGCTTCCAAGAATTACCCCAAACCCGATAAAGATATTACGCGTCTCACAGACTAAATCATAAGAGAAAGAAAACATGATGAAATTATTGTTTAAGATAAGCCTCGCAGCCAGAAGTATCATGCTTCTGGCGGTGATGCTGATTGCCGGAAGTGCATGGAGCCAACCGGACTTTCTGCCACAACATCCCCGGTTATTATTCACCAAAGCCGAAGAACCGGCGGTGAAACGTCTCATCCGTACTGACCCGCTAGCCGGCAAACTGGCACAGTTTCTAAAAGCAAAAGCGGACTCACTGCTCGATACTCCCCAGATACCTTACGCTCTTGATAAATATGGTGCGCTGCTGCATACCTCCAGAGCATATGTGGCACGGTTGACAACCTTATCGCTAGCCTATCGGATTTACGGAGACAAGAAGTATGCTGACAAAGTGAATGAAACACTTTTGTGGGTATGCAATTATCCCGACTGGCATAATGCGCACTATCTGGATACGGCCGAGATGACAACTGCGGTAGCCATTGCCTACGACTGGCTCTACGACGTACTGCCGCCGGAAACGAAAGAGCAAGTGAAACGCTGTATTCATGACCGCGCGATAAGCGTTGTATTGAACGAATACGAAAAGGGCAGTGCAGGAAGCTGGGCTAAACGCGAAACTAACTGGAACGTAGTCTGCAACTCCGGCATGACAATGGGAGCATTGGCAATAGCAGAAGATTATCCCGCCGAAGTAACTACAGTTCTACAGAATGCAGCGAAATACATTCCTAACTGTCTGAAACACTTCTCTCCCGACGGAGTGTGCTATGAAGGGCCAGCCTACTGGGGATATACTACATCCTACCTCTCCATGTACCTGAAAGCAGTCATGGACAACGGCGGTGACAAAGGGAATATCGCCCAACTGCCCGGTATGTCACGCACGGCATTATACTACAAACGCACGCTTACCCCCTCCGGGCAGAAGTTCTTCTTTGGCAACGCACATGACGAAGCAGTCAACTTACCGAGCTTCTTCCTTTTCAGCAAACTATATAAGCAACCTGAAATAGCCGTATGGTGCCGGAATGAACTATCGAAAACCATCGAACAGAATGCCCCCTTGCATCAGATGTTCTTCTTATCCTTACCGTGGTTTGATGCAGCGCTCGCCGGTTCGTCGGCAGCAGTTCCTGCGTTGGAGGTATACCACAATGACATCAACGACCTGATAGTATTCAATGGAGACAGAAATGTAAAAGGCTCGATATTCCTGATTGCCAAAGGAGGAGAACCCCGACGAGCTCACCAGCAATTGGACTGCGGCACTTTCATCGTAGAGAGCGACAGTGTGTGTTGGACCGAAGACCTAGGCTCGGATGATTATAGTTTGCCGGGCTTCTGGGATCAGCGAGTGAACGGAGAACGGTGGAAGTATTTCAGAAACTCCAACCTGTCACACAATACAATCAGCATTGACCATAAGATTCAGAATGCATTAGGCGAGGCATTTGTGTGCGAAGAAAAAACGGATGCTCCCCAGCCCTATGCAACACTGAACATGACATCCTTGTACAAAGACCAGGCTAAATCAGTCTACCGCAAATTCACTTTGCTGGACGACCGGATTATGGAAGTGCGGGATAACATCGAACTTGTCAATCCACAATCCACAGCATCGTGGATTACCGCTACCAAAGCGGAAGTCACTGCGGCAGGCAATAAAGCTTGTCTCACCCGCAATGGCAAACGCTTCTATATGGAAATCGTCTCTCCCGCCAACGCATCTTTCAAGACTTATCCTGCTAAAAACACATTTAAAGGAGAATACCCCATTGTGGGCATCACCATGATTGAAGCAGAATGCAAGTTCGACAATGGGAAAGGTGAAATTGTGGTGCGGATGAGCAGGGATGAAGAGATGAATGTGCACAATCCCGGGCACGGCCTTCACTTCACCTCTATTCCCAACCGTTGGGATGAAGGCGTTCCTTTGGGCAACGGAATCATGGGAACCCTTATCTGGCAAAAACAGGATAAACTGAGACTTGCTCTGGACCGTGCCGACTTATGGGACTTGCGTCCGGTAAAGGAGTTCGACGGGCCATCTTATACCTACAAGTTTATTCAGGATGCAGTAGCCAAAAACGATCTCACCCCGGTATATAAACTCATTGACGAGCGCACTAACAAAGACATTGCCCCAACGAAGATACCTGCCGGCGCCATCGAGTTTCCTATCGCCGGATTGGGCGAAGTGAAGAGTGTAGATTTGGATATACATACCGCCGTGTGCACCATCACTTGGAAGAACGGAGCAGTCGGTCAGTTCTTCACCGGAGCGGAGGATAAAATAGGACATTTCCAATTTACCAATCTCCCGCAGGCCTTGTCTGTCGATTTGTGTTCTCCCCTTTTTGAAACTCCCGAAGGAGAGAAGGCAAGCGGAACCGCCCTCTCCCGATTGGGATATAAAATGGGAAAAACAGTTCGGAAGGGAAACACCATCAACTACCGTCAGAAAGGGTATGGCGACGTATCCTACGAAATCAGTCTGCGATGGAACTGTCCGGACGAACGCACGATGGAAGGCACCTACTGCCTCACCACAAGCGGCACGCCGTATAGCGAGCAATCATCTGCCGAAAAGCTTTTGAAAGACTACACAAAGGACTTCCCTACAGCCCGTGCCGAGCACAAAGAATGGTGGAAGAATTACTGGCAACAATGCGAAATCCACCTGCCTGACAAGGTATTGGAAAGACAATGGTATCTCGAAATGTATAAATTCGGCGCAGCATCGCGCAAAGATGCTCCTCCCATCTGTCTGCAAGCCGTGTGGACAGCCGATAATGGGCAGACACCCCCTTGGCGCGGTGATTTTCATAATGACTTGAATACCCAGCTTAGCTATTGGCCGGGATACGCGTCCAATCATCTGACCGAGTCGTCCGTATTTACCGACTGGCTTTGGCAGATAAAAGCAAATAGCGAAGAATATACCCGCAAGTTCTTCGAGGTAGACGGATTGAACGTAGCTTGCATAGCCACTCTGGACGGAAAGAACATCGGAGGATGGAATCAGTATTCGCACCAACCCACCGCTTCGGGATGGCTGTCGCATCACTTCTATCTGCAATGGAAATACTCGGCAGACAGCCTCTTCTTACGGGAAAGGGCATATCCTTGGGTAAAGGAAACAGCACGCTATTTTGAGAATATCTCGGTAAAAGACGGAAACGGTAAACGGAAGCTGCCCTTATCCAGCTCACCGGAAGTGAACGACAACCGACCGGATGCCTGGTTCACGGAAACCACCAACTTCGACCTCGCTTGTATCCGGTTCACCTACAAGGCAGCCATAGAAATGGCGGAAAGCCTGGGACTGGCGGATGATGCCAAGCACTGGAAGCAACAACTGGACGAATGGCCCGACTTTGCCACCGACGCCACTGGGCTTACCATTGGCCCCGATTATCCTTTGCGCTATACCCACCGCCATCTTTCAAATATGCTGGCTATTCATCCTCTGGGATTGCTGGACGTTTCGCAGGGAAAGAAGGTGGAACAACTAATCAAACGTTCCATTCACCATGCAGAGGAACTGGGAACAGGAGGCTGGGTAGGCTACACGTACAGTTGGCTCGCCAATCTGCAAGCACGTGTTTTCGACGGCGATGCAGCCGCCCGTTCGCTGCATATCTTTGCGAAAGCATTCTGCTCGCCCAACAGCTTCCACCTCAATGGCGACCAGTTGAAGAAAGGCTATTCCGGTTTTACATACCGTCCATTTACGTTGGAAGGCAACTTTGCGTGTGCATCCGCCATTCAGGAAATGCTGTTGCAGAGCCATACCGGTGTTATACGCGTGTTTCCCGCCCTGCCGGAGTATTGGCAAAATGCATCTTTCCGCAACATGAGGGCTATGGGAGCGTTTCTTGTCAGTGCGAGCTACAAGGACGGAGCGGTAGAACGAATCTCTATTCTATCTGAAAAGGGAGGCACGATGAAGCTATTCAATCCTTTCAGCAGGAGAGTGGAAGAAAGGCAGATGAAGGCGGGAGAAACAATGGAACTGGTTAATCAGTAAGCAACATACTAACTTATTTATTTTTGAATGAACGACAATATGAAAGTTTTAAAATCATTATTGCTAGGCGTTTGCGTTGCAACATTCCTGAGTGCGTGCACTCATCAGGAGGTAGCTACCCAAACCAATGAGTACGGCACACAGTGGAAATGGGATAAAGGTACTATAATAGTAGAAACTCCCGAACGTCCGTCGGGACAACAGAGCGTCGTCGGTCTTGCCCTCCCCAAGATGGAAGTGGTTCGAGTAGGTTTTGTCGGTCTGGGTATGCGTGGACCGGGTGCAGTGGAGCGTTTCACACACATTCCCGGTGTGCAAATCGTGGCACTCTGCGACTATGAGCAGGAACGTGCGGAGAAATGCCAGCAATATCTAAAGAACGCTGATATGCCCAAAGCCGCCGTTTATTATGGCGAGAAGGGATATGAGGAGCTTTGCAAGCGCGATGACATCGACCTTGTATATATAGCCACCGACTGGCTGCATCATTTCCCCGTAGCTATGTGTGCTATGGAGAACGGCAAGAATGCCGCCATCGAGGTGCCGTCGGCTATGAACCTGAAAGAGTGCTGGTCGTTGATTGAAATGAGCGAAAAGACCCGCAAGCATTGCATGATTCTGGAGAACTGCTGCTACGACTGGTTCGAGATGAACACGCTGAACATGGCGCAGCAAGGAGTGTTTGGAGAAGTGATTCGTGCGCAGGGAGCTTATATCCACGATTTAAGTCCGTTTTGGAAACACTACTGGAAGAAAGGCGAAGAAGACAAACTGGGCTGGCGTTTGGAGTATAACATGAAGCATCGTGGAGATGTATACGCCACTCATGGCCTTGGCCCCGTGGCTCAGGCACTCGATATTCATCGCGGCGACCGTATGAAAACGCTGGTAGCGATGGATACCAAATCCGTCATGGGTAAGGAATGGCAGAAAGCTGCTGCCGATACCGCTTGCAATGACTTCCGCAATGGCGACCATACCACTACGCTGATACGCACCGAGAACGGTAAAGTGATAGAAATACAGCACAATGTGATGACTCCGCAGCCATACAATCGCTTGTATCAGTTGACGGGCACGAAGGGATTTGCCAATAAATATCCCACTCAGGGGTATGCCGTAGGCGGCGAACAGTTGGCTGCTTCGGGTGTGCAGCCGCAGGTAGACAACCTGAGTGCACACGGCTTCCTGCCTAAAGCGGAGATGGATGCACTTGTAGAGAAATACCGGCATCCTATTCTGAAGAAATATGGTGAGATGGCAAAAGAAGTAGGTGGTCATGGCGGTATGGACTTCATCATGGATAGTCGTCTGGTGTATTGCCTGCAAAACGGGCTGCCTCTCGATATGGATGTATACGACCTTGCCGAGTGGTGTTGTCTGGCGGAATTGGGTACATTGTCGATGGATAATAATTGCGCATCGGTAGCCATTCCCGATTTCACACGTGGCGAATGGAATAAGATAAAAGGATACAAACACGCTTATGCAAGCCCCGAAGAAGAAGCTGCAAGTATGGAGAAAGCGAAAGCGTTCACTGCTAAGCTGAAGGAGCAGGGAGCTAAGGAATGGGGCAATCGGATTTAAGCTCTCATGCCCTCATACCTTGCTTCAACAGAGCGTGATTCATAGGTAATGGTTTTGGTTTACACTTCTTCGCACACCCGCATCTCCATACCTTTGTATACCACCACAATTTTGTGCAGCTGCGTGCCGCCTACGGCACGTTTCACCGTGTCGGTATCGGCGTAGCGGTTTGCCTGCATGATGGCTTCGCGACGTAGTTCCTCCACGCGGGTTTCTGGGTCTTTGTATTTGGCATATTTCAGTTCAACGATGTAACTGTGCGTCATGTCGTGATAGATTTCCAGCATGGGGCAGAGGAAAATATCGACATATCCCGCCTGCGTATCCTGTTCGGAGATGGGGCAGTAGAAACGGTTTTGTGCTGTCATGGCGAGGGTGAAGCCGTGCACGAAGAACTCGCCTTTCTGCTTGTCGCGCTGCGAGGCATAGCGCTTCAGGCAGTCGGCGATGTAGTCGAAGTAGGCTTGCCAGTCGCCATCATACGCCAACCGGCTGGATAAATCATCTTTCTCACTGCTGTTGAAACTCAGGTCGGCCTCGTTGTAGGTATTCAGTAGATAGGTATAGAGTTGTTCCTGCACCACTATGTTTGGGATGGTCAGTTTAGTCTTTCCTTTATGTATTCCGCTGATGGTGAGCATTCCGAAATAGTAGAGCAGGCTCACAAAGTTGTCCGGGTCGGTGATGTTGACGGCAGGAAATCCTTTCTTCAATTCGCCGGTGATGAAACCTTGGCTTACTAAGGTCTGTATGACGGAGGCATCGTGTGCAAACTCCTTGTCTTTTCGGATGAGCATACGCAACTTGTCGTAGTCGATGCGTATATTGTCTTCTACCATGTCTTCGGGTACTTTGCCAAAATCAATGTAATTAACGTGAGTTCGATATAAGATTAAAATTATTTTTCTGATTATTAGGAACATAGC
>NZ_URFY01000005.1 GCF_900547205.1 uncultured Bacteroides sp.
TAGTGGGAATAGAGCTACATACTCCCGCAAACCATTTACGCTTGACGTTGACGCTAATTTTGTTATCTAATCTCAGGCTGGATAAGGTTCCTTCATCATTTGCAGCATAAACGACAGTAGCGGTATATTTCTCACTCTGAGTATATACTCCCTCTAGCTTCCTTGTTACGGTCTGCACACCGCCGACCTCCTCTGAGAAGTTCAGCTTATTGTTAGGGTTATCGTCGTAATAGGCTTGTTCCATCTTTCCTTGTCTATTTCGTACTGCGGTATAAGTTATAGTACCTTTCTCAGAGCCAAACTCAACATCATTGGCAGTTGACAATTTACTTTGCAATGAAGCCTTAGCAGTCTGTGACAGCATTGTTATGAATGCGTCAACTACCGTCGTTCCGGCAAGTATGACATCTCCTGCTTTGTAGTATCCCGCTTTGTCTACTGTTACTTCGATGTTTTTCGGAAACTTAGCTGTAGATTCACTACCTCCAGATGATGAGATGCTACTTGAAATTGACTGCTTGCTGCCTTTCTCTTTCTTGAAAGTAATAGAGTCAATCTTGTTTTCAAGTTCACCAATACGGGAATAAGGAGCTGTTTCACCGACCGTATAGACGGGGGAATCATAAGGGATATCAAGGTTAAACTCGAAACCGATAATACGCGAGATGCGACCGTCTACGAAATAAGCCTTATTGATAAGATTCACCCTTTGCCCGATAATGAAGTTCTTGGCAAATTCAGCATCCTGTTTGCCGGTATCGGGGTTGATGCCATAGATGTAGTCGGATATCATCGTGTTATCGTATGTGGATGGGTCTTGTTTCGACTTCTCCATATATTCTTTAGCACGCTCCAGTAGTTCTTTCTCTGCATTGGGAATCAGTGCGTCAGAGACAAATTGAGGGTCATAGCCGGAAAGTACATAAACATCTCCACCGTCTTCAGAAGGATGAAGTGCATCATCAGGAAGCATCCGGCCGTAATCATTATTGCGCACAATCTCATAGACCTGTGCTTTCGGATTCCAAGTACCGTCTTCAAGAAGTTCAGATTGCGGTTTATTGCTGCTTGATGAATCGTAGGGGTTGAATATAACTTCAAACTCCATCCCCGCCAAAGGTCCTGATTGGAATTTAGCCTTCAAGTCTTTAGAGTCTACCCGGTATTCTTTAGAGAAGTGAAAGCCCAAATCAGCGTCCTTGAATCGCCATGCGGTCCATTTTGATTCGGTCTTGCTTCCGTCGGCATTTTCTATGATATCCGTATATGGGTGAGTCGTTACATTTGCGGTAACTCCCTCGCGTCTAGGGTAGATATCGTCAAAGACTACAATCTGCTCAACCGCTTCCTCAGGCTTCATATCCGGGAAAGCATCAATACAGGACACACCTTCGGGTAGCATGAGGTGCTTTGCCACAATACCTTCGGCTGTCTGGCCCACCTTATTGTCCGAGAAGTAACTGGTGGGAACCTTGCTCTTTATTATATTGTCAATCGTAAATCTATCTCCAACAGAAGCTGTAAAGCCTTCCGGCAAACGAAGAACATTGCCTTCATTCCCGAATATAAAGGTAGGATTGTAAATTGCATCCAAGGTCTTACCTTGGTGTGCTCCTGATAGAAAGGTTACAGATACATCGTTGGATTGTCCAAATTCATAGATTCCCCTGCTGGCACTTAGAAGTATGTTTGCACTTTTCTCATTCGTATCAAAGTTCACGGACATTTCAAACCATGTGGAACATTCGGTAGCTTCCGCTTCAAGTTCAAAGTCAATCAAGGCGTCCTTGATTTCAATATTGACCCATTCTTGTACTTTGGCATTTTTCGTATCAACCTGCTTGCTATAAAAATCAACGGTCTTTTTTTCTCCATTGAGCACGCATTCCATCCATATACGAAGGCTGAACATACCTTTCAAGTTTGAGCCATGACTTATGAGTTCAGTACAACAACTCAGATCAGCTATATTTATCTTATATCTTCCTTTAGGCAACGGTTTCGCCAGTATTTCCTTTTTTCGCGTCAGGGCAGGAGTTCCCTTGTCCGCTATAACAGCGTAAGCATCTCCATAAGGAATCTTTATATTGTTCTCAATTTTAGAGGAAGCCGGAAAATATTCACTATTCAATATCCTTGATGTATCGGATATGTCACTGCCGTTTGTGGTTTTAACATCAAATACAAGATTCTTTCTATATGTAATTGGAATATTCCGCGTAGACCCGAAAGCATAGATACGGGTAGCATAAGTGGTTTGGCTGTCGCTCCGGCTCATTGACTGCACGTTTACGCCCAATTCAAAATCAATAGGTTCGCCATCCTCGCATCGTCCAAAGTGAATCTCATTCTTAATTACCCACCATTCGCATTCGAATGTCTCTGCCATCTGATTAAGAGCGTCGATGAGATTCACGTTATCGTAAGAAATCAGTTTGGAGGATGTATCTACTGAATCGTCTATTATGCAAGTAAACTCTTTCCCCTTGTAACTATATCCAAGGGCTGTCAGATTCTCCAAAAAGACTTTCATGTGAGTCTCTAAAGAGTCTGTTAGGTTCCATCCGGCTTCCCGACTACCGGCTTCGGGAATAAAGAAAAACTTCTTATTCTTCCATTTCCAGTAATAAGCATCAAGACGAAGTTCATAATCATAGCCTCCGGTTCCCGAATTATAAACCGGTTTGTATAAATTAACCAGTTCAAACATACCTAATTCATTACCTATTCCGTCCCCTAAATTAAAGTACACAGGACTATCTAATGAAAATTTCAGTGAAATATAGTCCTCCTTCATTAAAGAGAACTTCCGCTTACTTCCTTTGTTTATCGGAGTAGAGAAACGGATATTACCGGATTTGTCTTTAATATCTACTATCATAGTTTTCGATCATTAGGATTCGGTTCAACAAGTTTAAGAGTAAACTTTCCAATGCCACGCATAAACTGGCTGAATTGGCTGCACGATTGATAAATCGTCTTGTACACAACATCAGGTTGATACTTTGACTTTATTTCCAAGACTCCTGTGGCTAGTTCTTTGCAAAAGCTATTATATCTTTCAAAAAAATGTTGTTCAGAGGTAGCAGATAAGTTTATCTTTAAAGTCACATTTCGCGCATCAAGCCTAGGATTCGAGACTATGACTTTCTTGCCATGCTCCAACCTACTTTCATTCTCTATAAATTCTTTATTAGAGACTGGTGTCATTAACTCCGATAATGAAGTATCATCCATACTTATGCCCCAAGTAGTATAGGCATCTTTCCCATTAATGTATAATTCGTCTTTCATATTTTTATATTCTTTGAGTGTTTCTATCTATGTTATCCAATTTTGCTCCAAAGCCCAGCATTATCTTGGTATATTTCGCGATATCTTCCAAGTGTCCGTTAGACATAATTGCCAAATTCCTCATTTCCATCAAAAGTATATTCCCGTCGGATGCAGTAGTACACAATGACGACAGGCTACCCAGTACAAACAACATTGAGTTTTTGATTTCCTCATTGGATATCTGCAAAGCAGTGAATCGACCATTCAATTCATCACCAGTCTCCTGAGACATGGCAGCAAAACCTTTTGTTGAACTTTCTTGAGCAGAGGAGGAGGAAGAAGAAGCATCCCAACCAAATGATTCTGCCATTTCCTCTCGATCCGCCATCATATCCTCAATAATTCGCTTATATTCTTCACGCAATTTATCAGCTTCACCTTCTGTTATCTTTTTATCACTTTGAGCATAGTCACTCCACTGTTGATAAAGACTATCAATCCGCTTCTTATATTGACTAGCAATCAATCCAGCCATTATAGACTTACGCAAATAAGCTTCAAAATTATCGCACATATCTTCAAAAGAAGTATCCATATCAGACAGACCACTGATAAATTCATTGTAGAAACTATCTTGGTCTACACCGGTCATAGCCTGGTTCAAAGCATCTCTTAGCTCATTCGCTTCGTCTTTACAAGCAACAATGTTATCCAGATTTTCACGGATTCGGGCATCTATTCTTCCCCATGCTTCCGGCATTTGCGACTGAATCAGATAAAGTTCTTCGCCAGTCAGATAGTACATATCGTCCATCGAATTAATAGATTTCCCTACCAATTGGCTCATTCGTTCAAAGCTTCCCGCACCAACATTCTTATTTGAATGCCATTCTGCAGAATGACTCTTCCATGAAGCACCTGCCCGACCGGACGCATCGGCAATCTGTTGAAGATTCCGCACTTTTTTTTCATAATTGGATAATGCCAGTGTTGCAGCTTCCACTGATGAAAAACCTCCACCAAAGACAATATCCTCCTTACTATTGGCAATAATACGATCATAAATCTCATTGATTGCCTCCAATTCGGTTTTCACTCCTTCGTAATAAGCTGTTCCGTCAGAACCACCAAAGAAACTAGTTACAGTCTGTACTATTCCCGACATTATTCCAGTAATACCGGTCAGAATGCTGAATGGTTTAGTCAGATCAATGCTTGATAATGATGACATTACCTGTCCCATTCCATTCAGTGCACCAGCTATCGAATCAGGGACTTCTACTCCCAAGTCAGTAAGCATATTCACCATATCATTACCAGCTTGTACCACTTGCCCCCCTTTTTCTCCCATGCTATTGACGGCTTTTGTCAGCTTCCCTTGTGCTTCAAAACGCCCTTTTTGTGCTTCAGAAAGATTCCTTTCCGCTTGCTCTTGAGTAAGTAGCTTTTTAACAATATTACCTTGCTTATCAAGATAGGCTCCAATTATAATCTCTCCTCCCTGCTGAACCTTATTCAAATCCTCCTGCGCCTTGACCACATCGTTTGTAGCATCCTTGTATTCGCTTATACCTTGTTTAAGCTCTCCAAAAGGATTTCGCTCCGACATCTTTATATCAATGTCTTTAAATGCATCCTGCAACGCCTTCAAATCTGTAGGTTTAAGATCCTTTGCTGAATTATTAATGAGTTCCTTCAAATTATCACGCATCTTTGATAATGTCTCGGTAGTCTGAATATCCAAATCCCCGAAAATATCAGCAAAGTTGATGGATGCTTTTAACTCTTCAAAGTTGACGCCCTTCAGTTTAGACTCCATCTCTTTCTCTAAAGTCGCCTTTTCTCCTTCGGTAGTAGCTTCTCTTATTTTTTTATAATAATCTTCGGTAATAGCTTGTTTTTTCTCTTGAAAAGACCCATACTCTTCCAAATATTTATTCCATGCTTCTCTTTCAGCACTTCCATCAAGTAGAGGTTGCATTTCAGATGCCTGTCGCAAATCAATATACATCCTTTGCAGACCAAAATAATCTTTTTCGCTTTGAGAGAGTGAAACTTTACTACTATCAAAAGTCTTTGTCTTATAGTTGGAGTCACCGGCGGCTTTTATATTTTCTTCTGCATCAAAAATAGCCTTAGCATCATCTATTTTCTTCTGCAAGAGCTCCTCTTCTTCACGTTCAAGTTGCTGAATCTCCATTTTATGATTTAATTGCATTTGTGCAAGAGCTTTCGCATTTCCTTCCTTCATTGCATTAATCACAACTTGAGCTTTCTTATTTTCCAGTTCCTCTACCGTTCGGATTTCTTCTTCTTTTTGTTTATTAAGAAGTTCTTGAAGACGTTTTTGCTGTTCCAGAATTTTTTCGGTTCTATTTTCAGGAGTGGTATTGCTTGTTACACCACCTAAAGCTTCGTATGCCTTTTTTGCTTCTTCATATTTGTCTTTAGACTTATTTACCTCTACGGTTGTAGCTTTTGGATTCTTTTTTAATGTTTGATATGCCTTTTGGAGTTTCAACCACTTATTTCTTGCAGTTTCTAAATCTTGTTGATAGGTTGTACTTCCAGCTTTCTGCTTTTCAAGCTTCTCAACCTTTGATGCAGCTTCTTTAAGACTTTTCTCTAAACCTGTAAATTCTAAATCCAATTGGAATGGAATAATATATAACGGATCTGCTTCAAGCTTAGCGCGCTCCGATATCATTAAGGTGTTCACCTTATTATATTCTGCCCTGATTTTTTCCAGATTGTCCTTTGCAAAGCTGATTCGCTCTTCAATCGGCTTATTGTTTTCTTCTACTTCTTTCTTTAATCGATTAATTTCATCTAGTTTCTCTTGATATTTTTTCAGTTCTGCAGCTTTATTACTAATAGCTTTGCTATGGTTTACGACAACAGCCGTACTGCCCACAGCTATAATCTTTCCATCTTCCGCCTTTAATTGGTTTATAGACTCAGTTATTTCATTTATTTGAGCAACCAAGTGGTCATAATCCATCTTATCGCGTTCCTCATTAGTAACTTTCTGCGCTTCAGCTAAATTTAGGTTAGCTATTTCTTCGCGTGAATACGCTTCAGTCAAAGCTGGCGAAAGTTTTTCTAATTCTTTATAAGCATTAGATTGAGCATAATCAGTTTCCGTTTTATCCTGTATTATGTGTATGAGACTTTCAATCTTTTGTTTTCGTTTATCTTGTAGTTCATTAAACTTTTCCTGTTCGTCATTAAATTTTTTCTGTGCTTTTTCGGCAGCCGTTGTGCGATCGGCTAAATTCCACATGGCAAGACCGAGACCAACAATAGCTGTCGCAGCTAGTACCCAAGGGTTGAGATTCATAGAATTAGTAAGAGTAACAAAAGCCTTCTTTAACTTAGCCATAACAATCCCTAATTCCATTTGAGTCGTAGCTAGACTCTGAGTAAAAACAATATTTGCAATGCACGCGGCTTTATAAAATCCATAAGTTTCTATCAGAGAAAGAAGAATTTTACCAATATTCTCATAATTCTCTACCAAATTAGTAATTCCACCGATGGCATTACTAATAATTCCTTCTTGAGATTCTCCAATGCCATTCAACATTATTTCCCAAGCATCTTGCAGATTATTAATTTCCCCAACAATAGTTTTCGATTGTTCGTCCATAGAGCCATAAAACAGACCTCCTTCCTGTGTCAAGTTTTCTATTACTTTCTGCACTTCGGGGAAACCCATCTTTCCGGCGGCAACCATTTCATTTACTTTCTCAGTGCTCACTCCTAATATATCTACCAATCCCTGAAGCATATGAACACCCGAAGATGAGAATGCACTCAAATCATCTGTATTAAGACTACCTTTTGACATTACGCTTCCATAAAGAGACGTTATTTGTTCTAAAGGTGCTCCTACACCAGTCGCGATATCTCCCAAACGAAGTAGTGCATTATTTACATCCTCTGAAGCGACTCCATATTCAATCAACTGTTTGGCTCCATCAGCCATTTCCTTTAAATTAAAAGGAGTTTCCACGGCACTTTTCATCATCTGAGACATTAGAGCATCAGATCTATCTTTACTTTGCAATAAAGTGGTGAACGTTCGTTCAAGTTGTTGATATTCACCACGTACACGTATTACATCACTCACAAACGACTTTAAGGCTTCCGTTCCTCCTAAAACATCGAATGTTTTTCTCAAGACATTTTCAAAGCCACTACTTTCTTTAGTCGCATTATTCAATTCTATTGTTACTAAATTAATAGAATTGCGTATCTGCTCCACTCTTTTAATGATCACATCATTATTTCCTCCAATGTTAAAATCTAAATCTTCCATATCATTACCTTTCAAGTTATTATTAGACAAAACTATGGGAAAGTCTTATAACCACGAAGGAGTATCCTTTTTTAAAAGTGACATTGTTGAGATTATCACAAATTCTATTTAAATGACTCAGCATCTCCAGAAAAAAGCAAGTAATTTCCAACTTTTCGTTCCCATTATACCATGTTGTCAAATATATTAGTATCTTTGCCGTGGGAAAGCATTTATAATTTCAATGCAATTAAAAACAAACGTATCCTTTTATTAATCATTGAAGTATACTATAACTAAGAAGTATAATAATAAAGATAAAAGCCATGAGAAAAGTATTACTACTATTCGCAACCTTATTGCTGACTATGAGTTGCAATAATAATCAAAAAGTGCAAACTAAGAACGAAATATCGAATACTCCAACGGCCACAGAAATCAGAAAGCAAGAAATACAGGATTCATTAAAACAAGTTGAAATTGATTCTCTTGCATTAATTGCATGGGGAGATGTGAAATTTGGGATGAGCATGAAGGAGGCGCTGGATACTGAAACTTTCAAAAGATGTGATAAGTATCCTGATAGTAATCACATCTCAGTAAACTATGAAACTGAACGACAACTTAGGGAATTATTTGGTCTTACTGAACTAGAATCTTTTTGGGGAGAATTCCGAGAAAATGAATTAACTAAAATTCGCATTGAGTCATATTACCTTACTGCCAATCATTTAGACGATTTAATTAGTGATTGCGACATTTTCATTGATAACTTTACGCAAAAATACGGAAAACCATCTTTCAAAAAAGATAAAGTAAACATATCCGAGTTCAATTCTGGTGAAGAATTTGAGTACGCTAAATTTCAGGTTGGAGACAAAAGTATTACAATACTCTTAGGAGAATGGGATTTAGAAGTTAACTACTACTATGAAGTACTTATTGAAAACCACACATTTCCTAAGAAGAAGCGTATAAAAACTGAAAAGGAAAAAAGAGAAGAGCAAAAACAAATGGAAAAAGCTGAGAAAATTAGAAATAATTCATTCTAATGACTAAGACAAACAATAAAACGCCCAAATAGAAGTAACACGTTGCTTTGTTGATGAGTTTTAAAAAATAGATTGATATGTGTAAAGTTATCACTACTAAGAAAAATAAAAAAGTCGTTATTTCCTCATCTACGGGAAGCTTTAAACCTATTGCCGAGTTAGGTCCAATTATCTCCGGAGTCAGGAGAAGTGTAAAAGTTTCAACTTCTTTAAATAAATCATACACTACTGTAACTAAAGCATATAATAAGAAATAACGTTAATACGTAGGATTTTCAAAATACCTATATCAGACCCTAAATAATCTACAGATGCATATATACACTGTATAAGAAGTTAGGATATAAAGTTTATTGTGCAGGACGAGGAAGAGAGAAGTTCGGTTGCATAAAGACTACATTAATATCTCTGACTTTAATAAAGTTACTTCTTTTTCAGGAAACGCATATAAACTTGACTAATCCATATGCACAAACAGTAATTATCGCAATATATTTGTTTGTTGTAAATGCCGTTCAAAAATAGCTACCATAACATCACCGGAAAAAGAGTATCAAGTTATTATTAGACAAAACTATGGGAAAGTTTTATAACCACGAAGGAGTATCCTTTTTTAAAAGTGACATTGTTGAGATTATCACAAATTCTATTTAAATGACTCAGCATCTCCAGAAAAAAGCAAGTAATTTCCAACTTTTCGTTCCCATTATACCATGTTGTCAAATATATTAGTATCTTTGCCGTGGGAAAGCATTTATAATTTCAATGCAATTAAAAACAAACGTATCCTTTTATTAATCATTGAAGTATACTATAACTAAGAAGTATAATAATAAAGATAAAAGC
Source organism: uncultured Bacteroides sp. (assembly GCF_900547205.1). Lineage (GTDB taxonomy): Bacteria > Bacteroidota > Bacteroidia > Bacteroidales > Bacteroidaceae > Bacteroides. Next base: position 9,475 of record NZ_URFY01000005.1, read on the forward strand.
CATGAGAAAAGTATTACTACTATTCGCAACCTTATTGCTGACTATGAGTTGCAATAATAATCAAAAAGTGCAAACTAAGAACGAAATATCGAATACTCCAACGGCCACAGAAATCAGAAAGCAAGAAATACAGGATTCATTAAAACAAGTTGAAATTGATTCTCTTGCATTAATTGCATGGGGAGATGTGAAATTCGGGATGAGTATGAAGGAGGCACTAAATACTGAAACTTTCGAAAATGGGGATAAATACGATAACAGCATTACAATGGAATTTAATAACGAACGAAATTTTAAAAAGACTTTTGGGTTAAATGAACTTACAAATTTCTGGGGAGATTTCACAGAAAATGAATTAACTAAAATTCGTATTGAATCATATCACTTTACTGCCAATCACTTAGACGATTTAATTAGTGATTGCGATATTTTCATCAATAACTTTACACAAAAATACGGAAAACCATCTTTCAAAAAAGATAAAGTAAACATATCCGAGTTCAATTCTGGTGAAGAATTTGAGTACGCTAAATTTCAGGTTGGAGACAAAAGTATTACAATACTCTTAGGAGAATGGGATTTAGAAGTTAACTACTACTATGAAGTACTTATTGAAAACCACACATTTCCTAAGAAGAAGCGTATAAAAACTGAAAAGGAAAAAAGAGAAGAGCAAAAACAAATGGAAAAAGCTGAGAAAATTAGAAATAACTCATTCTAATGAAGCTGAATAAGACAAACAAACAATACAATTATAGAAAAGACCTAGAATGAACTTTGTCTCGGGAATGTGGCATAATGTTCACAAAGACACAGTGTTCGCCACTACCAGTGGCTTAAGTTTTGAAGACTGAGCCCCGCAGCCTTATAACTTTCAATACTTAATCAGACAGAAATAATTTTAATTATGTCAGAAATACAAAAACAATACTGATTATTAATAACAGCTTTTCTTTAGGGAAGGCGCAATTTATTTACATATGAAAACAGCTTTTTTATTAGGTAGCATTGGTGCAGGACTCTTTTTGTTAAGCAACATTTATTCAATTATTCTAATGGCAACTATGGAGAGTGCAAAATATATGGACTCCACATATTACATTCATTCCATTCTTGGTATTGTTGCCTGGACATTAATTTTTAGTTGTTTTATAATCGCTTATCAAAAACAAAACAATAAATCATGGAAGGATTAATACAATTTACCGGCATAGTAATGATTGCATTTGGCATATTGCAAATCATTCTTTTTTTCAAAATTTGGGGTATGACAAACAATGTTAAGCGGATCTGGAAGAAAATTGATAATAAGGATTTTCTTTCAGAGGCTTGTGTCTCTTACATAAAAGGCGATTTAGAAGAAACTGAAAGGCTAGCGAATGAAGCTTTTTTGCAAGAAATAGCTCTCCTTTCCAAATCGGCCAGTTCTTTAGAAGATTGGCATAATGGGTACGAAGAAATAAAAACAAAATACACACGCATCTTTAAGAAAATAGATAAGCCATCTCCAGACTTTAAAAAATATGAAGATACGAAATTGTATCTATTATAAGGTAAAGAACAAAAGCAAGAGTTAGCTTTATAATCACTTAACTAATAAAATGCAGTCCCAATTCCGGTTCGTCAATCCACAAAACGTCCGGACTAGTGGGCTGCATTAAAAGTATCACCATAGCATTAAGTGAATTGTATCGTCATGGAATCATTCACTAATCATCTTCCTTATCAAATCCCGATTTCTAGGATCATCCGCATCAATCACTCTGCCATCACCACGTCCCAGTTTTTTGCGTTCTTCATCACTGAGATATACAGTAGTGATAGCATCGGCGAACAGCATATTAAGATTCACATAGCTGATTCCCCAAAGCACATACTCCATGGTCCACCCATAACGCTGGCAGGCAAAATCAATCAGTAGCCCATAGATGCTTTTTCCTCCAAAAGTGATGCTACTCCCCTCTCCTTTTATCCTGCTGATTTGAGTTTTCATCTCCCGATCGGCATCTATTCCAAAATACAGGATGAACTCCTCTATTTTATCATTCGAAAGGATAACGGTTAATAGGGTAGCCAAGTCTTCCGCTGACGTATTATCTTGCAAGAACTTGGCACGGCGAAGCACCTTCTCCATATCCAAAATACTTTTTTTATCATTAAATGTAGAATAAGCAATGATTTGGCAAACGGTATCCGGCTTATCCGTGCATATCCGCAACGCTTCCGCCAACGGATTGATTGACAGAAGTTCCATATTTACCCCCATCGAGAAATACAGGTTCTTCAATATCTGCATCTTTCCGAGCGTAGGCGGATAAAGACATAACTTACTCTTACCGAGACTAAAACTGATGGGACGTTCAATGATAGCATCGGATATATTCATTTCGATTTCTTTATTATTACTCATAACGGTATTTATAAAAAAAGAGCGCTGTGACCAGCACTAGCGCTCTTCGTTAACCCAAAAACAAAACTACTTTCCAGCCTCAGCAGAAGGTGTGTAAGGTTTCACTTGGTTGCCTTCGTTCGGTTTCAACACATCCACTGTGTATTTCCATTTTCTACCTTCGGCAGTATCATACGATTCTTCCAAAGAAACGATAGAACGTTCGATCAGGATGCCTTCGCAGGTTGCATCTTCCGGAGTCACACGGAAAGCATACTCGCCTTCAACCACTCCATCGGAATCAAGAATCGGTTTTACGCGCCCTTTTGCCGCACGGATTTCAAATTCGAAGGCATAAGTATTTCTTGCATACTTCACTGCTTCATTTTCACCGCCTTCTACCTTTGCTTCTTTCTTCTCGCCCTTGGTAGGAGTCAGTTTGGTTGAGCCTTCAACCGGGTCGCATGAAAGTTTTGTCCATTCTGTAGGCAGTGCACCATTGGCTCCGCATTTTCCAAACTCAATTGTGGGTTTTCCCCAAGATAATTGTGCCATAATCTTAATGTTTTAATTTTTAATTAATAATTTATATATAAAAAAGCTAGCTTTCGGTTTTTCGTTTCCAATCTAAAAACATCTTGTTTTCTTTTTCGTTGGTAAAAGTACTGCCAATATTGATAACAAAATAATTTTTGATTCATTGAAAAGTGACATATAAGTAAAAGTCATAAATTACCTATTTTAAGGGATTATTTCTTTCTCTTTTAGACGCTTGATAATCTCCGGATATATGCGATCTATTTCACGTCCGATTGGATGTTGTTTATGCTGAAAGAGCAAATCATTAGTAAGATGATTAGTAACTCCTGATGGAGATTTATACGCTAATTCTTTTGCAAATAAGCTACGAAATCCAGACTCCATTTTTCTACTAGCCAGACTAATAGGTGAATAAAGATATAAAATTATAAATATAGACACCTTTTTTATATCAGAAATAAAAGAATCGGATTTTAAATTTTCTGCAGATAGTTCACAAATCCATTTAATAATCATTGGAATATACTCTTTATCCGTAAGCAATGGAACTTCCAATTTCTTTTTCATCTCTTTCAGCTCTGCTTCTTGTTTGCATATTACTTCTAGGTCATATACCTTTTGAAAATAATTTTCCATATCTTCATCATTTTAAAGTTATTAATCCCTCTTCTTTTAATGTTTCTTCCTTTTCTATACGCTCGGCCCATCCCCACATCATAGCCATATAAAGAGCATTAGTATACAAGACAATTTCCCTACCAGTGGTAATAAATTCCACTCTAAAAGCAGCATTTCTAGCCATCAACTTTAATTCCGTTTTTTGTTTCATAATAATTTATTGAATTTTTAATGGTTTTATCGGTACGCCTATCTATCATATACCAAACACACATATATGTAACTATTACTTACCAACAATGCAGCAAATGTAATATCATTAATAGAGAATTATCGAGAACATGGGAATCAATTTGTGACATTATGAAGATAATCACGAATTTAAAGAAAACGAGTACAAAAATAAGAGCAAATCAATTTTGCAGATACAGTTATTATTTCTACCTTTACACCGTATTAACCGACAAGATGTATTTACCAATCCATAAGGATGTATTAGTCAGCTCTATTGCACAAACTAATAATTCCTCCTTATCTTTTAGCAACTTCATCTGTATAAATTAATCTGTTGCACTTGAGCAACCCGCCTATTGCACTTGTGCAACTAGCAAGTTACACTTGTCCATCCGGAGAAATGCTCAACTGCAACCAAACAATGATAAATTATTAATAAGGAATTATAATGGGCATACCTTACAAAACAACACGCTTTGCCGATACCTTCAGTGGTGACAAAGAAACAAACGTACGCGTACAACTGCTATCGTGGGACACGCTCGACATGAAAGCTTTCGTTGAATATCTGGCGGAGAAAAACAACATTCCAAAAAGCGAAGCATACAAGAGTTTGTGCATGGTGCTGGAAGGCATTGAAGATGTACTGAAAGAAGGAAATATTCTCAATCTGGATGATTTCGGCAGCTTCTCTTTGAACGGCTGTTTTTGCGATGATAAAGAACCCGGAGAGAACCACCGGGCTGAATCCATACAAGTGAAAAACATTATTTTCAAGGCAGTGAGGGCGTTGAAGAAACGCATATCGGCAGCCGGATTTGAGAAGTACAACCCCGAAAGACACAATATACGGAGATATTAACCAACCATGCAATACGACAGAACCTACTCCATCCGAAAAGGTGAATACTTTGCGGATGCACTGAAACGGGCCGGAAAAGACTTTATTCCGACCAACTGCATCATCAATAAATTACTGCCCGGACTAGGCGCCACGCACTGCGAACTGGTTGCACCACGCAAGTCGATTATCATCGAACCTAATGTGCCGGTAATCGAATCGAAAGCCAAGAAACACAAGAATGCACTTGCCGTCTACAAAGGGGTAAGCGTCAGGCAAATAGCAGACTTCCTCGAAACGAATCGCGACAAACACTTCAAGCTGCTGACTACCCCCGAAGGATTCAGCAAAATAAAGGAAGCCATGCAAGCGGTGGATCTGGATATGTATGAGGACTGCTTTGTATTGTTCGACGAATGCGAGAAGCTGGTGCAGGATGTGCATTACCGCGACTCCATCCGCGAACCGATGAACGATTTCTTCCATTTCCGCAACAAAGCGCTTATATCCGCTACGCCCATTATACCCGAGAAGGACATTCGTTTCGACGGATTCATGAAAGTATTGATTCAACCGGACTACCCCTATCACCAGAAACTGAAACTTATCACGACCAACAACGTGCTGGAGACATTGCAGGAAGTGATTGAAGCCAAACGCGGAACGGTCTGCATCTTCTGCAACAGCATCGACTCCATAGATAGCTTCTACCGCCTGATTCCCGAACTGAGCAACGCCTGCACTTTCTGTAGCGAAGACGGGCAATATAAACTTTGGAGAGGAAACCGACGCAAGAAGTCGATGATGATTACCGAACTGGAACACTATAACTTCTTTACTTCCCGCTTCTACTCTGCCGTGGATATCTTATGCAAGAATCCTCCGCACGTTATTCTTATCAGTGATTTATTCGGTGCTGCGCAATCGGTAATCGACCCCGCTACCGAAGCTATCCAGATTATCGGACGTTTCCGCGACGGAGTGAACAGCGTGACCCATATTGCATCTATCCGCCCGGACCTTGAATGTATGTCGGCTTCGGAAATTGACCACTGGATTGAGGGTGCTTCCAACATCTTCAATGGCTGGAAAGCGCAACTGGCACGCACATCGAATATTGGCGAGCGCACCTTATTGCAGGAAGCCATCGGAGAAAACTCTTATCTCCCCTATCTGGATGAAAACGGAAAGCCGGACCCGTTTCTGATTGCCAACTTCTACGAGAAGGAACAAGTGAAACGCCTCTACACCTCCACCAACCTGCTATGCAATGCTTATCAGCAGACCGATTATTTCGACTTCGCGCACGAAGAACGCCTGATGCCCGTGTCGGACAATGAACGCATGGCGATACAGCACCGCCTGGCAAAGAAGAAGCGGGCGGAACTTATCGTGTGGAAGCTGGGAGAAATGGAAAAGATGAGCCGGTCTACCGACAAGAAAGTGCAGAAACGCTATCAGCGAATGTTGACGAACCTGATTACTTCTACGGCAGATAGGTATATACTCGATTGTTTCCAGCGTTTCGGAGCGGAATTTATCCGCGAAGCTGACTACAACGAAAACAAATTGCGCACGGCATTGAACCTAAGCAACGAACACTCTATTAAGAAATCGGGAGAGATGCGGACGCATATCCGGCGCAGTTTCCCCGTAGGTACGGAGCTGTCCGTGCAAGAAGCGAAAAGTATGCTTAAACAGGTGTACAAAAAGATGGGACTGAACACAGGACGGGGAATAACGACGAAAGAACTGGAACAATATGCAGAAGTAGAAAAAGGATGGAAACATGACAGCAGGACCATCAAAATACTGAAACTCAAATGATTGATAGGAAAATGCAGTTTCTTCTTCGGAAACACCAAAATCTATATAGAAGGAATCTGTAAACTTCTCTTGATTTAGGGGTGTTTTGATAGTTATATCACTGATTATCAGGTCTGCCACATTTTTGTTTTTCCCCGTATAATACGTAATAGAAATACAAAAATGTGGCAGAAGTTCTTTTTAATAAGAATGCAGTCCGCTCAGGAAGTAGTTCACTCCAAACCACGTCATGAGGATGGAGAGGATGGCTACTACCGACAGCAGATTAAAGCACAAAGTGGTCTTTCCTTTCAGCAAAGGGATGAAACGGATATGGAGCACCAGTGCATAGACTACGATTGATATCAGCGCCCATGTTTCTTTCGGGTCCCATCCCCAATATCTTCCCCACGATACATTTGCCCAGATGGCTCCGAGGAATGTTCCTGCGGTCATGAAGAACAGGCCGAGAATCATCGCCATTTCATTCAGCATGGTAAATTCGCGGATGCGGAACTGGAGCTTTGTGCGGTTTGCAGCATTCGTCAGACCCATCAAGACAAGATTGAACAGACCCGTGAGAGCACAAAGCGCAAAGAATACATAGCCCACCATAATGACGGCAACATGGGACATCAACCAATAGGATTGGAGCACGGGAACTAACGGGGTGATGGAAGGATTCATATGGTTGAGTCCTGCCACGAAAAGCATGATGCCGCCCAATATGCCCGATAGTGCCGGAAGAATCCGAAAACGACGGGCAAAGAGCAATCCGCCGCCTACCAGCATCCACGAAGTGCATACCATAGATTCGTAAGCATTGGCCCAAGGTGCGCGCCCTGAGATGTACCAACGTAGCAGAACTACCGACGTATGCGCCAGAAAAGCAATGACGAGCAAAGCAATAAGAGCAGCGCCTAGCCTTTTCCCCCATTTAAAATCGACAAAAATCTCACCACAGGTTATAAAGAGCAATATCCCTCCAAAAATCAGGTATGCCAGCCTACACCAGAAAAAGAGATTCAACTGATTGTAGAGAAGTTCCGCTTTCACTTTCCGGTTGTCGATGGCAGGAGTTTTCGCCTTTGCCTGCTGAAAGGTGTTCATCATATCGACAATTTTGTCAGCTTCCTTCCAGTCGCCGGATTGCACGCCATGTCCCAATTCGTAGAGATACCAATCCATTATTTTAGAAACGAACAACGAATCTTTCCCTTCGTAGACGCTTAAATCGTCGCCCGATGAAGACCACTTTCCTTGTGTGTCATTCTCCACAGGAAAAAGCGGAAGCAATTGTTGCTGCATGATGCGGTAGACGATATTCACCGATTCATCCAGTTTGAGCAAGTCCGATTCAGAACGTTTGCGCTCCGATGCCGGCTTGGCATAGATGGCATTCACTTCATCCGTCAGGAGATAGTTGCCGTCCGCATCGAAAACATCTTGCCAGGCAATGTACGGGTCGCTTCTTCCGAATCGCTGAAGGAGCTTTTCATTTTCCAGTTTGATGAAAGGATAGGCTCCCCATTCGTCGGGAAAAGCAAGTAGGTTCAGGAAGAATTGATCGGGACCGACCGTGTAGCTTTTATCCGCTACGCGGAGTTTTAGCTTATCAGCACCGTGAAGCTTGCGCAAAATGGAGGATGTATAACTATTGACCGGTTCGAGACGTCCGTTGGGATTGAGCACCACCAGACTGCCGAACTTCTTGGCATGATGCAAAGGTACGCAAGGTTGCAACGTAGATGGGGATTGTCGTTGTGCAAAAGACGAGGCTTGTTGCTGTGCATTTAAAGTCGGCGCACTGAATCCTCCCAATAGTACGAGCATAAATAGCTCTTTTCGCAGCCGTCCGAAACGGGACTTACGGCTGAACAACGTAAGCACAAAACCTGCAAACATGAGAAAATATCCTGTATACGTAAGCTGCATACCGGGACGGTCATAACTCACCGACAGCACCGTTCCTTGCTCGTCGGCATCAAACGAAGACTGAAACAGGCGATACCCATCTACATTGATCACCTTATTCATACTGACGGTAGCCGCCTGCGGAGCTTCCCCCTCTTTTCTAATCACCAGATCGCTTTCATAAGACATCGGACTATGCGAACCCGGATAACGCTTCAACCTGAAATCATCCAAAGTGACGGAAAACGGCAGGACGGCATTTCCCGGCCCTGCCTCTCCGTCTTTCATCATGCTAACTGCCGTTTCCCCCTCACGGATATGCATGACGCCCGTTACCCCTACATAATGAGTAACGGCAGCCCCCAACCAAATAAAAAGGAAAGCTCCATGAAACATCAAACTGCCCTTGCTGACTCTCTTGAAACTTCTCCCCTGAAGAAACATAGCCAACAGATTGACAGCCTGCAAAAGCTGCAACAGTATGAACCAAGGAGCATAATAAAAGGATTCGCGCGCCACGGCGGGTCCATACGCGTTTTCTACAAAAGTGGCTATTGCCAATATCAACGCATAGAGTCCTGCCAGCACGTACATTAAAATCGGTGAAGCTATCAGCCGAATCAGTTTCATCAGTTTTTCGTTATTAGTTATGATGGTTCTAAAAAAAGCAAGAGATTGTTTATAAATAAGCGATGCCTTCTATTTCTACAAGTAATTCTTTTCTGCATACGTCGGCGCAGAGATAAGCTACCGGTACGCCGGGACAAAGCTTATCCATTTCTTCTTCCACCGCCTGCGTATCTTCTTCATTCTTAAGATATACACGGAGCACTTCCAGTTTTGCCGAAGAATCCGGCAGGTTTTCGTTCTTGCCGTCCGCTCCTATCAGATGCCGGATGTTCTCTACCGTAATCCTAGTTTGTAGAAGGACATCATCGGAAGGAATGCTTTCTTCGCCACGGATGGCAGCCGTGCCGGAGATATAGATGAATTTCTGCGCAGGGTCGGACAGCAGTTTTCCTCTTTCAAACTTGGGCGTTCCCTTCTTCATGTTCTCCCGGAGACTTATCAATACTTCGTCCGAATAAACATGGGCCGCCCTTTGCCAGTCATTATCCAACGGTACAAGGTCTATATCTCCACTGACTGCATTAAAATCTATCTGTATGCCGCCGCCCTGCGCGCCAATCCCCGTTGCTGCCGGATAGCCCGACGGCCATTGCGAAGAAGCATAGTAGAACGCACGTACATCATTAAAATCCTGATAGCACTGATTGCCATGATTGACTTCAGTAATATCTTCCAGATAATTCCACTGACGGACAATATCGCCGAAATTCATTCCTTCTGCTTTCAGTATTTTGTCTGCTTTACTGAAAACCTGCACCGACTGTTCCTTGGCGGGAAGCTCGATGTCGTCCGCACAAAGCCCTCCTGCCATTATCTCCCGATATCCTTCGGAAGCAATCTGCAGATAGCGGACGGAAGAAGTGAATTTCTCTTCTATCGTGACGGCAGAGTCAGCTATCATCGGCAGTGAATGCACTTCAAGAACCAGTTCTCCCACCAAAGGTTTCTGGACAACAAGTGACAGCAGTGGGCGTGGTGACACGAAATGACTGTCCACCCATTGTTGCAAAAAGAAGCGGCGGGATAGATATTCCTTATTGTCCGCCACGGCGGTGAAGAAGATTAACCGAACTACTCCTTTATTACCCAGAGCGGTTAGAAGCAGTTCTTCCGCCATCTCCTCCCACGGTTTACCCGCTGCCTTGTAGATTTCACATTTTATCCGATGATATTTCATATTATAGTATTAATGATAAGTTGTTACGCCATCCGGTTTGTCCAAAGTGTGCACTGACGACATCGTCTGCAATCCCGGGAAATTCTCCAATTGGTAAAGCACATTCTTCTGACGGTCTACCAACAGCATATGTACTTTATCTTTCGGGTTCACGTGTCCCGTCCAGTTTGTTATCAGGAAACGCCCGTCGGAGAAGTATTGAAACCCTCCGAGAAACTTCAACGGTTTGCCGGGAATGTCGGCATTCGAGAGTTCCCAGATTGTTTTTCCTTCTTCGGTCACTTCCATCAGACGGGGATTCCGGTCTTTATCTGCCACGGCAATCAATGTATGTCCGTTGGGCAGACGGGTGAGAGAATGCGGTCCACCGGGAACATCCAGTTGCCACACCACCTTGCCGTTCGTATCATACTCCTTCACACACTGGTCGCCATAGTGTGCCACCAAGAAATGATCGTTATCCAGCCGGCGGGCATTACGCATGAAAGCAAAGTCTTTGCTCTTCACCCCTTTGGGCAGGATGCAGGTTTCTTTCACTATTTTCCCTTTGGGGGATATCTCGAGCATACGCCCCGTAGTGCATTCGCCCACAAAAGTATTGCCATTCTTCAAGCGTTGGCAGGCAAAGACAGGACTTTCGGATTGATAATGAAAGATGGTATCGTTGGCACGAGTCATTTCGAGTACGCCGTGTCCGGTGGTAAAGAGGATATTGCCGTTGGGCAATATCCATAAATCGTTGGAATCGGGCGCTTTGTGCTGCCACACTATCCGGTTGTTTTCCATCACAAATACGATTCCCTGCGAGTAGTCGGTTCCGGCAAACGTGTTCGTCTGGGCAAACAGGGCAGAAAAAGATACTGCCGAAAACAATACGGACAGAATCGCTATGTTACATATTCTTTTCATACTTATTTTTAATTTTATAGTGCTTACCGGCTTTATTTACAAAGATAATACATATTCCGCCAATTCTTCCAGTTCTTCTTCCGTAACCGGCTTTTTCGGACCGTGAATCTTTAGCATATCTTTCATCGAATAGCTTCGCCCGTCATATAAATAGGGGGCCGTGCGCCAGCATTCGTTCAAGGCGGGCACATCCATAGACAGCCCTTTGTCCGGTCCTGTAGTCCAGCCTACTTTATATTGTTTCAAATCTGTGTAGTGCTCTCCCGAATGACAGCTTGCACAACTTTCTTTAAAAAGCTTCTTACCTCTCTTGGCTTTCGCCGAAAGTTTGCCATTCTTAAGATACGGACTGAGCAGAGGTTTCAATGACTTCAAATATTCATCGATTGATTCGTATATTTCATCATTACCTTCCATAAACAGAATGTATTTTACTCCCGAACGTACGGCAGTCTCGGCGTTTTTACGAATACCGGTTGCCATGCAAGGCGGGGTCTGATGAGAGAGAAGCAATGTCTTTGTATTCTTCGGATTGCCCATGCCGTCGTTCAGCAAATCCCAGTTGAGCCCATCCACACGTGCATCGTTAGGATGGCAGGTTGCACAACTTTGCCAGTTCTGAAAGCAAATGGTTGCATCATGAAAGTACATATCGCCCTTGCCCGTCTTTGTAAATGCCAGCGGAGAACCTAGAATCTGCTTCTTCACATTCTTGCCGTCCAAATCCATTGTCACCAGTTCCGAAGTATAATAATTGGCGGTGTATATCTTATCGGCAGTAGCAACTACCGAACGGGGGCCTTTACCTTGCGTGGAAACAAACTCGCGGATACCATATAAGAATCCGGCATCATTGGGGATAATATCCCACGACCGGGTGGAAGGCGTCACCACTTCGCCCTGCTTTGCCTTGGCAAGACGGTCGTGCAAAGCAATGCGGTCGATACGTACCAGTTCCTGACTTCCGGCAGCAGCTACTATAATCTGCTTGTCGTCCGGAGTAACTATGACCGACCACGGATTGGCAGCTCCCTTCTGCGGAGTATCCAGCAGAACGGAAGTCAGCAGTTTCCGGTTTTTCAAGTCAATGATGGATAAGGTATTGGTTGACATCCATCCACGGTCCAACTGATTGGTAGGCAACTGGTAGCGGGCTATCAGATGGGTGACATAAGCATAATTGCGGTTCTTGTCCACTGCCACAGATTTTACATCCGTAGCGCCGTTAGGCAACATGATGCGGGAGGTTACTTTCTTCGACGCTACATCTACGATATCCAATTGCACGGCAATGGGATAAGCCTTAGAAGACATCTCAGGAAGATTGTTGGCAATCAGCAAGCAGGAGTCGCCGGCAAAAGCGGTCATGGCAACCGGCTCACGCCCTACGCCGATTTTCGTTTTCAACTTTCGGGTGGCGGAGTCAATCTCCCAAAGCTCATTATTGAATCGCTGAGTCACCCAAAGCGATTTAGAGATAGGATTGTATAGGATATCCGAAGGAGTGGCGCCGCTCTTGGTCTTTGAATGTACCGAAAGTTTCTCTCCGTCGAGTTCGTACATCATTCCGGTGTTTCCGTCGCACACCACCCATAACTTTCCAGACGGGTCTTGCGTCATCGCATTCACCGGAGAAGAGAAGGACACTTTCCGCTCCATCTCCTTTCCGTCGGGCGACATTCTGATTAATTCGCTGCCCGCCCTGTTTGTTACGAACAGGGACGTTCCGTTGTCTGCCAGAAAAAGACGGTCCGGCGAGACGGTCTTCGCATCATCTTTCCAACTGGTACATAAAAGTACGGCCAAGATGCTAAGAGGTATCAATATCTTTTTCATTATTTTTGTTCTTTAGTTTGAAGGGATTGTATGTACTGACGGATGTTTTCCTGTTCCTCCGCACGTGCTGCTTTCCGTTTGTTGTCGTAACGGTCGTAGAACTCCATGTCTTGCTGCGACCAGTTATTCGCTTCGCGGAACTCTCCGATTTGCGGTACAAGCAGGTCAATCCAAAGAGAGACTTTACGTATCTCCTGCGGAGTCAGCTTCGTTCCGCCATGTCCGTTCTCCAAGCGCTTGATAAGATTGCTTGTGTTGGAACCAGCAAAATAAGGCGGTAACAACGTCGGTTCGGACAAAGCACTGATCCAGTTTACTTCGGGATGATGGGCGTTTCCTCTCCACGAACCGTTGCTATTGTCCTGAGTGGCGTGTGTCAGACTCAGATAAGAATCGGTATATTTTCTCTTGCTGCGTCTGTCAAATACCTTCAAGTCTCCTTTCAGACTCATCAGTTGCTTCACTCCATCGTGGCAAGCAATGCAATGTCTGTCCCATATCGGCTGGATTTCTTTCAGGTAACTGAAATTACGTTCTCCCATTTCATCTTCCGGCTGCAAAGCCTTGATGCCTTTATCCATTGCCATGGATACCGGATGTCCAGACACAGGAACCGTATTCTTATGTTCGTGGCATCCTACGCAACTCTGAACTTCGTTCGGCTGCAAGGTAGACCAACTGCGCATGGTCTGCACCACCCGGCCTTTTTCATCCAATGCCTGGAAATAGAGCGGTCGGCGTGCCGGAACCTTAAAGAAAGCGGAACCGTCGGGATATACATCCGTCACTCCGATTACTCTCTTCACATCCCATGCGGCATTGCCTACTCCCACCGGAGTACTTGCCAATGCACCGCCTCCCTTGTCGATACCGTCCACTTCGCCTACACCTGCTGCACGAAATTGTATTTCTACAATGCGCAACTGCTTGATGGTTCCGGGCTTCACGCCTTTCAGACCATCGCCTTCATAGATGTTCTGCATATAATATACGCCGTCGTTCTTACGATAATCTACCGTAGACGAACGGTGGAAAGGACGTTTGCGGGGGGCAACCAAGACAGGTTGATTGCAAGAGATATTCGGATCGGATACCAACAACTCCCGTTCGCCGTCCACATTCATCCAGTAGATACCAAACTCCATCGGATGGCCTACGTGGTATCCAAGCGGAGTGTAAGAGATAAGAAACTCTGTTTCGTTCAGCGGAAAAGGGTGCTGGAACTGATCGTCAAATGCTCCGTAACTGTCGATGCGCTCTGCTTCCGGTTTGCGGAGGGGAGCTACAAACATGGTTCCTTCATTCTCGTCGCGTCCGGCTTCGGGGTCGATAATGCCCAGTTTACCGTGCTGCGGGGTGTGATGTCCCATAAAGACAGTCATTACCTTGCGTGTTCCGGGAATCTGACGGGTTTGCGCCACCGTGGTGGGAAACCAACTGTTCATTCCGTAGTACTCGGCCTGTCCTGTTCCGTCGGGGTTCATCTGGAATAGCGGTTGTGCCCATACCTGCCCGCGGTCGTTGTAATCCCAACGGGTATAAACCACCCGTCCGTCATCGAGCAAAGTGGGAGTCACCGTGTGCACCTGGTCAAAGCCGACCTGACGCATATAGCGGCCTTCACGGTCGCAAAGGTACATATTGCTGACTTCGGTAAACCAGCAATCCACCGCGCTTCCGCAACGGGTGGAGTTGAAAAGGATATTTTCGTCCGGCAAATAGATTCCTTCGATATCGGCATGACCTTTCCCGAAAGTCAGTTGCTTGAGGTCACGTGTCTGCAAGTCCATCTCATACAGATGAAAGTCGTCGTCTTTAGGCGAGGGCTTATAAGAGAAAAGCAAATGACGACCGTCGAAATGGAGATTAGGGTCGCGATATACACCGTCATCGTCGGTAAACAGTGTTTCTTCGTTCGCCCAGATGCCGTTCATCTTTATCTTTGAAAGCGAACCGCCAGCAATGTAGTTGCATTCGGCACGGGCATCCGATACGCCTTCGGTGTAGGCAAAGAAAGAAGGACGCAGCGTGCGGTATTTGGTGAAAATAATCTCCGGCTGATTGGCCACGAATGTTCTCAAACGTTCGGTGCGTCTTCTCTCACACGCTTTCAGGTAGGATTGAAATGCGGCTTCGATGCTCAGGGGAGTATCCGTCACGGTTGCAGCTATGTTTAGCTTCTGCATACGGCGAGAAAGTTGCCGGGCGAAAGTTTCGGAGAACCAATTCACTTCGTTTCCATCTTGCAGCCACCAGTCGTAATAGACAGGGAATGTGCGCGTCATACTGCGATGTACATCCCGCACCTTGCGCTCCAACTCTTCCTTAGGGTTATCTTTCTTTTTTATCGCCTGCACTTCAGCAAAGTTCTTTTGCATTGCGACGATAAAACCGGATGCATCGACAGGCTGGAAAGTGGTTTCTTTCGTTTGCCAAGCGACGATGGAGAACAGCATACAACACGCCATTCCCCACTTGAAAAAATTCATGAACTTCAATCTTATCATTTTTGTTGGTTATTTATATAATAATTATGAGATCGTTTGTTATGTCCGCAAACTTAAAGGTATTTATCTGCAAAGAAGGAAAAAGACAATTCATTAAAGGACAAAATCTAATCAAATGATAGATAAGCGGTAAATACAGGCTCTATATGCGGTGAATACAGGCTCTATATACGGTGAACGGAGCCTCTATATGTGGTAAACGCAGCCTCTATATGACCTACGCTTCCCATAACTAAATAAAGAGGTGTTTCTCCATACCGATTCCCCCTATAAACGGCTATTTTAGGCTAAAAAGAACATTTTATACCGAAAAGTTTTTGTAATATCAGAGTTAATCGTATTTTTGTGTACAATTTTGGTGTAGTGATGACAGAAGAAGAAAAAAAGTTATTGAATACCTTTGAAACGAAGCTACGGCATTTGATCTATTTACACGATGAATTAAAGCGTGAAAATGCCGGGTTGAAGAAGCAGCTTGATATGGAAAAGCTGAAGAATGAGAAGGTGCAAGCTCAATATGACGAACTGGAAGTCAACTACACAAACCTAAAAACAGCTACGGCAATCAGCCTTAACGGCAGCGACGTAAAAGAGACGAAGCTGCGATTGTCAAAATTAGTGCGTGAAGTCGATAAATGCATCGCTTTGTTGAATGAATAAAGAATAAAGATGTATGAACGATAAGATAAAAATAAACCTGCAGATAGCAGATTCAAACTACCCGTTGACCATCAACCGCGAGGAAGAAGAAATGGTGAGGGAAGCTGCCAAACAGGTAAACATCAGGCTTAATGCGTATCGGGAACACTATAAGAACCTGGAACCGGACAAAATTATAGCTATGGTAGCCTATCAGTTCTCGTTAGAGAAACTGCAATTGATGCAACGTAATGATACCGCCCCCTATACGGAGAAGGTAAAAGAGCTAACTGAATTGCTGAAGGATTATTTCGAAGAGGAATAAACTGACAGCCATTCGCTGATAAGAGAAAAACAACCACGCACTGCACAATATCCAAGCAAAAGCCCTGCTTAGATATTTGGCGGTGCGTTTTTTATTTATATACTTAAATTAAATGTAGAAATGATAGCAATAATAGCGACAGCAATTGCTTGCTTCATCGTAGGAGGTCTACTTTCATACTTACTTTTCAGGTATGGACTGAAATCCAAGTACGAAACTGTGCTCAAAGAAGCAGAGACGGAAGCGGAAGTAATTAAGAAAAACAAGCTGCTGGAAGTAAAGGAGAAATTCCTGAATAAGAAAGCGGATCTGGAAAAAGAAGTAGCACTGCGCAATCAAAAGATTCAGCAGGCGGAAAACAAACTGAAACAACGCGAGATGGTTCTCAGCCAGCGTCAGGAAGAAATCCAACGCAAAAAGATGGAAGCCGAAGCCGTGAAAGAGAACCTGGAAGCGCAACTTGTCATCGTAGACAAGAAGAAAGAAGAACTGGACAAGCTGCAACAGCACGAAATTGAGAAACTGGAAACGATCTCCGGACTCTCTGCCGAAGAAGCAAAAGAAAGATTGGTGGAATCTCTGAAAGAGGAAGCCAAAACACAGGCCCAGTCCTACATCAACGACATCATGGACGATGCCAAACTGACGGCAAGCAAAGAAGCTAAACGCATCGTTATCCAGTCTATCCAACGGGTAGCTACGGAAACTGCCATCGAAAACTCGGTTACGGTATTCCATATCGAATCGGACGAAATAAAGGGACGCATCATCGGCCGTGAAGGACGTAACATTCGTGCACTGGAAGCTGCCACAGGTGTTGAAATCGTTGTGGACGATACCCCCGAAGCAATCGTACTTTCTGCTTTCGACCCTGTTCGCCGCGAGATTGCCCGCTTGGCATTGCATCAGCTTGTCACGGACGGACGTATCCACCCGGCACGCATCGAAGAAGTGGTGTCGAAGGTGCGCAAGCAAGTGGAAGAAGAAATCATTGAAACCGGTAAACGTACTACAATCGACCTTGGTATCCACGGGCTACATCCTGAACTGATTCGTATTATCGGTAAGATGAAATATCGTTCTTCTTACGGTCAGAACTTGTTGCAACATGCACGCGAAACAGCTAATCTCTGTTCGGTGATGGCATCGGAACTGGGACTGAACCCAAAGAAAGCGAAACGTGCCGGATTACTGCATGATATTGGTAAAGTGCCCGATGAAGAACCGGAATTGCCACACGCATTGCTGGGTATGAAGCTCGCTGAGAAATATAAAGAGAAACCGGATATCTGCAACGCTATTGGTGCCCACCATGACGAAACAGAAATGACTAGTCTGTTGGCTCCCATCGTACAGGTATGTGATGCTATCTCTGGTGCTCGACCGGGTGCTCGTCGTGAAATCGTGGAGGCTTACATCAAGCGTCTGAACGATCTTGAACAACTGGCAATGGCTTATCCGGGCGTTACAAAGACTTATGCTATCCAAGCTGGACGCGAACTGCGCGTTATCGTCGGTGCGGACAAGATTGACGACAAGCAGACAGAAAGCCTGTCGGGCGAAATTGCCAAGAAGATTCAGGATGAGATGACTTATCCGGGACAGGTGAAGATTACTGTGATTCGCGAAACGCGTGCGGTTAGCTTCGCTAAATAAGGTTCAAAATAGAAAATCAAATAGGGAGGGCGAAGCAATTCGCCCTTTTTTAATGTAGGATAAGTTGACGTTTTTAGTCTATTTTATAATTAAAATACAATGAGCTATGAAAGAGTATCAATTTGAGATTTGTACCAATTCTGTGGAAAGCTGCATTGCCGCACAGAATGGCGGAGCAGACCGTGTAGAGCTTTGCGCAGGAATACCGGAAGGCGGGACGACACCTTCTTACGGTGAGATAGCCATGGCACGAGAAGTGCTGACTACAACTCGCCTGCACGTTATCATCCGTCCACGGGGTGGAGATTTTCTTTATTCGCCCATCGAAGTGAAAACCATGTTGAAGGATATTGAGATAGCACGCCAACTGGGAGCCGACGGAGTGGTGTTCGGTTGCTTGACGGCAGATGGAGAAGTGGATATTCTTGTGATGCAGGAGTTAATGAAAGCTTCGGAAGGATTGTCCGTTACCTTTCATCGTGCTTTCGATGTTTGCCGCGATGCCAAGAAAGCATTGGAAGAAATAATCGGGTTGGGGTGCAACCGCATTCTGACTTCTGGGCAACAGCCAACAGCCGATGTGGGTATTTCTCTTCTGAAAGAATTGCAGGAACAAGCTGCGGGAAGAATTATCTTACTTGCCGGATGCGGCGTTAATGAAAAGAATATATCAGGAATAGCACATGAAACAGGGATAAAGGAGTTTCATTTTTCTGCCCGCAAAAGCATTAAGAGCAACATGAGTTATAAGAATGAAGCAGTATCAATGGGCGGCACCGTACATATCGACGAGTACGAACGAAATGTAACTACCGCCCAAAGAGTGAGAAATACGATTCAAGCTATTGAGGATTAGAAGCATTTCAGTTCTAATCCGTATTCTATATTATAATCCATGAATCACTTTCATTAGCTGTTCTCCCAGTCCAATGGTGTATCCCTGAGAAACAAAGACTACACGATTGAATGTATCGGCAACGATGAACATGGGCAGAATCGTCTGATTAGGAAGATTCATGGATTTTGCTATCTGCTGCTGAATGCTATTGTCTATATCAACACCATAGGAAATGGTTGATGGCAGCCCGGGAAATTCGGAAGGTTGAAACTTTTTGTATTGTTCTTCGGAAGGGAAGAGCAATACTATCTTCCGTCCCCAACTTTCAAAGTCTTTGCCCAATGCTGCAATATCTCTCAATGCGTGATTGGTGGGTTCTTGTCCTACGCCCAGTACACCAACGATGTAATAACCGCGTCCGCAAGTTTGAAGCAGGCTTTGCGATGCACAAGCATTCACTCCATTCTCCTTAATTGTGCCGCAAGCAGCACTAGTCTGGCCTTTCGAGCTGTCTATTCCCAAGGGCTGATAGAGTGACTCGGAATTAAAGTTTCCAATTACCTGCACCTGATCTTTACTTTCGCGCATTATGAGATCGATATCTGTGGTTTTTCCCTCTTCTATATTAAAGAAGCTAACCTCAGAGAGGACTGCACCACTTGCCATGCGAGTTCCGGTAACCATCATATAATAACCTGTATCAAGCTTAGTTCCATTCTTCAACAGATTCGCCCATGTTGTTCCACCACCCATATCAGCATCGCCTTCATCGTAGTTGAGTAAACGGAACGTGCCGTCTTTGAACTTCGATAGAGTGAAATGTGAGTAGTACTTCGGATCCGGCAATGCTCTGGTAGGAGTGAATTTCGATTTCAACATTCCTGTAGGTGCCTGAGTTGCTTGATGTGCAGTTTCAAAATCTACATCTTGCGTAGAGAAAGACTCGTCTGCATACTGCACCTTTCCCGTCACTTCGTCTATCCAAGCAGGGATGCCTAGGCTGCGCGCTGCCGCCACAAAGAAAATATCACGTGATTTACTATCCGCCACGCGTGCTTTCCACACTCCCATTGGAGAAATAGGAATACGCTGCGAGTTTAATTCATTATTGATTCTTATTTCCTTTTTACACCATTCAATCAATGAAGCAGGATTAGGCATGATGGCACCCTCAGCAGCTTTTGGCATTATCTGAGAGATTGCTTCATTCAGTACCTTCTTATAAGGAGTCAGCATTTCGTTAGCTACACGCGGATTCAACAATGCTCTTTTCACTAAATCAGCATCTATCTTTTCTCCGTCGTATGAGTTCTTCAAATGATCGTTCAAGACGTCCAAGGTTACATCCCGCAAATCTTTTGCTGAAATGCTTTCCAGTAACCATAAAGCGCGCATTTCTTCTTGCGACAATGTAGCCGTATCCTTCTGCCGAACGGACGAAAGGAAATCTTTCAGTGTCTGGTGGTTGCCTCTGGAGGCAACCAAGTAGTTTGCAAGTTTATCTTTCAAATGTTCTGGCTGCAAAGCTGCACCATATAAGTTTTCTACCCAAGCTTTCGCATCCTTCTCTGTCATCATGGTAGTCACGTATGCATTTCGAATGGAATCTTCGTGAGCCAACCGGAGATCATTAGCGGCACGCTGTTCTGGTGTCACTTCGGGCAGATTCGCACTTTCTGCCGGTGGAACTATATCAAAGTCGATGGTATAGGACTCCCCTTCTTTCTTATCCAGAGTAATCGCCAATGTTTCGTCTTTACCAAAAGATAGTTTGTTAAAACCGAAATTACCGTTTTGAGAAGCCCAAACTAGCATATCTCCTTTTCCAGCTGACAATGAAGCTTGCCCCTCAGCATCCGTATACTTGGTAGCAACTGTATAGAACTCTGCATAATTGTATACTTTAAAATCAACTTTGGCCCCAGCTACAGGCTGACCATTTGTATCTTTCACCGTCACTACAGCTTTTGCCGAAGGGGTGTAGTTATCAATCACATTGATTTCAGTATAATTCGGAGTTTCGAGCATGATTTCTTCCGGACCTGCATAGCGTCCGAACACCTTTGTATGCATCAACATACCACGGCTAGCCGGTGCATTGAACCATCCCAGATTTAAAACCGGCTCAGGTTCGCAAGCTCCGAAGAAATACCACTTACCGTCTGCCCAAGCCTCTACCCACGCATGATTATCGTCGGTATGTGCCCAACGGGGAGTATACACCTGCCGTGCAGGAATACCTACAGCACGCAAGGCAGCTACGGTAAAAGTCGATTCCTCTCCACAACGACCGTAGGCAGTCTTTACACTTGCCAGCGGCGAACTGGTACGGGCATCGCTCGGACGATAGACCACTTTCTCGTGGCACCAATGATTCACTTCCAGAATAGCGTCTTTCATTGAAAGATTCTTCACGCGGTCTTTCAGTTCACCATAAAACACTTCACGCGAATCGTCCAGATTTTCATTATTCACCCGAATGGGCAACACAAAATGCCGGAAGAGTTCGTCCGTTACCACCTTTCCCCAAGGCATTTCGCTACGGGTTTGTTCAGAAAGGCGGAGATTCTGCAAATAATAATCACCCGAATAGTCCGTGATATCCCCTATTGGCATATAGGCATACAGAAATTTCAGAGCTTCTTGCTCAGGGATAGTTAAATCGGGATTTGAAAAGATGGCAAACAGTTCTCCGTCAGGAAGAGCTTGCTGCTTTTGGTCAAAATCCTGAAGTACCTGTTTCCGGTAGGCTTCTTCCTTCAGAAAGTGAGATTGACCACAAGATGATAATAATACAACCGATAGAATCGGGACAAACAAGAGGTGAATGAGTTTTTTCATATTTTATGTGTCGATTAAATAAACGCAAAATCAATTAAATGAGCATACTAGAGTATGCATATGCAAAAATAGGTGATTTTTTGCAAAATGTCACCACAAGTCTTTGTAAATCTACGTAATAGGTTTGTATTATGTACCGTGTCTGCACGCCTTATAAAAAGAAAATGCAGAATAAAAAGAAATTTTCCATGTTATACAGCATATAATTCAAAAACATTTCGTATCTTTGCAGTGTTAATAGACAAAACAAGATGTATAACCGCTCTTCAAAACGTGGAGGGCAAAAAAGAGGAAACAAATTATGAAAAAGAATGCAAATGAAAAAATCCTGATGTTACAGTATCGTATTAAAAGATATCAGGCAATGGGAAATGGTGCGATGTGCCAAACGTTGAACGGTAAACTTCAAAAACTGCTGTCACAGCAGGTTGCCATGTAAATAAACACACTTATTATAAATAAATTGAGCGAGGAACTTTCGAGTATCCTCGCTTTTTTTATACATTTGCGCAATAAAGATTATAAAACACATATATTGTTATGAAAAAACTATTCATGTCGGTTGCGGCAATCATTTTTGCCGTAGCTTCTTTTGCACAAACACCCGGTTATGAATTTACAACCGTTGTTTCTCATCAGGCTACGCCCGTCAAAGACCAAGCTTCCACAGGCACTTGTTGGTGCTTTGCCACTACTTCTTTCATGGAATCGGAGTTGCTACGAATGGGAAAAGGAGAATATGACCTGTCGGAGATGTTCATCGTCCGCCAGAAGTATATGAACCAAATGGAAGATAACTATCTTCGACGCGGAAAAGGAAATATCGGGGAAGGAAGTTTGGCTCACACTTTCAAGAATGCCTATAAGCAAGTAGGTATAGTGCCGGAAGAAGCCTATACGGGATTGCTTAACGGTGCACAAGACCATAACCACGGAGCACTGACGCGTTACTTCAAAGCGTTGGTAGATGCCAACATCGCTTCCAAGAAACGCACACCGCAATATTATGAATTAATCAATAATCTGTTTGATATCTATCTGGGCAAACTACCGGAAACGTTTACTTATAAAGGAAAGGAATACACCCCGAAATCTTTCACCGAGAGCTTGGGACTGAATATGGATGATTATATCGAGCTGACAAGCTTCACCCACAAGCCTTACTATGAAATGTTCTCACCGGAAGTGCCCGACAACTGGGAGAACCAACCTATGTACAATCTTCCGCTGGACGAATTGATTGAAACAATGGATTATGTTTTGAACAACGGATACACCGTATGTTGGGACGGAGACGTCAGCGAACAGGGCTTTTCTTTTAAAGATGGAATTGCTATCAATCCGCAAGTGGAAGATGTGAAAGATTATTCTACTACCGACCGTGCGCGTTTTGAGAAGATGCCGAAATATCAGCGCCTTGATGAAGTCTTTAAGTTTGAACACCCTTATCCGGAAGTTGATGTTACCCCGGAAGTACGCCAAGAAGGTTATGAAAAGTTTGTGACGACCGACGATCATCTGATGCACGTCACCGGTATTACCAAAGATCAGAATGGAACAAAATATTATATTACCAAGAACTCTTGGGGCGCAGAAAGCAATAAGTTCGGTGGCTATCTGAATATGTCGGAAAGCTATGTGCGTGCAAAAACAATCTGTATAATGGTGCACAAGGATTCTTTGCCGAAGGAATTGAAGAAGAAACTCGGAATTTTATAAGAGCGATTAACGTTTAGTGATTAGTGATTAACGGCCCTGCGGAATACGTACCAGAGTACTATATCATGCGCAGCCCGTTAATCACTAATTGTTAATCACTAATCACTATTAAGCCTCCCAATCGCTAAATTCAAAACTTAACTGTTCCCAATTGCCATGTTGTTCGTCCGATTCTTCTTTGGGATTGGACACGGAAAGGCCGATGAGGCGGATGGGACGTTGCTCGTAATCCACATTCTTCAATAATTCTTTGGCAAGAGGAAGAACACGATCCAAGGTAGTCAGTTCCTGCGCTTGAGTGATGCTACGGGTAATCTGGCTAAAATCATGAAACTTGATTTTCAGTGTTAATGTATTCCCTTTAAACTCTTTCCGTTGAAGGCGTTCAATCAGTTCTACCGCTACATGATATAATTCAATGATTACTGAAGAACGGGCAGAAATATCCTGCTCCAACGTGCGTTCACAGCCGATGGATTTACGGATGCGGACAGCTTCTACCGGACGTTCGTCTATTCCGCGCGAACATTCGTAATAGAGTGAACCTGCCTTCCCAAAGTGCGCAGTCAACATTTCGAGCGAGCATTTTCGCAGTTGAAGTCCATTGCTGATGCCAAGCATATGCATTTTCTTAGCCGTCACAGGTCCTACTCCCCAGAAAGATTCGATAGGCAGACGGGCGATGAAGTCAAGAGCCTGCTCCGGATGGATCGTACACAATCCATCCGGTTTACGATAATCCGAAGCAATCTTTGCCAGAAATTTATTATAAGATATGCCGGCAGACGCTATCAAATTCAATTCCTCCCGAATGCGTTGCTTTATCTCCTTCGCTATATCTACCGCCAGAGATATACCTTTCTTATTCTCCGTCACATCCAGAAAAGCCTCATCCAGAGAAAGAGGCTCGATGATGTCCGTATATTCATGAAATATTTCATGTATCTGCCGGGAGACGGATTTATAAACTTCCATCCTACCACGCACAAAGATGAGTTGGGGGCAAAGACGCTTCGCCTTCTGCGAAGCCATGGCAGAACGAACGCCATAGCGCCGTGCTTCATAACTGGCAGCAGCTACCACTCCCCGTTCCTCGGCATGGCCAACCGCCAAAGGTTTTCCTCGAAGTTCAGGGTTATCACGCTGTTCTACAGAGGCGTAGAACGCGTCCATATCAATATGAATTATCTTTCGCTTAGTCATTATTAGGTAGTTCTCATAGCAAATTTACTATAAATTCCTGAAATAACAGCATCAGACGGATATTGCATGAAAAATATTCGATATTGTAACTGTTTCATTTTCAATAATACTATATTTGGAGAATGACATCCTTTATGACAGAAACTTGAGCAAGTAAGTTGATGCTATAAATATAAATTCAATATTATGAGAAATATACTATTCTACTTTTCAATGCTTTGTAGCATTGCCATGTATGCCCAAAAAGGAGTGACTTCCGAAGTGGAGAAACTTTCATTAGAATTTAAGGAGATAAAGAAATTTGATATACAGTTTACGGGTGAGATTGATATTCCCAACGAACTAGCGAAAGTCAAAATTGAGGAATTGAACTCACATGGAAAGATTAGTAATGAAGGAATCGGATGGATTAAAAATTTATTACATCGTACTAATATTATAATAAACTGGATACGGATAGAATAAAAGTATATGAAAATAACAATATTGAGCTGTTTACTTATTTCTTTGCTAATGTATGTATGTTGTACCAATACGAAGAGAGACAAAATAAGGATACTTAACGATTCAATCAGCAACTTTCAATTGCATGATGACACTATTATGTTAAGCCGCATTTTACCCCTTTGCGACAGCCTAACTATTTTAGATGACACCAAAAGGGAATAACCTTAATCGGTTGCGAAAGTACCAAATACTTGCAATGCTCGACCGATACGAAGAAGCACTTGATGAAAGAGAGAAAGCCGCCAACCTATTACCTCCCAATGATGCATCAAGGCTAGAGTTCTATGGCTTTAAATATAAACTATCAGGCGATACACTCCAATCAAACGAATACTATCTTCGAGCATTAGCCGAATACGATAAGCAGATAGCCAACAATGAAAATGCATACATTACAAAAAAAGTAACGATACTTATCTATCTTGACAGAATCATTGAAGCTAAAGAAACCTTGCAGCTAGCAAATCAAAAGAATCCGAAGGATGAAGAGATAAAGACGTTATTGGACAATGTCGATAGCTTGGCTGATGAATTCAACAAAGAGATTTCAACTATAAGAATTAAATTAAAAAAATAGGGTATAAGAGTCCGACTTAAAATCAATCACATAGCTCACCCATTAATACTTAAGTTGCCAGCTATTAATAGCTGACATATTGGCTATTAATACTTGGGAACTCAGCTATTAATGCTTGTCATCACAGTTAGCAATGCTTGTCATCACAGTTAACAATGCTTGTTACGATGTATAACAAGCATTGTTACGACACCTATTCTATCCTTGCCAGAAAGTACAAATGTCTGTTTATCAACTATTTCGGAACTATCCCTACTATTTTTTATTTCTAAGGTTCATCTCTTTCACCTTTTTCTTTAAATCCCTATTAATAAGATAGTTACAGGTGAAGGCTTACTTATTTTTTCGCTTATTTTCCAGTTTCATCGCTTTCACTTGCTTATCTTTATTGCTTCCTGCAATCACCTTATCCCTAAGTGTTTAAAGAAAAAGATGAAAGAGGTGAATCTCAATTAATATGGTATGAGAATATTGGAGCGGAATTGGCAAGTGGCAACCACTCTGTGAAACTATATTCTTTATTAAGCTTTAAGGCAATTACCGGAATTTGTCGCTCTCCTTTAAAAACAGGCAATGACAAGATGATCTCGTTCTTCTTTTGTTGCATCTTAATCTTTTTGCCGGTCGACAGATCAAAGGCTTTACTTACCCGATACCCATCCAAAGTGTTAATTCGAAGAGTGGAGACTGGTTTACGTAAATGTAAATAGATATACTCGTCTTTATAAGTACTTCCTATTTCATCAGTTTGTTTAAAAGGACCTCCATGAGTATCATATACAGCCTCTTTATTCTGATTTATCCATTTTGTCAGTTCATACAGACGTTCTACTTGCTCTTCAGGCATTTCTCCGGTAGGCTTAGGACCGATATTCACTAATAAATTACCATTGCCACAGAGTGTTTTACTGAACATTCCAATAAGCTCTTCAGCCGTTAACATCTTAGCATTAGGTTCGTAGGCATATACCGGATAAGTAACGCTGGTACATGCTTCCCACGGAAATGGAGGTGCATCTGTTGTCTTGGCTTCTAGCGAAAAGTAGTCGCCCGATGAACCATCCGTCCAAAATGTTTCGTGTCCGTTTTCTCCTTTGGTGACAGCCAGACGAGTAGATAACGTATTGCTTTTTAGCTTCTTTATGTACTGATACAAATCATTACCTTCTTTTGGAGTCCAAAGAGGATCCAACCAAAAACCATCAAACCACAATATATCCGGTTGGTAACGGTCTATCAATTCTTTTGTCTGATTATGAACAAACCCGATAAAATCTTCCCGCCCATATTTTGGTTCTTTAATTTCTCTTCCTGCTTGCGCCATTGAAGTCCAACCGCAATAATCAATATCTGCTATTGAATAGTAAATGCCATAGAGTAATCCTTGCTCCCGGCATTCGTCTCCTAGTTCTTTCAAGATATCCCGTTTGAATGGTATACGGTCTATATCAAAGATAGAGTATTCGCTTGGCCAGATACAAAAGCCATCATGATGTTTTGAAATGACTACCATATATTTGCATCCTGCCTGAACAGCTACATTTACAATTTCTTTAGGATTGAAATTCTGAGGATTCCATTTCATGGTAATGGAGTCTGCCACACTTTTCGGAGTGCCATTGCCAATAGCCCATGAATCCCCCGTACCGGGTGAATGACAAGCCATCCAATGAATGAACAAACCCAGTTTGGCATCTTGAAACTGTTTCAGAAGTTTTTTATCTGTTTGAGGATTGAGTACCGTTGTCTGGCTCTGCACATATGCTAAATATCCACATATGAACAATAGCAATAAAGAAAGTCTTTTGAACTGCATACAATATATCATTTTGTTAGTTTATAAAAAAGTCTTTTTTGATTCGTATATCTTCTACCGAACGACCAATCATCAGATTAAACTTCCCGGGTTCTACAACATACTTCATATCTTCATTCCACAGTCCCAAATCGGAATAGGGAATGACTATCCGAATATCCTTAGATTCTCCAGGATTCAGACTCACTTTCTCGAATCCTTTCAGAACAGCAACAGGAGTGACAACGCTTGAAACGCAATCGTGTATGAAAACTAAAGCCGTTTCTTTTCCTGCCATATTTCCTGTATTTTTCACTATAAACGTAATTTCAACATCCTTATTTTGAGGAATCATACTGTCTACTTTAAGTCCTGAATACTCATAACTAGTATAACTCAATCCATGCCCAAAACAAAATGCCGGTTTTTCATCTTCTCGGGAAGAACCTAAACCATACCCGGTCCAATATCTGGAAGGTCTTTGATAATAATACATTGGTATTTGACCTGCATTCTTAGGAATAGTAATAGGCAATTTACCCGAAGGATTGACTTCTCCAAAAAGAATTTCAGCCAAGGCCTGTCCGCCATACATTCCCGGTTCCCACACATCTACAATGGTTGGAATATTCTTTGTTATCCACTCATTGTTAAGAGGTTTACCATTCACTATGACGATGACTACAGGAGTTCCGGTAGCATGAATCGCCTTAACCAGTTCCAACTGCCGTCCATAGAAATCTATTGAAGGACGGTCTGCCGATTCTCCATAAGTTCTTAATCCCCATTCCGAACGTATTCCATATCCTCCAATAGCAACAATTGCCAAATCAGCTTGCCGGGCTTTTCTGACGGCATCATCAATACTATAGTCAGAAATGCCGCCTCCTTCGGTTATCAGTTTTTTCTGAATGGCAGGATCGGTGGTATTTACCGACAAATCAGATTTCTTAGCCTTGATGCGTCCGCTGTTGCTATATAGGATTGATTGTTCGGGAGAAGCTGTCGCCTGAATACCTTCCAAAATAGTAGTCACGTGATCATCCGGTTGGAAAATAGACCAATCACCCAGAATACTTTGATTATCCGCATTCGGTCCTGTAACTAGAATCTTTTTATATTTGTTTTTATCAAGAGGCAGAAGCTGTTGCTCATTTTTCAGTAAAACGATTGCTTCTCTCGCAGCTTCCAGAGCCAATGCTTTGTTCTCTTTGCTTCCATAACTCTCTTCTTCGGTTGATACATAGCGCTTTTCAAATAATCCAAGTTCAAATTTAACTTTCAGGATTCTTCTGACAGCATCATCAATACGTTCCGGAGATACCTTCTTTTCGTTGACTAGCTCTACAAGCGGGCGTACAAAGCGAGCCGAGTCAGCAGAATACATATGCATATCCAGACCTGCGTTAACCGACCTACAAACAGCATCTTTCTGGTCTTCAGCTACCTGATGTAGATAAGTTGCCAAATTCTCTACATCTCCCATATCACTGATAAAAAATCCTTTAAAGTCATACTCCTTCTTGATTAAATCAGTCAACAACCATTTGGATGCGTGCACCGGCACCCCTGCAATATCATTATGCCCGGGCATAATAGTCATGCATCCGGCTTCTATAGCTGCCTTGAAGGGTGGTAAGAAGTATGAACGGAGTGCCCGTTCGGACAATTCGGCACTAGCATGATTACATCCGCCTACGGACGCACCTCCGCCTACCAGATGTTTGACCGAAACAGCCACTTTCTTAAAAGGATTCTCGTTACCTTGATATCCTCTTATCGCCTCTCTCACTAGTTCGCTTGTCAAAAAAGGATCTTCACCATAGGTTTCACCGGTTCTTCCCCATCTGGCATCCTGAACAATATCTATACTAGGAGCAAATGCCCAATGTATACCCGCAGAACGGATTTCTTCACCAGCCTTGGAAGTGGTGCGATAAATTAATTCCCGGTTGAAGGTAGCAGCCATACTTATGGAAGTCGGAAAAATGGTTCTACCTGTAAGCATGGCATATCCATGCGCTGCATCCATTCCAATTAGATATGGAATCTTCAAACGCGTCTGTTCCGATAGTTTTTGTAATTGGTTGCATTCTTCAGGCTCCAAGTCTGCCAACCATGCACCAAAATCATAATATCCATTTTTAAATATGGCCTCTTTGTCCCATACGGTGACCATATCCATTTGCCCTATTTTCTCTTCCAGTGTCATTTGTCCGAGTAATGCTTCCACCCTCTTGTCTACCGGTTGTTTTGCATCCATATAGATAGATGTATCTACCTTTTGTGTAGACTGACAAGACACTAGAAGTGAAATAAAAGTATATAGAATCAAATTCTTCATGTTCATTCAATTTTATTGTATCTTATTTGGAACGTTCAACAGTTATCAGTTTACCATCTGCCTGTACAGCTCTGATAGTACATTGACCGACAGGAAGTTTATCGGGTAAAGTGAACTTTAGGAAATTAGAGAAGAATTTTCGTTCTCCATCTTTCCAGATTTCAAAAGCTACTGCTTCATCACCGTTAATAATAGATACTTGCTGTCCACTGACACTATAAGTCGGAGTCTTGGTTATCTTTTGATTATCCTTGAACTGGATATAATGGCCTACATCGCCTATTTTACCCGTCAGCCCCAGACTCTCCAGACCTTCATCTCCGTCTTTCCGGTCCTCAATGTAATAGAAGGGCTGTGGAGTCGGATATTTTGCCGTATATTCTCTGGTTTCTGCAATCATTGCATTTGTGACAATATAGCGGCTTGATCCGTACTGTTCGATAGTTTCATCTACCGGAGTCATAAATCCCCACATATCAAAGAAATCTGCCAGATTCTTTTGAGCAATGTCACTAGCGTATTTCACTAATTGCATCTGACGTTCTCCTACAGGGATATTATTCAAATTTCTATTATTACGTAGTTTCTTGAATAATTCCGGATAGAAATCGGATTTGACACCGCATCGATGGAAATAAAGCCACAATTGCCAGTACATACGCATATGGATTTCCGTATCTTCCTTCTTTGGGTCACTAAGGAAATTGCAGAAAGGACGGTTATTAAATTTCCTGTCTGCCAGTACACTCAACGGGTCGCCATTGGAACATTCTCTACCCACTTTATAAAGTACATAATTTGAAAAGAGATTATTGGACGATTCGAAGCATCCGGTCCATGCAATAGCTCCCTGATGAAGGTGTCCGATTTCATGAGCAGGTCCCCAACAGCGTCTTTCTGTATAGAGCTTCTCGGTTGGCATAAATACATCCAATGCGTTAATTCCAAATCCGATTTGTCCATTTCCAGCCCACATATAACTATCATCATTAATAGAAGAACCATTCACATGATTATTAAATAGCCGAGGGCGAACATCTTCCAAACCTAACAAATCGTATTGCCAGTTGACAAAGTGATCAAACATTGTAATGTATTCCACTACATTATTAGGTAGCCATTGCAGCAATTTAGTACGATGAAAGTTCAACAGCATCTCATTTCCTTTGATAATAAAATACTCATAAGTTGCTTTTTGAAGAAGTTCTGCGTAAACATCATCCGTTTTATCTCTCTCCAAGTCGAAGTAACCGCTCACCACTCCGGAAGTCAATGGAATGTGGACTTTTACCGGCTTGGCATTTTCCAAAGTCAGCTCTGTGTTATACATCACAAACAACATACCGTCTTTTTTTATCTGAATCTTATTGACCCCTTCATGCAGAAGATATTGATCTCCACTCAGATTAGATGATTGGATAGTTTGCAAGCTGATATTATTGCCGTAAGAATCACCCACCAAAACAATTATCTCATCACCCGCTTTTACATAAATACCTGTGGGATTATCCAAATCGGTATAGGGTTTCATATACAACTTATCTCCCCAAACACCAGGAATACTATAAGGCTTGTATTCTTGAATACGGAATTTCTTTTCCCAAGAATCGTAAATTCCGTTTTTCAATTGCATTGCCACATTTATAAAATACCCCGGTAATGCCTGAATTTGCTGAGAAGTTGATTCCGTACGAACCTCACTACAAGTAAGATCGGTAAATACATTCAGCAACTGTTTCTCCAATTCACTCAAACCCGATTTTGCTTCATAAAATTCAATTTCTTCGCAGTTCACATAATTGTTTTTTGCAGTATTGACTACAACTTTCAGCTTAGTCACTTTTACCAATGGTTTATCCGTTGAAAGTTTGCTTGGAGAGGCTGCCATCTTGAAATCGTACGAACCAAGTTTATTATATTCAGGTGTGTCCTGTGTTGCATAGTAAAGATCAAATGTTCCCCATTGACCGTCTCCTGTACTCCTAGGAGTATAGATGAAATAATCGAGTGTATGTGTGCCGTCAAAATCAAATTCAAGGATAACCGGGAATTTTGTTCCTGCGCCACTCCAAGGACTATGATAGAAATTGTTTCCACCAAGTCCGTCCCAACATTTGTCTATTTCCTGACCAGATTGATATTGATTGGCAGTTCCACCGATAGGCTTAAACATAGTGTCGCCTCCCGTTTCAATATCACCGGTAGTTGGTTCTAAAGGTCTTTGTAAAATAACACACTCAGCTTTTATCTCTTTATACTTCTCACTATTGAAAAGGATAGTACCACTACGTGACTCGCCATACATGGTATAGCTACTTACTTGAAAAGCATATTCCTTACCTGTGAGTGCACGTGTATCAGGAGTAGTTGTTTGAAGTATCCAATCACAATTATCCTGTATACTCACCTGATATTCAATATTAGACGTAATTCTAAGTTTCACATCTCCACCTTCGGCAGCCAACGTTGTCGGAGTAAGAGGAGTTACCAGAATAGCTGGTCCATGCCCTAGCTGACGGACTTTAATCGTATATTCACTGACAGTCGACGTGACTTTGACTATTGCTTCTCTCACATCCGGCTCTTCACTGGTGGGAATGTAGAGACGTATCATATTCTCGTCAATAACCTTAGTTGCCATACACCAGTTCGGTTCGGAAGATGTGACACGCCATTCATCCCTTGACAGATTAGTTGTTACCGGAATTTGGATATCTTGTTTTGCATTATCAAAATCCTGCACTAAATATTCCTCTTCTATTTCCAGCTTAGGTATAGAATGATCCTCGTTTTCGTCGTTGCATCCACAAAATGCCGGAATGCAACATATAAGCATGACGAAAATTAAACTTTTGATTCGTTGCATATTTTGTCTATTCATATTTTTCTTTTTTAATGATTGATTATTCGGCAACCCATAGGTTCAATTCGGCAATTGCCATAGCATTTAGTCCTGCCTCTCTGGCATGTGTTGATTCAATACGCAGATACCTGAACAGTCCCGAAGTTGGCAGCATAATATCCGATTCATAGGTTGCTCCCATTTCTGATAGCGGAAGTCCATCATTCAATGTATTTAGCAAGTTGAAATTTGTTCCATCTTCACTAGTGTAGATATTCAACTCTTGCGGATTTCCGTTACCGTCATTAGATCCGTCTGCCGCAGTTCTCGTGGTATAGCTGAATTTGAATCCGCTATATACATGGGGCAATTCAACCTGTATGTAAGGTAATTCAGAGAAATCGCTTGGGAATCCATGGAATGCCCAATAAGAATGGAAAGAAGTATTAATGTTTCCATCAATGATGTTAATAAGTTGCGTACGGGCAGCCAACGGTTCAAAGTCTTCCGTTCTGGCATTGCTGGAGATCATACTTTCTGTCAGCTTTATCTCTTTCAACTCTGTTACATCTATGCGCTTCTGATATACAATAGCAGCTAAATATCTATTCGTTCCTTCTTGAATAGTGAAAGTAGGCATACTACACTCAATCATTTCTACAGGAAGAATGTATTTGCCGAATTTCAAATCATCTGCAATGTTTATCTTAATCGTTGCATTACTTACATTCTTACCTGAAACAAACGATACTTTAGGATTTAACATATAGCAATTCTCCGGTAATAGTTCAAAATCCGTCTGATTGGCTTCATTGTATTCAGTCAGTAACTCCGGAGTCACTTTCAACGTGCAATCAAAATCCCAACTATTCGCCATTGGCATACCAACAGGTATTGTTATATCGAAGGCCATTTCTCCCCCTTCTTCCACTTTATAAGGTTGATAACCGGATTTTTCAAAGTAGAGGTAAGGAATAACAATATCAGGTACTATAAAAATCTGTCGCTTATCAATATTAATATCATCGTTGGCATTGTTTAGCACCAAAGGCAAAGTGTAATTACCATCACCCAATGCTTTGATTTTGTCAATATTGAAAAGCACTTTCACCATTTTATGATCGTCAGAGCTATCAAATACCAAAGTTTCCGTTTCCAGTTTAAAACAATCATCCGGCAACATCTTATAATCCATATCATTCTCTGCATTATAAATTTGCAAATTGACGACATCCAGAACTGACACATCCACTGTCGAATGCTTTTTAGAATTATATCCGGCTCTGATAACAGTGAACTCACAACTGACCTTATCGCTAGTATCATAGATAGTTATATGTTGTTCACCGTCATTTTTAAAATAAAGAATGGACTCATATTGGTCCAGATAGTCTTCGCATCCGTCATCGCAGGAACCGAAAGGGACCAGTGTGAGACATAAGGCGATTACTTTGAATATATAGCTTTTCATACAGTTTTCTTTTTGATAGATTTATGAGATTACCATCCGTAATTTTGAGTCAATTGTTTGTTCAGACTGATTTCCGTCTGAGTGAACGGATACAAATAATGTTGCTTCTTGAATACACGTCTCTCGAAAACAGTTCTTTGCCAGAAACTATCAGGAGTAACATCACCGCTTCCGGTAGTTTCTACATTCATTCCCCACATTCTACCTCCGTCACATTCTTCTGCAATCTTCCACGTACGGGTATCGAAAAAGCGATGATTCTCGAAAGCCAATTCTACACGACGCTCTTTCCGACATAACTCCAACAGTTCTTTATCATTGGCAAGAGGGTAGGATTCTGTGATAGCCGGTAAACCGACACGTGCTCTCAGTTCTTTCCACACCTCCATGGCTTTTGCTAAATAGTTGTCCGGGATATTCACACCTCTGTTTTTACATTCCAGTACCGATTCTATAAAATTCAGGTAGATTTCTCCAAGACGGAATGTTGGAAAGGTGATATCCCCCCATTGTCCATTAGCCGAATTGGCTGTATGGTCATAAAAGCGATTCAACATAAAGCCGGATTTAGGACGGGCATCCGAAGTGTAGCCGTTAGCACCGTGTGCAAAAGAGGTCTGTGTCATCTCGTTGCCATGATGCCATTTACTGCCACTAAAGAATACGGTTACATAAAATCGGGGATCTCTTTCAGTACACATCTTTACTGTTGTCAGCTTGTAAGAACTGGCTCCTCCCCATGCAGGATAAGTGATGTCTGTATAAGCCAATTCATCCGTTGAATAACCAGACTCAGGATCAATGACAGGAGAGCCGTCCGATTCATAACCCGTGATAGGGAATCTTCCGGTTTTAGCCATCGGATAAGCATCCACTTGCTGTTGCGTAACTCCAACCACTCCCCAAGATGAACTTCCGGCAATAGAGGTGGGACACGTATGGGCAGACATAATAAAACGTCCTTTAGATCCGGTAGTCCATATTAACTCACTATTCCATTTCTCTTGCGTGATGCCATAATAATTGTCGTATGGATTGTCACTTTCTGAGTGATATAACTTATAGAGATTACCATCAATTATTTTATAGGCTGCATCTGCGGCTGTTTTCCATTTGCTCTCATCATAATTTTGCGGAAACAAGTTTGTACCATCCGGATTCCTCACAGAAGCATACATTGTATTTCCGTTAAATAAATCACGTGCCGAATAAAGAGTCAGACGAGATATAATAGCCTGACAAGCTCCCTTCGTCGCCAATCCCTTTTCAGTACTGGATGTCCAGTTTGATTTCATATACTGATTATCAATCAGAGAATTTAATTCGCCCACTACATAGTCTACGCATTCATTCCATGTATTACGCGGACGTTCCAGCTCGGCAGCACTTTTCGTAAAATCAAGTAATTCATCATGAAGGATAAATACCGGTCCGTAAGTACGCATCATCAGGAAATAATAATAAGCGCGTGCAAAGCGGGTTTGTACTTTCCATTGTTCCTTTTCATCATAGGTGAGCAATGGGTCAGTGCAACGATCGATGTTAGCAAGAAATATGTTACATTCACGAATTCCTCTGTAATAGGTACTCATACGTTCATAAGGCACATCCGATGGATTCCAGGCACCAGAAGTCATAATATGGTATTCACGGCTTCTCTGTGAAACAGTAACTTCATCGGCTGCTCCGCTCCACGGCGTATATTGAAAATCATTAGCGTCATCCGGCAGAAAACTCATAGTAGTCAACCAATACCTACGTGAGTCCGCACGGGTTTCCCACACTTTATCCAAG
The DNA here is from genome assembly GCF_900547205.1 of uncultured Bacteroides sp. Lineage (GTDB taxonomy): Bacteria > Bacteroidota > Bacteroidia > Bacteroidales > Bacteroidaceae > Bacteroides. Next base: position 45,427 of record NZ_URFY01000005.1, read on the forward strand.
GTTAGCGATTCGTCTTCTTGTCTATCCAAAAAAGAGTCACATGACGTTTGCGAAAGCATCAAAGCACACACAAACAAAGACGAACAGTATTTAGTTATTTTTTTCATATATCGTTTCATGTTATATTAGAATTTAGCGTTCAAACCTATTGTGAAAACTCTTAATGGTGGGTAAATACCACCGTCCGCACTTCCTGTTTCCGGATCCCATAATTTGAATTTACTAAAGGTTAGCAAATTACTGCCGGAGACGTAAATCCGAGTGGATTTGATGAACGTTTTCTCAAGAATAGACTTGGGAATAGTATATCCAAGCTCGAAATTTTTCAGTCGTAAGAAACTACCTTCCCGCATAGTAAGTGTGGATGTCTGATTATTATTGGTAGAACCTTCTCCACCGGCTTCACTCAATCTGGGATAATAAGCAGCTTTATTCTTTTCCGGTGTATTGGTTGTTTTCCACACATTATCGTAGATATCTGCATTGATTGCACTTTGGTTTATGTTACCGGTTGAGAAAGGACGCATTGCAGTACCGCCAATATAGAAAGTACAATGAGCTATTCCTTGGAAGAAAGCATTGATATCCCAGCTTCTCCATTGGGCTGTCAATCCGAAACCATAAGTAATCTCCGGAATATTTGTATAACCTAAAGCTACTCTATCGTACGTATCAACCACTCCATCACCATTTACGTCTCTGTATCTGACATCACCCACACGATAAGTTCCAAAATTCTGTTCGGGGGCATTGTTTATTTCTTCCTGACTTTGGAATAATCCTTCTGCTATGAGTCCGAATGTATGGCTACCTCCGGTTCCAAACGTTTTTCCAATACTGTTTTGATATTTATAAAGGTGTTCTACTTCATCATTATTTAGTAGTTTATTCCGGTTGAATGTAAAATTGGCACGCCCGGTCAGGAACACCTCGCCTACCTTTTCTTCATATTCAAGAGTTGCATCAACACCCCGATTGACAGACGCTCCAATATTGGTTTTCGGCTTCGTCGTTAATCCAACAATAGCCGGAAGCCCTTGCCGATTGATAAAAACACCTTCGCGTTTTTCGTGGAAGTAATCTGCTTGTATCTTAACCCGGTCAAACAGTCTCATTTCAAATCCCAGGTTTGTCTTATAGGCTTTTTCCCAACTAACATTCACATTCTCAACATTTCCTACTTGGATACCACCTCCGCCTTCACTTCCATTTTCACCATAATTCCATCCATTATTAGTGTTGATAGTAGATTGATAAATCCATCGGTCTCCGCCAATCGCATCATTACCTACACTACCGTAAGACGCTTTAAGTTTTAGCTCATTAACTACCGGGAGAATCGGTTCCCAAAATTTCTCATTAGATACCATCCATCCGACAGCATAAGCAGGAAAGAATCCGAATCGATGACCTTTAGCAAAGTTTTCCGAACCGTTATATCCCATATTAAATTCAGCAAAATACGTATCTTTAAAAGCATAAGTCACGCGTCCGGCCAAGCCCTGATACTTATAAGGTAACGAGAGGGTTTTACTATTAGTCAGCTTATGGTTTGTAACTTTATGATTGTATAGAAGCATAGCACCCAGACGATGTTTTTCGGCAAACAACCGATTATAGTTGATGCTGCCTTCCAGATAGGTAGTAATAGAACCACTACCACTTTCGCTAAGTCCCAATTCATCTGTTCCGGTTACGATAGGACTGCCAAAAATAAGATTTCCATCATCATCACGACCTTTTGCATAATATTGATTCGGAGTTTTCGAACGAACTATTGTGTTAGTATTGATTGCATCCCATGAAAATTTAATGGAAGCAGTCAACCCTTTAGTTACTAAATCTCCCAAATCCTGATTGATTCCGATAAGTGATTGGGCAGAGTTCCAGAATTGTTCGCGATATCCTGAATGTACAAGCAGGTTCCACGGATTCTCACCACCTTGGATACTTGGATAAGAAAGAGTTCCGTCTGAGTACTCTTTAGGATAAATGCCGGGAGAAGATTCGAAGGCTCTTGACCATATATTATTTTTGTCTGCACCAGGACCATTAAATTTCTCATATATATTTGCCAGATTTACATTCAGGACAGTAGACTTTGTAATACTGAAATCCATATTGGCACGGAAGCTGTATTTATTATAGCGAAGTGAGGTGTTATAGTCATATCGTTGTCCCGCATTTCTGAAGATAGAGCCTTCATTATATAATGAACCGGAAACAAAGTATTTACAGATATCACCTCCACCAGATACATTCAGATTTACCCGTTGGTTGGACGCCATATTTTTGTAAAGTTCGTCCATCCAGTCAACATTAGGATATAGGTCGGTATCTGTTCCGTTTTGGAAATACCCTATTTGCTGTGGGGTATAATATTCATACCCTTTCATCTCATTATATAGTTCCGCCCATTGTGCAGAGTTTACAAACTCAGGCATTTGGGTAGGTTGAGTAAAACCGGTTTCTACTCTTGCATTGATAACAGGCTTACCTTCCACACCTTTTTTGGTTGTAATCAAGATAACTCCATTAGCTCCCCGCACACCATAAACGGCAGAAGCAGAAGCATCTTTCAATATAGAAAAAGAAGCGATATCTTCCACGTCTACCAAATCTAAATCACGTTCGATTCCGTCTACCAATACTAACGGGGTATTGCTACCGGTAAAAGAAGATACTCCTCGAATATAAAAATCGGCTGCACTGGCCTTTCCCGGTTCTCCCGTACGGCTCATTGCCACAACTCCAGCCAACTGTCCCGCCAATACACTTGAAATGGAGGAACCCGGAACTTTAACACCTGCCATATCAATAGTTGAAATAGAACCGATGACACTTGCCTTTTTCTGATGACCATAACCGACTACTACAACCTCATCGATTTTCTCAGCATCAAATTTAAGAGTTACATTGATTACATTCTGATTTGTTATCGCAATTTCCTGAGTACTCATTCCTATATATGAGAACACAAGTACTCCACCAACAACGGTGTTGTCGATAGTAAGTGAATATTTACCATCTAAATCGGTAATGGCTCCTGTTGAACTGTTTTTGAGCCACACATTGGCTCCGATAACGGGCATATTGTCTCCTTCAGAAATTACCGTACCGGTGATAGTTCTTTTTTTAGGAGATGCCTGACTGTTCTCTACAGCATAAGCTTGAATTGATATCCCGGTCATTAATAGTAAAAGGAATAACCGGAAAAATTGGGTGTGAGATAAGATTGGTTTCATGTGTTTTTATTAAAGTTAATCACAATACTAATTTAAGATTCATAATACAGTTTATTTAATCTCTTTGCTTATAAGTTTCCTCCTTTCTTTTTCAGGTTCGACAATTTGTCTTTTTGCATTTTTGAGTATGCACAAAGAAAAACATTTCTACAAGGAAGCAAGTGTGGGATATTTATATTTGAGAGGGGAGAAATTGTAAAGGGGGAGAAAAAAGATAGTTTTTATATATTTTCTCCCCCCTCTAAGTATCCTTATTGGGGGATATTTCTATTTTTTATAATCAGAAGGTAATACTCCAAACTCTTTCTTGAAGCATTCTCTGAAATATCGCAAATCACTAAAACCTACTGCATAGGTCACTTCGGATATACTATACTTTTGTGATAATATCATTTGAGAAGCAACCTTCAACCGGATACTCCTGATAAAAGCATTAGTTGTCTGGTTAGTCAGTTGCTTTATCTTTTTATTCAAAGTCAGTTGACTCATTCCGATTGTGCGGCAGAGCAATGAAACACTCAATTCTTCATTGGCTATGTTTTCTTCCACAACCTTGATGATTCTCTGAATAAAATCCCTATCAGTCTTTTCCGGAAATATGTTAGCCGGATTGTCCTCCGACATTAGTTTATTCCTAAATTTCTGAGCCATCATTTGCCGGTTGGCAATGATAGAATGCACCGTAGAAATGAGAATATCATTATCAAAAGGTTTACTGCAATAAGCATCTGCATACACAGACAACCCTTCTTGTTGTACCTCTTTAGAAGTCTTAGCCGTTAAAAGCACAACGGGAATATGTGACGTTTCGTTCGTCGTTTTTATTGTAGAACAAAGCTCTATGCCATTCATTTCCGGCATATAAATATCCGAAATGACTAAGGAAGGCATTTGAGACAAACAGAGTTCGAACGCGTCTTTACCATTGAATGCAGTCAGTATCTTATAATAAGAACAGAATAATTCATCCAGCATTTGCACAATCCCCTTGTTATCATCTACAATGAGCAAAATCGGTTTATCATCCATATCCTTGTCTTTATCCTCAGCTTCCTGATGTATATATTCTGAGGTAGCCAAGGGAACAGAGCATTCCGGCGAGTATATTGTTTCAGATAATGGTTCATCAGCAAGGGAATTCTCACTTTGGAATGGAATAAAGACTTGGAAAACAGTGCCTTCTCCTTCTGTACTTTTAAACTGAATTGTTCCTTTATGAAGTTCCACCAGAATCTTGGTTAACGAAAGCCCAATGCCAACTCCGGTTTCAGAATAGAAACGTTCAAAGATATGTTTCTTCACTTCTTCCGTCATTCCCGTACCCGAATCGGCAATGTGAATGGAAACTCCTTTCTCTTGTTCTAAGACGTCTAATGTGATGGAGCCCCCGTCATGAGTATGCTTGATAGCATTGGAAAGGAGATTGTACAAGATTTCTTCCATTTTATAAGCATCAAATAATAGAAGAATACTAGCGGAGTTTGCGTTAAACACAAACTGAATCCGCTTGTCTTGGGCAATCTGATGAAATTGCGAAAAGCACTTTCTGCAAAATTCTACAATATCCCCTTCACAAAGCTTGATATTCAGTTTCCCTTTCTCTTCTTTAGATAATTTAAGCATCTGGTTTATCAGCCGCAACAATATAGAGCTATTATGTTGTATATTCATTAGATGACGATATAATTCGTCCTTTGATATATCCGGCGTAGAAAGTATCTTTTGCAGAGGAGAAATGATTAATGTCAGTGGAGTGCGAAATTCATGCGACAGATTCATAAAGAAATTCATTTTCATCTCCGACAACTCCCGTATCTGTTGCTTTTCTTTTTGTGCAAGAAACAGTTCACTCTTCCTTTTCTCACGAATCTTGAAATTCCGGATAATCAGGTATACAATGAACATACCTATAAGTATATACAGTATTATGAAATACCACCGTAGCAAAAGTGGCTGTAATACCTGTATCTCCATCTTCAGCGGCTCCGACCAGAGTTCACCATTACAGGAAGCTTTCACCGAGAAGAGATAATTGCCCGGAGGGATATTCGTATATTTCGCCGAGCGGTTACCTTGCTCACAGGTAATCCATTCATTGTCGAATCCTTCCAGTTTATATTTATAAATAGTTTTGTCCGTGGTACTAAATTGCAGTCCTACAAAATCGAGTGAAAAGTTATTGTTACGACTGGACAATGTCAGCTTGTTCGTATTAAGAATGGAACGTCTTAATATAATCTGCCCATTCATTTCTTCTCCTACTTTCAAAATATTATTATTAATAGAGAGATTGGTGAAGGACACCTTGGGAAGGTTGGCATCTTCCGTAAATTCAGAGGGAGTGAATGAAGTGATGCCGTTGATACCCCCGAAATATAAAGTCCCGCTACTTGTTTGGACATATGACTTTTCACAAAACTCGTTATTGGCAAGTCCGTCGTTAAGCTGGTAATTCTTTATAGATAGTGTTTTAGGATCAATCCTGTTCAATCCTTTATTGGTGGCCACCCAGATGAAGTTATTGTTGTCCTCCGATATCGCTTTGATACAGTTGTTGGAAAGTCCCTTCTGAACATTAATCCACTGATAACTCCAATCATTGGTTGAAGGATTACGTTTTACATAATACAGCCCATTATCCAGAGTACCTACCCATATATCGCCATTCCCAGCTTCTTGGATATGAACTATATTATCTTTAAACAGAAGATTATTCTGATGAGTGGCAAAGCTGAAATTCCTAAGCGTAGTCCAGGATGTGAAACGCTCTTTGCCATTTAATACAACGAGTCCTTCTGCCGTACCAATCCATAAATTGTTTTCCTTATCTTTCAGAATAGTACGTATGGTATTGGAAGGAAGAGGTAATACTTTTGAATCGGCTGTATAGGATGCAATCTGCTGTTGAGTAGAAGTATTATAAAGAGTTAAGCCTTTGTTGTAAGATGCAATCCACAGAAAACAGGAATCCTGCACCATGCTTCGGACGGAAGGAATGTTAATACCCGGAGCATTTTGATAACCGATTTGTTTATCGTCCTCTATCCATGCTTCATAAAGACCATACATAGTACCTATCCATACTCGGTTTGAACTCTTTTGTTTGCAGATAGAATGTATCATGTTATTAGGGAAAATTGTCTGCCCTATTATTTGTCTTTGTGTAGAATCGAGTACGCACACTTCCCCATTCAGGCTACCTATCCAATAATTACCGTAGCTATCTGTTGAAATACATTCGATATTTTTGTCCGATAGACTTCTTTGAAAGGGAGCTTGGTTCTTGTGAAAACAATATGCACCATTACGATAAGTGCCAATCCATATATTTCCGAAAGTATCTTCAGTAAACGAGGTTGTCCAGGGATTACCGCTGAAAACCGTTTCCATTGTCCGTTCAGGGGTCAATCCTTTTAAAGATGTACGATACAGGCCATCGAAACTTGACAACCAAAGTTGATTGTCCGAAGATATGAAGAGTTCTCTCCCCGGATGGTTTGTCAGTTGATAAAGAGTAGATGTTTTTTCATTATAAAGGTAAGCCAATCCTTTTTTGAGAAGATACAACTGCTCCTTATAGACAAAAATTTGATCGATATCCTTAAGGATATCTTCCTGGAAGCGTTCAAATGTATTGCGGGCTTTATCGAAAGCATACACTTTTCCTTCTGCCACAGTTAAATGGTATCCGTTGAAAGGAACACATAGGTTAGGGAAGTAATAATAGGAACTCAAATATTGCTCCAATTGATATTTATTATTCTTTTTGTCAATTACATTTATTCGATAAACACCTCCCTTGCCAGTGTATACCCATACTTGTTCTTCTCCTACGAGCTTTATTTTGAGAATGGTTCTTTGTATTCCGGAATCTTCGGGCAGATAAGAAGAAATACGCGTAAAGCAATCGGTATCTATATCATAACGATAAATACCCGTTTCAGTGCCAATCCACAGGTTACCGCCGGAGTCTTCGGTAACATACAACATTAATCCGGTGTCTAACCCGTTATCATATCGACGATAGGCTTTGAAAGAATACCCGTCGTAGCGGACTATGCCGTCAAAAGTAGTAAACCACATAAACCCTCTCGAATCTTGTATGACAGAGCGCACATAGTTTTGCGGTAATCCGTTGGCAGACGTTATATGTTTGAAAGTATATTCATTTGCCTGTGCCAAAGAATTAAAGTGCATAAGCAAAAGAATTAAAAGACAATGTGTTTTTTGCATAAATAATAGATTTGGCTCAAATAGATATCCAAAGATATAAAAAACTAGTATAATATAAAACTTAGCACCTCAAATATAATGGAAGAAATCGATTATAAAAAAGAAAAACCCCTGTTTAACAGAGGTTTTTCTTTTTTATTGGGTGGAGCTGGAGGGAATCGAACCCTCGTCCAAACGAGGAAATCATACGCTTTCTACATGCTTATCTTTGCCTAGGTTTTCGTGCAGGAACAGAACCAAAGCCATCAATTCCTACCTTATCCTCTTTAGTTTCGCCTGAAGTGCGAGACCGCTTCAGACTATCCCCGATATTACTGCACCACTGAATCGGAATGCTTCGGAGCAACAGCTTCCGAGTGATGTCTCGTCCTGGCACCTAGTGCCTGGATTAAGCTAATCTACTGTGATTCGATTAAGCAGCAAGAGCGTAATTGTTTTCGCCAGATAAAATTTTGATAACTGAGATTTAAGTGGAAATTACCGACCCACTGCATGCTTACATACCATTTCTGCCCGCTGTCAAATCCAGTCAACCCCATGACATTGCAACAAGCTGAAAGCCAAAAGAAAACAAGCAATTTCTCATTACCGAGAGATGAATAAGGGATAAAATTCTACACTAAATCCTTTAATAACCTTGCTTTCTTTCGTGCAAAGATAGAAAATCTTTCGGTATCGTTCATCATTTCTTTGCAATTATTATACTCTAATCTACTAATAATTTGTTTGCTTCTGCAAGCCGTAATGCGTAATAGGTCTACTAGGAATGCTCTTTAAGAAAGTAAATAATATACAATATCAATAAATCCGGCAAGAAATAAACCGGAATACCGAATAGACTTATTACTTTTGTAGAAAATTAAAGAATACCATGAAAAAACTACTATTTACGACTCTTCTGCTGGGAAGCTGCTCATTGCTTTCCGCACAGAAAACGACTAAAGTGCCCGCTGTTTACAAGCCTGTCCGTAGCGAAATGTATAAGAAAGGATGGATTGACTTCAATAAAAACGGCATTAAAGACGTATACGAAGACCCGTCGGCAACCATCGACGCACGCATCGAGGACTTGCTCAGCCAGATGAATCTGGAAGAAAAGACCTGCCAGATGGTGACTCTCTACGGATACAAGCGAGTGCTTAAGGACGACCTCCCCACCCCCGAATGGAAAAACCAACTGTGGAAAGACGGAATAGGCGCCATCGACGAACACCTGAACGGTTTCCAGCAATGGGGACTTCCGCCATCGGACAACGAGAACGTATGGCCCGCCTCCCGCCATGCCTGGGCACTGAATGAAGTTCAGCGCTTCTTTATCGAAGAAACGCGTCTCGGCATCCCTACCGACTTCACCAACGAAGGAATACGCGGAGTGGAAAGCTACAAAGCCACCAACTTCCCCACCCAACTCGGGCTGGGACATACATGGAACCGCCAACTGATTCACCAAGTTGGACTTATCACCGGACGGGAAGCCCGTATGCTGGGCTACACCAACGTATACGCCCCCATTCTCGACGTAGGTCGCGACCAACGCTGGGGACGTTACGAAGAGGTGTACGGCGAATCTCCCTACCTTGTTGCCGAACTGGGCATCGAAATGGTGCGGGGTATGCAACACAATCATCAAGTGGCCGCCACCGGAAAGCACTTCATCGCCTACAGCAACAACAAAGGAGCCCGCGAAGGCATGGCACGTCTCGACCCGCAAATATCACCGCGCGAGGTGGAAATGGTTCACGTCTACCCCTTCAAACGAGTGATTCGCGAAGCCGGACTGCTGGGCGTGATGAGTTCTTACAATGATTACGACGGCTTCCCGATTCAAAGCAGCTACTATTGGCTCACTACCCGCCTGCGCGGAGAGATGGGCTTCCGCGGATACGTAGTTTCGGACAGCGATGCCGTAGAATACCTCTACACCAAGCACGGAACGGCGAAAGACATGAAAGAAGCCGTGCGCCAAAGCGTGGAAGCCGGACTGAATGTGCGCTGTACGTTCCGTTCGCCCGATTCGTACGTACTCCCTTTGCGCGAACTGGTGAAGGAAGGCGGACTGAGCGAGGAGGTTATTAACGACCGTGTGCGCGACATCCTGCGGGTGAAGTTTCTCGTCGGCTTGTTCGACAATCCTTACCAGACGGACTTGAAAGGAGCGGACGAAGAAGTGGAGAAGAAGGAAAACGAAGAAATCGCCTTGCAAGCATCGCGCGAGTCTATCGTGCTGCTGAAGAACGATAAGAACACATTGCCGCTGGACGCTTCCGCCATCAAGAAGATAGCCGTTTGCGGTCCGAATGCGGACGAACATTCGTATGCGCTGACTCACTACGGTCCGTTGGCTGTGGAAGTGACTTCCGTGCTGAAAGGCATTCAGGACAAAGTGGAAGGCAAAGCGGAAGTGCTCTACAGCAAAGGTTGCGACCTGGTAGACGCCCATTGGCCCGAATCCGAACTTATCGACTATCCGCTGACGGAGGAAGAGCAGAAAGAAATAGACAAAGCAGTCACCCAGGCAAAGGCGGCAGACGTAGCGGTAGTCGTATTGGGTGGAGGACAGCGCACGTGCGGTGAGAATAAATCGCGCAGCAGTCTCGACCTCCCCGGTCGTCAGCTTCATTTGCTGAAAGCGGTGGTGGCTACGGGGAAACCTGTTGCACTGGTGCTTATCAACGGTAGACCGTTGTCTATCAATTGGGCGGATAAGTTTGTGCCCGCCATACTGGAAGCATGGTATCCGGGCTCGAAAGGCGGACAAGCCGTAGCAGACGTACTCTTCGGCGATTACAATCCGGGTGGCAAGCTGACTGTTACCTTCCCCAAAACGGTGGGACAGATTCCTTTCAACTTCCCCTGCAAACCTTCTTCTCAGATAGATGGCGGAAGGAATCCGGGACTGAACGGCAATATGTCTCGTGCCAACGGTGCACTGTATTCCTTCGGCTACGGATTGAGTTACACCACCTTCGAGTATTCCGACCTGAAGATTGCGCACAAAGTGATTACTCCGAATCAAAAGACTTACATCACCTGCAAAGTGACGAACACCGGCAAACGGGCGGGCGACGAAGTGGTACAACTCTACGTGCGCGACGTGCTGAGCAGCGTGACTACTTACGAAAAGAACCTTGCAGGCTTCGAACGCGTACATCTGGAACCGGGCGAAACGAAAAAAATCACCTTCCCTATCGACCGCAAAGCGCTCGAACTCCTCAATGCCGATATGCACTGGGTGGTAGAACCGGGCGACTTCCGCCTGATGGTTGGCGCTTCTTCTACGGACATCCGACTGAAAGGAACATTGACCGTTGCCGAACCGGGCGATATACGTGTGTCGCAGGTTGCCGAAAAAGACTCGCCTATCAGCGCAAGCACGAACCAAGCGACGGTTCTCAACGTTATGGATAATAAGTTATCTACTTCTTGGAAAGGTAATAAAGGTGATTACGTCACTTTTGCCCTGCAAAATGATGCGAAGGTAAAGGAGGTATCCATCACCTTCGACCGCGAGAACGGAGGGAAGGCTGACTTTGAGATACAATTATCAAGCGGAGGAGGACAATTTCTCACCGTATATACGGGGACTGTGAAGGAATACGGCAAGCCGTTGACCATTCAATTTAAAGAAACAGTTGCCAGCGACCTGCGCATCGTGCTCGGCAGCGACCGCTTAGGCATCAGCGAAGTGAAGCTGCCTCAACTAAGAAAGTAATGATTACCTTATAAAGAAAAGTAAGTTTATGACTAACGCCTATTTATTTAAAACCCTCGCCGCTATCTGCGTCATTGGATTGACTGCCGGTAGTTGCACATCTAAACGAAAGAGCCAGATGGAAACAACCTCTAAGGAAAACAGCGAGCTCACCATGGTTGTAGGAACCTACACCAACGGAGCCACCAGTAAAGGACTCTACAGTTTCCGCCTCAACGAAGCGGACGCGACTACGACTCCGCTCAGCGATGTTGAGATTGAGAATCCGTCTTATCTCACTCCTTCCGCCGACGGGAAGTTTGTCTATGCCGTCAGCGAATTTAATGACGAACGGGCAGCCGCCAATGCGCTTGCCTTCGACAAAGAAAAAGGTACGTTCCGGCTGCTGAATAGTCAAAAGACAGGTGGTGAGGACCCTTGTTATATCATCAATTACGGCAATCATGTGATAACTGCCAATTATAGTGGCGGCAGCATATCTGTGTTTCCGGTAGCGGAAGATGGTTCGCTGCTTCCTGCTTCCGAAGTGTTGAAGTTTGAAGGTTCGGGTGCTGACAAGGAGCGTCAGGAAAAGCCGCATCTGCATTGTGTCTGCATCACTCCCGACGGTAAATATATGTTTGCTGACAATCTGGGAACGGACGAGATACATAAGTTTATCATCAATCCGAATGCGGAAAAGGGAGAAGACTTTATTACAGACGACACACAACCTTCGCACGAAGTGAAAGCCGGATCGGGACCGCGTCATCTTACTTTCGCTCCCAATGGGAAGTTCGCTTATTTGATTAATGAACTTTCGGGGACGGTGATTGCCTTTGAATATAAAGACGGTGACCTAGAGGAAATACAGACGATAGCTGCCGATACGGTTGGGGCTAAAGGTAGTGGGGACATTCACGTCAGCCCGGACGGGAAGTTTCTTTATGCCAGCAATCGGTTGAAGGCGGATGGGTTGGCTATCTTTAGCATTCATCCGGAGAATGGAAAGTTGGCGAAGGTGGGGTATCAATTAACGGGGCCTCATCCGAGGAATTTTATCATTACTCCCAATGGGAAGTATCTGCTGGTGGCTTGCAGGGATAGTAATGCTATTCAGGTGTTTGAAAGGAATACGGATACGGGGCTGCTGACTGATATACATAAAGATATAAAGGTGGATAAGCCGGTGTGTATTAAGTTCGTGCCGTAGCAATCTCTATAGTTCACCACAGATTACGCAGATTCACACAGATTAAGAGTAAATTCATTGATTAGTACTTAATTATATCTGTGTGAATCTGCGTAATCTGTGGTGAACTATCAGTTATAGATAGAAGTAGCTTTAGTCTTCTTCGTCTCCTCCTCATTCGGTAGCATCAAGCTCCTGATATTCTCTTCACTCAGTATTGTTCGGGGAGCAAATTCACCTGAGTTCATATACGAAAGCAAACTATAGAGCATCTGTCGCATTTCAGGATGATTACTTTCTTCGGAGAGAATATCCATGGCACTCATTATAAGTTTACCCTTCCCGCATTTGGTTTCGAAGATAGACACCAATCTCCTATTGTTCGTAAAGTTATCTATAGACTCTACAATCGGATCGATGGGCGGAATGGAGTCCACTACCAATACCTTCGACTGCTTTACTAATTTCCACCATTGCCAATTGCTATGCATTTCCGTAGGGAAGTGCCGCAAAGCAGCATGACGAGGATTACACAACAGTCCCATCGTGCCCGCCTGCCGGGGGAAATGAACAGGGCTCCAGAATACAGGAACGAACTTTCCTTCCAAGCCTTTTAGGGTGTTTGTTTTCGGAGAGAGCAGCACCTTTCTTCCTTGTTGCAAGGCTGCCAATGCTTCTTCCACGTTCTGTGTCAGTAATACATCTCCTGCATTCAATGAGTCAATGGGAGGATACACCCAGATATCCCATGCATTCTTCCACTCGGTTCCCTCAATCGATACGGTGAAGGATAGCTTTGATGCCTTCTTTATTGATTTGAGTTCTGCACGGATATCTCCACATTGTGTAATCGTTCCTTTTGAGATATTCCCCGCATCCAGTCTGCCATCAGCAACCTTCGTCCCTCTCTCGTCCGTCAATTGCCAACTTATCCGTTTACCACTAATAGCCGCATTGGAGTAATTGGCAACTTCGATGGAAGCAGCAAATGTCTCCTCGCCCGAATAAGTAGCTTTGGCAAAACGCGCCAGCGGAACAACGGGTGCACAGAATTGACGGAAAGCAGAAGCATCAATCAATCCTTTTGAATCCCAGAAAGCATCTAGCAGACCGACCAATGCCGTGCCCTGCCCGGGGAAGTCATGCAAATCCAACAACTGGAAACCACTGAACTGCCTAGTCTTCATCGCCCTTTCTATCTCCTCCTTATATAATAGGACTGCCAACTTACCGGATGCTTCCAAGAAATCCTCCGCTTTAGCATACAGTCCTTTCTGCTGCAAATCCTGCTTTATCGCTTTAAAGTTCAACGGGTCGAGCACACCCGTATATTTATCTATTTCTTTCAGATTAGGGTATACAGCATACTGCCCAATCTCATGAGAGACAAGCGGCACATTCATATCCGGCATTGCCGAACTGTAGTCCTTATTGAAGCAAGGCGGCTCACTGTCGAAAATGCCTTGTCCCCTCACCCAACCTTTATCCGTCCATTGAGTAATGAAGAAATCATCTTCCGGTTCGGGCTTCGCCCCATGCCCTTTCTCGAAAGTGAAACTTGTTGTTGTGTACAGACGCCTGTTGTCCTGCGACTTCATGTACTTAACCATGTCATTGAGCAACTTAAAGTCGGGTTGTAGTTCATTGCCCACACTCATCATACAGAACGAAGGGTGATTGCCATATGCTTCGACGATTCGGTCAAATTCTCCATAAAGAAACCGGGTCATCGCCTCATCCTTACCCATCGTGTAAGACCAGACCGGCAATTCCACCTGCAAGTAAAAGCCCAGTTTGTCGGCAACACTAAATGCCGCTTCGGGAGGACACCACGAATGGAAGCGCAAGTGATTCAATCCCCACTCCTTAGCTGTGGAAAACACTTTCATCCAGCCTTCCTCCGTCATCGGCGGCGTTCCGGTCAGTGGAAAGATGCAGCATTCCAATGTTCCGCGCAGGAAGATTCTATTGCCATTCACCGTCAGAATGCCTTGACTATTGTCCATCTCACGCATACCGAAAGAGACTTCTTTCTGTGCTGTCTTCTTTCTACCCGATTGGCAAGAGACGGATAGCCTATATAAATAAGGTGTAAATTCATCCCACTTCTTTATACCTTCATCCAATGAATAATCATACTCCAACTTCTGAACACCTTCCTTCAAAGTAACCGAGATTGCTTTCTTCTTATATTGCTGCCGCCCTTCAGGCTCATCGACCTGCAAGGCTATCTTTGCTTTCTTCGGTTTATCTCCGCTATTCTCTACGGCAATAACCACCCGCACCTTCTTGTTCGCAACATCAGGATATACGTTCACCCCCCGGATACTGACTTCTTGCTTAACGGACAGATTCATTTTACCCAGCACTCCGTTCCACATAATCTGAGTATCATTGGTATAAGCGTGCGCCAAGTTACCGGCAGAGATATCATACCGCTTCCTGTTGTCGATGCGTAAAGTTATTCTGTGCTTGCCTGCCGACAGCCCTTTCTGAATCAAGTAGCGGTGAGGAGCAATCAAGCTTTCCTGTGCTCCAAGCACTTCTTCTCCGTCAACCCAAAGACGACTTTGCCACATAACCCTTTCCAAAGAGAGTTCCAACGGTTGCCCTGCCATACTTTTGGGAACGTCAATCTCCCTATTATACCAAGCTGCCCCCACATACGAATTCTCGCGAGTAAGTCGAAGCAACTGCGGCTTTTCCAATTTAGGAACAAGCCGGTTGGGAATACCTTTCCCTGCCAAGTCCGTCGTGCCGGGCAGACTTATACTATCGGAGAAAGGTTGCTGATACCACCTTTCCTTCTCCCCCACATCCAAGCTATCCAGAGCCAATGCCCAACTGCCACTCAAATCCATTAAGTTCTGAGCAGAAGAAATACCGGAGATTCCTAACAATAAGAACAATAAGAATGATTTCATACGCTTCTGTGTTTCAATTAATTCAATAAGCTACGTAGAGCCTGAATGCCCTGATGGTTAATATCCATACTTTCCACTTCTTCCAACAACTGCAAGGATTTCTCCTTTCTATTCAATCCCCAATAGCCTAACGTCCTCATATATTCGCAGTGAATGATATTCCGCAGCGTCAAGTCATCTTCCCAAATCAACAAATCGGGCAAGGATACGGCAAAGTAATCCATTTTTATCTTATCAAACAAATGCTTTTCACCATAAGAAGTCAACCGATGGAAGCGTCCGTTAGCCTCATCCGTGCGCCCGAGTTTAAGCAATGCCAATCCTTGATAGAAGATTTTGTCGGGCTTGGCATCGTTATAGTACATGGCAGCGGCAGGTTCGGTAGGTCCAACTGTGGCTTGTTCCCAACATTGAGCGGCTAGTTCTTTTTCGCCCAATGCTTCGTAAGCACAGCCCATGAAGTAGTAGAAATCGTTCTCCTGTGCACCGTGCAGTTTGCCTTCACCCAGATGATGCGGATATTCCAGACATTCTTTCAATAAAGTTATTGCTTCTTTATAATTGCAGGCGGACAGCGCTTTCTTAGCAAGCTCTACGCGGGAGAATTGGTATTGGGCGGAAACTTTCCCTTCACCGCCTTCCCAAGGATGGAAGATGTGTGCGTCGAGCAATGTCTTTGCTTTTTCATAGTCGCCCGTCTGATTCAGCAAGGTGATTTCTTCCAATACCAAGTCGTCGCGTTGAGCTATCAATGCGGGATATTGTTGCAAGAATGCAAGGCGCTGTGCATGGGGGTGCTGCACACGTTTGTAGAGTTGGTCGAGTTCCATGAGAATGCGTGCATCGGTGGTGTCGAGCCGGAAAGCACGTTCCATATAGGTGAGTGCTTTTGCACTATCACTTTTCTTATTGAAGTAAGCCAAAGCCAGGTTGCGCCATACGGTTGGGAAGTTAGCATCCAGTTTCGCAGAAGTTTCCCATGCTTCCATAGCCAGGTCATACTGGCGTTTGTCGTAGTATAAGTTGCCCAGATAGTAGGGTGCTTTCGCATCCTTCGGATTCTGCTTCATTGCACATTGCAAGGCAAGTATTGCCTCCAAGCGGTTGGGGAAGCAGTAGTCGGGGCTGGCGGACTTTGCACTGGCAAATGCCTGTTCCGCACCGGGAAGATTACCTTGAACGAGGTTCCATCCCAAGTAATAGTACGTCATCGGAGTAATGGCGCCTTCATTGATGGCTACATTCCATAAGGCGGCAGCTTCCTGCCAACAGCCGGCTGCGCAATAGTCGAGGGCTATCTCATCGTAGTTGTGGGCTTCAGCGCGCATCATTACCCGCAAGGTATTCAAGTCTTCGACATCTCCCGTCAGCAGATACTTCTCGTAGCGGCAGCCAAAGTTGAACTTATCAATTGCCAATGAATCTTCTATCAATTGCAGGGCTTCCGCTGCTCTATCCATTTGGCGGAGAAGAGTTGCTTTCAGTGCACGCGCTTTATGATTGTGCCAGTTACGGATGAGCGAACGGTTCACTTCTTCCAACGCATCCTCCAAACGGCCTTGCATAGTAGATATCTGTGCACAGGCAAAATAGCCTGCATCCTGCCAAGATCCGTTCCAACAAGATTTATAGAATCGGTCGTAGGCTTGCTGATAACGCCCCTGATATTTCAGGGCAAGTCCCAGATTATAGAGAGGTTCGCCGTCGTATGGATTGGGGTTTCGCTTTTGCAGTGCCTTTACGGCTGTCAGCAGGTATTGCTCCGCCCGATGGAACCGACCTTTGCGGATATACCACAGACCCAGTGCGTTATTATTGCGCACATCAATCGGGTCGCGGCGCAATGCTTCTTCGTAGTAGTCTACGGGATTGTACGTAGCGTGCCTGTATTGCTCCAGATGCAGACCGGTCAGATAGAGTTGTTCGGTGGTCTTAATCTCTTCCGGCAATAAGGCAGCTTCGGCAGCATCAGGGATGGGTTTTATATCTTCCGGCTCGGCGTGCCAGTAAAGGAGTTCTTTGCCGTTTGCCGTGATTTCAAGGCTGAGGTTATTCAATGGCTCGCCGGATACATGGATGGTTTCGTCCAGCAGCGCTTCGGGAGTAATGGTAATCGTTTTGTTATAGTAGATTTTAGCGCCATCGCCCTTTAGCACAACATTCACCGTTTGTCGGGAAGTGGCGAATACTTTCAATCGAACACTGCCGTCTCCCTCCGGTTCGATATTCATCAGTAAATCGCGGCTTGCATTCTTCACTACTCCCAGTTCGCGATAAGGCAGGAAGTATTGCACGAAGCTCTTTTCTTCGTAAGGTTGCAGCCACGAGAAGTCCGGTTGATTCTCGGTGTATACACCCGCCATCAATTCAATATACGGTCCGTCTTCATCCGTCAGATTGCGGTCCCAGGCACGACCGAAGTCGCCATTGCCCCATGTCCATTGTTTCTTGCCCGGCGCAATGTGATGATTGGCTACGTGGAGCATACCTGCACGAGTGTCATTCTCATAACCGCCCTCAAAATTGAAACGGGAGTTCACCGCCATATACGAAGTGGGTACTTTGATATTCTTATAGTTCGAGATATCCACCCCGGCAGAATAATCCATCTTATAGTAAGTGCCCGTAGCGATAGGGAAACTGGAAACGGCACGCTTGCCATGGTCGAACACCGCATTGATATCGGGCGGGAAAACGCTCTGGTAATGTTCATTCACGGCTACGGCAGGGTTTGCCCACCACAGGAAGGTTTGCGGCACATCGGTACGGTTGTAGAGCACGCCTTTCACTTCGAGGAACGCACACCCCGGACGGAGCGTGAAACCTGCCATGCCTTTCTGATGAAACATCCGCTCCATCTCGTTCACCCACACCGTGACGCTGCCGTCGGCATTCTCTTCTATTGCCGTATCTACGGGCATATAAGTGCTGGGGCGATGATGTTGAGGCCAATTGAACTCGATTCCTCCCGAAATCCACGGACCTGCCAGTCCTACCAGAGCGGGTTTTATCACGTGATTGTAGTAGATGAAGTGCCGCTCCTTGATTTTATCGTAAGCCATTTGCACACGTCCACCCAACTCGGGCAGAATCATTACTTTGATATACTCGTTTTCTATATAGACTGCTTCGTATTCCTTATCCGTCTTTTCGTCAGAGATAGATTCTATCACGGGATAAGGATACACCGCCCCGCTGCTACCCTGATAGACGCGCTTCTCCAGGAAAATAGGATTCTTTTCGGGCGTACCAACCTCATAGGTAGGAATCACTACCTGTTCTTTCCATGCTTTTACCATGACATTGCTGATTATATATTTTTAGTTATTAGATGCATTGACGGGCATACCGCCCACTATTTCACCAACTCCTTCTCCAGTGTTTCCAGCGATTTCCCTTTTGTTTCGGGTAGCGCCCGGAAGAGGAAAACGAAACCCGCCACACAGATAGCCGAATAAATCCAGAATGTGCCGTAACTACCCAACGCACTGTTGAGCAACGGGAAAGTATACGTCAGCGTGAAACTTCCTACCCACAGAGCGAACGTGCAAGTTGCCATAGCCACCCCGCGTATCCGATTGGGGAATATCTCGGCAAGCAATACCCACGTGATAGGTCCCAGCGACATGGCATAGCAAGCAATTGCCATCACCACCAATACCACCATGAAGAAGCCGCTCACCTCGAAAAAGTAACACGTCCCGAGGACGAGATAGATGCCCGCCAGTCCTCCTGCGCCCAAAAGCATCAAGGCTCGGCGCCCTAAACGCTCCACTGTATAGATTGCCACAAAGGTAAAGATGACATTCGCCACACCGGTCACTACAATATTGAAGAGTACATCCCCCAGCGAATAGCCTGCCGACTGGAATATCTCCTGTGCATAATTGAAAATCACATTCGTGCCACACCATTGCTGGAACACCGCCACCACAACGCCCAGCACGAGCACCTTGCGGAACGGACGGCTAAACAACTGCTTCAATCCTCCTTCCGACTGGGCAGCGCTTGTTGCTTCTACCATCCGGAGTTCTTGCTCCGCATAGCCATCGCCCCCTATTTTGCCAAGCACGCTCCATGCTCTCTTTCTCTGTCCGTTCACTGCCAGCCAACGAGGACTCTCCGGAATAAAAAAGGCAAGCAAAAAGAATAACGCCGCCGGAAAGGCTTCCGCCCAAAACATCCAACGCCACCCCATCTGCCCATTCCACGAGGCACAAATATCCGCCGTAGCAGAATCGGCAGGAATAGGTTCGGCAATCAGCCAATTTACTATTTGTGCGCCCAGAATACCGAGTACTATCGTCAACTGATTCAGCGAAACGAGCTTGCCGCGAATAGGTGTCGGAGATACTTCGGCAATATACATCGGCGACAATCCCGAAGCTATCCCAATCCCGATGCCACCCAGAAAGCGGGCGGCAAGAAACCAACTGAACGCGGAGAAAGCTCCCGTGGCATAGGCAGAAGCCAAGAAGATGAATGCCGAGATTAATAAAAGCGGTTTGCGTCCGTAACGGTCTGCCATCATGCCCGCCACCATGGCGCCTATCAAGCAACCGAGCAGAGCTATGCTCATCGCCAGTCCTTGCATTGCGGGCAAATCGGCTATATCGAAATAAAGTTCGTAGAAAGGCTTCGCCCCTCCTATCACCACCCAGTCGTAGCCGAAAAGAAGCCCGCCCAGCGCGGAGACTAAACAAATGAAGTAAACAAACCTTTTATTGTAGCTTTTCATATCATTAGAAGTTTGATTAATTGATGTTGCAAAGATAGAGGATGCGCGGTGCATAAAAAATAGAATAACATCCGATAAAGATGGACAATCTTATTTTCTTCCGTTTATTTGATAGATAGCGGACATTGTTATATATTTGCGCAGGACAGTCTAATGATATACTATGAAACTATGGTAAAGTTAAAAGATGGATTTACCGGAGAAAGGGCTTTAGTGCTTCCCCGCATCATTGTCGATAAGATGGAGGACGACCCGCTGACCTCCATGCTCCACATCACCGACATCGGGTATTATCCGAAGGCAAAGCACCACTTCCGCGAACGAACAGAACCCGTCAACCAATATGTATTTATCTATTGCATCGACGGCGCCGGATGGTATCGCATCGGCGATCAGGAATACACGGTGTCTGCCAACCAATACTTCATTCTTCCCGCGGGAGTGCCCCATGCTTACGCTTCCGACAAGTCTTGCCCATGGACTATTTACTGGATACACTTTAAAGGAATCCTTGCACCGCACTATGCACAGGAGGCGGGCAGACCGATGGATATTCAGCCCGAACAGCACTCGCGCATCAGCACGCGGATTAATCTGTTTGAAGAAATATTCAATACGCTAAAGAACGGATATAGCAACGAGAACCTGCGGTATGCTTTCTCCATGTTCCAGTTTTATCTGGGCACGTTGAGGTATGTACAGCAGTTTCGCAATGCCGCCTCCGGCAACGCCCCGATAGAGGATGAAAATGTAAGCGAACTGGCAATCCATTACATGAAAGAAAATATGGAGAAGCGGCTGAGCCTGCAAAACATAGCCGACCAGATAGGGTATTCGCCTTCACACTTCTCCATGCTGTTTAAAAAGAAAACGGGACATAGCCCGCTGACGTACTTCAATCTATTGAAGATTCAACAAGCCTGCCTGCTGCTCGATACCACGGATATGAAAATAAATCAGGTGTGCTATAAGATAGGTATAGAAGATACGTATTACTTTTCCCGCTTGTTCAGCAAGATAATGGGGATGTCGCCAAGGGAATATCGCAGGTCGAAGAAGGGGTAATGCCGGGCTGGTTTTCGTTTGCCGCCTTACGAAAAAGAACGAGCTGCCTTGCGAAAAAGAACGAGCTGCCGTTCCAAGAAATGTTTCACGGCGCGGAACTTTAGTTTCAGCGGCTTGAAACTGTAGTTTCACCGGCTTGAAACTCTGGTTCCAGCGGCTTGAAACTAAAGTTCCAAAGGCTCTGGAACTACAGTTTCAAGCAATGGGAACTACAGTTTCAAACCTTTGGAACTCTGGTTTCAAGCAATGAAACTAATTCAGGTCTTATAGGACGACTTTATGGGGTCGCTTACTTCTTGTCAATAGTCAGTACAAACTGGCGCAGATATACCTGTTGCTCGTCATTGCTTGTATTCACAAAGCGGATAAACTTAATGGGAGCTTTTTGCAATCGTGCCGTCAGTCGGGCATCCTTTTGCTGCAACTCTATCGCTTTCCATTCTTTACCGTCAGTAGAAATCTCAAAGCGTCCCCAAGTACATGGTTCTTTCTTTCCGAAATTAATGTCGATGCTTTCTGCCGGATAAGTAGCATCCAGTTCCAATTCGATGTAGTTTCCTGCAGGCCATTTCACTACTTCGTTCATCGGAGAGATAAGGATACGGTTTGCCTTGAGTTGCAGCGGCAGGTTCTTTATCTGCTCGATGTTGCTGTTGAGCTTATGCGGCATATAGTCCGTTTTTGCATCCAACCGGGTTCCGTTCTTCTTGTTAAATCGCTCGACGGCAGTAGCAAATGTACGGTCCACCAGTGGTTTAAGTACCCGACTGGCTACCTTCACTCCCGGTTGATAAGGATTTTGGTTGTATGTCTGGTCAGTAGAGAACATCCGTTGTTGCAATGCCTTCACGTGGTTGTACTTACGCATGAAATCGGCGCTTGAGTCGCGTTCCTGACTTTCTGCCATCTTCAACACCTCTTCTCCGGTTTCCGCCAGCAATTTAAACTGATAGAGCCAGGGAGTGATTTCTTCAATCAACGGTTTATTTTCGGTGTTGGTCAACAGGATATCAGCCGATTCCGCCATCCGTTCAAAGGTATTCATGAGGGCTTCATAATCTTCCTGGTCATAGTTGCCATTCTCGGCATAGACTTTGAGAAAGCGGTTGGCAACAGGCTGGATATTCTGAGATTCTTCGCGACGGTATCCATGTCCGTTGACTCCCAAGTCGGAGTTGTGGATGGCGAAGCATTCAAGTTCTTCGGCTGCACCGGGCAGTATGGTGCGGATGGCATCTTTCCATGCTTGCCAAGTGTCGTACTTTGTAGGATTCCAAGCATAGCTTGCCACGCTGAAGATAGCAATTTTGGATGCTTCGGCGTGTTCCATCGGGTTGGTGACGAAGCCGGACATCTGTTTTGCAATGGTTGTATCGTTGCCATACACAGGTCCGAGCAGCAAGTGGTCGCGTACGTAATCGGATACGGGGAAGTTCCACCAGATGTAAGCCGGACGTTTGATGCGTTCGTTAATCCATTCAATGCCGTCACGGGTAATATTCGAAATCACGCGGTCGCCCGTCCACATAATCTGGATGGATGGGTTTAGCTTTTCGCCCAACGTAGTGAGGTAGTTGCCTTTAGGGTTGGACCAACTCTTGTTGTACTCCGTGGGGCACATCACAAGTGGCGTAACGTCCGGTTTCGTCTGCACGAATTTCTCGTCAATGTAGTTCAGCAACTCGGCTTGCTTCTGTGGATTGGTTCCTTCGCCGGATATATCATCGAAGAATACGGCAAACGAACGGACACCGAGTTGATACATCTTCTCGAACTTGAAGAGCAGGTTGTCGCGGTCTTCCTGGTTCCACTTGATGTCTTGTCCCGGATGGATGGCCCACACGAAATCTACTTCGTTCTCGTTGGCTACGGTCACCAGCTCGCGCAGTTGTGCCGCTTCCTTGTCAGGATAAGGCAGACGCCAGTTGGGGGAGCTGTGGTACGGGTCGTCTTTCGGACCGTATATATAGGTATTCATCTTGTTCTTGCCATAAAACTTTAGTTGGCTGAGGCGTGCCTGATGGCTCCAAGGGGTTCCGTAGAATCCTTCTACCACGCCACGATAGCGCACGGAAGGATAATCTTTAATCGTCACAACGGGCAGTTTCCTGTTTTTCAGCAGTTGCAAAAGTGTCTGCATGGCATAGTAAGTACCTCGCTCGTCGTTTCCTGCGAGCACGATTTCTTTCTCGTTCACCGACAGGTAGTAGCCTTCTTCCTGCTTAGGTATCAGGCGGCTATACTTACGCACGCTCTTGTCTCCCTTCTCTCCGATAATGATGCGAAGCCCTTGCCGGGTGCTTTGCTTGCCGACAAACATTTCTTTCAAGAGTTCGACGGCATGGGGATTGGCTTCCGTCTCGCCTTCCAACTGGTAGATGGCGGGAAGGTCGATGGTTTGATCCTGAACGATAAGTTCCTGGGGTTGAGGTTGCAGACTAACATTCTGCGCAAACACGGTTACGGTAGACAGGAGAGAGACTCCCAATAAATAAATCTTGTTGTTTCTCATTAGTAGTTGTAATAATGGGGGATACATAACTTATATTATTGCGCAAAGAAATACAAATTTATCAAACCAAGCAAGTTAAAGAGTGCATATAACGCAATATTTCGCAGAAAAAAGGAGCATAAGCCTTATATTTTAATAATTCTTTTCTATCTTCGCAGCTCAAAAATCCCCTTTAAGTTAATCTGAATATGAAACTAAAGTACATCTTAACTCTACTATGGATAGCCTGCGGAAGCGGAATGTTATCAGCGCAAGAAGTCGCATTAGTGCCACAACCCTCTCACCTGAACGTGACAAACGAAAGCTTTGAATTTGGAAAGCAAGTGAAAGCAAAGGTTGCTCCTTATCAGGGAGACAGCATCAATATCGTTTTTGATTCCTTCAAAGATGATTTTCGGAAGGCTACGGGCATCAAGATTTCATCTACCCGCAATGAAGCGAAGGCAACCATCTTACTAGCCCTGAATAAAGAACTTGCGGCAGATGCCTATAAACTCAACGTTTCGAAAGAGCAAATCCGCATTGAAGCGGCACGCCCCGTGGGTTTCTTCTATGCTTTGCAAACTCTTAAACAATTGATGCCCCGCAACGTAATGGCAGGTGTTGCCATGACCGAACAGAAAGCATGGAGCATCCCCACCGTGGAAATTGAGGACGCTCCGCGTTTCCAATGGAGAGGTTTTATGCTGGACGAAGGTAGGCACTTCTTCGGCAAAGAGGAAGTGAAACGTGTACTCGACATAATGGCTACTTACAAGATGAACCGTTTCCACTGGCATCTGACCGAGGACCAGGGTTGGAGAATTGAAATAAAGAAGTATCCCAAGCTGACGGAAGTTGGCGCATGGAGAGACAGCAAAGTGCTGGCTTACGGCGACGTGAAGACGGATGGCGAACGCTACGGAGGATTCTACACGCAGAAGGATATTAAAGAAGTAGTGGAATACGCCAAAAAGAAGTTCATTGAGATTGTTCCTGAGATTGACATTCCGGGACACTCGCAGGCTGCCATCGCTGCTTACCCGGAGTTTCTGGCTTGCGACCCGCAAAACGAACATGGTGTGTGGCTGCGTCAAGGGGTTTCGGCCGATGTGATTAATGTGGCTAATCCTAAAGCGGTGCAGTTTGCCAAAGATGTTGTTGATGAATTGATTGAGTTATTCCCCTTCGGATACCTTCATCTGGGCGGAGACGAATGCCCTACTCAGAAATGGGAAAAGAATGAAGAATGCAAAGCGTTGCTCAACGAGATTGGTTCTACCAAATTCAGGGATTTGCAGCTACACTTCTATAAACAACTGAAAGATCATATCGCCGCAAAACCCGCCAATCAGCAACGGCAACTGATTTTCTGGAATGAAGTACTTCATGGAAATACGGAACTTATGGGCAATGACATCACCGTCATGGCTTGGATAGGTGCGAACAAAGCTGCCAAACAGGCTGCAAAGCTGGGAATGAATACTATCCTAAGCCCGCAAATACCTTATTATATTAACAGAAAGCAATCGAATCTTCCCACCGAGCCGAAGACACAGGGACAAGGAACGGAGACTGTGGAAGCTGTTTACAATTATCAACCGCTCAATGGAGTGGATGCCGAGCTTCAACCTTATTATATGGGAGTGCAAGCCAACTTCTGGAGCGAATGGGTCTTAGAGCCTTCTGTTCTCGAATATCTGATATTGCCACGCCTTGCCGCTGTTGCCGAAGCTGGATGGACGCCGCAGGAGAAAAGGGACTATGAAAGCTTTAAGGAGCGGGTTCGGAAGGATGCGGAGTTGTATGAGTTGAAAGGCTGGGACTATGGTAAGCATATCATGAAGTAGACCGTAGCTTTTCAAAAGGTTTTACGCTTGTTCAATGAATATTCATCGGACTGAACAGTGATTCATTTTTAGACGCGGATAACGCGGATGATGCGGATTTTTTATCTCTTTGTAGAATATAACTTAATGATATTTATTAGATCCGTGTCATCCGCGTTATCCGCGTCTAAAAAATGAATGCACACTATTAAATCACTCGAAATAGACTACCTCCCCACCATCCGACGCGGCATAATCTCTCAACAATGACTGAACCATTTCGGTAGCTTCCTTCAATCCTTCTTTACCGTTATAGCCATTGATTATTGCTAGGATATGGGTAGTGCCTATATCCATCTTCGTCCGCTCATGGTCGCTGGTCGGTGTACCTATACCTCCCACGGCATCTCTGTAAACCGGCAATCCTTCGATATTCAACACTCCACGACCGATACCTTCAAACGGTTCGCCGGCTTTGCCGACGCCTAGTTCAAGGTGTGTTCCCTCTATTTTGTCCGCATCGAACCCACCGATAGAGTGCCCCGTGCGGAGTGAAACCAAGTTAATGAGGTCTACCAACGTATCAATCTGATATAAAGCAATTCCTCGCATCAACCGACGGCGCAGGGCTTCGGCCGACGGACGATAACGTCCCGGATCTTTGCCGCAACGTTTGTAAGCCTCGCGGGTAGCGGCAATCACAGGCTGCCGCTTGATGTCTTCCATCTGAGTGGTAGTAGTCAACTGCTTGGTGAAGGCATTGATTTCTTCCCAAAGTCCTTCGCAGTAAGCGGTATTCTTCACTGCTGCATAGACGGCTGCTCCGGCAAAAACTGGGCAAGCGGTCTTTAATTCTTCAGATACTTTTAGTTCAAACATAACTTATTCAATGGTACTTTGTTCAAAGATACTCCATTCAGGCAGTACGCCGTTCTTTCGTTCTATTCATTAATCATTATCCCCGACAATATCCGCCCGGACTTAATCCCTAAACGTCTTGCCGAAAAGAACTCATCATGATGAATATAGGTACAGACGCCCGCCATCTCTATCTGCTCCGGGGGTACACCTGCGTCCAGCAATTGCATCCGGTTTGCTTCCCACAAGTCAATATGATATTTACCCGTATCTTCCTTCCGGATAGAGATACGCGACATATCGAAACCATTTGCCAGAAATGTTTCGTACACCTCCTCGCCTACTTCAAAAGAAGCCAACGATATGCTGGGACCGATGCAAGTTATCACATCCTCGTCCATCGTCCCGAACTCCTCTCTCATATGCAACAGCGTATCGCGCACAATATACTCCACCGTTCCCCGCCATCCTGCATGAATGGCGCCAACTGCATTGTGCTTCTTGTCATACACCAGCACAGGCACACAATCCGCTGTCGAAATGCAAAGGCAATATCCCGGTACACGAGTAATCATCGCATCTATCCCGTTCAGCATTTCCCGCCTCAACTCAGGGGTGGAAGATAAATAAATATCATCTATCAGCAAACAATGGGTGCTATGCGTCTGCACAGGAATCACCAGTTCTTTAGGTTGCTGCAGCATTCCTTCCACCAACAATCTTTGGTTCTGACGGACAGCTTCTGTACTATCTCCACTATAATGCGTGCAATTGAATGATGCATAAGCGCCCTCGCCGCATCCTCCCCGCCGCGTGGTTACAAAATGAGAAATGTTGGAATATGAGCCTAGCGACTCATACCCCAACATTCTTTTATCTTTTGTGAGTGAAATCATTTTTCCTCCCAGTCCTCTTCTTCGTATTCGTAATCAACATCTTCCTCATCGTCGTCTTCCACTTCTTCCTCATATTCATAAGCGATGTCTTCATCCTCGCCCATCTCTTTGAGTTCCTGTTGCAGACGGGTCACGTCCTTCGGACGATGCACGATGTCTTCTATCTTGTTACTTTCCTTGTTCAACTCTTCCCACAGAATGTCTTTCAACACCGAGATTCCCAATCCGGAAACCGAAGAGATGAATACATGAGGAATGTTCTCGGGCAATGTTGGCTCTATCTCGTCCATCAGCTCCTGATCGAGCATATCGCTCTTCGTGATAGCCAACACACGTTGCTTGTCCAACATCTCCGGGTTGAAAGTACCCAACTCATTCAGCAACACTTCATATTCCTTGCGAATGTCGTCGCTATCTGCCGGAACCATAAAGAGCAGCAACGAGTTGCGTTCGATGTGGCGCAGAAAACGAAGTCCGAGTCCTTTGCCTTGGCTTGCACCTTCGATGATGCCGGGAATGTCTGCCATCACGAAGGACTTACCGTCGCGATAGGAAACGATACCCAAGTTCGGCTCAAGCGTAGTAAACGGATAATCGGCAATCTTCGGTTTGGCAGCCGAAATGGCAGAAAGCAACGTTGACTTTCCTGCATTGGGGAATCCCACCAGACCGACATCGGCAAGGAGCTTCAACTCCATGATAACGGTCATCTCCTGCATCGGCTCTCCCGGCTGCGCAAAGCGCGGAGCCTGACGGGTTGCCGTCTTGAAATGCGAGTTACCTTGTCCGCCACGACCGCCTTTCAACAAGATTACTTCCTGTCCGTCTTCCGTAACATCACACAGATAGTCACCCGTTTCGGCATTATAAACCACCGTTCCGCAAGGAACTTCTATTATTTTATCCGCACCGTCTTTTCCGAAACTACGGTTCTTACTCCCCGATTCGCCATGACCTGCCATTGCATGACGGTCAAACTTCAGGTGAAGCAGCGTCCAGTAATTACGATTACCGCGCAAGATGATGTGACCTCCTCTTCCGCCATCGCCCCCATCGGGACCTCCGTTAGGACAATATTTCTCGCGCCTCATGTGCGTAGATCCTCTTCCGCCCTTACCGGAGCGGCAGTAAATCTTTACGTAATCAACAAAATTCGATTCAGCCACGTTGTTAATGATTAGTTGGTTAGTGATTAGTGATTATCAAAACTTATCTACCGCTTCACAAACTTCGGCAAAGATACCTTCCATAGTACCCAGACCGTTGATGTGTTGGTATTTCTCTTCTTTCTTATACCAGTCGATGAGCGGAGCAGTTTGTGAATGATATACGTGCAGACGTTTCTTGATAGTCTCTTCGTTATCGTCGGCACGACCGGAGTCTTTACCGCGTTTGATAAGACGTACCATCAGTTCTTCTTCCGGCACATCCAAGTCTACCATTACAGAAACTTCCTGTCCTCTTTCAGCCAGCATTTTCTTTAATGCTTCAGCTTGTGCAATTGTTCTTGGGAAACCGTCGAAAATTACACCTTTGCTATCTTTGAAGCTATCGAATACGCTTGCAAGGATATCTATCATCAGTTCGTCAGGAATCAGTTGACCTTGGTCGATGTAACCTTTAGCAGTTTTACCCAGTTCCGTGCCGTTCTTGATTTCCGCACGCAATACATCTCCTGTTGAGATGTGATTGATTCCATACTTTTCTACAATACGTTCACTCTGAGTTCCTTTTCCAGAACCCGGAGCACCAAAAATTACAATGTTCAACATCTTGTTATTTACTATTTAACGATTTACTATTTACCATTTAAACTGGTACCTATTTAACATTAATCTATTACTGTGTAAATGTCGGGATAGTTGCGTCCGAATCCGTCATAGTCCAATCCGTATCCCACGATAAAGTCGTTGGGAATCGCCATCGCTACATATTCGATGTTCAGGTCCACCTTGAGTTTCTCGGGTTTCACCAATAAGGAAGCGATGTGGATTGATTCGGGACTACGCGTTCCCAATGTTTCGAGCAGTCGTTGCATAGTCAGCCCTGTGTCTACTATATCTTCTACGATGACGATCGTGCGTCCGGCAATGTCTTCATTCAGACCGATTACTTCTTTTATCACTCCGGTGGAAGTCACTCCCTGATAGGAAGCCAGCTTCACGAAGGATATTTCGCAAGGGATAGTGATGTGTTTCAGCAAGTCGGCGGTAAACATGAACGAACCGTTCAACACACTAAGGAAAAGCGGGTTCTTACCTGCCAAGTCGCGGTTTATTTCATTCGCTACGCGAATCACTTCTTTCTGAATGTCCTGTTCTTTGATAGAAACAGTGAATTGCTTATCTTTTATCTGAATGGTATTCATAACCGGTGTTTTAAGAAAGTTGTGGCAAAAATACAATTTTTATTCCACTCCATGCATCATCTTCTGCAATTTCTTCGAAAGAAGGAACAGAATGAGGGAGGCGACGCCCGACATCACGACGAAGAGCATGAAGAAGTCGTACATCGTTGCAATCTGATAACCCAGGATTGTTTTCACCTTTCCGTCTTCGGGATAAAGGCCGCTCAGCATACCTGCAAACTTATTGGCAGTGGCATTGGAGAGGTACCAGATACCCATCATCAACGAGGCGAAACGAAGGGGAGTCAGCTTGTTGACCATCGAGAGTCCGATGGGCGACAAGGCGATTTCGCCCATTGTGTGGATGAAGTAAAGTCCCGTCAGCCAAATCATGCTTACTTTCACTCCGGGGATGGCATCTTTTACTCCGAAGCAGATGAAAAGGTAGCCCAGAGAAAGGAGCAACAGGCCGATGGCTTGTTTCGTAGGAGATGCAGGTTCCATTCTGTGCTTGCTGAGGAAGCTCCATACGCCCGGCATGATGTAGGCAAGTACCACAACGAATAGCGGATTGAATGACTGGAACCAAGAAGCGGGCATTTCCCAGCCGAAGATGTCTCGGTTTGTTTGCTCGGCAGCGAAAAGGGTTAAGGAAGCACCTGCCTGTTCGTAGGCCGCCCAGAAGAAAATAACGAAGAAGGCTATGATGTAGATGACGAAGATGCGGCTGCGTTCTATCTTAGTGAGCGAGCCATCCAGCAGAATGAGCACGGGGAAGACGATGCAGGCGGTAAAGATGCCGATGCTTACCCAGTCGCCTTCGAAGGCATAACTGAAAAAGGCTATCAGGACGGCGGCAAGTGCTACTATAATAATAAGGTTGCGTATCTTGGTCCTTTTGTCCATCGACGGATGGGAAATATGTTCAGCTTTATCTTCTTTCTTTTCTCTCTTTGCGTCGGGGAGGATACCGATTGGTTCTCCGGTTGGTGAGTAAAGATATTTATTCTTTTGGGTTTCGAAGAGGACTACGGTGAACAGCGTCATGATACCGGCTGCAAGGAATCCCCATTTAAAATCATTCGGATTGCCTGTATCGCCCAGATATCCGCATATCAGGGGAGCTGCGAAAGAACCTACGTTTACTCCCATGTAAAAGATGGTGTAAGCAGCGTCGAGTCGTTTATCTCCCGGTTCGTAGAGTTGGCCTACCATAGAGGTGACAGTTGGCTTGAAGCAACCGTTGCCAAGAATCAAGAAGGTGAGTCCGCTGTACATCAGCCAATGGGCTAGTTCTGTGTTACTTAGTAACGATGCACTTGCAAACATCAGGAATTGTCCTACTGCCATCATCATCGCTCCCCAGAATACGGAACGGCGGATGCCCCAGTATTTATCGGCAATGTATCCGCCAATCAATGGAGTGAGGTAAACTAATCCGGTGTAGCTACCGTAGATGGATGCGGCAGCTTCTTTGTCAAACAATAATGCTTGCGTCAGGAAAAGAATGAAGATAGCACGCATTCCGTAGTAGCTGAAACGCTCTGCTGTGCTTGTTGCGAAAATTAAATAAAGGCCCTTCGGATGCCCTGTCAATGCACTCATAGATTTATGTGTTTTTATGGTTTATGGGGTGCAAAGGTAGCAAAAAATAACTAAAACGAAGGCATTTCACTATCTAAAACCTTCATTGGTTTGGATGCGATACTCTTAATTTTTTAGTGTCTACTTTATTGAGCAGGTACAATTCTTGATAACATTCCCTCATAAAAGTGTAGATAATTAGCGAATATTCCCTCATAAAAGTGTTAGTTTACCCTTGATATTCCCTCATAAAAGTGTAACTAAGCAAAAAGAAGTATATAAAACAACTCCTTGAATAACGCAATAAAAGTACAACTTTAAGAAGATCAAAGGCAGTAAGAGATGTTGTTAAAATAATATTGAACATGTTTTTAATTCTTTCCGCAAAGTAACAGTGTTAAATTTATCTAAGTTTTCAATTATATAGTTGTCAATGTGCTACTTTATTTCTTATTTAGCAAAAAAATATAAATATGAAAGCAAAGATTATCTACACACTTATTGTATGCACAACATGTATTGCATCAACTTTTGTAACTATTAAAAGTTGTAAATCTAATAGAACAGCTATAATGAATTTAGCATTCAATAATATTCAGGCATTAGCTGAATATGAATCAGATGGAGGAGAAGGAGGAGAAGGAGGAGATGGAGGAGTAAGTACAATGAGATGTGGCAAGAACCTTGAACCGTCTTCAGATGATGCTTTCCATTATAAGTGTAATTCTAATACAACTACAAACAGAATGTATAAATGTCCGGGATCTCTCAGCAAAGGTGCAATAAATCCATTTGAAGATAGCTATAGTTGTATGTTATAATTATGAATATGAAATGCAAGATTTTATTCTTGATTTTAATAATTGGCACAATTATAACAGTAAGTACTTTACTGCAAAGTTGTGAAGAGAAAGGAGATTCCTATTTTAAAGGGGATATTATAACAATTGAAAAGTTCGACCAAGAGGTAAGGCTTAATAGTACAAAAGTTGAACTGGATGATATTTATGAAGGTCGCCCATTTGTATGTGATTCATTCCTTATCTTTAATAATTTCAAATGCCCTGATTATTACTTTTATGCATTTAATATCAAAAGCGGGAAGCATATTGCGTCCTTTTGCCCCAAAGGTGAAGGACCGGATGGCTTCTTCTCTTGTGATGAATCAGTTCAATTGTTAAGAGAAAACGGAGAAAGTAAGATATGGGTGAGAGATTATAATAAGCAGAATATTCACCTCATTAATTTGACTCAATCCATTGCTCAGCAGAAGACTGTTACTGATTCTGTTATACCTTTTGAATGGTCTAAACATTTTCAATACCCTCTTCTTAGTGTATTCTTTTTAGATGGAAGAGAAATATTAGGTATAAATCAATGTGAAGATTCATATTCTGAAGGTCAGAAATATACTCCGAGAGATCTATTTCTTTTCAAAGAAACCTTTGATAATAGAATAAAAGAATATCATTTGTATAAACGTCCTGTTATTTGTCAAGATAGGAGAGTCATTTTTGAGCCTTTTGAATTTTATAACGCAGTTTACAGAATAAAGCCGGATAACACAAAACTTGCGATAGCTATGAAAATGCTTGGACAGATTTCTATTGTAGATATCAAAACAGGAGAACAAAAGAACTATCGTATGAAAGAAAGTCTCACATTCTCTGATATTGAGAAAGACATCTATAAAAGTCGTAGGTATTATGGAACAATGGCAGTTAGCGATCAATATATTTTTGCACTATATATAGATGTAGCTATGAAAGATACTCCTCCACCTTATGGTGGACGTATTATTCATGTATTTACATGGAACGGTGAACCAGTTTATAAAATCCAAGTAAATGAATTAATAAAAGATATGGCTGTAGACATCTCTAACCATATTCTTTATGCCACAGATTTAGAAGATAATCTTTATTCTTATGATATTTCTAAAATTCAGTAGACTGTATATATTTGTCATTTTATTAATGATAAATATCCTATATTCATGTAATGTGAGTACTAAGCCGGAGAGAAGGTTAGAATTAACAGAACAAGCTAATTCATTTATGAATAGGAGTATTAAGTTTGCTCCATTATTCTCAGATTCCAGAAACTCTTTGAAACCAATATTATGGAATAAAAAAAATAAAATAATTCTTTATATTGATTCATTATATTGTACATCATGTACATTTAATGAAATACGTAAATGGAATAAGTATTATAAAGAGTTGGAGCAGATGAATACTGAAATCGTTATTATTTGCAACCATTCAGAAGTAAATGACGTTCTGGACATAAGGGAAATTGCACATATAAATTACCCCATATTCTTTGATGTAAATAAGAGATTTAAATTAGCAAATTGCATTCCTAAAGATGCTATATTTCAAACATTTGTATTAGGAAGTAATAATCAAGTCATTTGGGTAGGTCTTCCAATACGCTCAGAGGAATCTTGGGAAAGATTTTGTTTAATGATGACAATGTATAATGAAGTATCTAAGTAAGGCTGGGAATAAGGTTATATAGTTCGTCCGGCTACAACAAATCAAAGAAGGTAACCAGTTCTATTTCCTATGAGAGATTTCGAATTATACTACTTTTATAGGAAGTATAATTTCATCAACAAGCGCCCACATATCACCATTAATAGTTATCTGAATGAACAGCGACTTAGCGATTATGCACCTCGTCCTACACTCACCGACGTAAAGAGAAGGGCAGATCTGCTATGAAATGTGAGAGAATAGTCATTAAACATGGATTAGGCAAAAATCGCTTTTGCAAAGATTGTTCTAATCGAAAATTGTGTCACCTAATGACACTTTTTTCGATTAGGCTTGTAGGTCACATACACAATTCTCTTTACAAGTATTATTTTATGGATTTGGGGGTACGCAATGCACATATCAAATTCAGGCAGTCCGAGAAAAGTCATCTGATGGAGAATATGTTCTACTACGAATTGAGGGTAGGCGGATTCAATGTAGATGTAGGGGTTGTTCCGGTTGTAACCAAAGACTATGGCGGAAAGCAGCAGCGTTCCAACCTCGAAGTAGATTTCATCTGCAATTTAGAGAGCAAACACAAGTAACCCTATTTACCCACTTCATCAAGTTTCATTTGTGCTAAACAATCAAGTGGATATCTCCCTTAAATGTTAATCGACCGCCATCAGCCAAAAGAAAATTCTAGATTCTCGATACTGGCAAAGAGCATTCCTTCTTTTTGTCTAAGAAAGATTTTATCCTCTCTTGCCAACCAACCGATAGCCAACGCCAAATCTTCGAACGTCAACCCCAATTCACGGCACATTTCGAACATTGACATTTCACCTTTTTCATTTAAGATACGCCATACTTTTCCGGCATTTAAGCCTATTTTCGTCTTTTCCATCATGCAAACTTTAAAAGATTAAACAACTTTATATCAATAATCTAATCATTGTGAGCACAGGAATGAATGTTGTACACATTACTCTCCCACAAAGATAATATTTATTCTCAAAAAAGCAAATAATCAAGGCTTTCATGACACACATCACGGTCACATTTCCCGATTCACTATATTCTAATTCACAGTTCAAGGCACGAATAGTTACTTTCTACCAGATATAAACTTTCTTTCTTACTAATGAAAAGTTCCTCTCCCCCTCTTCCAATCTATAACCGAAACTTTCGGTTATATAACTGAAAGTTCTGATTATATAACCGAAAGCTTCGGTTTGATAAACGGAAGTTGCGGTTATAGTTTAATTCCTTATTAAAACAACTTTCTATCCGCGAGAAAGGAAGTTTACTTCCCATTCAACAGAACTTATCCAGTGCTTGATACTCATTCATCTCTTCATTGAACACAGTTTTTCTGCCACATCATAAAATAACATCTTTTAAACTCAAAAGTTCGACCTGCCGCAAATAAGAGTTTTTCTTCCCGCAACAGACGGGAAAACTCAGAAGAATCATGTACATTGGTACATAGAAAGCTTAAAAGGTAGTAAAACAATTAATGGACCGACAAAATCTCTTTCATTTCTTGGTGTAACAAGTACGTATCAAGTCCGTGAGATTTCTGCTTTTCGTTGCGATTATTCCAGTACAAACAATCACCTTTCATACGATATAAAGCGTTTTGAATAGGTTTACCATTGATTTAGTAGAAATAAGTATCGGTGGTTTTATTATAGAATCTTCCTATCTTGTCTTTGTTGTACATATACCGGAATATGATGTAGCCTTCTTTGTACCAAGTAATACTTGTGTCATCACAGGCATCATAGTCATATCTTTCATCTATGATATGCTCAAACATATTCTGACTGCCATAATAGAGGCTAAGTTTATAATCCGTCGGATACGTATTATAATCATTGCCGGATATACTCAGTATATCATTAAAATAGAATGTTATTGAAACGTTTCCTCCATCATGCCCAACTACCGCTGTTTGTGAATAAATATCTAATCGGGGCCCTCCATTTATGCTTATAGAAGATATTCGAGGTCGATAGGTGTACCCCAGTTCATCCAATCGAACAGTTATTTGATTCAAATCTAAGATAATGTCTTGGTCGGTTACATTAACAAAAGATAGCGTAAATGCCGCTTCACCGATACCTGAGATATAAATATTGCCTTGGGATGCATTTGAATCATCAGTGTAATTGAACATACCAGGACAGAAGGACACGTGGCTCCTCGAGGAAAAATTATCTTCATAATAAGTAGCAGTTGGAAAGACTTTGTCCAGTTGAATGGCAATATCACCATTCCATGAGGGGGCGACAGGATGATAGAGATAGTTCTGGAGTTTCTCTAAATCAACAAATACACAAGATTGCACATAGTACATATCCTTTCTGGGAGTACCAATTGGAGTTACCTTAACCTTTCCATTAGCCTTTAGGGATGTTTCGATTTGTTCAATCACCGTAAGTGGGATATTTATTTTAGACGGATAATTAAATTCGCAATCTATCAGATTCCCTTGCAAATCAATCCATATTGTGGTTTTAAGAAAATCATCTTCTGTTAATTGAATGTTTTTTAAACAAGGACCAACGTAAGGTTCTATATATTTGGATAGGTTCTTTACTTCCCTCCAATCAAAGCGATACCAATTTTGCCAGCTTAAAGGATTTTCCTTCACATTCGGCGGATATTCTTTATTAGTAATGGATACAAATCCTGAATAATAGTGGATATAATATGTATTATTACTCGTAGATTTATATTTAACCTCCGAATCCGTTTGAGCAAGTACGTGTAAACAATAAATAGAAAGACTAATTAATAAGTATATGGTTTTCATAATGGCTGAATTTATTCAAAATGGAGAACTCAATGCTGTTTCTTTTTCCTGTTCCATGTTATAACTAAACCTTTTTGTTGTTTTTATGATAAAGACGAATATCGCATCAAGATGTAATCATTCATTTTATACTTATCGAAATAGCTAGCATCATTGACTCAGAAAACATAGATATGGAAAGAGACTTATAAGATAAATGAAACTAACGATTATATAATCAACAGTTGATTCGGCAAGTTATCCATGAATGATTAACAAGTTTTCTTCCCGCAACAGACGGGAAAACTCAGAAGAATCATGTACATTTGTGCATCGAAAACTTAAAAGAACATAGCAATGAAAATATTCCCAAGCAGCAGTATCAAGAAACTGGACGCTTATACCATTGAGCATGAACCGATTGCATCAATAGACCTGATGGAACGTGCAGCAACAGCTCTAACAAAAGCCATTACCGAAAGATGGGGCACGGAAACTCCCGTCACCGTATTTGCCGGACCGGGAAACAACGGAGGAGACGCCCTCGCCGTATCTCGCATGATGGCTGAAAAAGGTTATAAGATTGAGGTATATCTCTTCAACCCGAAAGGCGAACTCTCTCCCGACTGCCAGACCAACAAGGAACTGGTGGAAATGATGGAAGAAATTACCTTCCACGAAATCAGCACGCAATTCGTTCCGCCCGAACTGACACCGGATCATCTCGTCATCGACGGACTGTTCGGCTCAGGACTCAACAAACCGCTGAGCGGAGGTTTCGCAGCCGTGGTGAAATACATCAATTCTTCGGCCGCAATGATAGTCTCCATCGACATCCCTTCCGGACTGATGGGAGAAGAAAATACCTTCAACGTCAAAAGCAACATCATCCGCGCAGACGTCACCTTCAGCTTGCAACTGCCCAAACTGGCTTTCCTTTTTGCCGAAAACACGGAATTTGTTGGCGAATGGGAACTGCTGGATATTCAGTTGAGCGAAGAAGGAATTGAAGAAACGGAAACAGACTATGAGATGATGGAGTTGGAAGATATCCGCTCGCTCATCAAGCCGCGCCAACAGTTTGCCCATAAAGGAAATTTCGGTCATGCGCTCCTCATTGCCGGTTCTAAAGGAATGGCTGGGGCATCGGTGCTGTCCGCCCGCGCCTGCATCCGTTCGGGAGTGGGGTTGCTTACCGTACACGCTCCGATATGCAACAACGACATTCTGCAAACTTCCGTCCCCGA
This sequence comes from uncultured Bacteroides sp., assembly GCF_900547205.1. Classification (GTDB taxonomy): domain Bacteria; phylum Bacteroidota; class Bacteroidia; order Bacteroidales; family Bacteroidaceae; genus Bacteroides. Next base: position 83,050 of record NZ_URFY01000005.1, read on the forward strand.
AGCAATGGTGGAGACGGATGCCAGCGAGAATTACTTTGCCGTCCCCACCGATACGGACGATTATCAAGCTGTTGGCATCGGCCCCGGACTTGGCAAGAATGAAGAAACAGAAGCGGCATTAATCGAACAACTCGAACATTGCCAGGCTCCCGTAGTAGTGGACGCCGACGCACTCAATATCCTCGCCAACCATCGGCACACGCTGACGCACCTGCCGAAAGGTTCCATCCTCACCCCACATCCGAAGGAGTTGGAACGCCTGACGGGAAAATGCCAAGACTCATACGAACGACTGACCAAAGCCTGCGAACTGGCACGTGCCGCCAAGGTGCACATCATCTTGAAAGGAGCTTACTCCGTCATCATCACACCGGAAGGAAAATGCTACTTCAACCCCACGGGAAACCCGGGAATGGCTACCGGAGGTAGTGGAGACGTACTAACCGGAGTAGTATTGGCACTGCTCACACAAGGATACTCTTCCGAAGATGCTGCTAAAATCGCAACTTACATTCACGGATTCGCAGGAGATATTGCCCAGAAGAAGCAAGGGATGATTGGGCTTATTGCCAGCGACATCGTCACCTGCCTGCCCACCGCCTGGCGACTTGTAAGCGAATAAAAGTTAAGAACTTACAGTTTTTTCAATAACTTGATTAACTTTGTTTCTTTAAACCAGTTAAAAAGGACCGAATATGAAAATGTTGATTATAGCAACCGGACTACTGATGGCAACTTCTGCCTATGCACAGACGGAAGTTCTGACAGGTGTTACCCACGGAAAAGACTACGGAGTGGTATATAGCCTCCCCAAAACACAAATAGAGCTTGAAATAAAAGCTAACAAAGTGAACTACACTCCGGGAGAATTTAGTAAATATGCCGACCGCTACCTGCGACTGACAAACGTTTCTGCCGAACCGGAAGTCTACTGGGAACTGAACAGCGTGAAAGTAAAATCGGTAGGTGTGCCCAACAGCGAGGCTACTTATTTTGTAAAACTGAAAGATAAATCGGTGGCTCCTCTCATGGAACTAACGGAGGACGGCATTGTGAAATCAATCAATGCACCCTATTCAAACAACGTGGCACAGAAGGCTACAATCAACAGCCCCGCCAAACAACGGAAAGCGAATCCACGTGATTTCCTGACCGAAGAAATCTTAATGGCTAGCTCTACCGCCAAAATGGCCGAACTGGTTGCTAAAGAAATATATAACATCCGCGAAAGTAAAAACGCTCTATTGCGTGGACAAGCGGATAATACCCCTTCGGATGGCGCACAGCTCAAAATCATGCTCGACAACCTGAACGTGCAGGAAGAAGCCATGACGCAAATGTTCTCCGGCATTCGTGACAAAGAGGAAAAGACATTTACCATCCGCCTGACTCCGGACAAGGAACTTAGCAATGAAGTTGCTTTCCGCTTTTCTAAGAAATTGGGCGTAGTTGCCAATAATGATTTGGCGGGTTCACCTTTCTACATCAGCCTGAAAGACTTGAAATCGGTTAAGATTCCACAGGAAGAGGGTAATGGAAAGAAGAAGAAGGAGATGGAAGGAATTGCCTACAACGTACCCGGACAAGCAATGGTTACACTGACCGATGGGAAAAAGAAACTTTACGAAGGTGAACTTCCTATCACTCAGTTCGGTATCATCGAATATCTGGCTCCGGTACTGTTCAACAAGAACTCAACGATCAAGGTATACTTTGACCCGAATACCGGCGGATTGCTTAAGGTGGATAGAGAAGAAGGCAAATAAATTAATAAATAACAGATATGGGCGGAGAAGGACATATGCTCGACATGATACGTCGGCTTAGTGAAGGAAGAGAAGCATCCCGCCTGCGTCGGGAGCGAAGTAGCGAGAAGATTAAGCACTTGAATCGCACCAATGAGCACTACTCATTGCCCGATACCACACCGGAAGAGATGGATATCATCATCCAAGATTCTAAAAAGAAAAAGGAGAAAGATAATAACTATTTCGTTTGGGGAACGCTCATTATCATGGGGGCGCTGGTAGCAGGCGCGGTTATCTTATGGGCTATCTTTATAAGATAGGTCTATCCGTCAGGTTTCCCCTTCTACGATAATTAAGAGAGATGCTTTAATCTTCAATCCCCTCTCTCTGCTATGGTGAACTTTACAAATCCGTCTTTCTGCATCTGAGAAAGATATGTAGATACACGCGACTCGTAGCCCGCTTCATTCTGAAAGTGGTCTGCGAGTTTTTCTATAATCTCCCCCACCGTACGTTTTCCGTCTATCAGCTCCCATACAGCCGTTCCATGTTCTTCCAGATGCACATGAAGTTCTTTCGACATTCCTTTCGGAACAAGTAAACGCTGCATCCACGAATACTTAAAACGAGGAAAGGAGAGCACAACCGTCTCCCCTTCCTGTTCAGCTGTAATATGTTCGCTGCGATAGGGAACGACCTCCAACAGGTTTATTTTCTCTTTCGCTGCCATACTATATGCTTTAAATTGCTGCTGCTATTGCAACCATTTTATTATTTCTTGATATTAGCTTCTTCCAAGCCATATCCTTTTTTCTTATTCTCTGCCTTCAACATCAAAGAAACAATCAGTGCCAACACACCAAAAGCTGCAAAAATAGTCATCGGCAACGTATAATCATACGTCTGCGCACCGTCTACTATCGGACCCTTGCAATAAGAATTAAGCACCCATCCAATCAACAATGGCACGCCCATTAATCCCCAGTTTTGCACCCAGAAGATTAACGCATATGCCGTACCCAACTGCTTTTCAGGAATAATCTTCGGAACAGAAGGCCACATGGCAGAAGGAACCAGCGAGAAGGCAAATCCCAATATAATCATAATAATAGTAGCGAACCACCATATATTGAGGATAGGAAGAGCAAACATTGTGTGCACGAAAATCAGCATCACCGAACCAATCACCATCAATGTGGCTCCCTTACCGATGCGGTCATACAACGAGCCAAACAATGGCGTCAGTATAATTGCACCAATCGGCAGCAATCCGGGGATGGTTCCCGCCAGCTTCGGATCTACATTGTACTTCTGCACCATCAAATCGGCAGCATACTTGATAAATGGGAATACGGCAGAATAGAACAATACACACAACAAAGCAATCAACCAGAATCCCTTGTTCGTAACGATATACATGATATCTTTCATACGGAACGGTTCTTCCGGTTCCAGTCCCTCTGCATCCAGAGATGCATCGAGTTTCTTATCATAGAATGTATAGATGAAGAAAGCAATCGTACCTACGCACAGCATAATCAGACAGAAAAGAATCGGAGCAGGAATATTGGTGTGGAATGCACCGGCTTCGTCCGTGTAGCCAAAGTAGTCTGCCAAAGGAACGGTCAGCACCATGGCCAATGTTGTTCCGATACGTGCTGTAGCCATCTCAAGTCCCATAGCCAAAGCCATTTCCTTGCCTTTAAACCACTTCACGATAATCTTGGAAACGGTGATACCTGCAATCTCGACACCAACACCGAAGATGGCATATCCCAATGCGGCAAGAGTTACCTGAGTTTTGAAACCGAATAACATAGCACCTTCGGGGAATGTGGTTGAAATGGCATAATACTTCAGTCCGCAACCTATCACCATCAGAGAACACGCTCCCATTCCGGTGAAACGAACCCCCATCTTATCCAAGATGATACCACCAAAGATAAGCATCAGCAGGAAAACATTGAACCATCCGTAAGCACTTGTGAAGAAACCGTAATCTAAACTATCCCAAAGAAGTTCTTTCTCGAGCATTGGTTTCAAAGGAGACATGACGTCTGTGAGGAAGTAGCCGCATAACATGGTAAAAGCGACCAGTGCCAGAACGCTCCAACGCAATACTGCGGAGTCATTCAGCTTTTGTTTTAATTGTTCTGTCATTGTTATATTTTAAGGTAATTAATAATCTCATAACGGGCAACAAAGTTAATTAAATCTCTATTGTTTCCATCAAAACGAAGTGATTTTTTCTTGAAAAAGAGTGGTAGAGGGAGTTCTGGTTATCAGGGAACGAATAAGTATGGGATAGATGAGCAATGAATGTCATCGTTTTATTATAGTAATCCGTGCCTATAAAAAAGACATGAGAGAACAGTGCCTGTCCTCTCATGAGTGGTTTTACCCAAATATCTATCTCTGTAGCCCGAAGTGAATTACTCTGCTGTGGGAGCAGGAGTTTCAGCTGGTGCCGGAGTTTCCGTAGCAGGTGCAGATTCTGCAGGAGCAGTAGCGTCTGTTTGAGGCGCAGCCGTACCGGCAGGCATATTGTACGGGTTAGTTTGTTGTTCTTTCTGTGCTTGTTCCAGCACTGCATCTTTCACTGCAGAAGACTGAGGAACAACATAAGCAGTAGCAATACTCATCAAAACCATGAAGATAGCTAATCCCCAAGTTGCTTTTTCCAGAAAGTCTGTAGTTTTGCGCACGCCCATGATAGCGTTGGATGAAGAAAAACCGGAAGCAAGTCCGCCTCCTTTTGAGTTTTGTATCAGCACGATGAAGCACATCAACAGGGCTGCAATAACCATTAAGATAACGAATAATAAGTACATTTTAAGTTATTTTGAATTAGCGTTAATAATCAATTTCTCCAAAAATCTGATTTGGTCTGCAAAGTAAGCATTTTTTTTTGGATATTTCAAGCTTAATTTTTTAATTATTTCAAGTGCTTTCGAATATCGGTGCTGTTTAACATAGATTTTAGCTAAAGTTTCGGTAAAACAGCTATCATCTTCCTCTTCCTCCGAGCGCACTTCGTCTTCTGTACGTGCTTTGTCTGAACGGGCTTCGTCTGTTGAAGCAACGTGCGTCTCCCCTTCTTCCTTCAAAGGTTTCAGATATAAAGGTGAGTCGCTTTCGCTCTTTTCAAGAAAGTCGTCGATTAGTTCATGACCTTTCAACTTGGGTGTTGCATCCACTGTTTCATTGGTAACAACATCTTCTTCCAAGAGATAAGAAGTATAATCCACCGAATAATCTAAGTCAATCTGGGCGGTCACCTCTTCGGGCATCGTAGACAGGAAAGCATCAATCAATGCCAATGTGCGGTCTACCGAAGGCTCATCTTTCAGCACTTCCGTCAGTGCGATTCCTTTCTTTCGGGACTGTAGGGCAAAGCGGTCGCCTTCTATCAAGTCAAACAGCTTCCGTCGGTCGGCAATGTAGAGAACCGCTTTACGCAGTTCCGCACCAAAGTTTATATCGTGAAGAATATACAGGTTTTTAAGATACAGCAGACGAATCGACTGAAAATACGGATACCTTGCAAGCGTATTGCGCAGTTCGTACAGAGTATCCCTATTCAGCGTCTCAGGATGCTGAATCCATTGTTGAAAGTTAACAGAAGTCATTTAAGTTACCAGTTTGCTACAGTTGCATTGAATATTTGGTCGGTTATCTCTTTTGTCATTTCGGCAATTAATCCGTCCTGTACGGCTGTCAGCAACTGACTGGAGTCGTAGGTACGGAAAGCTGAAAATTGCTGCTCGAAGTCCTCGGCATGGTTTGTGTTGTTTACAAAGCGTACGTTCACGGTGATGGTCAGCTTCGTCTCCGAAGAATAACCGTCGGCAGATACTGCCTGGTTATACTGATTGTATCCTGTGATTTCTCCCTCAATCTGCAAGTCTGCATTCTGATTCGGTTTCAGCAGTTGCAGACGCGTCTGACGGATAAATATATCTTTCAGTTCTTCATTAAACGTAGTTCCCAGCGGAGCATACACATATTCCGACTTAATCGGGAAGTCGGCAATCGAAATCGTTTTCACCTTATCATAATTGATAGATGAACCGTTAAACTTATAGGAAACAGTGCACGCAATGACCACTACGGGTAGAGTCAGCAGTAGTAGAATGCGCGGCGTTATCTTTTTAATCCAATTCATATTCTTTTATTTTTCTGTAAAGCGTACGCTCTGAAATCTTCAAATCTTTGGCCGCTCCTTTACGTTTTCCATTATGCCTTTCGAGTGCTTTACGTATCAAGTCTTTTTCCACTTCATCCAGCGACAGGGATTCTTCCACATATTCCTCCGTATCCTGAATGTCGTCTTCTTCTTCCTTGGGGCATACGGCGGGCGTAGTTTGCATCGTGTGGATAATAGCCGGAACGCTGGGCTGATAGGCAGTAACCACAGGAGTGGCAACCACTGTCCCCACTTGTCCGGCACGTTCGGCCATCAGGTTGTGTACCATCTTCTTTAGTTCCGCCACTTCTTGCCGCATATCGAACAATACTGAATAAAGTATTTCCCGCTCGCTCTCAAATCCCTTGCTTTCGCGTGTCCCCATCAGTGCAGGAAGTCGTTGCATATTCTGTGCAGGAAGATAGTTTTGCAGAATAGCTGCCGTAATCTCCCTGTTTGTTTCGATGATAGAAATCTGCTCGGTGATGTTCTTCAACTGGCGCACATTGCCAGGCCACGAATAAGCAACCAGTTCTTTCTTTGCATCTTCGGTCAGTTGAATGGCCGGCATCCGGTATTTTTCTGCGAAGTCGGCAGCAAATTTACGAAACAGTAGCAATACATCATCCCCCCGCTCACGCAAAGGCGGTATCTGAATGGGCACGGTATTCAATCGATAATATAAATCCTCACGGAAACGTCCTTCTGCAATGGCTTGCGTAAGATTGACATTTGTTGCTGCAACAATACGTACATCGGTCTTTTGCACCTTTGACGAACCTACTTTGATAAACTCTCCACTTTCGAGCACACGCAGCAGACGTGCCTGTGTAGGCATCGGCAACTCCCCTACTTCATCGAGGAATATCGTACCGCCGTCCGCCTCACCGAAATACCCTTTTCGTTCGCCAATCGCACCGGTAAAGGCTCCCTTCTCGTGTCCGAAGAGTTCTGAGTCGATGGTTCCTTCGGGAATTGCACCACAGTTGACAGCAATATACTGTCCGTGCTTCCTCCTGCTATATTGATGGATAATCTGCGGAAAGCTTTCTTTTCCGACACCGCTTTCTCCGGTAATCAGCACAGACAAATCGGTAGGAGCTACCTGAATAGCAATATCTATGGCGCGCGACAATGCTTCGGTATTACCAATAATACCGAAGCGTTGTTTCACTTGTTGTATCTCCGCTTTTGTCACTTCATTAGTTATTTAGTGATTAGCGATTAGTGATTAGCCATTAATCACTAATCACTATTCCGTTAATCGTTAATCTTCGTCTACTGTGTCCAGTTTTAGTTTATCACTATCATCCCTTCGCTCGTAATACTGTTTGCGCAACGGGTTGGCATGGGCTTCTTTTTCACGCAGACGATTGCGGAACACATCGATGGCAACATAAATAGCCTGGCGGAAAGAGTCTTCGCTTGCCAGTCCCTTGCCTGCAATGTCATAAGCTGTTCCATGTGCCGGAGAAGTACGTACCACCGGAAGCCCGGCTGTATAGTTCACTCCATCGTCCATTGCCAACGCTTTGAACGGAGCTAGTCCTTGGTCGTGATACATCGCCAATATTCCGTCGAAATGAGTATAATTGCCCGAACCCATAAAGCCATCGGCTGCATAAGGTCCATAGCAAAGTATCCCCTGTTCTTCCATTTCCTTCATGGCGGGGATTATCACTTCCTGTTCTTCCATCCCCAGCAAACCGTCGTCTCCGGCATGAGGATTGAGAGACAGCACTGCGATGCGTGGAGCACCGATGCCGAAGTCTTGCTTCAGGCAACGATGAAATATCATCAATTTCTCCTGAATCAGTTCTTTCGTAATTGTTGTTGCAATCTCCCTGACGGGGATATGTGTTGTCACCAATGCTACCCGGAAATCATCTTTCATTAAGACCATCAATGACTTGTCGCCGTTGCCCAGACGTTCTTCGATATACTCCGTATGCCCGGGAAAAGAAAACTCTTCCGACTGAATGGTATGTTTATTGATTGGGGCTGTCACGATAACGTCAATCATCCCTTCACGATATTCTTCAATGGCACGTTCCAAAGCTCCCAATGCCGCCTTTCCTGCTTCGGGGTCGGGTTTAGAGAACTCCACTTTCACTTCGTCGTCGGTGCAGTTCACCACGCTCAACCTGTTGTATGCTGCTTCGGCAGCAGAATTGACAATGCTGAAATTGGTCTGCAAATCCAATGACTTGCGGTGGTATGCAGCCACTTTCGGCGAGCCGTAGATAATCGGAGTGCATAGTTCGAGCATGGTAGGGTCCGAAAATGTCTTTAATATCACTTCATAGCCTACCCCGTTAATGTCTCCTTGGGTGATGCCGATTCTTATTTTGCTATCTTCCATTTTTTTATTTTTTAGCTGGTTCCGCTTCCTTGGCTACACCTCCTAGTGGAATCTGATTCTGCTGAACTTCATTCGGAAGTTTCAGTGTGTAGAGAGAGGCTTCCATTTGTCTAACCAAGTTGCGTTTCATTTTATCGGGTGAATAAACAAATATTTCTGCTGTAATAATTCGTTGGTTCTTTTCGTCCAGACGGGTGTGAGATACATACGGGCCGCCCATGAAATCGCCTTTCATACGCCACAGTCCGCGAGCTTCCATCGTATAGCTATTCTGCACATTGATGGGACGGACATCTGTCAGCAATGAATCTGTTGACATGAACACGCCTTCTTTGAATCCCGGAATATTGGCCTGCATCACAGAGTCGCGTTTGTGAACAAAATATTCTTTCGTAAACGTATCTTTGTCGGTATACGGATAAGAGTACATCACAAAGTTACGATCGGCAGTACCCGTATTGGTAGAAGCCCAGAAGAAGTCCTCACCGGTCTTTGTATTGGTCAGCTCGGCTGGCAGCCAGATGTTGCAACCGAACAAGCTATCCACCTTCTGCGAAATAAAGTTGCTATGCTTTTCTTCCAGCAAAGTAATCTGACGGTTCATCTCTGCACGGGTGAAGAAGTCGACTATCGTCTGCTTGTTCTCTTTCACAAACTCTTCAAACTCCTTCTCATTGGGTGCCTGAATCGTCAATATCATCTGCGGATTGGCATATACATCCCTTGCAAATTTGAAAGAAGGCTTTGTATAAATATCCTTTATATCTACTATAATAATGTTACGGATTAGTTTCAACGTAGAGTCATAATCTCTCGGTGAGGTATACATAATCCGGAAAGACGGTTCCGACTGCGGTAAGCCCGGTACGTCAGAATCCAATACATCGTGCAAGGCTCTTCCCGCCTCGCGATCCCAAACGCCATGATCCACTACTACCAAAAGCTCGAAGGCACGTCCACTAGAGGTGTGATTACCTTTCAGACCACAAGAAGCAAACAAAAAGGCTACTAAAGCCATGCTTAAATAAGATAAGTACTTTTTCATGATGTTCGAATTTAAATATTAACTTTTACTTTTTCTTCTTGTTTAGCAGTCGACAGCATGCCGCAGGCTGCAAAAATATCTTCTCCCCGCGAAGAACGGATGGTGGTGAACAGTCCGTGAGTGGTAAGATAATCACGGAAACGGGTCATCGTATCCATATCGGCTCCTTCAAGGTCTACTCCCGGAATAGCGTGGAAACGAATCAGGTTTATCCTGCAATCGAGTCCGCGAAGAAGCTTCAACAATTCCTTGGCGTAAACTTGCGAGTCATTAAGTCCCTTAAAAACAATATATTCAAATGAAAGTCTACGCTGTTTACTAAAATCATAGTTTTTTAACAGTTCCACCATTTCGGTGATGGAATATCCTCTTTCAGCAGGCATTAGTTCGGCACGCTGGGCGGTGACCGGAGAATGCAGGCTGATAGCCAGGTGGCAATCGCTTTCTTCGATAAAACGCTGCAATCCTTTTCGTAAGCCTACACTGGAGAGGGTGATACGCTTCGGGCTCCATCCGTAGCCATAGGAAGCAGTCAGTATATCCAGTGCTTTTAGTACCTCGTCCAGATTGTCGAGGGGTTCGCCCATTCCCATCATCACGATATTCGTGAGTTTATCCCGTTCGGGCAACGAATGAATCTGGTTGACAATCTGATGTGCGGTCAGATTGGCCGTAAATCCTTGTTTTCCGGTCATGCAGAATTTGCAATTCATCTTGCAGCCTACTTGTGAAGAGACACATAGGGTTGCCCGGTCGTCGTCAGGGATATAAACCGATTCCACGAAATGATTCTCGCCCACCTGATATAAGTACTTCACGGTGCCGTCTACCGAACGCATTTCGTCCATTGGGGCTACTGCCCCCACCTCATAGTTCTGCTTGAGCAACTCCCGATGTTTCAATGACAGATTGGTCATTTCATCAATCGATGCCGCCTTCTTGTCGTAAAGCCAAGATGTAATCTGTTTGGCGGTAAATCCGGGCATACCCAGACGTTTCGTCAACGATTGCAGCTCTACGAGAGTCATTCCTAAAAGAGGATATTTAGACATTATTCTTTCTGTTCATGGTTTATATTTGCAAATGTAAGGAAATTAAGTCGGTTTCACCACAGATTAACACAGATTTTCACAGATTAAGAAGATTAAGAGGAAAGATTTGAGGCAAAGAAGACGCGGATAACAGGGATTTTAATGAATAAATCCGAGTTATCCGCGTCAGCAGAGTTTATTCCACTTAGAATACTTTATATTCTGTGGAAATCTGTGTTAATCTGTGGTGAAACTTGTTTAGAAGAACAAGTAACGAGTATCTTTCACGTTTCCTTTCAGATACAAGTCGTTCATCAAACGGCTGGCAAAGCGTGCGTGCATATCAGACAACGTAGCTTCTTCAGTCTTTGCGTCGAATGTATCGTTCAGTTTGTCCTTGCCATATACTTGCAGTACAAATACTCCGGCGTTACCTTTGATTGGAGCACTCAACTGGTTCACCTCGGCAACTGATGCGTAAGCGCCAACCAACGGTTCGCTACTACGCAATGCAGACACATAAGCAGGAGCGGCAAATGTAACCATCTTCAAAGAATCGCTAACTGCGTTCGGCATAGACTTGTACTGGTCGAGTGAAGTTGCATTGGCAGCTTTCATTTCAGCCATAATCTTCTCAGCTTTCTTATCTTTCACGATTTCAGCTCTCAACATATCTTGCACGGATTTCAACGGACGGTATCCTTCCGGTTTGATGTTTACCAGACCTACTACCATCATGTGATCGCTTTCCCCACACTCGTACAGTCCTGATACTTCACCCGGTTTAGCCTTATCGAATGCCCATCTCAAAGCCTCTTTGGTACCTCTCACACCGCCGATGCCGTGTTCTGCACTACTCAAATCTGCTCTGTCAAGCAATCTGTATCCGGCTTCTTCAGCATTGGCAGCCATTTTCTCTACAGAAGGATTGGCAGCGATAAACTGGCTGAAGTCATTGTAAGCACGATTATAAGTTTCTTTGCTGAACTCAACTTCACGTTTGATGACAGCTACTTTATATTTATCCTTCATGGCTTTTTTGTTAGTTACCTGAAGGATAACGTTAGCTTGTCCCATCGGCAAGTTCACCCATTCGTTCACACCTGCATTCGTGATAGCAGAAATGTATTTCAGGTTATCACCATCAATCTGAACACCTTCGTATTGTGCAGAAGTAAGCCAGTTAGGTTCTCCGGGTTGACCGTATTTCTTTGCCAAGTCTGCAAAGTTAGCACCACCTTTAAGAGCAGTATAAATACTGTCGGCCAAAGTCTTAGTCTTAGCAGGATCTGCTGCGTATACCTGAATCTGACGGAACTGGATAGAGTCGGGAGCAGTAGTCTTACTAATTACTTTGAATGAATTGATTGTATTGTCGGCACCATTATAATAAGGACCGTATACAGAACCTACTGAAGCAGAGTCCAAACGTGCCACAACATCCGACGGGAAAGCTGTCTTGTTGTAGTACAAGTCTACATAAGGAGCTTCCGAGCCAGCCAGACGAACCACAGAAGTATAATCTTCCGTTGCCGCAGCCAACTGTTCGGTAGATTCATCTACCTCTTTCTGGATAGCAGCTCTGTCTTCCGCACTTGCAGTAACTTGCACATCGATATACTTGATATCACGAGTTTCCTGATATTGCTTGAACTGTTCTTTTTTCTTGTTATACAAGTCTTTCAGTTCCGACTCCTTCACAACGATAGTAGAATCTACTACAGAAGAATAAGGAACGGCAGCCAACAACAGGTTGTACTGGTTTACTCTTGCGTCGAAAGCATCCTGTGCTTCTACCGGATTAGAGATAAGCGCTTTGGACACCAATGCCTGATACTTCTCTGCCAGACGGCTTTGGATCAATGTCTTTTGGATGAACGACCAGTATTTATACATATTATTGTATTGTTCTGCATACTGTGCCGGCATCTGAGATTCATTCATCTTAGCATACTCTACCAGAAACTTGTTCAACATATCCTTATCAAAGTTTCCTGTCTGGGGATTTTGAAAAGGAGTCTGACGAAGCAACGGATGAACGCCCGCTTTCAGGATATCCTGAATTTCAGCAGTTGAAACTGTCAGTCCCAATGCTTTTGCTTCTTTTTCAATCAGTTTATTGTTAACGTAGGAACGCCATACTTCATCGCGTACCTGACTGGTTTGCTCATCATTTAAGGCGGTCAGCCCACGCATGAGTTTCACTACTTCGGTATATTCTTCTACCAAATTCTGATACTCCTGAGCGGAAAGAGCGTCTCCGTTCACCTCACCTACGTCATGTGCCTGATGTGGCTGCATCACCTTCCAAGCGTCACCCGCAATGAAAGCAAACAGCGCCAAGCCAATAACAATCACCAATAGAGGTCCTTTCGACCTGATGTTTTGTAATGTTGCCATTTTGATTAATACGATTTATGTTTATTATTATTTCTTTCTAATTGTCGTTTTAGCGCACGAAGATACAAAAAATGCTAATATGCATCTATTTATTAGCTAAAAATTTATTGGTAAACCTCATTATTCAATGACTTTTAGGCGAACGAGTTCGATTTTAGTCGCTGTCACCTTGATTATCTTGAACTGATAGCGACCCACTTGAATGACTTCATGCAATTTCGGAAAACTCTGATATTGATTCAAAATCAATCCGCCCACCGTCAGATATTCATCCGATTCGGGCAAATCGAGGTCGTATGTCTCGTTTACTTTTTCTATTTCCAGACGGGCGGACAACACATATTCGTGCTCGTCAATCTTCTTGCTGATATAAGAGGTGTTATCGTGTTCATCTTCTATATCACCGAAAATCTCTTCCACCAAATCTTCCAACGATACAATGCCGGACGTTCCGCCAAACTCGTCCACTACAACGGCTATCGTCTTTTTCTGCTGCATAAAGAGCTTCATCAACTTGTTGGCAGCCATCGTTTCGGGCACAATAGGCACTTGTTTCACATTCTCGTGCCAGTCTTTCGGGGCGCGAAACATTTCCGACGAATGGATATAGCCCACTACATTGTCTATATTGCCATCATATACGATAATCTTGGAGATTCCCGATTCAATGAAACGGATCTTCAATTCTTCCAGTGACGTGGTGAGGTCTACAGCTACCACTTCGGTGCGCGGAACGATACAATCACGGATTTTAATGTTCGAGAAATCCAGTGCGTTCTGAAAGATTTTCACTTCCGCATCCAGTTCTTCTTCATTCTCGGCATTATCTATGCTGCTTTGCACAAAGTAATCGAGGTCTACTTTTCCGAAAGCCTTGTCGGAGGCATCCTTATTTATCTTCATTCCGAAGATACGGAGGAAGAGACAAGACAGTCCTGAAGCTAATTTGGAAATCGGATAAAGCACGATATAGCAGATGATAAGTGGAATAGCGGAAATATTCAATACCAGGTTCGGGTTGATCTTAAACAAGGTCTTGGGTAGGAACTCTCCGGTCACCAGGATAATCAAGGTAGAAATAATAGTCTGCGCCAGCACCATCAGGAAATGATTGTCGATGAAACCTGCCAGCAGATTGTCTCCAATCACCTGTGCCATCAGAATACCGTAGATGACCAGTGCAATATTGTTTCCCACCAGCATGGTGGATATAAATTCGTTAGGATTCTTAAAGAAGATAGAAAGGATGCGGGAGGTAATTCCCCCTTTACGCTCCATCTCGAAACGCAGCTTGTCTACCGATACAAACGCAATCTCCATTCCTGAAAAGAAAGCGGAGAAGAGCATGGTGATTATTAAAGAGAGATAGATATTCATAGTTTATTTCACAGAATCTGTTTTCACTGCATCCGGCAGTGGCTTTGTTTCCGGTTGCACCTTCTTCGCATCATCCTCCACATAGAAGATACCTTCAATATTGCGAATGACATAGGTGGTCATTTGTTGATTGGAGTCGAAACCATGTCCGGTTATCACACGGTCGGGCTGCTGAATACGGATAAACTTGTCAGAATAGACTTTCTGGGTAGCTTCGTTCCAATAAAGCAGTTCGGTGTTGAAGCGTTCTCCTTTCCGGTTCTGTATATCAACGTTGCCAATGAGTTTCCATAATCTTTCTTTATCATAATAGTAGGCGGTATCCGCTTTGATACTGGCTTCTACATGAAAGATGGAATCAAACTGCTCCAGATATACCCCCTTCTCAAAGGCCCAGTAAGAAGGTTTCTTGCGATCGTAAACCAGCCATTCTTCGGTGTTCACCCGATAGCGCGTCACTCCTGAATCGGAGATAAGCGTAGTCACTCCCATTGTTTGCATCACGGGAATAGAATCGCGTTCGGTGATAGCCTCTCCTACAGCCTTTTGCTTACCTCCACAGGAAGAAAATAAAAGAAGCATAACAATTGCCCCGAAGGCAATTGTTATGCTCATGCTTATATGCAATAAACTGTTTGTTCGTTTTCGCGACATACGGATTATCTAATCGTTGTAGTCTCTCCAATCCAACCGCCGATTGTGATGCGGTCGCCAGCTTTATAACCTAACATAAAAAGGTCTTTAGCTTGAGGAGTATGAGCAGAATATGTGCTAATCAGTTTGTTTGCTTCTTCAGCTACACTCGGGTCTACTTGTTTAGCACGTTGCAACTTATCGATAATTGCAAAGTTTGTACATTTGTTCAATGCGGGCTCATCGCTCCAGTTAGGACTCAATGCATACAACTTAGCAATCAAGATATAAGGATCACCGTAGTTCTCATTGAGAGCTATAGCCTTCTGGCAATAACTTCTTGCTTGAGTTAACTTCTTTACAGATGCCAATACAGCAGCAGCTGAATATGCTTTCTCTGCTTTTTTCACATTGTCAGTTTCCAATTGGATAGCTTCATCGAAGAACTTTATCGCGCCATCGATATCTCCCTTTTTG
The DNA here is from genome assembly GCF_900547205.1 of uncultured Bacteroides sp. GTDB lineage: Bacteria > Bacteroidota > Bacteroidia > Bacteroidales > Bacteroidaceae > Bacteroides. The sequence goes on from NZ_URFY01000005.1 coordinate 98,309, forward strand.
AAAGCTTGAAGAGCACATCCGTTAGCCGCTTCAGCTGTAGGTTCAATCTTATAAGAATAGAAAGATGCCTGCTGATAAGCTTCACTATCTGTACATTTCATCATCTTCATGATGTCGAGTACTTTCTTCAAATATTCCAAATCCGTCTGGTTAGCTTCCACTTTCGGACCATAGATGCCTTGCAAAGATTCACAATCAGCAGTACCACTGTTTACGAACAGGGCTACCAAGTTGTCTTTGATACCTTGGAAATTCTTTTTCTTAGCTTCATTCGTTTCAGCAGCGATAGCAGCATCTGCATATTCAGAAGCAGCCAGATAATCCTGAATGAATTGTTCCTTATGTGCAGGATCTGATTTCAGTTTATCCAATGACATTTGCAGGAAATAGAACAAAGTAGCGGCAGCAGATTCGCCTTTAGCAGCATTCACCGACTGGCTCAACCATTGGTAAGCCTGATTAACGTCGATTTTTGGAGCCAACGCAATGTAGTCTACAGCTTTGATGCCCAGTGCTTCTTCGGGAGAAGATACTTTTGTACCTTTCGCCAGGAAGTCGGGAGTATATTTGATACGCAGGTCGTGCGTTTTCATCAATTCATCAAAGTATTTCTGGTAATCCGGATTATTCTTGTCATTGATTTGCGCCATCAAGCCTTTCAGAATTTTATATCCGTCAGTAAAGGTATAGAAACGAAGTGTCGGGCAGTTTTCCAACACAGCTTTCCATGGGGTATACGCATCTTTAAAGTTGCCAGCACGCACAGCTTCATGCGAAATACTACTGTTCGAGTTACAGTTCGCATCCTGTGCTACCACAGTGGTCGCCCCTGCCGAGAGGAACAACATAGCTACAAGCGTTTTAATCTTCATTGTATTTAAATTTTAGTTGTTAGTATAAAATCTATATTCTCGTCTCTTTCATCAAAATATTACTCAACTCTGCGTTTGAAGAACCATTTTTCGTTGAACGTTAATCCGATGCTCACACGGAAAATGTTCTCGTTCACCATATTTGTTTCCAGTCCTTTGACGCGGACGAACTGTCCACTGATGCTCAAGATAGAGCGAGAACGGGGAACAGGCAAACCGAATCCGGCTGTTATTCCGTATTCGCTAGCAGCCTTTTTACCGTCAATCTTATAATACGGAGTCGTATAATAAGCTCCCAAACGGTATTTGATATGGGAGAAGTAGGAACGGGCTATCAAACTAGGGATATATTCCGCGCCCACTGATATTTTATGACGATCATTGTAAGCATAGGTTTCGTTGAAATCTTCACTTACACTTGCATCACCCGGTGCATTAATGCCGAATTTCGTTTTCGACCATTGTTGCAAGCTATAATCTGCGCCTACTGTGAGACGTCTGTCATAGTTGTACGTAAATCCGACTCCAAACGTATTGGGAAGCTCAAGTGTAGCATCCAAATCCTGACTGGAAGTCGTACTGGCTTGCGTCGTCACTGTATAATCGTTATTCAGTTTATGCTTCGGAGAAAACACGGCTCCAAGCGTTGCTGAATGTTTCTTACCAAAGTTCTGAGTGTATTGTGCTCCAAAATCCAGTTTATAATCCGACACGGAAACTCCCATCTGCTGTATGTAAGAGCTAGAACCTGCAGTTTGAGGATAAACCACTGTTCGCGAGCGGGTTATGTCTCCCCAAAAGTAAGAAGCATTCACACCCAGCGAAAGATTCTTCAGCACTTTCACACCAATTCCGGCATACAACTGATGCAAACCTCCGTCGCCCGTAAAGCTTCTGGAATAGTTCAGAGTATTGCCGGTCTGTTCTTCGGTATACGATTGCGTATCCGACACCGTATATCCCACGTTGGAGTACGGCAACAAACCGATGCTCATCGCTACTCGCTGATGCAATCGGAACTGCATAGCCAGATAGTCGAAACTGGAGTTCTTAGCGTTTAGCTTCATGCCGCCGCCACTAACATTCATATTTTGTAAACTGACGCCTCCTTCAAACAGGAATGTCAACGAGTCAATGGCTGTATACGAAGCAGGATTAAGCGGATTGATTTGCATTCCGTCACGGAGTCCAAAAGCAATACCTCCCATCGCTTTGCTATTTCCGAAACTTTGATCGGACAAGTCGCCATAGCCATATCGTGTATAAGGAGAGTTTGTATTATTTTGAGCGATTGCCACTCCGGTAACCATCGTGAGCAAAAGCGCACAAATTGTGTGTTTAAATCCTACCATTATTATAGTTTAAAATTCTATTTAATCCTTTCAACACTAAAAATCTATCCGCAAAGATGCCATTTTTTACGCTGCTGGCAAAAGAAAAATCATCTCCGCCCGTTAAAAAAACCAAAAGTTCAGGATATTTATGCTTCATAGACTCAATATAACCTGAAATTTCGTATTCAATGCCTTTCATGACTCCGGCGCGGATAGCTGTTTCCGTGTCCCTTCCCATCGGGAGTTTGCGGCCTTCCGCATTTACCAGAGGCAAACGTCCGGTAAACTGATGAAGCGCTTTGAATCGCATTTGCATACCGGGAGAAATATTACCACCATGATACTGTCCTTTTGAGTCGATAAACTCGTAGGTGATACAGGTTCCGGCATCAATCACCAACAGGTCACGGTGGGGAAATCGCTCATTGGCTCCCAGTACGGCCGCCATCCGGTCATAGCCCAATGTTTCGGGCGTTTCATACAAATTGACCACCGGAAGCGGAGTATGCTGATCGAGCCACAGCAAAGGGAACGTCAAAGCAGCCAATTCACTGCGTATTTGTTCGCTCAGGTCGATGACAGTGGCAACGATTCCCCGCTCAATAGAAAATCGGGAGCAAAGTGATTGCAAACACCCCAGCGACTGATTGGATTCGGTGAAAACCTCTACCATCTCACCGCCGTCGAAGAGAGCCACTTTGGCTGTTGTATTTCCTATGTCGATAATTAAATTCAATGCATTTTCATTTTTAGCGAGCGCAAAGGTAAGTAAAAAAAGTAAAGTTGAAGCACATACAGCAGGAATTATCTAAATTTTCTCGTCTCCCTCTTGGGGAGTCTCGTTCAACCCGGAGGATGAATTTCTGTCAGACGCTGGGCGAGTCACCGCCAGACGTGGGATGAGCGTCCGTCAGCTATGGGATGAATGCAACCGAGCCCGGCTGTGAATCTCTTTATCCCGTGGCTCAGGAGCCGCCTGATGCAGACGCGAAAACACTCCGATTTGACTTCCCGAAAAATCCCCCTATCTTTTGACGACGACGATTATTTATTTCTGTTCTCTTCTGTTCTGTTCTTTTCTGTTTTACGTGCGCGTATAGCGCATAGTCCATTTGATGCTCAGAAGTTTAAAGACATATTTAACAGTTGGTTTAACACTCAAAACGACGATAACCTGTGTGTTATCTGCGTGCAAACGGCAAAATTCAACTATTTTTTCGTATCTTTGCCACCGGAATAAAACAAGCCTATTAATGAAAATGAAACGCTCTTTTTTATATATTGCCTTCTCCTTGTTCCTGTTGCTCTTGCCCTTCAGACAAGCTACTGCCAACAGCAACGACTCTATCCGTCTCAGCCTATTGACCTGTGCTCCCGGAGAAGAGATATATTCCTTATTCGGACACACTGCCATCCGCTACGAAGATCCGGCGCAGGGGATTGATGTGGTATTCCACTACGGGTTATTCAGTTTCGACACCCCCTACTTTCCCCTTCGCTTCTCTCTCGGACAAGCGGATTATAAAATGGGAGCGACAGACTACTCGCACTTTGCAGCAGAATATGATTACTTTGGGCGTAGCGTATGGCAACAAACGCTGAACCTGACAAATGAAGAAAAAGCAGAATTAATCAGACTGCTAAGAGAGAACTATCGCACCGAGAACCGGACATACCGTTACAATTTCTTCTACGATAATTGTGCAACCCGCCCCCGCGATAAAATAGAGGAGAGCATCACCGGAAAAGTGATTTACCCCACTGAACCGCAGGATGGTTCGCTTTCCTACCGCGATATTGTTCATCAATGTTGCGAAGGACATCCGTGGTCACGCTTCGGCATCGACCTATGTCTGGGAAGCGAAGCCGACCAACCCATCACGTTGCGGCAAATGATGTTTGCCCCGTTCTATCTGATGGATGCGTTTGCCGGTGCACAAATCGCGAATGACTCCATTCAACGTCCGCTAGTGACTGATAGCAAACAGGTGGTATTTGCCACCCCCGAACCGGAAGGAGGCAGCTGGTTGCCCACTCCGCTCCAGTGCTTTCTGCTCTTATTCATACTGACGGCTGCCGCCACCATCTACGGAATCCGGCGGAGAACCGGACTTTGGGGACTCGACCTGCTACTCTTCGGTGCAGCAGGCATCGCCGGATGTATATTGGCTTTCCTTGCCATCTTCTCCGAACACCCTACTGTCAGCTCCAATTTCCTGCTGTTGGTATTCCATCCGGGGCAACTTCTTTTCCTCCCTTACATCATTCAATGCGACCGAAAAGGGAAGAAATGTTGGTATTTAGCCCTGAATCTAGTGGTTTTAACACTTTTTATAGTGCTTTTTCCCGTAATTCCTCAGAGATTTGACTTTGCTGTTGTACCTTTGGCACTTTGTTTGCTGATACGTTCTGCAAGCAATTTAATAGTGACATCTAAAAAGAGATAATGAAAGGACTACTAACTTCCCTTATAACCGTACTCACCTTCACCGGGCTGCAAGCCCAGTCGTTGCCCGTTGCCCCTAAACTAGTGGTGGGGCTGACGATTGACCAACTGCGTACGGACTATCTCGAAGCCTTTTCTACACTTTACGGCGAGAAAGGCTTCAAGAGACTATGGAAAGAGGGAAGAGTGTTCTATAATGCACAATATACCTTTAGCGGTGTAGACCGCGCTTCTGCCATAGCTGCCATTTATAGCGGTACGACGCCCTCCATGAACGGAATAATCTCCAATCGCTGGATGGACGCCTCCACCCTCCGCCCCGTCAACAGCACGGACGACACGGCCTACATGGGTTACTACACAGACCAGACCAGCGCGCCCACCCAACTGCTTACTTCCACCATTGCCGACGAGCTTAAAATAGCGACCCAAGGCAAAGGACTCGTATACGCCATCGCTCCCAACTGCGATGCCGCCATCTTCGCCGCCGGACACGCCGGAAACGGTGCGTTCTGGCTCAACCCCAACACCGGAAAATGGAGCGGAACGACCTACTACGGGGAGTTCCCCTGGTGGGCGAGCCAATACAACGACCGACAAGCCATTGATTTACGCATTGCCGGCATGACTTGGGAACCCGTATTTCCACGGGGAATGTACAGCTTCCTGCCAGATTGGCGGGACGTGGTCTTTAAATATAAATTTGATGACGACCGCCAGAATAAGTACCGACGCTTCATCACCAGCCCTTTTGTGAACGATGAAGTGAATGCCCTTGCCGAAGAAGCATTGGGGAAAAGCTCCATTGGGATGGATGACATTACTGACTTATTGGCACTTACATATTATGCAGGAAACTACGCACATAAATCCGTACAGGAATGTGCCATGGAAATACAAGATACATACGTCCGCCTAGACCGCAGCATAGCCGACCTGCTCGACCTGCTTGACAAGAAAGTTGGATTGCAGAACGTACTGATTTTCATCACTTCCACCGGATACACGGATAGCGAATCGGTTGATTCGGGACTCTACAAGATACCGGGCGGAGAATTCTACCTGAATCGCTGTGCCGCCTTGCTCAATATGTACCTCATGGCTACCTATGGCGAAGGAAAATATGTGGAAACTTATCACAACCAGCAAATTTACCTCAACCATAAACTGCTGGAACAAAAGCAACTCAACCTGATAGACATTCAGCAAAAGTCTGCCGAATTTCTGATGCAGTTCAGCGGAGTGAACGAAGCATATTCCGCCCACAGGCTGCTGCTGGGTTCGTGGACTCCGGAACTTTATAAAATACGTAACGGCTACCACCGTAAACGTTCGGGCGACCTCGTGATCGACGTCCTCCCCGGATGGAGCATCGTGGACGAAAACACCAGCGAGAACAAAGTGGTGCGCCATTCTTATATACCCTCGCCACTCATTTTCATCGGTCATTCGGTGAAACCCGCTATCATCCAGACTCCTGTAACAACAGACCATATTGCGCCTACAGTGGCTCATTTCATGCGCATCCGGGCTCCCAACGCCTGCACTTCTGCTCCTATTACCGACCTACGGTAAAAGAAAACTCACAAAAACAGGGCGTAAAGCATAAATAAATCAGCATTTTAATGTAACTTTGCGCATGAAATTTTAATTCGATAAATAATAAACATACTTATACAAATGGGATTTAATGAATTTTTAAGCTCGGTATTCGGAAACAAATCCAACCGAGACATGAAAGAAATCAAGCCCTGGGTGGAGAAAATCAAAGCTGCCTACCCGGAGATTGAAAAACTGGACAACGACGCACTCCGCGCCAAAACGGAAGAACTCAAAAAATATATCTACGAATCGGCTACTGCTGAACGTGAGAAAGTGGCAGAGCTGAAGGCAAGCATCGAAAGCTTGGAACTGGAAGAACGCGAAGACGTTTTTGCACAAATAGACAAGCTGGAAAAGGAGATTCTGGAACAATACGAAAAAGCATTGGACGAAGTGCTGCCCGTAGCTTTCTCTATCGTAAAGGCAACTGCCAAACGCTTCACTGAAAACGAAGAAATCGTTGTGACTGCTACTGACTTCGACCGCCAACTGGCCGCTACGAAGGACTTTGTACGCATCGAAGGCGATAAAGCTATCTATCAGAACCACTGGCTAGCCGGTGGCAACGACACGGTGTGGAACATGGTGCACTACGATGTACAGTTGTTCGGTGGTGTCGTTCTGCATAAAGGTAAAATTGCCGAAATGGCAACAGGTGAAGGTAAGACATTGGTAGCTACCCTCCCCGTATTCCTCAATGCACTGACCGGAAACGGTGTGCACGTGGTTACCGTGAACGACTATCTGGCAAAACGTGACTCCGAATGGATGGGACCGTTGTATATGTTCCACGGCTTGAGCGTGGACTGCATCGACCGTCATCAGCCCAACTCCGATGCACGCCGCCAAGCATATCTGGCAGATATCACTTTCGGTACGAATAATGAATTTGGTTTCGACTACCTGCGCGATAACATGGCTATCAGCCCGAAAGACCTTGTGCAGCGTCAACACAACTACGCCATCGTCGATGAGGTCGACTCGGTATTGATTGACGACGCGCGTACTCCGTTGATTATATCCGGTCCTGTGCCGAAGGGAGACGACCAACTGTTCGAGCAACTGCGCCCATTGGTAGAAAGATTGGTGGAAGCACAGAAAGTGCTGGCAACTAAATATCTGTCTGAAGCAAAGAAACTTATTGCATCGGACAATAAGAAAGATGTGGAAGAAGGATTCCTTTCTCTATATCGTAGCCACAAATGTTTGCCGAAGAACAAAGCATTGATTAAGTTCCTCAGCGAACAGGGCATCAAGGCTGGTATGCTGAAAACGGAAGAAGTATACATGGAGCAGAACAACAAGCGTATGCACGAAGTTACTGACCCGTTGTATTTCGTTATCGATGAAAAGCTGAACAGTGTAGACCTGACAGATAAAGGTGTAGACCTCATTACCGGTAACTCCGAAGACCCGACATTGTTCGTTCTTCCCGACATTGCCGCTCAACTTTCTGAACTGGAAAATCAGAACCTTACCAACGAGCAGTTGCTCGAAAAGAAGGACGAACTGATGACGAACTTCGCCATCAAATCGGAACGCGTACACACCATCAACCAATTGTTGAAGGCGTATACGATGTTCGAAAAGGACGACGAATACGTCGTAATAGACGGACAGGTGAAGATTGTAGACGAGCAGACCGGACGTATCATGGAAGGCCGCCGCTACTCCGACGGATTGCACCAAGCTATTGAAGCTAAGGAAAACGTGAAAGTGGAAGCTGCTACGCAGACATTCGCCACGATTACTTTGCAGAACTACTTCCGTATGTATCACAAGCTATCCGGTATGACGGGTACTGCCGAAACGGAAGCAGGTGAGTTTTGGGATATCTACAAGTTGGATGTGGTCGTTATACCGACCAACCGTCCTATCTCACGTAAAGATATGAACGACCGCGTTTATAAGACGAAACGCGAAAAGTATAAAGCCGTAATCGAAGAAATCGAACAATTGGTTCAGGCAGGACGCCCGGTATTGGTGGGTACTACTTCGGTGGAAATCTCCGAAATGCTGAGTAAGATGCTTACCATGCGCAAGATTGAACACAGCGTATTGAATGCGAAGTTGCACCAGAAAGAGGCTGAAATTGTGGCGAAAGCCGGTTTCAGTTGTGCCGTGACGATTGCCACCAACATGGCAGGTCGTGGTACCGACATCAAGCTGAGCCCGGAAGTAAAAGCTGCGGGCGGTTTGGCAATCATCGGTACGGAACGCCACGAATCCCGTCGTGTAGACCGCCAGTTGCGTGGTCGTGCAGGACGTCAGGGTGACCCGGGTTCTTCCGTATTCTTCGTTTCTCTGGAAGACGACTTGATGCGTCTGTTCTCTTCCGACCGTATCGCCAGTGTGATGGACCGTCTCGGATTCCAAGAAGGTGAAATGATTGAGCATAAGATGATTTCAAACTCTATCGAGCGTGCTCAGAAGAAGGTGGAAGAAAACAACTTCGGTATCCGTAAGCGTTTGCTGGAATATGACGACGTGATGAACAAACAGCGTACAGTGGTTTATACGAAACGCCGCCATGCATTGATGGGCGAACGTATCGGCATGGATATCGTAAATATGATTTGGGACCGTTGCGCCAATGCCATCGAAAACAATGACTATGAAGGTTGCCAGATGGAATTGCTCCAGACGTTGGCTATGGAAACTCCGTTCACCGAAGAAGAATTCCGTAACGAGAAGAAGGATGCACTCGCCGAAAAGACTTTCAACATCGCTATGGATAACTTCAAGAGAAAGACTGAAAGACTGGCACAGATTGCAAATCCTGTCATCCAGCAGGTATACGAGAATCAGGGACATATGTACGAAAACATCTTGATTCCTATCACGGATGGCAAACGTATGTACAACATCTCCTGTAATCTGAAAGCGGCCTACGAGTCGGAATCCAAAGAAGTGGTGAAATCTTTCGAGAAGTCAATATTGCTGCACGTTATCGACGAATCATGGAAAGAGAACCTGCGCGAACTGGACGAACTGAAACATTCTGTACAAAACGCTAGTTATGAGCAGAAAGACCCGCTGTTGATTTACAAGCTGGAATCTGTAACGCTGTTCGACTCAATGGTGAACAAGATTAATAACCAGACGATTTCAATCCTGATGCGCGGACAAATCCCTGTACAGGAAGCTCCGGACGAACCGGCTGCACGCCGTGTAGAAGTACGACAGGCTGCTCCCGAACAACGCCAGGACATGAGCAAATATCGTGAGAATAAACAAGACCTGAGCGATCCGAACCAGCAGGCTGCTGCCAATCAGGATACACGCGAACAGCAGAAACGCGAACCGATTCGTGCAGAAAAGACAGTGGGACGTAATGATCCTTGTCCTTGCGGAAGCGGTAAGAAGTATAAGAACTGCCACGGTAGAAATCTGTAAAGTAAAGTAGCCGGTCCCCGACAGGTCACTAAGGAAACCGGACTGCTAATTAAATATTAAAGAACAGCCTCAAACGGTTAAAAACTGTTTGAGGCTTTCTTTTATCCTTGCAAAATCGTACTTTTGTTCAAATTACAAAATAAATCAGAACTATGGCTAAATCTTATTCATTAGCATTCGTATCTCTGTTCCTGCTGATTGTCAGCAGTTGCCAGAGTTTAGAACAGATTTCCATTGATTATCTGCAACCTGCCGACCTCAGTTTTCCTCCCCAACTCAGGAAAGTAGGTATCGTTAATAATACCAGCGACACACCGGACAACAAACTTATCATCTTAGCGGACAAAGCAAAAGATAAAGATACGGAATCGAGTCGCGCCACCGCTTACGCCAATGGAGATCCTAAGATTGCCACCCAAGCATTGGCAGAAGAAATAGCAGACCAAAATTATTTTGATGCAGTCGTGATATGCGACTCCGCCTTACGGGCAAATGACAGACTGCCTCGCGAAAGCACGCTAAGCCAAGAGGAAGTAAATCAGTTGAGTGCGGACTTAGGTGTAGATTTCATCATTTCATTGGAGAATCTGCAATTTAAAGCAACCAAGACAATTCTTTATCTGCCGGAATTCAACTGTTATCAAGGAGCCATGGATATGAAAGTGTATCCGACAGTGAAAGTTTACCTGCCCGGACGTACCAAGCCGATGAGTACTCTTCACCCCAATGACAGTATATTCTGGGAAGAATTTGGAGGAACGTATGCAGAAGCAACCACGCATATGATTCCTGAACAACAAATGCTGCGGGAAGCTGCCGAATTTGCAGGAACGATTCCCGTGAAGTATTTAGTTCCCATATGGAAAACAGGAAGAAGGTATCTGTATACGAGCGGCTCTGTGCAAATGCGCGACGCCTTTGTTTACGTACGCGAAGATTCGTGGGATAACGCATACGAACTCTGGCTCCAGGCTTTTGAAGGAGCAAAGAGCGATAAGAAAAAGATGCAGGCTGCACTCAATATTGCGGTTTACTATGAAATGACCGACAGCTTGGCAAAAGCGGAAGAGTGGGCGGTAAAAGCGCAACAACTGGCGAAAAAGACGGAAAAAAAGAATGTCACTATCAATCCCCAAGCTTCGATTGATGATGTGCCGAATTATTACCTTATCAGTCTTTATGTAGCCGAATTGAAGCAGAGAAACTCGCAATTGCCTAAGTTAAATATGCAAATGAGCCGATTTAATGATGATTTTTAAGGAAATCTTGTATCAAATCTTATTTTTTTTATACCTTTGAACTTAATAAAAGAAGGAACCTATGAAATTGAGCCAACAATCATCATCTATCATCGAATCGGCTATCCGTAAGGCAGTCGGCAAATATGTATGTGGCTGTGAACAAACAGCCGTAACCGATATTCATTTACAGCCGGACCAGACATCAGGACAACTCAACATTTTCAATGATGACGATGAAGAATTAGCCAATGTCATGGTGGAAGAGTGGACTACTTATGACAGCGATGATTTTTTGGAAAGTGTGCAGCCTTCCTTGCGAAATGTCCTCAGCAAAATGAAGGATGCCGGAGACTTTGATAAATTAACCATCCTCAAACCGTATTCTTTCGTCTTGGTGGATGAAGATAAAGAAACGGTATCTGAGTTGCTGCTGGTAGATGATGACACCATGCTGGTGGATGACGAACTACTGAAAGGCTTGGATAAGGAGTTGGATGACTTCTTGAAAGATTTGTTGGAGCTTTAAGAAGTATATTATTTAGCTAAGGCTTAAACATTATATCACGAAATAAGAATCGGAAGTAATAAGGATAATACCTTTTACTTCCGATTTTCTTTTTGGGGATTTGATAATTGTCTCCGGTTATTCAAAAACAGCCCGATAAACAGACTGGGCAGTCTCAATAACCGGCATAGTTACTGCTTCCACTATATCCATCTCACCGCTTCCCGCTTTCTCAGCCCAAGATTTTTCCATACCATAAAAGTTTATCCCCTGCTCTGTTCCGGTCGGATTGCCATTCAACACTTCTTGTTTCTGTTCAAAGAAAGCTTTCCACCGCTGATAATACAAATCCTTCAAAAGACCACTCCACTCACGATGTGAATAATCATGCAATCCTCCCTGATTGGAAGCGATACTGTCTCCCCAAACGGTGATTAACGCAGCAGCATTCCATCCGTAGAGTTGCTTTTCTTCGTCCGTAGTTCCCAGAGAACGGGCAGCGGACAGCCAAGATGATGTAGAAAACTCTTTTCGTGTGGATAACAAACGGTCTTGAGCTAATATCAAATCAAGGAATTGCTGTGTTTGCTTTTGATAGCTATTTTTATCTTTCTTGTCATAGCTTTGAGAGATTTCTTCAAGCAGCACATTTCCCTTATCCGCTAAACTCTGACGTACTATATCTACTAAATCATACTCAAAATCATTGTTTCCTTTATACTTATCTGCTACAGAAAGCATCAATCGAGCTGCTTTTGCCGTTGAATCAGCAGAATAAAATAACTTGGAATAACCCCATGTGGAAGTTCTGTCCAGATGGAAACCGGGACGGGCACACAGCAAAGATTCCACCGTACCTTCTCCCGGATAGTTTTTCGGAGCATTGTAAACGGTATGTTCCAAGGCTTGCCATGCTTCCATTATTTCAGGAGATAAGTTGCCGCCATAACGGGCTTTCAAGTATCCCTGCAACCATTCGTCTGTCGAAAAACGCTCGGAACGCCAAGGCAGCTCATAAAGAAGCTCGAACATCACCGGATTGTTTTCTATTCCCTCCGGAGTGGCTCCTACTCCACGCAATGTTTTTCCATTGGCGTGTGCACACGCGTCATAATATCCATTTATCAGTTGGTCCATGCGTCCATGCATACCAACGTTACCACCAAAATTGAGCAACATACAGTAGAGCCAGTCATGCTTGCCAAAGCCCTTCTCGCGATACCACGCCGAATTGGGATCTCCCCATTGCGGCATCTTTTCACTGTACAAATCCAGTACTATCATATCTCCAGCATTCAACGCATCAACCATAGCCGGACGCGGATTTGCCTGCCATGCCTGAATTACCCATATTGCTTCAGGATTGGCTTTCTTCATGGCATTCATGATAGATGTTCCTGCCTTTGCCAAGTCTACACCTTGCGTATTTCCTCCTTCGTGGAAAGGGTCCATACTATAATATTTGGCTTTTCCGTACAGTTTCTCCAACTCTTCGTAATACATTGCAGCAAACGAATCGAAGTGCTCATCCTCGGTAGAAAGGAAAGCCGGGCGAGGGAAGCCACACCATTTACCGGGGTCGGCTATCTGATAACCAAGCTTTTCGCCGATATTCCGCGGAACCATTCCCGAATATCCGGGAAAGACCGGTTCAATCCCCAGTTCACGCATACGTGCTATGATTTTCTTTTGCAGTGCTTCCCGCTGCCGATACCAACTGTCCGGATTGGGTCCGCCCCACCCTTCCAGATTATTCATCTGCCACCAAGCCATAAAGGCGGGACCGGAAATAAATTCATTGATTTCTTCGGTAGTGTATCCGTTACGTTTCAACAGATTGTACCAGACTACTTCCATTCCGGTGATACTCAACGGCATATTGATGCCATGCATTGCCATCCAGTCTATCTCTTTCTCCCAACGTTCCCAATCCCAGAAGGCCATCGAGTAGGAATAAGTGCAATAGTTGAGGTAGTAGCGATTCTTCATTGCCGTCTCCTTACGGATTTTCTCTTGCGGAAGCGGTAGCACTTCCGGCAGTTTTTGTGACTGATTATTCCAAGAAAGATGGATACCGGCAACATATTTCAAATACCAGTTCAATCCCGTAGCTAACGATAAATCGGAGTTTCCGGTTATCAGTACTTTACCATTCTGAGGAGTAATCTCGAAGAAATCTTTAGCAGACTCATTTTCAGCAGGAGACAGTTTGAAGAGTATCCGTCCGGCAGCTGTTCCTTCCGTCACACGGTCTGCTAATGAATTGACCGGTAGCTGCTCGGATTGGCAGCTACACAACAAGGTAGTAAAAAGCATTAAAGCTAACAAAAAGCGTATGTTCATGGTTCTAAGTTTTATCGATTCGCCAAAGATAATAAATAAGAGTCAAATAGCTTTTCAATCCACTATCTTTTAATTAGTGAAATAAGAAGAATTGTGGACGTGCATATACATTTATATCCTTTACTTTTCCAGACAGAAACGAACCTTTACGAACCTTCACACGGAAAGCGGAAGTTTTATAAATCTCCTTCATATCAATAATGACACGATGCGGTTGGTCAGGCTCTACTGCCGAATCAGTATGCCAGAAAGAGGAAATATCCTTGTCGAACAAATTCTCCGCCACTCCTACATTCTTATTGGTCTGCTCACTACTTACATACACAACTTCCCATTTCGTCTTATCAATCGGTTGCCCTTTATCATCTACCAGTTCAATTTCGGAGATACAAGCTTGGTTGTCTTCCGTATAAGAGGAAAGTGTCTCAATGCAAAAATGACGAAGCGTAGTGACAACCGGAAAATCGAATTGCTGCCAGTCGTTTGTCTCTTCCAAAGTGGCTTTCAGTGCGATATCTCCTTTGTCAAGGGTTGGAGTTCCTTTCGCTAACCGACGTTTCCCTTTCCGGTAGTTCTTGTCTACTCCCAAGCTATCCAAGATAGGTTGGTTCAATCCTTTCAATGTCCGGTTCCCCGTATCTTCCATCTCGAAAACAACGATTTCATTCTCACCTTCTTTCAGCCATGGAGCAGGTAAGTATAAGGTTTGCTGTGGACCGATATTCCAGAAACGCCCGATTGATTTTCCGTTCACCCAAACCGCTCCTTTACCCCAGCGGCTCATATCAACAAAACAATCTCCCATTTTTTCTATCATAAACGTGCCTTTATGAAAAGCCGGGATACCCTTTATTGAAGCACCAAAATTCATTGCTGATACGTCCTCCTTATATAGTGGCAATGGAGTGATAGACCATCCTTTCAATTTTTCATCTCCCAAAAGGACCTGACTTGTTATCCCTTTACGGTTGAAAAGTATATCGGGGCCGTAATTCACGCGCCCGGTATTCTCTACAAGAATCTCCAGTGTGGCAGATGCTTTCGGAATATCAATCATCACACTGTTCTGATTGTAGCGTCGGTCTAAGCTCGCCACTTGTTTGCCATCAATCAGAATCACAGCATAATCGCGTAAATCCTGAATGACAAGTTTCTGTTTGCCTGATTTACTGACCATTGTCTGATAATGAATATATCCGAAGTCAGTTCCTACATCTTCCATCGACAATACATCTTCCGATTGGGTAGTATGATGGAAGGCAGCAGTCAAAGGAGCACTTTCTTCCAGTTCAATTGATGCAAACGTTGTTGTCGGATTATCAGCAGGCACTTCGGGAAGCACGGTTCCCTGAGGCAGGTATTTCTGAATCACTTCTCTGAAAGCGTGGTATTTGGGATAACAATTTCCCCATTCTCCCAGAGGAGCATCATAATCATAGCTTGTGGGTTGCGGCTGATAACCTCCGCCTGTGTTAGCTCCGTTCGTATACCAGAAATTTGTCCCTCCATGAAACATATACATACTGACGGAAACTCCGTGACTCAACATCCAGTCCAACTGTTCCGCAGGACGTTCGTAGGCCACAGATGAATGACGCCTTCCCCACTCGTCAAACCATGCCGGATAGAACTCGGCAACAAAGTACGGACCACCCGGATGGTATTTATCCACCACCTTAAAAATGTCCTCACCAAACACACCGTTCAGCGTAGGCAATGCGCCGTCAATATGACCGGCTTCCACCTGACCGCCACCGTCGCACGTGAACAACGGAACATTGAATCCGGCTTCACTAATCATATCACGAATGGAAGCAAGATATTCTTTATCAGCAGCATACGAACCATATTCGTTCTCCACTTGTACCATAATGATATTGCCTCCGTTGTTGATGGTCAGCGGAGCGAGTTGTTTTCCCAACTCTTGAATATAGCGTTTGCAGTAGGACAGAAATAGAGTATCTTTGCTACGATAGGTCATATCTTTTTCTTTCAACAACCACGAAGGGTATCCTCCGAAATCCCATTCGGCACACACATACGGACCGGGACGGAGAATGACATACAATCCCTCCTCCTGTGCCGTGCGGACAAACTCGGCAATATCCGCCTGACCGCTAAAATCAAACTCGCCCGGCTGACGTTCGTGGAAGTTCCAGAATACATACGCCGAAACGGTATTCAATCCCATCGCACGTGCCCTTTTCAAGCGGTCGCGCCAATACTCATGTGGTATGCGGGGATAGTGCATCTCTCCGCAAATCAGTTGCACGTCTTTCCCGGCAATATTAAATTTGCCGTTTTCTATCTTAACCTGTTCTTTGGGGGAGGAACAGGCTAAAACTAAGGATAAGGCGATTGAGTTAAGAATAACAAACAAGATTCTTTTCATCTTTTTATTCAACTATTATAGGTTTATTAAAATGTAACCTCACGTAGTTTACTTCTTCCGCCACTATTGTATAATCGTCCGTATTCGGAACAAAAGCTACACATAACACCTAAGATTAAGGTCGACAATATAGTAATAATTTTCTTTATATTGATTAACATGATCGATATACCTTTAAAATTTTCACCTGATTCATTCCATTGTCCTACGACAGTTTTTTGTTGATATTAGCCAACTTCTCTAATCGAAAAGCGTCCGAAATGCCCATGCTAGAGATTAGCAAAGACACTTCGAACACGTTTTCTGTTTCAGTATGCAATATTAATAACCAGGATTCTGTATTATAACACCTTGTCCTTCAGTCATAATATTCTGCGGAACAGGAAGTAGTTCATACTTATATTTACCATCCACCTTAGTGGTAATCTTTTCCACAGACTGTCCTGCATATTTAGCTTTCTCAACAGCCTTTTCTATAAATTTACCGTGACGGAGTAGATCTTGCCTACGAACACCTTCCATATAAAATTCATGCCCGCGCTCTATAAGCATCTTGTCCAGAAACTTATCCGGTGTATCAAGTTCTTCATCGGTAAATGCAGGTAACTTTCCGTGCTTCGTACGAATTTCATTCAGAAAATCCTTAGAAGTTTGGCTGACTTTATTCTCCAAGCGAACCAGTGCTTCAGCATACAAGGTCTTTACATCTGAGAATCTATAAATGACCAGATCGCAAGGACTCTTGTCACCAACTTGCCCGACAATTGAATATTTGCCAGGGATGGCACCTACGGACAAAGTTCCTCCATTAGTTTTATCCTCCAATTCGCTATGATGTACCCCCTTGGAATCGGTATATTCACCATAAATCCGTGTCAGACGGTAATCGTCTTTTTCATATGAATTGTAGAATGACCAAGCCATTCGATAACCTCCCCACAAAGTTACATTATCTCCAGACCCCGGAAATTCGTCTTTATACGGAAAATCACCAGGATATACATGTACCTGATAAAGGTTCTGTAAAGCACCGGTTGTACTGGTAGACGCGAATATGACTTCCGAATTTTGTCTTCCTTCCGGTGAGAAAAGTTTATAGTAATCTTCTTCTATCTGATAACCATATTCCGGATTCTCAACTAAATCCCGACCTACCTCTACAGCGTTTGCCCAATCGCCTACACGCATATAGAATTTGAGCAATAACGTTTTTGCCAATCCTTTAGTGAAACGACCATAATCACCATCAGCATATTTATAAGGAAGGACGTTGGCAGCATCTTTCAAATTACTCTCGATAAAAGTACGCATTTCTTCATCTGTTGCACGTGGAAGGATTATATCTTTTACCGGGTTTTTAAGTAATTCCAAGTCGGGAAGAACAATGGGGCCGTATAAATCGTAAAACAGAAAAGCCATGAACCCCATACCACACTTCGTTTCTGCCACATAACGTTCTTTTAAGGCATCGCTCATTTTGGCATTCGAGTTCTGTATTCTATCTTCTGTAAGTATCATACCTCCCAATCGGTAATAGTATTTCCACTGGTTCAGATTTTCGCCTACAAGAGCATTATCTATTTCGTAAGTGTTGTACTCTAACGTAACCCAATGGTTACCCCACGAACAGGTCATGATATCCGATACTATCTCTGAAGCGGTAACAACCCCGTTTGGCACACAGAATAAATTGGCATAATCGCCAGAAGAAAATATACTGTAAACACTTCCTGTAACCAAAGCCTTAACATCGCTTTCTGTCTTAGGATATATAGAGGGATTTATTTTATCGTAGATTTCACTCTCCAATGCACAACCGGACAACAAGAAAAGTGAACCTAGCAGTAATGCTTTCAAATTATTTTTCATGGCTAAAAGAGTTTTAGTTAAAATGTAATATTAAGACCCAAACTATAAGAAGTCACATTAGGATAAGAATAGGTATTCGTATCAGTTTCCGGATCAAGTCCCGTCCAGTTAGTGATAACAAAGGGGTTATCCACGTTGGCATATACTCTAAGGTTTGAAATCCATTTTTTGTTGACTGGCACATTATATCCCAATGTCATGTGCCCGCATCGTATATAATATATTGACTTCAGATAAAAATCGCCGATAGTGCCATTGCTATTCTTCAGAATGCTTGGATTATTGGAAGTCGGATTCTCGCTGCTGAACGACTTATAAACATAAGTCGAAAGATTCTGGCTGTTTTCATTCGTATCAATCCAATTCTCGTAGTAGCTAGCACCTCTCTTGCGCCCGGCTTCTCCATAGAAATAGATATTGAAATCAAAATGCTTATATCTCAGAGAGTTGTTGAATCCATAAATAATTTTAGGATCGCCATTATCCATAAAGTATTTATCATCATTATTAATGACACCATTATGGTCTTTATCTTCCAAAATTACCTGTCCCGGCAAAAGGTCTGGTTGCGCTGTAGGTGCTTTTTCACCTGGCTTCAAGATACCTAATGCCCTATAATCCCACCATGCACGAATCGGATCGTTTTCTTTTTCATAAGAAGCAGGTTTCCATGTGTCGGCACGTTCCAGCCAACGGTCATTATATTTGGATAAGGTCAATGTTGTGTTCCATTCAAAATTCCGTGTGGAAATATTCACCGTATTCAGTGTCAGTTCAAATCCCTGACTTTGAGTAGACCCGGCATTGTCGGCAATAGAAGTTACCTCATTATAAAACAAAAGTGGCTTTGTCACAAGCATATCCGTTATGCGACGTTTGAAATATTCAGCAGTCAGACGGATGCGGTCATTCAAAAAGCCCAAGTCAATACCAATATTAAATTCGGTGGTTGTCTCCCAAGTTAAGTTTGGGTTGCCCAATTCCGAAGCATATACTCCATTCATCAAACTACCGCCGAATAGGTAGTTGTGGTTCTTATCTCCCGTATTATAAAATGTATTGATACGGTTACCTATACTAGAGTTACCGGTTTGCCCGAAAGAAGCACGCAGTTTCAAATTAGATAACCAATTACGGGTGGAACTCATGAATTTTTCTTCCGTTACAACCCAACCTGCAGATACCGACGGGAAGAATCCCCAACGATTTTCTTTTGCGAAATTGGCTGCGCCATCGGCACGTACGGTAGCTTCAAGCAAGTATTTGTTCTGGAACTGATAGTTGATACGTGCAAAGTAAGAACCGAGACTGTTTTTGGACGCGCCCGATCCAACTGTAGGTTTAGCCCAATTTCCGGCAGCCAGATTATGATACAAGAATGAATCAATCAAAAAGTCGGAATTTCCTGCATTTACGCTCTCCGCATTAAACTGTTGGTAAGAATAACCCACCAATGCTTTTAAAGAATGTTCCTTAAAATTAGCATTATAAGTAGCAGTCAAATCCATCAAATAGTCGGTAGCATCTTCATAACTGACATTGGCTATACCGTTCTGTTCAGCACCACTCAATGTTGTTTTCGGCAAATAGTTGCGTCTTTTTTGAATACGCCTGTCTGCCCCTAACATTCCTTTTAGTTCAAGTCCCTTAATTGGCTTAATGATGACAAAAGCCTGCCCCATCAAGCGGTCTTTAACGGTATTATCTGTAATGTCGAGCAGAGATACTGGATTGGGAAACGTAGAGCGACCCGGGTCAATGGTATATTCTCCGTTTTCATCATAGATAGGAAGCGTAGGATTAAAACGGATAGCCGAAGTCAAGATACCGGCATTCTCATTGTCACCATCGCCAAGAGGTACGTTATCATAACGGTTTTGTGAATAAGAAGCCGTCAGACCAACGCTTACATATTTATTAATTACCTGATCTAAATTCAAACGGGCAGAGAAACGGGTTGTACCATTATTTTTCACTACACCTTTCTGATCCATATAATTGATTGAAGCCATATACTTGGTTGTCTCACCACCACCATTGATAGATACATTGTGCTGTTGCATATATCCTGTACGCGTTACTTCATCCAACCAATCGGTACCTGCCGCATTTCTAATCTGTTCATCGGAATACTTGGGAGTAAACGGAGTAGGTTCATTATCATTATGGATATATCCTTCATAAATGCCCATCCCATAAGTACGCAACCACCTTTCCTTGAGTTGCATATTTTGAACTTCCATATATTCTTTGGCACTCAACATATCGTAGTCGGCACGAATATTCTGAAATGATCCGGAAGCAGAATAAGTAACTTTTGGTTTACCGGACTTTCCACGCTTTGTGGTAATCAATATAACACCATGTCCTGCACGTGCACCGTAAATAGCTGTAGAGGCTGCATCCTTTAAGACAGAGATAGATTCAATATCGTCCGGATTTAATGATTCAAGAACATTATCTGTGTCTCCGGCATTATAAACATTGCCTGAGCCCAAACTTGAACTAGAACTCACAGGAAAGCCATCAATTACAATTAATGGTTCATTACCAGCCCCAACAGAAGCTTCTCCACGAATTCTAAATTTAGCGGCACCTCCCGGCTGTGCTGACTGTATATTCGCCCTCAAACCTGCCACCTTACCTCCCATCGTATGAGATACTGACGTAACAGTAGATGTTTCTATATCTTCCATATTCATCGTACCAACGGCACCGGTCAAAGACTTCTTGGTTTGTGTACCATATCCTACAACTACCACTTCATCCAACTGTTTACTATCTTCCTGTAAGATTATTCGTATATCTTTCCCTATTTGCACAGCTAAGATTTGTGTTCGATAGCCAATATAAGAAACTTCCAACTGCGTTTTTGCCGAAGAAACCGAAAGTTTGAAACGACCGTCAATGTCGGTAATTGTCCCGCTTCCCTGAACACCTTTCTCCAATACGCTGGCTCCGATAACCGGCTCGCCTTGAGCATCCGTCACCGTGCCCGATACGGTTACTTTCTTTTCCTGCTGCGGTGACTGTTTTTCAACAGAGAGCACAATCTTCTTATCAAGCACCGAATACTTCACGTTCGTACCCGCAAAGATTTCTTCCAATACACTGAATATATTGCTTTTATCAGCAGAAACGGAGACACGACGATTCAAATCTACGTGCTTGTTGTTGAAGAAAAAGTCAAAGTCAGACTGTTCCTCTATTTCTTTCAGAACGTCTTCTACTCGCTGATTATGAGCATCAATGCTAATCATAGCTTTCTGAGCGTAACTATCGGCTGCATAGGTCAGTCCGATAGAACATACTAAGAATAAAACCAATAGTCTCATAGATAATGGGATTTTTTTCGAGGTTAGCCAAAGCGACTTTACCACCCACAATACTTGGATGCTAAAATAATTTTGCATAAATTTGTAATGACTTAAAGTTAATAAAAAGTTTATCTATTGCTTGTCGCCAAACAAGCATTAAAAAGATTTACCAATTTCCATACGGGAAGATACTCCAATATCAACCCGTATGTTTTTTGTTTAAGGGGACCTGTCTTTCATGTAATTACTATTTTTAAGGTTTCTACTATCAATATATTTCTATCTTACTCTTTTCATCTTTTATATCCGTAGAATCAAGATAGCGCCAACGAATCTGGGAGGAAAGCTGGAAATATTCCAATATACGTTCCAGCCGCTGATTGGTAAATGTACCCGTAAATGAATCTTCTTTCAGGCGGTTGTTGTTAATCACAAATTCTACGTTATATCGTTTCTCCAGCATCCGTAAGCCTTCTTCCAGAGGAGTATTCTTGAATATAATCTTCCCTTCTTTCCAAGCTGTTTCCGATTCGCCCGTAGTGGCATAGAGTTGTACTTTACTGTCTTTTGAGTCATAGACAAGTTTCTGCCCCGGCTCCATCAATACCTTCTTAGACACATCGCCTTGCTTGAAGATAAAACCAATCTTGCCTTCTACCAATGTTGCCGAAATCCGTTCTTCTTTTTCATAAGCTTCTACATTAAAGTGCGTGCCCAGCACTTCTATCTGCGACTGATGAGAAGTGGAAACTATGAACTTCTTCTCCGGATTCTTGGCAACTTCAAAATAAGCTTCGCCCTGCAGGGTGACATTTCTAGTTTCTCCATCGAACTGCGAAGGATAGCTTAGTGTGGATTCTGAATTAAGAAAAACAACTGTTCCGTCGGGCAATGTCAGCGAAGTCATCATGCCGGGATTCGTTTTCACTTCCATCATCTGTGCCAGTTCATGTTCATCTGCTCCAAAATTCTGAATGAACAGCGTGACGAGAAGCGGAATGAACAGAACGGCTGCCGCACGTTGTGCCCATTGCCACCACATCGCTCGCTTGTTTTTGTTACCTGACATTCTGCTTTTTACCTTCAATAGTGCTTTTTCCGTGTCTACTTTCTTCATCACTTGAATGGTATCCGCAGAGAGATACAGCGTATGAATCTGTTTAGCTATACGCCTGTTTTCTTCCGACTCATCCATCCATGTTTCCACTTGCCGACGTTCTTCATCTGTCGCCAGCCCTTCACAATAACGTGGAAGTAATTCTTCTATCTTATTTTTATCCGGTGTGTACATATGCTATTTTTATTGCCTTTTACTATAAGACAGGAGAGATGGAACAGATTCCTAAACGAAAAGCCATTTTTTCTTAGAAAATCTTTCTTTTATCATAAAAAAGCTATATTTGCAGTGAATTATCAATCCTGATACATGAAAGATATCCACTTGCAAACAAACGAACCTCTACTACCTGCTATCCAACGGGGCGATCAAAGAGCATTCGATACGCTGTTTCGGAGATATTATCCGACCCTGTGTGCGTATGGACATCGATTTGTAGACTTGGAAGATGCGGAGGAGATTGTGCAGGATTCTCTTCTTTGGATTTGGGAAAACCGGGAAAGCTTGATTATCGAGGCATCTTTAAGTTCTTATCTCTTCAAAATGATTTATCGAAAGGCTATAAACAAGATGGAACACAATGATGCTACCCAACGTGCCGACACACGATTCTACGAAGAAATGCAGGAGATGCTGCAAGATACTGACTTTTATCTGGTAGAAGAATTGATTCGACGAATCAAAGAAGCTGTTGCAACATTGCCCGATAGCTATCGGGAGGCTTTTGTGATGCATCGGTTCCGCAACATGAGTTATAAAGAAATAGCAGAAACACTGGGCGTATCTCCCAAAACGGTAG
Source organism: uncultured Bacteroides sp. (assembly GCF_900547205.1). Taxonomy (GTDB): domain Bacteria; phylum Bacteroidota; class Bacteroidia; order Bacteroidales; family Bacteroidaceae; genus Bacteroides. Next base: position 121,542 of record NZ_URFY01000005.1, read on the forward strand.
ATTATCGCATTCAGCAAGCACTAAAGCAACTGCGCACGGATTTGAAAGATTATCTGCCATTACTGATGCCTTTTCTACTTCCCTAATACACCTTGGATATAGTAACAGCCTAGCTATCAAATTGTTTACGAATATCTTTCGCCCAAAGTGCCAATAGATAACTTTCGTTGAATCGAAGCTAAACTTACTTTTCTCTATGGATAAAGTATCTCTTGGCTTGAAGAAAACTATAACTGCAAGTTTCGGTTATGTAGCCAAAACTTGCGGTTAAGGTTTACCAATAGGTATACAGAAGTTTACATAAGGAGAAAAGAAGTTTATCCTCAATGCAATGGAATGAATCTTTTAATGAATCTTTCTTATACAGATACACCGTTTTACCAGCAAACGCCTATTCTTTTCGATAAGGCAGTGTAAACCAGAACGTAGCTCCTTTTCCTTCTTTCGAATCAACGCCTATTTCCCCTTCTAACCGTTCAACAATCATGCGACAAATAGAGAGTCCCAGACCAGTGCCCTGAATAAACGGATTATACTTCACGAATCTTTCGAACACGTGTTCACATTGCTCTTTTGACATTCCACGGCCTGTATCAGACACGAAGAAGTAGATAGTATCAGTATCTATAAAGTGATAACCCATACTAATGGTGCCGGATTCGGTAAATTTAATCGCATTGGTTGCAAAATTAGAGAGTAATTGTATCAGGCGGTTCTTATCAATATACAAGACACATTCCGGCAAGCGTTCGGTAAATGCAAAGGTGACGGCATCGTTTTTCAGGCGCAGTTGCATACTCTGTTCTATTTCCTCCAACGTCTGATTTACATCAATCAACGTTGGGCAAAAGTCGAATGTACCTGCTTCAATCTTCGACATATCCAGAATATCGTTGATTAGTTGAAGAAGCAGGTCCGTATTTGTTTGGATAATCTCGGCATATTCGCACATCTCTTTTCGGTCGTCCACTTCCGGCAGCATATTCGAGAAGCCGACTATTGCATTCAGCGGAGTACGAATCTCGTGACTCATATTGGCTAAGAATGCGGACTTCAGTTGATTCGCCTGTTCTGCCTTGACCATTGCTTCGCTCAAACGGGCATATGCCTTCCGAAGAATACGGATATAATAGAAAATAGCGACAGCTAAGACAAATATTAAAGCTGCACAGACAATGATCTCGATATAATATTTCTGCAAGAAACTTCTGGGTTTGTTGACATAAACCGCATTACCCGGGTAGCGATACGAGGGAATATTATGTTCTTTCAATACCGGATAGCAAAGATAAGTACTGGCTATTCCACCGGTAGTTGCGGCAATATCCCGGGCTTCTTCTCCATCCAATATCCGGTAGAGGACCTCCAGCAAAGACTGACCGAAAGATTCTGCCGAAACATAACATCCACCAGCAAAAGTATTATTAGACAAGTCCTCGGAGGAAAGCAAGAATAAGGGAGAGGGCGTAAAATTCGAAATAATATCTTGTATATGGTCGAAAAGATAGTTGTTATCTTCTTTATTGTGCGACTCGAACCAAGAGTAATAGATGATTCCGGTATTATCATTATAGCTATGCAGGGTGTCCAACAGCATTTCAGTTGATAGTTGGGTAGTTGTGAGCTGTTCTAAAGATAGCTTGGGGAAATGCTTATCAACTGTCTGTATCATATCTTGACGAGTTTCTTCACTGATATATCGGTCGTCCGAGATAAAAGCCAAGCGTTTCATATCAGGGATTAATTGATAAATCAATTCAATCGTTTCTTTTATATAATAATACTGTTTCAGTGTGGTAATATTATATCCCCTCCTCCACTCTTCGGCAGGAACACTGTTGGTTTCGGTCAACGGAGCATGGGAGAACAAGACTTCCAGTGAAGCTGGCAACCGGTCGCGAGCATTGCTTATTACCACGGGAACGTCTTTCCACACGCTATCGAACAATTCCCTACAGACCATCCAACCCGGATCACCAATTATCACAACAGCCGTAGGAGGTGTGGGATACTTCTCACGTAGATGGGCGATGATTGCACCCACTTCCACTACATCTACTAGAGCGGGAACAGATAAGGATTCTGACTTTACTGTCACTCCTTTTTCCTGCAACACATCGTGTACACACCAATAAAAGTGCTTTGACCAAGGTAAATTGAAGTTTATGGAATTTAGTATCAAGATTTCTCTATCAGGCTTCACAGTATTGGCTGATACAGCATAAAAGTTCCCTCCTAAAAGAAGGATAAGTCCGAAAAGTAAAGATATCCGCCACGCTCGTTTCATTCGTTATGCTATTAAAAGACGTAACAAAGATAGTATTAATTTCTTTCCAATAAAAAGAAAGGCATCCCAAAACGAATCGGGATGCCTTATATTGCATAAAATTCAGTGTCTGATGATTATGATTTCTTCAGGGCTGCAATGCTTTCTTTCAGCGATTTGATAATACTTTCCGCATCGGCCTGTTTCTTGCGTTCCATTTCGAGAACGGCAGCCGGAGCATTGTTGACGAACTTCTCATTGCTGAGCTTCTTCATCACTCCCTGCAAGAATCCTTCTTTGTGTTTCAACTCGGCTTCCATGCGGGCAATCTCTGCTTCTACATCGACTTTGTCGCCCAACGGCACGGCAAACTCGGTAGTTCCTACCATGAAGGAAGAGGCACCTTCCGGTTTGCTGTCTACCACTACCACAGAAGCAAGGTTACACATCTTACTGATAACCGGATTCATCTGCTCCACAGGATGACGGCCGATTACCAACAGGTCGAGTTCTTCTTTCATCGCGATGTTCTTCTGCGTACGTATGCTGCGAACATTACTGATAACCTCCTTAGCTATTTCAAATTCCTGCACTAACTTCCCATCTACCTCTGCCGGCTCCGTGAGTTTAGTTACCATCAGGCTCTCTCCCGGTTTGCGTTCGCGCAACTGCTGCCACAGTTCTTCCGTAATGAACGGCATGAAAGGGTGTAGCAATTCGAGCAGGCGTTCGAAGGAATTGAGAACCATATTGTATATAGTTCCGTTGATAGGCTGGCCATAAGCAGGCTTCACTACTTCGAGCAACCAAGATGAAAACTCATCCCAGAAGAGTTTGTAGATTAGCATAAGCGCTTCACTCAAACGGTATTTTGAAAGCAAGTCGGATATTTCAATCGCTGCTGCATCCAGTTTATGGTTGAACCATACAACTGCGAGTTGAGCATCAACAGGTACGTCGGCTGCTCCAACACCGTTTTCCCATCCTTTAATCAGGCGGAAAGCATTCCATATCTTGTTGCAGAAATTACGTCCTTGTTCGCAAAGTGCTTCGTCGAAGAGGATATCGTTTCCGGCAGGAGCCGAAAGCATCATTCCCATACGTACTCCATCGGCACCAAACTTCTCTATCAGTTCCAACGGGTCGGGAGAGTTGCCGAGTGACTTGGACATCTTGCGCCCCAGTTTGTCGCGAACGATACCGGTGAAGTATACGTTCTTGAACGGCATCTGTCCTTCGTATTCATAGCCTGCCATAATCATGCGGGCCACCCAGAAGAAGATGATATCCGGCCCGGTCACGAGGTCGCTGGTAGGATAATAGTACTTCATTTCTTCGTTGCCCGGATTGTTGATGCCATCGAACAATGAGATAGGCCACAACCACGATGAGAACCAAGTATCCAGACAGTCTTCATCCTGACGGAGGTCATCCATCGTCAGAGCAGCATTGCCCGTCTTTTCTTTTGCTTTCGCTAAGGCTTCTTCCGGGGTAGCGGCTACTACGTATCCGCCTTCGGGCAGGAAGTAAGCAGGGATGCGATGTCCCCACCACAACTGACGGCTGATGCACCAGTCTTTGATGTTCTCCATCCAGTGGCGATAGGTATTCTTATACTTCGAAGGATAGAATTTCAGTTCGTCGTTCATCACCGGTGGCAATGCCATGTCGGCAAAATGCTCCATCTTGAGGAACCATTGCATAGACAGCTTCGGCTCGATTACCACATTGGTACGTTCCGAGTATCCCACCTTATTAGTATAGGCTTCCGTCTTATCCAGCAATCCGGCAGCGTCGAGGTCTTTCTCTATTTGTTTGCGGACGTCGAAACGGTCCATGCCGATATACAATCCGGCGGCTTCGCTCAATGTTCCGTTATCGTTGAAGATATCGATGCTGGGCAAGTTGTACTTTTCGCCAAGCATATAGTCGTTCACATCATGAGCCGGGGTCACTTTCAGGCAACCTGTACCAAATTCGATGTCTACATAATCGTCTTCAATCACAGGAATCACACGGTTCACCAAAGGAACGATTACTTTCTTTCCTTTCAACCATGCGTTCTTCGGGTCGTTGGGGTTGATGCACATAGCCGTGTCGCCCATAATTGTTTCCGGACGAGTGGTTGCAACGACTGCATAGCGGCCTTCGGCGTCACCTTCTACTTTGTAGCGCAGGTAATACAGTTTTCCGTGCTCTTCTTTGTAGATAACTTCTTCGTCAGAAAGGGCAGTCAATGCTTTCGGGTCCCAGTTCACCATGCGGACGCCGCGGTAAATCAGTCCTTTATCGAACAAATCTACGAATACTTTGATAACGCTTTCGCTGCGTTTCTCGTCCATAGTGAAGGCGGTGCGGTCCCAGTCGCAGGATGCACCGAGCTTCCGAAGTTGCTTCAGGATAATGCCTCCGTGTTCTTCCGTCCAGTCCCAAGCGTGTTTGAGGAACTCATCGCGGCTCAGGTCGGTCTTCTTGATGCCTTGTGCTGCAAGTTTGTTCACTACTTTTGCTTCGGTCGCAATAGAAGCGTGGTCTGTGCCCGGAACCCAGCAGGCGTTTTTACCTTCCATGCGGGCACGACGAACCAGAATATCCTGAATGGTATTATTAAGCATATGTCCCATGTGCAACACACCAGTGACGTTTGGGGGCGGAATGACGATGGTGTAAGGTTCACGTCCATCGGGTTTCGAACTGAATAAATGATTGTCCAGCCAATACTGGTACCACTTTCCCTCCACGTCAGCGGGGTTGTACTTACTTGCTAATTCCATATTGTTTTATATATGATAATGTATACTCTTGAATAACGGGTGCAAAATTAATAATTTAAATTCAAATCTTACCATCCTCGAAGTGATTCTATAACCGGAAAGATGATTAATATCGTTCATAGACAGGGAGTTTTGACGCATTACATCCCTCAGTCAATCGACAGTTAACAGATTTTTTGCAAATATAGAGGTATTTTCTGGCGTGACGTCTTTTTATTGCATATTTTTGTTGACTAATATTAACCAAATGGCGACGATGAAGACAAAAGTAAGATATATAACTCTCGGAATACTACTGTGCCTAGTGTGGTTGACGCAATCAATCCCCGCTTTGGGGGCAACTTATTCGCAAACCGTTTACCCGCGCATTTCTTACGTTCTGTCGTTCTTTTCCAACTGTTTTCCTTTCGCTATAGGCGACTTGTTTATCTTTCTAAGTATTGTGGGCGTCATCGCCTATCCCATCTACGGACGGATTAAGAAAGTGCGTTGGAGGAAAATATTATTGCGCGATGCGGAATATCTGGCTTGGGTGTACGTCTGGTTCTATCTCGCTTGGGGATTGAATTATTCGCAACCCAACTTCTATCAGCGGACGCACATCCCTTATACTGCGTATACTCCTGAGAACTTTAAGAGGTTTTTGAACGATTATATTGATTCTCTCAATCAATCTTTTGTTCCCGTTGAAGGGATTCACGAAGAAGAGGTGCGCGACGAAGCTGTGAAACTTTACACTCAGTTGAGCGGCAACTTGGGGGTACACCGCCCGCTTCATCCCAATCCTCGGGTGAAAACAATGCTTTTCACTCCTTTTATTTCGATGGTTGGGGTGACGGGGAGCATGGGGCCTTTCTTCTGCGAATTTACTTTAAACGGAGACTTACTTCCCATCAACTATCCTTCGACGTATACCCACGAACTGGCTCACTTACTAGGCATTTCGAGCGAAGCGGAAGCCAACTTCTATGCTTATCAGGTCTGTACCCGTTCGCAAGTGGCCGGAATCCGGTTCAGTGGCTACTTCTCTATTCTGAACCATGTGCTGGGCAATGCCCGGCGGTTGCTGAGCAAAGAAGAATATGCCGTTTTAATGACTCGAATCCGTCCGGAAGTGATGCAGTTGGCAAAGAAGAATCAGGAATACTGGATGGCTAAATACAGTCCGCTCGTCGGCGATGTACAGGATTGGATATACGACCTCTACCTGAAAGGAAACAAGATTGAAAGTGGCCGACAGAACTATTCGGAGGTTGTGGGACTACTGATTTCTTATCAAGAATGGAATAATAACTAAAAACATAAAACAATGTCACATACCAGAAAAGAACAAATGGAAGCCTTCGGGCGCTTCTTGGACATTCTCGATGAACTACGCGAGAAATGCCCGTGGGACCGTAAGCAGACGAACGAAAGCCTGCGTCCCAATACTATCGAAGAGACATACGAACTCTGCGATGCACTGATGCGAGATGATAAGAAAGATATCTGTAAAGAGCTGGGAGATGTACTTCTTCATGTTGCCTTCTATGCCAAGATAGGTTCGGAAACAGGAGATTTCGACATTAAGGACGTTTGCGACAAGCTCTGCGAGAAGCTTATCTTCCGTCATCCTCATGTGTTCGGAGAAGTGAAAGCAGAAACGGCAGGTCAGGTATCCGAGAATTGGGAGCAACTGAAATTGAAAGAGAAGGATGGCAATAAGAGTGTGCTGAGCGGTGTTCCTGCCGCACTTCCTTCGCTCATCAAAGCATACCGTATTCAGGATAAAGCCCGCAACGTGGGCTTCGACTGGGAGGAACGGCAACAAGTTTGGGACAAGGTAAAAGAAGAAATCGGTGAATTTCAGGAGGAAGTTGCCAACATGGACAAGGATAAAGCGGAAGCGGAATTTGGAGATGTGATGTTCAGCCTGATTAATGCGGCACGCCTGTATAAGATAAATCCCGATAATGCACTCGAACGCACCAATCAAAAGTTTATCCGTCGCTTTAATTACGTAGAAGAGCATACCATCAAAGAAGGGAGAAGCCTTAAAGACATGACTCTTGAAGAAATGGACGCCATCTGGAATGAAGCAAAGAAGAAAGGATTATAACAAAAAACAGAGCCTCTATTCGCATGGAACAGAGCCTCTGATTGACCCAAACAGAGCCTCTATTTACATGAAACAGAGGCTCTGATTTATCTTACTTTTTCTTCTTCTGACCAGGACCTTCCCCCTTGCGGTTCATACCTTTCAGCATCTCCCGATGGAAACGCATCTCCGCACGTTGCACAAGGAAAATCTTCTTGCTCGACAGCACCTTTTTGAACCTGTCCAGATAAGACTTATCAAGGCGATCGGCAGCGATTCGGTTATCACATACCTTTTCGATGATTTCTCCGTATTGAGCTTCTGTGGTCTTGTCGTCCTTACCTTTACGCATCAAATTCCATGATTCGTCGTTCAGTTTCTTCTTCTTATCCTGTAGTTCAAAATAGACAGGGAAGAACTTGGCAGCTTCTTCTTTGGTCAATCCGGCTTGTTCAGTGATAAAAGCTTTTTGTTTAGCTCTGAACTCTTCACGGGAAAGATGTTGGTCACATCCGTCGGCAGCCCAAAGAATAGGCATAAAGCCACACATCAAAACGACTAAAGCGATTAGTTTTCTCATTTTCTGTTTTAATCTGTTTAATAAATCATTCTACACTCGCATCACTCAAATAAACATAAAGCGAATAATCATCCATCATAGCACGGTCCAACGCTACATCGAGCATCTCATCGGAAATTACTTCCGTATCCACCGTCTCCACCACTGCCATGTCATCTACCGCAGCCGACTTATGGTCCGACGAAGCTACCCGTATAATCAGGGCGGCTCCTACAAACATAGCTGCCAAATAGAGAAATGGTTTCACCTTTGTCCATGTGCTATTATGTTCTTCCTCAAAAATAACTTTTTCTTTCTCAGGAAGTTTATTCATTACCTCAGAAGTCAGGTTCTCAAAGTAACCTTCGGGCACCTTGAAGGAATTTTCCTTGCCAAGTTTCTTTATTAGGATATCTTCTTCTTTCATACGTCTTTCTCCTCTCTATTTCCTTAGACATTGTCCGGTTTAAAAGGTTTAATCTACTTCTTCTAAAAACTTCTCTATTTTCTTCACAGCATGATGATACGAGGCTTTCAGTGCACCAACCGACGTACCGAACACTTCCGACATTTCTTCGTACTTCATCTCCTGATAATACTTCAGGTTGAACACCATGCGCTGCTTTTCGGGCAGAGTGAGCAGTGCCTTCTGCAATAATAGTTGCACCTCGTCGCCCGAGAAATAAGGGTCGCTTTCCAGTTTCTGCGCACCCATTGCTTCGGGGTCGTCGATGGCTACGGTAGTGGTAGCACGCTGCTTGTTCAGAAAAGTCAGGCACTCATTCAGCGCGATGCGGTAGAGCCAGGTAGACAGCTTCGCCTCGGCACGGAAGTAGTCGATGTTCGTCCATGCCTTGATGAATGTGTTTTGCAGAAGGTCGTTGGCATCCTCATGCGACAGTACCATCCGGCGGATTTGCCAGTATAATTGCTCGCTGTATTGCGCCACAATCATTTCAAATCCTTTCCGCTGCGTACTCTCTTCCAAAAGGAGTTTCAGAACTTCGCGTTCGTTATAAGGGGTCATATTCTCTCGTTTTCTGTATGTTTATTTATGGTTTCTATGTCAATACATAAATTCTCTTTCGCCAATACCGTCTGCGGGAAGATGGGGATTGCTTCATTGAGCAAAACAGATTCATCTTCGTAGCGGGCGGAGAAATGCCCGATTACCAATTGGCTTACATTGGCATCCAACGCAAGTTGGGCAGCCTGCGCGGCTGTCGTATGATATGTTTCCTTGGCACGCGCCTGTTCCGACTGTGCAAAAGTGGCTTCATGAAATAGCAAATCGACTCCCCGAATCTGGTCGGCAATCTCCGGACGGTAGATGGTATCGGAGCAATAAGCGTATTTCTTTGCCGGGGCAGAGGGCCGGGTCAATCGCAAGTTGGGGATTACTTCTCCTTCGGGAGTCACGAAATCAGCTCCGTTCTTGATGCGGTTCAGTTCGTAGACAGGTACTTTGTAGAAGTCTACCATATCCCTGATAATGTGATTGGGTCGTTGTTTTTCTTCAAACAAGAAGCCGGAGCAAGGGATGCGGTGTTTCAGTGGAATCGTTGTCACCGTTACCGAGCGGTCTTCATAGATGAGCGCCGGCTCTTTTGTTTCAAATTCGTGGAAGATTACTTTGTAAGTCAGCATCTTGCAGAAAAAAGAGAGCATCGGTGCAAACAGCTCTTCCAATCCTCGCGGAGAGTGAATGTGCAGGTCGGCAGTTCTTCCCAGCAATCCGAACGTAGAGATTAATCCCAATAGCCCGAAGCAATGGTCGCCATGCAGATGGGAAATAAAGATATGATTCAGTCGGGAGAACTTCAATCGGGAACGACGCAGTTGCATCTGCGCTCCTTCCCCACAATCAATCATAAATAGTTTTTCGCGCAAGTTCACAACTTGAGATGTTGCAAAATGGCGTGTGGTAGGCAAAGCGGAACCGCATCCTAGTATATGTAACTCAAACTTTTCCATTTCTTGCAAAGATAAAGTATTTCACATTCAATCTTGCAAAGAACAAGGAAAAAAGTGATAACTGCCCATCTTTTAAAAGACGTGTATATGTTTCCCCGACGCAGTAACAATGACTCCACCGCTGTCGCTCACCACCGTTTCATGGTTTCCTTCGGGGGTCACTATCAGTGATCCTATCTGCACTACGTGCTTCCCGTCCATCGTCACACGCACTTTGGTACTGCTACTTTTCTCGGATTTCTTCTCTTCTTTCTTATCTTCTTCCTCGGTTTCCTTCCGGCTATTACAGCCATCCTCTCTCTTGTCCAGATAACCTTTCATTTCAACCACTCGATTATCTACAAACCAGATTTTAACTACCTGTGCCGGAACATACTCATAATCTCGAAACTCTAACATCTCACCCTTGTCGTTAAAATTTCGATAACTCGGTTCACCCATGATAGCAACGACTTCTTTGGGCGACATCCCACGCTGTATGCTATTCATCTTTTTATAACTGATGCTACTTGTAGTAAAACAGCTACTGAACAGCACAACCGACAGCAACCACAACAAACTCTGAATCTTTTTCATACCACGTACAGTTTAGTGTTTTTCTATTATCACAAAAGTAGCATGAGAAAACTCCCCGTACGAATGATTCATCCTATTTGCAAATAGGGATTTCCCTATCTCCTTACCCTGCCTTCATCCTATCCTCCCCAACCATCGCATATAAACACAAAAAAGGCGTCCCGACTACCGGAACGCCTTTTTATCTATCTGGAAATAATGATTATTTCTTTCCTTCCAACTGTTCTTTCAATGCAGCAAGAGCGTCAATATCGCCCAGCGTAGTTGAAGCAGCTTGGTTCTGAATCATCGGAGATTCTTCTCTCTTACCGCTACCAGATGCTTTCTTGTTAGCGTTAGAAGTAGCTTTCTTTTCAGCTCTTTCTTCTGCCTTAGCAACATCTTCGAAAATACGGCTGTGAGACAGGATGATTCTCTTAGCGTCCTTGTTGAACTCAATTACTTTGAACTCAAGTTTCTCGTCCAACTGAGCTTGTGAACCGTCTTCTTTTACCAGGTGTTTCGGAGTTGCGAAACCTTCTACACCGTAAGGAAGAGCTACAACAGCACCCTTATCCAACATTTCGATGATAGTACCTTCGTGTACAGAACCTACAGTGAACACAGTTTCGAATACATCCCAAGGATTTTCTTCGAGTTGCTTGTGACCAAGGCTCAGGCGACGGTTTTCTTTGTCGATTTCCAATACCTGAACTTCGATGTCAGCACCAATCTGAGTAAATTCTGATGGGTGTTTCACTTTCTTAGTCCAAGAAAGGTCAGAGATGTGAATCAATCCGTCTACACCTTCTTCGATTTCTACGAATACACCGAAGTTAGTGAAGTTACGTACTTTTGCAGTATGCTTAGAGTTTACAGGATACTTCTCTTCGATAGTTTCCCATGGGTCTTGTTTCAGTTGTTTGATACCCAAAGACATCTTACGTTCTTCGCGGTCCAAAGTAAGAACAACAGCTTCCACTTCGTCGCCTACCTTCATGAAATCTTGTGCAGAACGCAGGTGTTGGCTCCAAGACATTTCTGAAACGTGGATCAAACCTTCTACGCCGGCAGCGATTTCGATGAATGCGCCGTAGTCAGCCATAACGACAACTTTACCTTTCACCTTGTCACCAACCTTCAAGTCAGTATCAAGAGCATCCCATGGGTGCGGAGTCAGTTGTTTCAAGCCAAGAGCGATACGTTTCTTTTCGTCATCGAAGTCAAGGATAACAACGTTGAGTTTCTGATCCAGTTCAACCACTTCTTTCGGATCGCTAACGCGTCCCCAAGAAAGGTCTGTGATGTGAATCAAACCGTCTACGCCACCAAGGTCGATGAATACACCGTAAGATGTGATATTTTTAACAGTACCTTCGAGAACTTGTCCTTTTTCGAGTTTACCGATGATTTCTTTCTTCTGCTGTTCAAGTTCAGCTTCGATAAGAGCTTTGTGAGATACAACAACGTTTTTGAATTCCTGGTTGATTTTAACAACTTTGAATTCCATTGTTTTGCCAACGAATACATCATAGTCGCGGATTGGTTTAACGTCAATCTGAGAACCCGGCAAGAATGCTTCGATTCCGAATACGTCTACAATCATACCACCCTTCGTGCGGCATTTGATGAATCCCTTGATAATTTCTTCATTTTCCAGAGCAGCGTTCACGCGATCCCAAGAGCGAGTAGCACGAGCTTTTCTGTGAGACAGAACCAACTGTCCTTTTTTGTCTTCCTGATTTTCGATGTATACTTCTACAGTATCACCAATCTTCAAATCCGGATTGTAACGGAACTCATTCAATGGGATGATACCGTCTGATTTGTAACCGATGTTCACAACTACTTCACGCTTGTTCATTGCGATTACGGTTCCGTCAACAACCTCGCGGTCGTTCACCTTGTTAAGCGTACCGTCGTAAGCTTTTTCCAGTTCTTCGTGGCTGGTGCTTGATGCAGCCTCACCGTTTTCATAAGCATCCCAGTTGAAATCTTCAATAGGAGCTACGTTCTTTAAGTTTTCCATTAATAAATAAATTGTTTAATACTTTAATTGAATAAGACATTATATTATCTATAAATCGGGCGCAAAGTTAGGAATATTTTCCTTACTGACAAAAGAATGCCTAAATAAAAGATGACTTATCCATTTTTTTTGTAATATTGCAAGTCTTAATTTATATATGTTTTACCATGGACGAGAGAAGCGACAAAGTCAAGGTGCAATTCGGCTATTTGCCACTCATCAACTTTGCGATACAACAAAACAGTACGTCGGTCATCCGACAGCTTTCTATAGAGAACACGACACCTGCCCCAATAGAGGACATTCAAGTGCAAATCACTACGGAACCGGACTTTGGGAACGCCGCTCCGATGGCTATAGAACTAATTCCTACTGGTGGCCCAGTGTGCCTGCAATCATTCAACCTCACTTTGTCTGCCAATTTCTTCACCCAACTGACTGAACGTTTATCCGGTAGCCTGAAAATTGAGATTACGTCCAAAGAGGAACAGATATTTTCGCAGACATATCCGGTAGATATCCTCGCCTACGACCAGTGGGGAGGGCTGAACGTATTGCCCGAAATGCTGGCGGCTTTTGTCACTCCCAATCATTCCGCTATTATACCTATTATAAAAAGGGCTGCCGCCATTCTCGAGCAATGGACAGGCAATCCGTCTCTGGACGAATATCAAAGCCGCAACCCGGACAGGGTACGGAAACAGATGGCTGCCGTCTACACGGCTATTGCCGAACAACAGATTATCTACAGCACCGTTCCCGCCAGCTTCGAAGAGCACGGGCAGCGTGTCCGCTTGGCAGATTCGGTGATGTCACAGAAATTGGGCACTTGCCTAGATATGGCGTTGCTGTATGCCACCTGTCTTGAATCCATCGGACTGAATCCATTAATCATCATCACCCACGGCCATGCCTTTGCGGGCGGTTGGCTTGTGCCGGAGACTTTTCCCGACGCAACGATAGACGATGTTTCCTTGTTAACGAAGAGAATAGCCGAAGGCATCTTCGACATCACTTTGGTGGAGACGACCTGTATGAATATGGGATATCAATCCGATTTCGACGTTGCTGTGAAAAATGCGAATGGCAAACTCGCCGTTTCCGGTAGCTTCATCCTTGCGCTGGATGTCAAGAGAGCCCGATTCTCCGGTGTCCGCCCCCTCCCCCTGCGTGTATTGAACGGGCAGACATGGGAGATTGACGAAAACGATATCAACCTTCAGAAGAATAGCGCCCCCGTCACTCCGCAGAGCATAACCCCCTACGACTTATCGGGCAGCGAAGAAACACAGACCGTCATGACCAAGCAGTTGCTATGGGAAAGACGGTTGCTCGATTTAAGCCTGCGCAACAACCTGCTGAATATCCGCATTACAAAAAATACGCTTCAACTCATTCCGGCAAATCTTGCCTGCCTCGAAGATGCCTTGGCAGACGGGGAAGAATTTCGTGTCCTTCATCGTCCCGCCGATTGGGAAAGCCCGGCAATGGAGTTCGGCATCTATTCGTCCATCCCCGAATCCGACCCGATAGTGGACTTCGTTAACTCCGAGCTTTCGCAGAAAAGATTGCGTTTTTATCTATCGGAGAATGATTTGGGCAAAGCCCTCACTCATTTATACCGTTCTTCGCGCATCTCCATCGAAGAGAATGGCGCCAACACGCTCTATCTAGCCCTCGGACTCTTGAAGTGGTACGAAACGCCTTCGAGCGAGCGTCCCCGTTATGCTCCTATTCTGCTACTGCCTATCGAGATTATCCGCAAGTCGGCAGCCAAAGGCTACGTCATCCGCCCGCGTGAAGAAGAAACGATGATGAATATCACTTTGCTGGAGATGCTTCGCCAGAACTTCGGAATCAACATACCCGGCCTTGACCCGCTGCCTACCGATGTAAACGGTGTCAACGTCAAGATGATCTATTCCATCATCCGCAACAGCATCAAGGATCAGCGCAAGTGGGATGTTGAAGAACAAGCTATCATGGGCATCTTCTCCTTCAATAAGTTCATTATGTGGAATGATATCCACAACAATGCCGACAAGCTGATTCAGAACAAGATTGTTTCAAGCCTTGTCAGCGGAAAGATAGAATGGGATGCCGTCACGGAAGAGACGGAGAAGATTGATGCTACCGATTTGGACAAACAACTCTCTCCGGCTGACATCGTACTGCCGCTTATAGCCGATTCTTCTCAACTGGAAGCCATATACGAAGCGGTGCACGACAAGACGTTCATCCTGCACGGTCCTCCGGGCACGGGAAAGTCGCAAACCATCACCAACATCATAGCCAACGCCCTCTATCGGGGGAAACGCGTATTGTTTGTTGCAGAGAAGATGGCCGCCCTTTCTGTTGTTCAAAACAGGCTTGCCGCCATCGGTCTTGCTCCGTTCTGTCTGGAGATACATTCCAACAAGACGAAGAAAACCGCCGTCGTCTCCCAACTGAGGGAAACCGCCGAAATACTCAGAAAGACGCCCCCCGAAGAATTTGGAAAGGAAGCGAGCCGACTCTTAAAGTTGCGGACCGAACTGAATCAGTATATCGAAGCCTTGCATAAGGAATATCCCTTCGGCATTTCATTGTACGACGCTATCACCCGCTATGAGTCTTTGGATATAGAATTTTGTTCGGATATACCTTTATCTTATCTGGAGGGACTGGACAAAGATACCTTATCTCATTGGGAAGATGCCATCGAATTATTAATCAGGACCGCCGGTGCCTGTGGGCATCCTTACGGACATCCGCTGACAGGTATTGTCGTTACCGAATATTCCGCCGCCCTGAAAGACGAAGCCCTTCGGACGCTGACCGGATTCATTGAGTTGATAGCAACCGTCCAATCGAAAGTTCCCGTATTCTCCACTTTGCTGAAAGGTACGGACAAGTACCCCACACGCGAGAACTTCCAAACCAGCATCGGCATCATCCGCTGCCTGCTCGACATCCCCGAGCTCACTCCGGCACTCCTGACACAGCCGCTACTGAACGAAACCCTCGACGAATACCGCGAAGCATCCGTACACGGCATGAAACGCGATGAGATAAAGGTAGAGATAGAGTCGGAATTCACCAAAGAAATATTGCATATAAACGCTGGGCAGATGCTTGCCGATTGGAACCGTGTGTCCGACCAATGGTTTCTCCCCCGTTTTTTCGGACAGAAGAGAATCAAGAAGTCCCTCCGCCCGTATGCGCAGAAATCCATATCTTCCGCTAAGGTGAAACCGCTGCTCCATCAAATCATCCGCTATCAGGAAGAAGCGGAAGTGGTGCAGAAGTACACCGGCCCACTGCCTGCTTTGTTCGGACGCTTCGGCAGAAACGAAGATTGGAAAACTATCAGCCGGATTGTTGAAGGGATGATTACCCTTCAATCGCATCTGCTCAATTACTCAAAAGACATCGTTCAAGCATCCCTAATCAAGCAAAACCTGTCGGCAGAACTGACGGAAGGGATACAGGCATTCAGGGATATCTACGGACAGTCCTTTGAAGAGTTGTACCGGCTTTCTATCGAATTGGCTACGCAGGAAAAGCATCTGATGGCTACCTTGGGGGTATCCCTTGAGGAGTTTTACACCGATTCCGCCGATTGGACCAACATCGCCCTGACAAAAGCCGCCACTTGGAAAGAAAACCTCGACAAACTGAAAGACTGGTATCGCTGGCTGCAAACCTGCAAGGAACTGGGCGAGTTGAACCTCGGCTTCATCGCATCGGACTATAAAGAAAAGAATATCCCTACCGAACGACTCGAAGAGTTCTTCCACAAGAGCTTCTACCGTGCGGCAGCGCAGTATATCATCTCCAAAGAGCCGACGTTGGAGCTATTTAGCGGTAAGATATTTAATAGTATGATAACGAAGTACAAACAAGTATCCGCCAATTTTGAAGAAATCACCAAAAAGGAACTGTTTGCCAAACTGGCTTCCAACATTCCCGTTTTCACCCACGCAGCGATACAAAGCTCCGAGGTGGGGATACTTCAAAAGAATATCCGCAACAATGCGCGCGGCATTTCAATCCGCAAGCTGTTCGACCAGGTTCCCACCCTATTGCCGCGGATGTGTCCGTGTATGCTGATGAGTCCGCTCTCGGTGGCTCAATATATTGATCCGGATGCGGATAAGTTCGACCTCATCGTGTTCGACGAAGCCTCACAGATGCCTACCTACGAAGCCATAGGCGCCATTGCCCGTGGCAAAAACGTAGTTATCGTGGGTGACCCCAAACAGATGCCCCCCACCAGCTTCTTCTCCGTGAACACGGTGGACGAAGACAATATCGAAATAGAAGACCTGGAAAGCATACTCGACGACTGTCTGGCGCTCTCCATTCCTTCCAAATACTTGCTGTGGCACTATCGAAGCAAGCACGAAAGCCTTATCGCTTTCAGCAATTCGGAGTATTACGACAATAAACTGATGACTTTTCCCTCTCCGGACAACATTGAGTCGAAAGTGAGAATGGTAACCATCGAAGGATTCTACGATAAAGGCAAGTCGCGCCAGAACCGCAAGGAAGCACAAGCGGTGGTGAACGAAATAGCCCGAAGGCTGAAAGACGAAGAACTGAGAAAGCGAAGCATCGGCGTTGTCACCTTCAGTGTGGTGCAGCAGTCGTTGGTAGAAGACCTGCTGTCGGAGCTATTCATCTTCCACCCCGAACTGGAAACGTTGGCGTTGGAGTGCGAAGAGCCGCTGTTCATCAAGAACTTGGAGAACGTTCAGGGAGACGAGCGGGATGTGATTCTGTTCTCTGTGGGATACGGTCCCGACACGGAAGGGCATGTCAGCATGAACTTCGGCCCCCTGAACCGGGCGGGAGGAGAGAGAAGGCTGAATGTGGCAGTCTCCCGTGCTCGCTATGAGATGGTTATTTTCTCTACTCTGCGCTCGGACATGATTGACCTAAACCGGACATCTTCCGTCGGAGTGGCAGGACTGAAACGTTTCCTTCAATATGCGGAAAGAGGAACCGGCAATGCAGCAGGTTGCTCGGTCGTTCCGCTTTCGGAAGCAAACGCATCCATCGAGAATATCATTGCCGGAAAACTGCGCAAACTGGGATATACTGTACACACGGATATCGGATGCTCAGGATATAAGATTGACATAGGTATCGTTGACCCGCAAAACCCGTCGAGTTATCAACTGGGCATCATCTGCGACGGAAAGAACTATAAACGCACCAAGACCGCCCGCGACCGTGAGATAGTGCAGAACAATGTTCTGAAAGCGCTCGGTTGGAACATTTGCCGGATATGGACGATGGACTGGTGGGATAATCCGGAGGAAGTGATAGCTTCCATCAAGAAAGCAGTGTCCAAGAAGCTCGGAACCCGTGAGAAAGTAGACACGGAGACTGATGCAAAAGCTGCACCCGTCAGGAAAAAGGCACCCAAAGTCAAAGAATTGACTGCCGAAGAAAAAGCTGCCAAAGAACAAGCGGAAAAAGAAAAAATACAGAGGAAGATTGTACAGTTTCTGAAAACATCGTCTTCCTCTTCTTCTAAAGAAAAGGTGGAGTTGACTCCAGTTTCTGTAGAAGAGATATTGAGCAGCATTCCCGAACAGGAATATAAATGTGCGAGGATTACCCCTTATAAATATCCCACCGACGACTTTTATCTAGAGGAGAGCGACGACATCCTCATGGATCAATTCCAAAAGATACTGGAAGCCGAGGCGCCGATAAGCAAATCATTGCTGGAAAAGAAATTGCTAAGTGAATGGGGGATACCCCGTATGGTAATGCGTGCGGAAAAACGCCTGAACAAAGTTCTCTGCAAGTTGAAATTCTATCAAAACGAATATGACAGACTTGTGTTCTACTGGAAAGATAAAGCACAGTGCGATTCTTACTTCAATTTCCGTCCGTTGTCCGAGCGAGATGCCACAGATTTGCCACCGGAAGAGGTTGCAAATGCCGTCAAGCAAATCATGAAAGAATCCATCAGTATGCCACTAAAAGATTTGATAAAAGCCTGCCTTCGCACATTCGGTTTAGGCAGAAAAGCGGCAAGTGTAGACGCTATGAAAAGAGGCATTGATGTTGCGGTGAAGAAAAACTTTGTCACCATGGAAGGCGAGCGGGTAATAGTTATTGACTAATCAGCTTCTCTCCAAGCGTTTCAGAGCTGCAATAGAATCGGACACATACGTATTGTCCGGTTCTATCGACCGCCAATAGCAGAGTGTTCCAATCAGGCGTTTCAGATACACAGGGTCGGTGGAACCGATTCTGCGTTGATGTTCCGCCAAACCTTTGGTCAATATGAAATAGACATTCTTACGGATTTCCCTTTTACGGGCTTTAGGAATGGTGAGCTTCTCACCGGAGCTGATGGACACTCCTGTGATAATCTTCCTGCGCCGCTCGCCCATGAAAGAAGTCTTTTTATGGTTCAGCCTGAACTTCTCTTCCCGGACAATCTGCTTGATACGTGCTAGCACCTCTTCCATCGGAAAAACATCTCCCGAAAAAGTCAGGTCGTCCGCATAGCGGGTATAGGTCAGCCCATAGGTAGCCGCCAGCGCTTCCAGTTTCTTATCCATCCCATAAGCAATGATATTGCTCAACACGGGGCTGGTGGATGCTCCTTGCGGAAGACATCTGTTCTTGCAGCACAGCGCCGCCAACACTTTCGCCACATTCCCCGGATAGCCAATTTCCTTAAATGCCTTTCTCACTCTCGTGCTGCGGATGGACTGAAAGAAATCGTGAATATCGGTTTTCAGCACATACCGCTTCCCCAGATGCGGCCGGGCATTATCTACCACCGACCGTTGTTGCCTGAATCCGGTAGCTGCCGGATGTATGTTCACAGGTGATAAGATGCGATGGTAAATAGTATCCTGAATAGCTTTCAGCTCTTCCACTGGAGCGGAAATCATGCGATAACCTCCCCTTCTTTTCTTAATCCAGAACACGCTGTAATGGGCAGGAATGTTTTCTAAGATATTTTTCAGCTTCGCTTCGTCCACTCCTAGCAAATTGGAGCACCATGCCAGCGCTGCCTTATCAAACCGGAGGGAATAGTTAGGAATAACCACCCTGAAACGGTCGCCGAAAAGTTTCTCACGGACTGACTGGGATTTTCCTTCTTCATACGTATTGCTTCGATTTGAAGCTTTCCACCTGGCATATCCTTCCTGCTTTCGGCTGGAAGAGATGATTTTATATACTAAAAATGAAAATACAAGTAGTATTGATAGTAGAATTAAGCTCATTTTATGCACATAAAGTGTTATACATATTATATAATGAAGAAGAGGATGAGTTATTTACTAAACTAAATAACAGGGTTATTAGTTTTCAGAAAAAAGACTATACCCACGAGGCGACTACACCTCTTTTGTGCTAAAATGGTTTCTCATCCTCTTCCTCACAAAGATATAGAATCTTCACCAAATAAGCAAATGAAATGCGGAAAACTATCTGTTGAATAACTCGAACGTGAACTTGCATCCCACTCCACCGAAGCCCCAGTTTTCGCTACTCACGAATACGCCTACATCAAAAACGTGCGTACCGATGCCATAACCTATTTCCACATAGGGCTGTAGGTGGGGCATGGCAAGGGCACTGACGTAGATGCGTTCGTTCTGCACATAGCGGGTATACTTCATCAGATGCTTCAACAGCAGGAACGGAGCTTCGTAGGTGAAATGCCCGCGCACATAGCGACGTGAGGAGTTGTACCAGCGTCCGTCGAGCACCTGAAACACGCCGCCGATTTCATCGTTCCACCCCACGGGCAGGTTGCGGCGGGAGAAGTTGGCAAAGTCCACAAAATACAATTCGTCCTGATTGGTGAATGCTCCAAATCCGAACCGGTAATAGATGTTACGCATCAATCCCAGCCGGATTTGATGTTGAAGGTCGAACTCTATCCTCTCATACTCTCCCGTACTCTTGAACACGCCCTTGATGCCCCGTTCATAATCGACCGAGAAAGTGGGATAGAGAGAGCGCAAATTAATCTTCCGCTTGCCGTTCATGTAGTAATAGAGCCCCGGTGTCCAGTCCACTCGGATACGGGGAGCGAAGCTGATATATTTGTTTTTGAACTTATCCATAAAATCCGGCGGAGGCATCGGATTATCCTCAGTTACCACAAAGCGCGAAGCTTCCACCGCCGTTCTCTTGTGGGCGGAGAAACCGAGACTGATATCCAGTCCGTTGGTCACTTCGAGGGTATGGCGGAAGTTAAAATACAAGTCCTTGAAATAGTCGAGATGTATCAAGTCGAAATTGAAGATACTGTCTGGCAAGGCTTTCAGTTCGTCGAGCACCCTGCTGCTGTAGATACGGTTACCATTACCCACATTCAGGCGGAAGAATCCCCGCTTCTGGGGCCAATATTCAAAGTCGGCATTGACAGACCAGTAGAACTCTTTGCGGGTGAAGTTATATCCCAGTTTGGGCACTACACGCAGCAACTTGTCTCCCCTGAAAAAGCGGTTATACCGGAAATCCTGCCGATAGGACAAACCATTGCTTCCGCTATAACTGAACAGCAGCGGGTTGATGAACGGTGAGAAACGGACGCTTCCGATGTTGGACAGGTTAAACTTATAATCTTCCACCATAAAGTCGCCCATCGTGCCCCAGAAAGCCTGGCTCTTGGATTGTTTATGCACCAATGCCGTATCGCGTCTGAGCGCATAGTCGTGATACAACTTCTTCTCGCTGTCCTTCAAAGGGATGGGGCGCAGGATGGCGAAGGTGGAAGCATCCGTCTTGTAGGCATTCGTGTCGCACTGCAAAGAGAATGATTCTGTCAGATTATACTTTTTCTTCTCCTTTTTGCGTGTCTTTTTCTCTTTCAGCTCGATGGATTTATAATCTAAAGAAGCGGTGTAGTTGCCGTCTACCTTGTTGCCAAGGAACTTGAACAGTGCTTCCACATCGTAGCGCACGGGCAGGAACTCGTTATTCTTGCCCACCTCTCCCATCTTTATCCAGCAGGTAAACGTGATCATTTCCGACCGCCCCGAGAAACGTATTTCGCGGACGCTCCAGACGTTGCTGCTGACAATCATATATCCGCCCACCAACTGGTCACTTTTCGTCTTAGGGATGAAGCGTATGCGGTAGTCGAGATTGTTTGGGTTCCCCATCACACTATCTATTCTGTATTTATAGAACTTATGCCCGTTCTTAGCCAAAGGCGACAGGATTCGTTCGTCGTTGAGCATGGAGGAAGAGTAGATGTTAATATTGAAATATTCGAGCAGCCCCGGCAGTCCGCGGTTTCCTCTCACCGTTCCTTGCGAGGCTTTCACTTTTTGGTCGTAGATGTTGGGGGCGGTGTAGTGAAGGTCGCTGTAGGTTTCGAGCATATACTCGCGCACTCCTTTCTGCAAACGGAACATGGAGGGCACATAACGGAGTATGATGTTCTTTTTGCGGATGTTCATCTTGCCTTTTATATATAGGTTGGCACGATAGTCGCTCACTATCGTTTCATACATAGGCGCAAAGGTCATCACCCGCTCTATGATGGAGTCTGCCGAAATCCGCTGGCTGGTATAGGGATTCAGAATAAAATCGTTGGCTTCCCCCTTTGGAATAAAGGAGAACAAGCACACAATGCATCCTATCAGTATATTATATTTCAATCGTCAATTCTCCCTGTTTATCGAGAGCAAATATAAAAAAGAATATCGAATTGCGATGGGAATGGAGCTATAAAAAGAGTTATTAATGCGTGGCCGATTGTTTATAACGCAATAACCGAACCATAACCCGATGGTTATTGAATCTCCAAAACAGCATATATACAACTGAGCATCAACAGCTTACGAGCGTTTCAAGAAATCACAAAATACCTTAAAAATCCCTTTCATTACGTTGAAGCCAACATCTCCTCTGTTGAAACCAGCAATTTCCCATGTTGAAATCAGCAAGTGGTTTGTTGGTTTCAACTCGGGAAAGAATATATAATTGAATTTTAGAAATAAAATTAAATATAACAGCGGCAGTTCTGAACTAGATAGAATTGCCGCTGTTGTTTCAAATTAAAATCGATAACTAACTTTTGGGGAATGAATAAGACAAATTGAACTTGTTCAAATAAAAATCGAACACATTGAATGAGTCTTCTTCCTTGTTATAACTCAGAAAGAAAGCCATCTGATTGGCGGGCACAACGTAGTCTTTCCCCACCAGCATATTATCTACATATGCAATAAAAGCGTTTCGTATGGTGCTGCCCTCATAGCGGCGGAGCAGGCGTTGCAATCTCTTGGCAATCGTTTTATTATACTGAAGTTGAGTATGCGATTTCAAACGGTCGGGCACTACCCCGTTAGTCAATTTACCTTCATTAAACATGATTCTTCTTTCATCATAGATGCCGTTCAGCTTTTGGTAAATCTCTTCGGCATCCGAGGCATCCATGTCCTCTTCTTTTATATGGGGGTTGAGGACAAGGCTCTGTTGCTCGGAGTGATAAAGAAGGTATTGACGGAAGTCGATGTATAGCAGAGCCGTCGGACTGATTATTTTTCCAAGCACAGAATTCTCGGACAAGCGGTTGAAAGATACGGAAAAGTAACGCACTTGTCCCTTCGTGACTTCGTTTTGCCGCACTTCCACTTCAATGATTCCCCATTCTTTGAACTTTGCGATAATCGCTTCCTGACGCGTCCGCTTGATTCGGGTTTCGTCTTCAACGCGCATCTGCGAATAATGGAACTGCTTATAGTGGAAAGATATTTGTTTCACGACCAACCAGTCGAACAAGATTAATTCATCGGGAGCTAAGAGATAAGATTGTAACCTTAAGATATTACAACATAATGGTATATCGGGCAGATTCGCTTTTTTATTCATTTGTGATACTATTTATGCTGACAAAGGTACTACTTTTTTCTTTTACAAAGTAGATTAGGGTGTTTTATTTCGGTTGAATTATCCCTACGGGGAAAATGGATTATGCAGAGGGGAGACTCATCGTATGCTGAGGAGAGATTCTTTGTATGCCGAGGAGTTGCTCACCGTAAGCCCATAGGATGGGAAAAGTAAACCCATGGGTTAGGTTAGGTATCAAATAATTCTTTATCTTTGCGAGCAGTAGATTCAATAAGATTTAAACGTGACAGAAAATTCAATATAAATATTTAAAGCGCCATGAAAACAAAGTTTTTTTCCATGATTGCCATTAAATGAACAGAGAGCGTACCGGATTGTACCAATAGACCCTCTGTTATATTCAACCAATAGGTTTACTTATCTTTTATCTTCCATCAATTGGATAATCAGTTCTTCCGGTTTGCCAAGTATACAGGCTATTTCAGAAGCAGACATACCACGTGCCGAAAGATTATTTATCGAAGAATGGAGAAGCTGCTCAATCTCTTGCGACTTCTGCTCAATCTCTTGCGACTTCTGCTCAATCTCTTGTGACTTCTGCTCAATCTCTTGTGACTTCTGCTCAATCTCTTTATCTTTCAGCATAATCGTTGTATCTCTGGTCTCTATCTCCGAAAGGATTTCATCTTCCACCTGCATATCTCTCCTTATTTCCGGCGAAGCGGCAGCCATTACAAGTCGGTTCACCAGTAATCGTTCGTCCACGCCCATTCCTTCTTCATTAATGTTAAGCAGATGTTCATCGGCAGCAATGCGATAATCCTGATCGAAAACACTGAGAATGCGTTCCAGATGATTGCGGGCACGGTTCTTCAAGTAGGGTATCTGTACGATGACACTATCATGCGTCAGACTTTCGATGAACGGATCAGGCACGCCCGCTTCAATCTGTTGGTCATCATAGTCCAGATAATGCCGACGAACATACACGACAGGATGCTGCAAATCCCCCACCTTGTGTCCTAATATGTAGATAGAAATGATAGGAAGCCCAAACCCTTTAGGATTGTCCGATTCGGGCACATTCTCCTTGTTAAGATACTGCGCACCGAGATATTGGCGGAAACGCAGCGTCTCGGTGGCAAGCCAGGTTTTCTGGAGTTCTATCAGCACCAGTTCTTCTTTTCCTGTAGCATCCACCAGCTTGGCAGAAAAGTCAATGCGGAACAAGGAGATACGTGCCTGTTGCAGATTAGTATACTCATTGCGGCACATTTTGAGTTCACGTACTTCTTTTTTCAGCAGGGCCGAAAGAAGCACTTTGGCAGCGCGTTCATCTTCCATGAGGAACTTGAACACAGAATCGTATATGGGATTTGCTATAATTGTCATAAGTTGATAAGTTTAATGGGCTTACTGTCACAAAGATAATCGTTTTAATTTGAAATTGGATAAACTGAGGGGAAGTTTTGTGCTCAATACCTTTCTAAACGGTGAAAAAACGAATAAGTCGGTAGTATTTCCACTTACTACCGACTGAAATCGTCTCATTTAATTCAAATCTCAGATTAAAGCCATCGCCCCCTCGCAACAGAGAAAACACACTAATTTTCCAAAATACCCCTTCTAAAATAGGGGTACTTCCAGAAAAAACATATAATTTTGCACCCATCAACCGATAAAAGTAGACCGTTTATGTCAAAAATGCGTTTTTTTGCTCTGCAAGAGCTTTCCAACAGAAAGCCATTGGAAGTAACCGCTCCTTCCAACAAACTATCCGATTATTATGGTAGCCACGTGTTCGACCGCAAGAAGATGCAAGAGTATCTTCCCAAAGAAGCCTACAAGGCAGTGACCGACGCTATCGAAAAAGGTACGCCCATCAGCCGCGAAATAGCCGACCTCATCGCCAACGGCATGAAAAGCTGGGCGAAGTCGCTCAACGTGACCCACTACACCCACTGGTTTCAACCCCTCACCGACGGAACCGCCGAGAAGCACGACGGCTTCATCGAATTTGGAGAAGACGGCGGAGTAATCGAACGATTCTCCGGAAAACTGCTGATTCAGCAGGAACCAGATGCGTCTTCTTTCCCCAACGGCGGCATCCGCAACACCTTCGAGGCACGCGGATACACTGCATGGGACGTATCATCGCCCGCCTTCGTGGTAGATACAACGCTTTGTATCCCCACCATATTTATCTCTTACACAGGCGAAGCACTCGACTACAAAACACCGTTGCTGAAAGCACTCGCCGCCGTAGACAAAGCCGCTACGGAAGTCTGCCAACTGTTCGACAAGAACGTGACGCGTGTTTTCACCAATCTGGGATGGGAACAGGAATATTTCCTCGTCGACTCTTCCTTATATAATGCACGCCCCGACCTCTGCTTGACGGGACGCACCCTGATGGGGCACTCCTCCGCTAAAGACCAACAGTTGGAGGACCACTACTTCGGCTCCATTCCTCCACGCGTCACCGCTTTCATGAAGGAACTCGAAATAGAATGCCACAAACTGGGCATCCCCGCCAAAACCCGTCACAACGAGGTGGCTCCAAACCAGTTTGAGCTAGCCCCTATTTTTGAAAACTGCAACCTTGCCAACGACCACAACCAGCTCGTGATGGACCTGATGAAACGCATTGCCAACAAACACCACTTCAATGTATTGCTGCACGAAAAGCCATACAGCGGTGTCAACGGTTCGGGCAAGCACAACAACTGGTCGCTCTGCACCGACACCGGCGTCAACCTGTTTGCCCCCGGAAAGAACCCGAAAGGAAATATGCTTTTCCTCACGTTCCTCGTCAACGTGCTGATGATGGTTTATAAAAACCAAGACCTGCTGCGTGCCTCCATCATGAGTGCCAGCAAC
Source organism: uncultured Bacteroides sp. (assembly GCF_900547205.1). GTDB lineage: Bacteria > Bacteroidota > Bacteroidia > Bacteroidales > Bacteroidaceae > Bacteroides. The sequence continues at coordinate 147,486 of NZ_URFY01000005.1, forward strand.
AGCTACCGTCTGGGAGCCAACGAAGCACCTCCCGCTATCCTCTCCTGCTTCCTCGGTTCGCAACTCTCGGCTACTCTCGACGAAATTGTACGCCAAGTGGGTAACGAAAAGATGACACCCGAAGAAAAGACGACGCTAAAACTGGGCATCGGCCGTATCCCCGAAATCTTGCTCGACACGACCGACCGCAACCGTACTTCTCCTTTCGCCTTCACCGGAAACCGTTTTGAATTCCGCGCCGCAGGCTCTTCTTCCAACTGTGCCGCCGCCATGATTGCCATCAACGCTGCCATGGCAAATCAGTTGAACGAATTTCGTGCCTCGGTAGAAAAGCTAATGGAAGAAGGCGTAGGCAAAGATGAAGCCATCTTCCGCCTGCTCAAAGAAACGATTATCGCCTCCGAACCCATCCGCTTTGAGGGCGACGGCTACTCCGAAGAGTGGAAGCAAGAAGCTGCCCGCCGCGGACTGACCAACATCTGCCACGTACCCGAAGCCTTGATGCACTACGTGGACAACCAATCAAAATCGGTTCTTATCGGCGAACGCATATTCAACGAAACGGAACTGAACAGCCGTCTGGAAGTGGAACTGGAAAAATATACAATGAAGGTACAGATTGAAGGCCGTGTATTGGGCGACCTCGCCATCAACCACATCGTGCCCACTGCCGTTGCCTACCAAAACCGCCTGCTCGACAACCTCCGGGGAATGAAAGAAATCTTCTCCGCCGAAGAATACGAAATACTGAGCGCCGACCGCAAAGATCTGATTCGCGAAATCTCTCACCGGGTGACCTCTATCAAAGAACTGGTGCGCGAAATGACCGAAGCCCGAAAGGTGGCCAACCACAAAGAGAACTACACGGAACGAGCCTTTGAATACGAAGAAAACGTACGCCCGTACCTCGACAAAATCCGCGATCACATCGACCATTTGGAGATGGAAGTGGACGACGAAATATGGCCGCTGCCCAAGTACAGGGAACTTTTGTTCACTAAATAAAAAGTCCTCAAGATTGCACGAAAGCTCCCCATTTCGTGCAATCTTTTTATAGATTCGTTCTTTTTCTCATTTTTTCTTTTTACTTTTGTGCTTTATAACACAGTTTTGTAGCATAATGGTAAAAATGAATATGTCAGACATAGATATTTCGGAAACATTATCCGACTTGCTAGCACCCTTGAATAATGAGCAAAGGGAGTTTCTGATGAATAATTATACGATACAGACCTACAAAAAGAACGAAACCATCTATTGCGAAGGCGAAACACCGTCACACCTGATGTGCCTCATCAGTGGTAAAGTGAAAATCTTCAAGGATGGCGTAGGCGGTAGAAGTCAGATTATCCGTATGATTAAGACCCGGGAATATTTTGCGTATCGCGCCTACTTTGCCAAGCAGGATTTTGTGACAGCAGCGGCAGCCTTCGAGCCTTCCCTTGTCTGCCTGATTCCCATGAGTGCCATTGCTACACTGATTGCCCAAAACAATGATTTGGCGATGTTTTTCATCCGCCAACTGTCCATCGACCTCGGCATCTCGGACGAACGTACCGTCAACCTGACCCAGAAACATATCCGCGGACGACTCGCCGAATCGCTTATCTTCCTTAAAGAGAGCTATGGACTCGAAGAAGACAGTTCCACACTAAGTATCTATCTTTCGAGAGAAGACCTCGCCAACCTGTCGAACATGACGACTTCAAACGCCATCCGCACGCTGTCTCAGTTTGCTACGGAGCGATTGATTACCATCGACGGAAGAAAAATTAAAATCATCGAAGAAGAAAAATTAAAGAAAATAAGTAAGATAGGATAAAGCAGGAGTTATCCCCGTCCTTCTTTAAATAGTGAACATATATATAGAAAATATAATTGCTGACATCAAACGTGGTGACAAAAACGCTTTCAAGAAGCTATTTGATGACTACTACCCTATCCTTTGCGTATTTGCAGCCCAATATATTGAAGATAAAGAGATGTGTAAAGACATCGTGCAGGAGGCATTGCTCGCCTACTGGGAGCGGAGGGATGACTTTGATAATATCCACAAAGTAAAGGGTTACCTCTACACCGTCACCAAAAATAAGTGTCTCAACCAATTAAAACATTCGCAACTTGACGTTCCCAATTTCTCCGGTCAGGAAGAGATTGACAGGGGCTTCGAGTTTGCCATTATCGAACAAGAAACCTATCGGCTAGTGCGCAAAGCGGTAGAAGAACTGCCTACCCAGATGCGAAACATCATCCTTCTATCTATGGAAGGTCTTAAAAATCATGAAATCGCTGACAAATTGCAAATCTCCGAAGGTACTGTCCATACGTTAAAGAAACTGGCTTATCGCAAGCTCAGAGAAACCCTTAAAGGCATAAATTATGTCCTTCTACTCTTTTTATGCAAATAAAGTAGCTTTTTGATTACCCCGTTTTCGCACCCGGTTTGTTATATAAGTATAATAAATCGGGAAAACGATGAATCCATTCAAAGACAAATTTAAAATAGCGAAAGCGTTAGCCTCTATCTTCACTCACTCCGCCACCCCGGATGAGGAACAAACTTATCGTGACTGGCTGGAAGAGAACCCCGCACATCAAGAAATAGCCGACCGGATACTGAGTCAGGAAACATATGAGAAGAATAATCTGCTGATGAAAGACTTTCCTTCACAGCAGGCATGGGAGAAAATATACCCGTTGCTGGGTGAAGAAAAGCCGCCCCGTCGTTTCATGTGGAGAAGGAGCTTGAAGTATGCAGCACTTATCCTGCTTCTTCTGATACCGGCTTCTTACCTTATATATAATACTAACAGGGTGGCAGAAGAGCCGATTGGCATAATCGCTCCCGGCGTGCGCAGTGGAGAAGTGATATTGAGCAACGGCAACACACTACGGATTCCTGATGGCATCATCCCCGAAGGCGCAGCGAAAGTATTCATCATCGACGATGAAGGAATCAGCTATCACATTCCCGACAACAAACCGCAAGCGAAAGAACTGAAGAATATGCTACGCACCCTGCAAGGCATGGAATATACAATCACTCTTTCGGATGGAACCAGCGTGCATCTGAATGCGGAAAGTAAACTGACTTATCCGGTCTGCTTCAACGGCAAAGAACGCATCGTGCAGATAGAAGGAGAAGCCTACTTTGACGTGGCTCCCGACAAAGAGCATCCGTTCATTGTGCAGACATCCAATGCGTCTATCCGGGTGACGGGTACTTCATTCAACGTGAGGGATTATGCGGACGAAAAGACAGAATGCATCACGCTCGTCAGCGGTACGGTGATGATAGACAGCGGAGATAAGAAGTTTGCACTGACACCGGAGCAACACTTTATTTATGACAAGACTACAGGGAAAAGTTCTGTGAACGACGTAGATACGGAGTTTTTCACCTCTTGGCAGTCCGGTTCGTTCATTTTCCGTAATGTCCCGCTGGAGGAGGTGATGCCCTACCTTTCCAAATGGTACGGATGCAAATATGTGTTCAGCGACGAGAAAGCGAAAAAAGTGGAGATTGGCGCACACCTCAACCGTTATAAGAATATGAATCCGATTATCGATATTATAAAGGGCATCAATCATGTAGATATAAAACAAAAAGAGGGAGTATTACACATCTCTTACAAACAATAAAAAACATAATTACTAAATACAAATATAACTAATACAGTATGAAAAGACGAACGCAATCCCCCTTACGGGCGGTATCTTACGTCAGCAGAAACGTTCTTAAATTCTGCCTTTTGCTGATATTCACTCTGTCTTCAGTCATGGTTCAGGCACAGGAGAATCAGAAAATCTCAATCGACCTGCAAAATGAAACGCTGGAATCTGCACTTTGGTATCTGCAAAAACAGACCAAACTTGTCTTTATGTATGCTACGGAAGATATAGCCGACGTGACGGATATCACCGTGAAGGCGAAGGATAAAACAGCTCTCGAAATTCTGAAAGAATGCTTGGACGGCACTAACCTTACGTATGAAATGTCGGGTAGCGGTATCGTAATTAAGAAAAAAGAGACGAAGAACGTCAAAATCAGCGGATGGATTCGCGATGCAGGAGGCGAATCCATGCCCGGTGCATCGGTGAAGGCTCGTGGCATGAAGTATGGCACGGTGGCTGGACTCGACGGTAACTATTCGCTCACCATTCCGGCATCCGAAGGGTTGATACTGACTTTCTCTTTCATGGGTATGGAGTCGAAAGTGGTGAGATATACGGGAAAGAATACGATTAACGTGACGCTGTATAATGCAATTACGGAGATTGACGAAGTAATCGTGACCGGATACCAGAACATCCAGCGCCGCGACCTTGTGGGTTCGCTCACCACCATAAAGGCGGACGACATCCTGATGCCGTCTTACAGTACCATCGACCAGATGTTGCAGGGACGCGTGGCAGGTCTGATGGTGACGAATAGCAGCAGCCGTGCAGGAACGGCACCGCAAATCAAGATTCGCGGAACGAACACGCTGTTGGGAAATCAAGACCCGCTGTGGGTGGTAGACGGCATTATCCAAGAGGATTTTGACATAGACTTGGGTATCAATTCAACAATGACACAAGACCTTAAGGATATCATCGGCAACCAGATTTCGTGGCTCAATCCGAATGATATTGAGAACATCACCATTCTGAAAGATGCTTCCGCTACAGCTATTTATGGCTCGAAGGCATCCAACGGTGTGATTGAAATCACGACCAAAAAGAATACAACAGACCGAATGACTATCAACTATTCTTCGAATTTCAACATTGGCCAACGCCCCAATTACGGGATGTTCAACATGATGAACTCCCAAGAACGTCTCCGCTTCTCTCAGGAGGCGTTCGAATGGGGCACAGCCTATTATGAAATGCCATACAAAGAGGCGAGCACTTACGAAGGATTGCTGCGTATGTTTCAGGAGCATGATATTTCGGAATCGGAATATAGAAATGCCTATCGGGAGATGGAAACACGAAACACGGACTGGTTTAAACTGCTGACCCGCCGTTCTTTCAGTCACAACCATAATTTGAGTGTTTCCGGCGGTACAAATAAGTTCAACTATGCAGCCTCCGTAGGTTACTCCAACACCGAAGGGCAGGAAATAGGCAATGACAACGAACGTATGACCGGACGTCTCTCCATCACAATACGTCCTTCGGAGAAACTGACTATCAACGCCATCCTGAACGGAACTGTCGGCACAACCGACGGCTTTGCCGGTGTCAACCCGATGGATTATGCCACGTACACCAGTAGGGCTATCGACCCGTATGCTAATTATCAGCAGAAGTCCGGCTACAGTTATAATTCAAACATACCCTCTCTTAGCTATAACTTTATCAATGAGCGCGACAATAGCGGAAGCAAAGCACGCTCTTCGCGCTTGGGAGCTTCGCTCGACTTGAAGTGGAGAGTACTGGACTGGATGACCTACCAATTCTCGGGCGGCTATACGGACAACAACGCTACGAATGAGAGTTGGTATACCGAACGCTCTTTCTACATTGCCAGCAACTATCGTGGCTACGACTATAATTCCGTATCGCCTACGAGTGCCGATTTTAAAGCAGCCCAGCTCCCCTTCGGAGGTCAGTTGTTCACCAATAATTCAAACCAATATTCTTACAACATACAGAATAAGTTGCAATTCAGCAAAGAGTTCAACCCCGACCACCGTCTGAATGCCCTTGTAGGTATGGAACTTCGTTCTACCACCTTAAAAGCAACCAACAACACCGTGTGGGGATACGTGCCCGATCGCGGAGAGCGCATCGTTGCCCCTACCCGACCGGAAGATTTTCAGCCTATCGGCGGAAGTGCAGCTACCGGATGGGGAATACTGGATAGAATGTACAGCGGACTATGGAAGAGAACCGATAATACGAACAACTTCTTCTCAGTATTCGCTACAGCAGCCTATTCCTTCAAGAACCGCTATGTGGTCAACATGAACGTGCGTAATGACGCCTCCAACCGCTTCGGTCAGGATGCCAACAAACGCTTCGACCCTACTTACTCGTTCGGTTTCTCGTGGAGAGCCACGGAAGAGGAATTTATGAAGAAACACGTAAGCTGGATTACAATGTTGAATTTCCGTGGTACGTATGGTATACAAGGGAATGCGCTGACTCGCCTCAGCCCGGAGCTGATATTGAGACAGAACGATTTACAGGCTGGATACAATCAATATTATTCCACTATCACCGGCATTCCTAATCCCCACCTCTCATGGGAACGCACCAAATCATGGAACTTCGGTATGGACCTCGAACTGTTCAATATGTTCTTCATGAACCTAGAATATTATACCCGTCGTTCCAATGCCGTGATTTCCATTGCCCTCCCTTACGAATACGGAAGGGATGTGATGGAACGCAACGGTGGTGTTATCCACAACAAAGGAGTGGAATATACTTTATCGTTCACCCCGATACAGAAGCGTGATTATACGTTGAATGTCACGCTGAATGCTTCTAAAAACTGGAACAAAGGCGGACAGAGCAATTATGATAAGCAATATGATGACTATCTGGATGGAAAGTCCGACCAGATTCTGAAAGAAGGATATCCGATATCCGGTTTCTGGTCTTACTCCTTTGCCGGGCTGGACGCGAACGGAAAGGCAACCTTCAACAATATCAACGTGCCGGAAGAAGAACGCAACAGAAACATCGACCCGACCACTTTCCTTGTATACTCCGGTCAGAGCGAGCCTACCTTCACAGGAGGTTTGGGATTGAGTTTCCGCTATAAGTCGCTGACACTGAACAGTAACTTCGCCCTACTGCTGGGACATAAGAGGCGTCTGCCCTCTCCTTACGCACAGTTTCAGGGAGAACGCAGTCATATGCCGGGGCCTATCACCAACTTAAACCGTGATTTGCTCAACCGCTGGAAACAACCGGGTGACGAAGCATATACTAACATTCCTGCACTGCCTACCGGAATTGAGTCTGTGGATTACCTGCCGAACATGGTATATGCAAGAACTTCAATCCAGATGTGGGAACAATCGGATGCACTAGTTGTCAATGCTTCCTTCCTGCGCTGCCGTAACCTCGGTCTTTCATGGCAAATGGACAAAAAATGGTGTGAGAAAATACACGCCAAGAACTTAGCCCTGAACTTCAGCGTAGACAATGTTTTTGTTGTTGCCAACAAACGCTTCAACGGATTCGACCCGGAACTGGACAACAGCATTATGCCACGCACATTTTCATTTGGAATCAACATCGGTTTTTAAGCAAAAAGAAAGTAGAAGATATGAAACTAAAAAATACATTATACGTACTATTACTGGTTGCCCTCTCTTCGTGCGGCGACTTTCTGGAACCTAAATCACAAAGTGAGTACGTTCCTAAAAATGCGAATGCCTTACAGGAATTATTGATAGGAGAAGCTTATCCAAAGCAGAATGTTACCAGTGACAGATACATTCTCAGCTATCTGGAATTATTCAATGACGACATTCAACGGCAAGAGTTGGAAGGATACGATTTCAATGTCAACAATCAGTCTACCGTCCTGTCGCGCGAGGCTTTGTTCAGTTGGCAGCCGGATATGTTTGAAACTGCACGCCAGCAAGGATTTTCCACTCCAAATGTATGGATGGGATGCTACAAGTATATCTTAGGAGCAAATGCTGCGATAGACTATCTAAGCGAAGTGGATGGGACGGAAGCCGAAAAGAACTATGTCAGAGCGCAGGCTTTGGCGCTACGCGCTTTCAACTATTACTTGCTGGTCAACTATTACGGCGCTCCCTACAACTACGACCGGAATGCACTGGGAGTGCCTTTGAAACTGGACAGTAATATGCAATCGGAAAACGACTTCTTAATGACACGCAACACGGTGGGAGAAGTGTATGACCGGATTGTGGAGGATTTGACTGAAGCCGAACGCTTGTTTCAAGCATTACCTGCCGGTCAGCAATATCGACCCGACTATCTAGTCAGCCTACCGATGATACAACTGCTGAAATCGCGTGTTTATCTGTATATGGAAAACTGGGCGGAAGCTAAAAAGTATGCAGGAAAAGTTATTGACGACTGGAGTTTCAATCTGCTCGACCTGAATACGATTACAGCACCAAACCCTACTGTCAGTGAGCCTTATCATGAATTTACGAGCTACCAGTCTCCCGAAACAATCTGGCTTTATGGAAATATATCCGACTTTATCGACATATATAACGCTGGCATCCAATTGGGTGAGTCCTCCGATGGAGAAAGAAAAGCATATATTGCTTCCGAGTCACTCATATCCAGTTTTGAGACGGGAGATTTGCGCAAGGACCTTTATATCACGAGAGAAATAAATACCAGTACCAATCAATTCTACGATACCTATCTGCCGTTTGGAAAGTACAAGACCGCTGGTTCTTTCCCAGCTCCGGGAGTATCTTTCGCTCTCTCTTTCCGCTTGTCCGAAGCCTATCTGAACTTTGCCGAAGCAGCCGCACTGGACAATGCCGAAAGCGAAGCCATCAGCAAGCTGAATACGCTGCTCGAAAGACGCTATGCGGCGGGTTCTTTCACACCTGTCCCTGCCTTATCGGGCGATGCGCTGGTGAACAAAATACGCGAGGAACGCAGAAAGGAACTGTGCTTCGAGGGCCAACGCTGGTTCGATTTGCGCCGCTACGGTATGCCTTCTTTCAGTCGTACCTGGAATGGGAAAACCTACACGCTGACGGAGAACGACCGGTCGTATACACTTCCTCTCATGAGAGCAATCATCGATAGAAACAATCGACTGGAACAAAATCCGTTGGCTCCGAAACGAGAAAACTAAAAGAGTATTAATCAGATTAAAAAAAGAAACATTATGAAATCAATATCTTATATATGGGTCTTGTTTGCCTGTCTCCTACTGACTTCCTGCTACGAGGACGACATGATTGTACCGGATGAATTTGGAGGATCGGGACGCTTTGAATTTCCACAAGGTACTAATAGCTGGGATGAAGAAATAGGCGAGATTTATAATGACTATGGGGTACGCCTCATCTACAAAGACATTGTAAACGAAGATTTCGACAGAGACTGGATAGGCGGCAGCGGTGGTGGCGGCGGTGGCGGTTTCGGCACAATGACCTACCACATGAAAGATTGTATAAACAATGAGATGATACAATTCTACGTTCGATTTATGAGAGAGCACATCTTAAATTTCACAAGTCCGCAAATTAGAGAGAAAGTTCTCCCTATGTACTGGTATCTTACTTTCGATTTCCATAACCTATATGCCATTCCTGCATTTAATTACTACAGTTACACTGCTATGACAAATCAAGGGGATATGAAACTGATGGATTTTTGGGTTACCTGTTTCTGGGGACAGACTGTTAATGCAGATGCCGATCCGCTGACGGCATGGTCGAGTCCTACATCCGGCAATAAAACGAATTATGATGTACAGCGTTTTACAATAATGAATAAAATCATAAAGATTGCCATCGAACGAGGCAATATTGTAACACCCGATGAGTTCAGCAGCGGATTTGACTTCAGTACTCCCCTCATCACAGGAGAAACTGCTGAAAATAAAGCAGATCCCAATTATTATCTGACAAGGGGGTACGCAGGATCGGCAAGTATAGTAGGAGGAGCTATCTATTATAATAAGCCCAGTTCGCGTCCTATCGCCGCCAATAACCTGTTTCAAGACTATTTAACTTTGGCCATAGGTTTCACAGCAGCACAACGCGAGGAGATGTTTCCGGCAGCCACTTATCCGCTCCTGAAACAGAAATTCGACTATGTGCAGAACTTTATGAAACAAAGGTAGAAATAAAAAGTGGAAATGAGAAATAAGGGGCAATAGAATTGATAGACAAGGGGTTTAGGACATTTTAAGTTGGAGGGCGAAGCCAACGAAAACCGGAGTAAAGCCAAGTTGAACCGGAGCTGCGTAACCCAATAGTAACCTATGGTTTTTTAGCCGGAAAGGTTATGAGTTAGACACGAGGTGCTGCTGTAATAGGTTAAGGATAAGCGGTTTCGGGGAGAAATGGAGGTTTTAAGGAAGGAAATTGGGAAAAGTGCCTGAAAAAAATATGAAAAGCGATTTGTCTGCTTCGTTCCGCTCCGGTTTGCATATCAATGAATGATTCTTCATAACGTAATTTTGAACCTAAAAAAAGTAGAGTTATGAAGAGTACATTTTCGACAATTTTTTATCTGAAAAGATTAGCAGTGAAGAAAGACGGTACAGTGCCCATCATGGGACGTATCACAGTGGACGGAACACAGACACAGTTCAGTTGCAAACTGACTATTCATCCTGATTTGTGGGACACGAAAGCGGGACGGGCAACGGGACGAAGCACAGTAGCGCTGGAAACAAACCGTATGCTCGACAAAATGCGGGTGAAAATTACCCAGCATTACCAAGAAATTATGGACCGTGACAATTTTGTCACAGCGGAGAAAGTGAAAAATGCATTTCTCGGACTGGAACATCGTTTTCGTACACTGATGACAGTGTATGAGCAGTATCTAAAGGATTATAAAAAATTGTGCGATGAAAACATGAAGTCTGTCAAGACGTATGAGAAGTACCTAACAGTATATAAGCACCTGAAAGATTTTTTATACCAGCGGTATAATCTGAAAGATATTGCGCTGAAAGAGCTGACGTTGGCTTTTATCAAGGACTTTGATATGTACCTGCGCACGGACAAGCATTGCTGCAATAATACGGTTTGGATTTATACCGCTCCCCTACGCACAATGGTAAACGTGGCTATTGATAATGAATGGCTCAACCGTGATCCCTTCCGGAAATATGAGATTGAGAAGGAAGAAACAACGCGTACCTTTCTTAATAAAGATGAAATTGCACGCCTTTTGGATACCCCGATGAAAAATGCCAAGCAGGAATTAATCAGGGATTTATTTTTATTTTGTACATTTACGGGTCTTGCTTTTGCGGATTTGTACAATCTTTCGGAAGAGAACTTGCGGACATATTTCGACGATCATCTGTGGATAAATATTCCACGCCAAAAGACAAACGTGGTTTCCAATATCCGATTGCTGGATATTCCGCACAGACTGATAAATAAGTACCGTGATCTTGCAACAGATGGAAAGGTGTTCCCCGTTCCGAGTTATCAGGTATGCCTGTATAACATACAGCACCCGATAGCGAAGCGATGCGGAATTACCAAACATCTGACATGGCACGTGAGCCGCCATACTATGGCAACGGAAGTATGTATGACCAACGGCGTTCCTATCGAAACGGTGAGTTCGATTTTGGGACATAAGAGTATCAAGACGACACAAGTCTATGCGAAAATCACGAAAGAGAAACTGAACAACGACATGGAGAAGTTGTCCGACCGCTTGTCCGACATCAAGGAATTTTCCATAATAGAGACCGTAAGTGATACTGCAAGACTACAAGTATAAACAAAGAATTGAGTAAAATGATATGTATAACCTAATAAAGATGCATCAAGTATGGAACGGGACATAATAAAATATGAAAAAGGAGGACTGATAGCAACGGGAAG
>NZ_URFY01000006.1 GCF_900547205.1 uncultured Bacteroides sp.
ATAAATTTCTTTTGGATACCGGCATAATATAACCACAGAGTTTTCGACTTGACCCCAAACGACCTTACTTATGCAGGTTGGGGTAATTTTCTTGTTATATGTCACAATGTCGACCGCATCATTCGCAGCGAAGACGGAGTTCAACGTTCCCGTTCGCTTTACACGTCCTATGTCTACGATGCTTTCGGTCGGGTGCTTGTTGAGGGGTCGTGCATTAATCCCGATACGTCTTCCATTGCAGACAAAGTCGTCAAATGCTCTGTCAGCCGTAATGTGGATCGACAAATGACACCGGGCTACGGACTTTGGAATACTCCTTATATTCCCAATATAACATTGCCTTCCGCATCCATGCACGTCGTGAACTATTATGATGATTATTCGTTCCGTTCCCTTCCGGGATTTAGCTCCGGTTTTACTTATAAGCCTGAGAATCTGTATGCCAAAGGCCAATTGACTGGAAGTCTGTTATCGGGCGGTACTCGCTCTGTCTTCTACTATGATGCCAAGGGGCAATTGTCCGGCAGCAGGTCCATAAACAGCCTTTACGGTAGTGAGACGACTTCCTATGCCTACACCTTTACGGGTAAGCCTTTGACGCTGAACCGTGTTTATGAGTCTCCGGGCGGTTCTTCCATCAAGGAAGCCTACGCTTATACGTACGATAATACCGAGCGTCAGACGGATGTTCGCTTCCGCCTGAACGATGGACCTTCCTTGCTGCTCTATCGCAATGTATATGATGAACTCGGCCGCCTGCAAAGACGCGAGTACATGAATCCTTCCGATTCAACGAGGCTTGTCACCTCTTCTGAATATGCCTACAACATCCGTAACTGGTTGACAGGCATAGCGTGTGACAAATTCAGCCAGCGTCTTTATTATACGGATGGTCTGGGTGCCCCGTGCTATAACGGTAATATCAGCAGCATGACTTGGCAGGGCGGAACGGAAACAACGGAACGTGGCTATAGATTCACCTACGACGGTCTTTCCCGCTTGAAAGATGCCGTCTATGGTGAAGGTGCCAATATATCAGCGAACCTTAACCGCTTCAACGAACAAGTAACGGGCTATGACAAGATGGGCAATATCCTTGGTCTGAAACGTTATGGTCAGACTTCGACGACAGGTTATGACATGATTGATAATCTATCCTTGACCTACGAAGGTAATCAACTGAAGAAGGTAACGGACAGTTCAACCGGTTCAGCTTTCAATGGCGGCTTTGAATTTAAGGACAGTGCCAATGCCGCCACTGAGTATGAATATGATGAAAATGGCAACTTGACTAAAGATTTAAACAAAAAGATTACGGATATTCAGTATAATTATTTAAATTTGCCTGTCCTGATACAGTTTGAGGACGGTAATAGCATCTCTTATGTTTATGATGCGAACGGAACTAAGCTTCGTACTACGCATCTCATCGACGGAGTGACTACGACTACTGATTACTGTGGGAATGTGATCTATGAAAATGGAGTTGCAAAGACTTTGCTCACTGAGGTTGGTTATGTAAGTCTGGATGATAAGAAGTATCATTACTTTGTGCAGGACCATCAGGGAAACAATCGTGTTGTTATTGACCAAAATGGGGCTGTTGAGGAAGTTAATCATTATTATCCGTTTGGCGGTGTATTTGCTAATTCTCAGTCTGTTCAGACTTATAAGTATAATGGCAAGGAGCTGGATAGGAAAGGTGGACTGGATTGGTATGATTATGGGACGAGGCACTATGATGCTTCGATAGGAAGGTTTATGAAGCCTGATAGATTTTCAGAGAAGTATGTATCTTTATCTCCTTATCAGTATGGTGCAAATAATCCGGTTAATGTTGTTGATATAAATGGAGATAGTATATGGTATACTCGGAGTGATGATATTGTCACCATGAACGTAACAGCAAAAATATTAAATAATTCAAGTGATAAAATAAATATGAATAGGGCTGCCAAAGATATAGTTTCTGACATAAAAAACACTTATGAAGGAAAATTTGAATGGAGTGATGGAAAAGTATATAATTTGAGAGTTGACATGAAACTTCAAGTTGCGAACTCCATGAAGGATATCGAATATTCAGATCATTTATTTGTTTTAGCAGATAGCGATGGTAAAGGAGCACGTGGGACAACAAATATGTCTGGTGGAAAAGTAATGACTCTGGCATCAAGCGATTTTGCGGACGACAATTGGTTGTCGAATAACTTGTCTTATAATAAAACTTTTACTGCTACTCACGAATTTGGACATGCGATTGGATTACCTCACTCACAAAATCCATTAAATATAATGAAGCAAGGTGGCGTTTTTCATAATAGCAGTGACAAACAAAGAATTATAATGCTACAGCAACAAAACAATATAAACCGAGGTGTTAATTATTTGAATTTTGGTAATAGAAAAATACCTTATCCTTATATTCATTATAATAGTGTTGTTGTTGATATATACAATTTAGGTCTTAAATGGAGATGATACCGATGAAATTAGGAAATAGAAAAAAAAATATAATAATTGTAGGTATAATATTATGTATATGTTTTGTGTGCTTTGCATCCAGATCAACATTAATATTTATAGGTAACTCTTATGAAAATAGCCAAGACATTAATGTTGCTATTTCATTAAATAATAATATTGTTTATAATGGTGTTTTAAAGGCTTACGAGTTTCCGATGTTGATAAAGAAAATGAAAATGAAAGTTGGCTTTTATAAGGTTTCTGCAAAATTGAATAATATAGAAGTTGAGAATGAGTTCTTTTATTTTTTTCAGAAAACTATATGGATTGACTTTGATTTTACAACTAAAGACATATTATTAATTTCGAAGTTCTATAGGCAAGTGCCATTGTGATTTATTTGTCTTGATAAAAAGTTAACTAAATATGTATTCATTGTAGGGTAACTAATTATGGATTTAAAGCATGAAATATTGATTAATAAATACGGGCAAAATCTTCTAACAATCAAAGTGCTAGTTGAATATTTTGAAAAGTTGGACTATGCTGAAAAGAGAAGGTATTTGCAACATTTAGTGACTCTGATTTTGCAATCAAATCCTGTGGATTCTGATATTTTGCAAGCAATAGAGGATAGTCATTTAAAAAGAACTTTTACCTCCTGTGTAATTCTTGAAAAAGGCGGAACAAAATACTATAATCTAAAGAAAATAATAGATTTACCAGATAATGAACTGGAGAAATCGTTAGTTTTGTTCTTGAATTTATTTAGAATTGGATATAATAGGCGCTTTTTGAAAGAAAAGAATAATCCTGCTAAATGGTGGTATTGGGATTTGTCTGATGAGAAAAAAATAATAGATATATTAACGACAATTGATTGATTGTTTTTTAATTAGATAGATTGCTAATACTTGAAAATATTACTTTTGAAAAGATTAGTATATGTTGCTACATTAACTTTAGGGGGAGCCATATCCCCCTAAACTTCTGCACACATTTCCTCCCCTTTTCTTTCTTTTTTCTCATAAGAAAGAATATATTTGTACCTAAGTTAAACGAAAACAAGAGCATGATATGATAACAACCCAGTTGCTTCGTCCCGAAAGCATTGTTGTAATAGGGGCATCGAATAATGTGCATAAGCCGGGTGGCGCAATATTGAAGAACCTGATAAACGGAGGATACGAGGGAGAGCTGCGGGCAGTGAACCCCAAGGAGAAGGAAGTGCAGGGAGTGCCCGCCTTTGCAGATGTAAGCGACATACCCGACACGGACCTCGCAGTATTGGCCGTTCCCGCATCCATGTGTCCCGATATTGTGGAGACGCTGGCTAGCCGGAAGCACACTCGGGCATTCATCATACTCTCCGCTGGCTTTGGCGAAGAAACCCATGAAGGAGCATTGCTGGAAGAACGCATACTCGAAACAGTCAATAAATACGGTGCCTCCCTGATAGGCCCCAATTGCATCGGACTGATGAACACCTGGCATCACAGCGTATTCAGCCAACCCATCCCGAACCTCCATCCCAAAGGAGTCGACCTCATATCCAGCTCCGGCGCCACAGCCGTATTCATCCTCGAGAGTGCCGTAACGAAAGGCCTGCAATTCAACTCCGTCTGGTCCGTAGGAAATGCCAAGCAGATAGGCGTGGAAGATGTATTGCAATTCATGGATGAAAACTTCGACCCCGAGAAAGACTCACACCTCAAACTACTTTATATAGAAAGCATCCAGAACCCCGACAGGCTACTGTTCCATGCCTCCTCATTAATAAGAAAAGGCTGCAAGATTGCCGCCATCAAGGCAGGCAGTTCCGAAAGCGGGAGCCGCGCAGCTTCATCGCATACGGGAGCCATTGCCAGCTCCGACTCCGCCGTAGAGGCGTTGTTCCGTAAAGCGGGCATCGTGCGTTGCTTCTCCCGCGAGGAGCTGACGACGGTAGGTTGTGTGTTCACCCTCCCCGAACTGAAAGGAAAGAACTTCGCCATTATCACCCACGCCGGCGGACCGGGAGTGATGCTGACGGACGCCCTGAGCAAAGGTGGACTCAACGTGCCCAAGCTGGAAGGCGAACAGGCGGCAGAACTGAAAGAACAACTATTCCCCGGAGCCGCCGTAGGCAACCCGATAGACATCCTCGCCACCGGCACACCGGAGCATCTGCGCCTTTGCATTGACTACTGCGAAGAGAAACTGGATAACGTAGACGCCATGATGGCCATCTTCGGCACACCGGGACTGGTCACGATGTTTGAGATGTACGACGTGCTGCACGAGAAGATGCAAGTATGCAGCAAACCGATCTTCCCCATCCTTCCCTCAATCAACACAGCTGGAGCGGAAGTAGCCGCCTTCCTTGCCAAAGGCCATGTGAACTTTGCCGATGAAGTGACGTTGGGCACAGCCCTTTCGCGCATAGTCAACGCCCCCCGGCCGGCAGTGCCCGAGATAGAACTCTTCGGAGTGGATGTGCCGAGAATCCGACGCATCATCGACTCCATCACCGAGAGCGGATACATCGAACCTCATTACGTGCAAGCGCTTCTCCATGCCGCAGGCATCCCGCTGGTAGACGAGTTTGTGTCCGACAACAAAGAAGAAACAGTCGCCTTCGCCCGTCGCTGCGGATTTCCGGTAGTGGCAAAGGTAGTGGGCCCCGTGCACAAGTCGGATGTGGGCGGCGTTGTGCTGAACATCAAGAGCGAGCAGCACTTGGCTCTGGAGTTCGACCGTATGATGCAGATTCCCGATGCAAGAGCCATTATGGTGCAGCCCATGCTGAAAGGCACCGAGCTGTTCATCGGCGCGAAGTATGAAGAGAAGTTCGGCCATGTGGTGCTTTGCGGATTGGGCGGCATCTTTGTGGAAGTGCTGAAAGACGTCTCTTCCGGTCTGGCTCCCCTCTCTTACGAAGAAGCCTATTCGATGATTCACTCCCTACGTGCCTACAAGATTATTCAGGGAACGCGCGGGCAGAAAGGAGTGAACGAAGACAAATTCGCAGAGATTATCGTGCGCCTGTCCACCTTGCTGCGCTTTGCAACGGAAATCAAAGAAATGGATATCAACCCGCTTCTGGCTACCGATAAAGCCATTACAGCAGTGGATGCACGCATCAGAATAGAGAAATAGAGACGATTTTGCTATTCATTGAGACGCATTTTCTATCCTCCCGTGGTGATTTGGGCTATATTTGGTAGCTCAAAACTTCAAAGAACGGGAAGATAGAAAACACACACGTATATAAGTATGAAAAAGACTCTAATACTACTTATCGCTTATGTTTGTTGCCAGATGATAGTGTGCCACGCACAAGTGGCGGACGAACATTATTATTTCAAAAACCTGAGTGTACAGAACGGGCTGTCGCAAAACACGGTCAACGCCATCTTGCAAGACAAGCAAGGCTTCATGTGGTTTGGCACAAAAGACGGGCTCAACCGTTACGACGGACTCTCCTTCCGCAAGTTCAAACACGACGGGCGCAGCGAGCGCAGCATCGGCAACAACTTCATCACCGCCCTCTACGAAGACGAACAAGGCAACATCTGGATAGGCACCGATGTAGGGCTCTACATCTACTACCCCGAACAAGATACCTTCCGCCACTTCACCCAACCGAGCGTGGAGAACACGAAGATAGAACATACCGTAACTACCATCTCCGGCGACGACCGCGGCTGCGTCTGGATAGCCGTCGAGGCCCAAGGACTTTTCTGCTACAACTTGGAGAACGAAGAACTCCGCAACTACACGCTTCGCGACTTCCCCTTCATCACTACCAACGTGCAATCCTTCGTCTTTGACAATAGCGGCACCCTCTGGATAGGCTGCTACGGCGATGGACTCTTCTACTCAAAAGACCGTCTGAAAACGCTGCATCCCTACCTTTCTCCGACAGACAACAAAGAAACGTACGCCAACGACGTAGTAACCACCCTCGTGAAAGGTGCCTACAACTGCCTGTACGTTAGCTCCTTGAAAGGCGGCGTGAAGGAACTCAACCTGACATCCAACAAACTGCACGACCTGCTTTCCGTAGACGAGAATGGAGAATCTGTCTTTTGCCGCCAACTGCTCGTTGCTTCCGACAACGAACTCTGGATTGGCGCCGAATCGGGACTCTACATCTACAACCTCCGCCAAGGTAAATACGTGCACCTCCGCAATTCCACCTACGACCCGTATTCCCTCTCGGACAACGCCATCTACTCCTTGTGCAAAGACCGTGAAGGCGGAATATGGATAGGCTCTTACTTCGGCGGCGTCAACTACTACCCCCATCTGTACACCTACTTCGAGAAGTACTACCCCAAAGGCGTAGACAACGGCCTGCACGGAAAGCGAGTCCGCGAGTTCTGCCGCGACAATCAAGGCATCCTCTGGATAGGTACTGAGGACGGCGGGCTGAACCGCTTCAATCCCAAGACAAAGACCTTCTCCTTCTTCGCCCCCAGCGCTGCCTTTACCAATGTGCACGGTCTGTGCATGGTGGGCGATTATCTCTGGGCCGGCACCTTCTCCAAAGGAGTGAAGGTGATAGATACTCGCACCGGCGCCATCGTGAAAAGCTATCAGAAAACGGCTTCCCCACGTTCGTTAATAGACAACAGCGTCTTTGCCATCTGCCGCACGGCAACGGGCGATATCTACCTCGGCACTCTCTTCGGCCTGCTCCGCTACAACAAGCAGTCCGATGACTTCGACCGCATCCCCGAGCTGAACGGCAAATTCATCTACGACATCAAAGAAGACTCCGGCGGTAACCTCTGGCTGGCTACGTATGCCAACGGCGCCTATTGCTACAACGTGAACGAGAAGCGATGGAAAAACTACTCGCACGATGCCGCCAACCCGAAAAGCCTGCCCTACGATAAGGTATTAAGCGTATTTGAGGACTCCCACCGTCAAATCTGGCTCACCACGCAGGGCGGCGGTTTCTGCCAGTTTCACCCCGAGACGGACACCTTCACGAACTACAACCTGAGCGACGGGCTACCCAACGACGTAGTCTACCAGATAGTGGAGGACAAAGACGGACTCTTCTGGCTGACTACCAACAACGGCTTGGTATGCTTCGACCCCGCCACGCGGAAGATGACCGTATACACCACCGCCAACGGTCTGCTGGGCGACCAGTTCAACTACCGTTCGAGCTTTGAGACGGAAGACGGGACTATCTACCTGGGCAGCATCGACGGCTTCATCGCCTTCAACCCCAAGAACTTCTCGGAGAATAAATACCTTCCATCCGTAGTTATCACCGACTTCCTGTTGTTTGGCAAAGAGGTTTATGCGGGCGAACCATCGTCCCCGCTCGAGAAGAGCATCACCTTCTCCGACGAACTCGTGCTACAGTCCAATCAAAACTCGTTCTCCTTCCGCGTGGCGGCACTCGACTTTCAAGCTACGAAGATGAACCGCGTGATGTACAAACTCGACGGCTTCGACACCGACTGGATGCCCGTTGGCGAAAGCCCCATCGTCACCTATTCCAACCTGCGCTATGGCGACTATACCTTCCGGCTGAAAGCCTCCAACAGCGACGGAGTGTGGAATGAGAACGAACTGACGCTGAACGTGCATATTCTCCCTCCTTTCTATCTCTCCGTTTGGGCCTACATGGTGTATGCATTGCTCATTGTGGGCTGCTCGCTCTACACCGTCGTGTACTTCAAACGCCGCAGCAACCGCAAGCACCGTCGCCAGATGGAGATATTCGAGCAGGAGAAGGAGCGCGAGATATACCATGCCAAGATAGACTTCTTCACCAATGTGGCGCACGAGATACGCACGCCGCTCACCTTGATAAAAGGTCCGTTGGAGAACATCATCCTCAAGAAGCAGGTGGATACCGAAACCCGCGAAGACCTGAACGTGATGAAGCAGAACACGGAGCGCCTGCTCAACCTCACCAACCAGCTTCTGGACTTCCGAAAGACGGAAAGCCAGGGCTACCGCCTGAACTTTGCCAAGTGCAACATAACCGAAGTGCTGAAAGAAACCCATCTGCGCTTCACTTCCCTTGCCAAGCAGAAAGGGCTGGAGTTTCTGCTCCACGTGCCTGAAGAGGATTTCTATGCACACGTCAACCGGGAAGCGTTTACGAAGATTCTCAGTAACCTGCTGAATAATGGAATGAAGTATGCTGAGCATTACGTGCACATATCGCTGGAATTGCCGGAAGGCGACGAAGGCAGCGAAGGGAACGAAAACCGTGTATTCCGCATCCGCACTGTGAACGACGGCGTGATTATCCCCGATGAGATGAAAGAGGAAATCTTCAAACCTTTCGTTCGCTTCAACGAGCAGAAAGACGGGCAAGTGACTACCGGAACTGGTATCGGACTGGCGCTCTCACGCTCTCTGGCGGAGTTGCATCAAGGCATATTGGTGATGACGAAAGGGGAAGAAGCGAATAGTTTCTGCCTGACATTGCCTGTGGTTCAGGATACTACGATTAAGTTGACTTCCGAAGAAACCGATGAACTGGATAAGGAACGAGTGACCGAAGCCCGTGCGGAACAAGCGGCGAAGAAGGGCGACAAGCCTTCGGTATTGGTGGTGGAGGATAACCCGGATATGCTATCGTTCATCGCCCGGCAATTATCAGACAGCTATGTAGTGCTGATGGCGGGCAATGGTAAGGAAGCTTTGGAGTTGCTGGATGGAAACTATGTGAGTCTCGTAGTCAGCGATGTAGTCATGCCCGTGATGGATGGCTTCGAGCTGTGCAAGACTATCAAGTCGAATCTGAACTATAGTCACATCCCCGTCATACTGCTGACTGCGAAAACGAATATCCAATCCAAGATTGAAGGCATGGAGCTGGGGGCGGATGCATATATCGAGAAGCCTTTCTCGGTGGAGTATCTTCATGCCTGTGTCTCCAACCTGATACAAAACCGTGAGAAGCTGCGCCAGGCTTTCGCGCAATCGCCCTTCGTGGCGGCTAATACGATGGCGCTCACCAAGGCGGACGAGGAATTTATCAAGAAGCTGAACGATGTCATCCAAGCGAATCTCGACAATCCCGACTTCAGCATGGACGACATGGCGGATGGCTTGAATATGAGCCGCTCCAATTTCTATCGGAAGATGAAAGGAGTGCTCGATTTAAGTCCCAATGAGTACCTTCGCTTGGAGCGCTTGAAGAAGGCGGCGCACCTCATTCAGGAAGGGGAGGGGCGCATCAACGAAATCTGCTATATGGTGGGATTCAATTCTCCGTCTTATTTCTCCAAGTGTTTTCAGAAGCAGTTTGGGATGTTGCCGAAGGACTTCGGACTCTCAGCTAGCATTGGGGGAAAAGAATAATTGGTATTTGATTTTTTAGACGCGTCTAAAGAGTTTATGCCCCGCCTGGTGGCTATATATGCCCACCAAACAAGAGAAATGTGTGCCACAACCCCCTCATTCAACATCTTTTAAGTAAGTGTCAGCGCATATTGGGACGTATGTTCTATTTAACGGGATTATTCTTTTATCCAGAAATGATCACTCCCCCCTATCTTTGCCGACACAGTGAAGAATGACTTAGATAACAAAAATACAAGTATGAGGATAAGAACAGTCGTAAGTTGCGCAGTCGCTTTATTGAGCACTGTTTGCGTGGAAGCTATGGAGTACACACCGGAGAATACAAAAGTAGAGCTACAATTAAAAGTGCCCGGCAATGAAGCCGTCGCCTACCGGCTCACTCCCCGCCGGTTGGAAAACAGTTATTATTCGTATGAGTGGTGTTCGGACAAGAAACTGCCCGTCACAGTGCTCCATGCGGTAGACCAACAGAAGAACAAAACCCGCCTGTCCGTACAAATCACGGCTGCCCAAGACGTCTACTTCAACTATAGCCAACTGCTCAACACCGGATACGCCCACGGCAATTGCCAATTCTATATGCCCGGCTTCTGGTACCGCCACAACCTCCGTTCTCCCGAACAAGCCCCGTCGTTCCACACCTCCGACAGTTGGGTAGTTCGCGAGGACCGACTGAGCGCACCCCTCACCGGCATCTTCGACGAGCAGGGAAAACGCTTCATGATAGTGAACCGCATGGCGGATTTCACCACCGATGCGCTCGCCACCCACAAAGAAGGCGACATCATCCTCTCCGGAAAAACATCCTTAGGTTTCACCGGATTCGAGAACCTCGAAGGAGTATCCATGCTTTCCTTCGGCTTTCCCTATCGCGAAGCTCCGAAAAGCTACATCCGCAAGCTCACACTTGCCCCCGAAGTCACCGCCTTTCAACTATTAAAGAGAGGTGAATCCATCCTCCTCACCTGGGAGATTCTCGACAGCGAAGCCGCCGACTTCTCCGACTTCATCCGCCAAGCCTGGGAATACTCCTACGACACCTACGCCCCGCAGCCCGTAGAGTCTCCTTATTCTATAGCCGACATGAAACAAGTGCTCAGCGACTTCTTCGTGAGCAGCTTCGTTGAAGGACACCCGCTCACCTACAACTCCGGCATTCATCTCATGGCAGCCGACTGCCGCAGCAACGGACAAGCCGAAGTCGGCTTCATCGGCCGTGTACTTCTCAACGCATTCAATGCCTGGGAATATGGTTGCCAGAACAACCGCGAAGACCTGAAACGAAACAGCACGAAAGTATTCGACAGCTATTTGAAGAACGGCTTCACCCCGGCAGGCTTCTTCAAAGAGTCGGTCAACTTTGACGAAGACTTCGAAGACCCCGTGCATAGCATCCGCCGCCAGTCCGAAGGCATCTACGCCATGCTCCACTTCCTCGCCTACGAGAAGGAGAACGGCCGCCGCCATCCCGAGTGGGAGCAACGGATGAAAGCAATGCTGGATACACTCTTGAAACTGCAACACGCCGACGGCAGTTTCCCCCGTAAGTTCCGCGACGACTTCACCGTAGTCGACAATAGCGGAGGAAGTACCCCTTCGGCTACATTGCCGCTCGTGATGGGCTACAAATATTTCAAAGACAAACGCTACCTCGCCAGCGCCAAGCAGACGGCGGATTATCTGGAGAAGGTACTCATCTCCCAAGCCGATTACTTCTCTTCTACGCTCGACGCCAACTGCGAAGACAAGGAAGCATCACTCTATGCCGCCACCGCCACCTATTACCTCTCGTTGATTACGAAAGGCGACGAACACCGCCATTACGCCGACTTGGCCCGGAAAGCCGCTTACTTCGCCCTGTCGTGGTATTACGTCTGGGACGTTCCTTTTGCCGAAGGACAAATGTTGGGCGACATCGGCCTGAAAACCCGCGGCTGGGGAAATGTATCGGTAGAGAACAACCACATCGACGTCTTTGTCTTTGAGTTTGCTTCCGTACTGCAATGGCTGTCGAAGGAATACGAAGAACCTCGCTTCGCCCGGTTTGCAGAAGTCATTTCCACCTCCATGCGCCAACTGCTGCCCCACGAAGGACATCTGTGCGGAGTGGCAAAGGCGGGCTACTACCCCGAAGTGGTTCAGCACACCAACTGGGACTATGGGAAAAACGGAAAAGGCTACTATAACGACATCTTCGCACCGGGATGGACGGTAGCTTCTCTGTGGGAACTCTTCACGCCGGGACGCGCCGAGCACTTCCTCAAGTAAAGTCCCGGCCCCCCCTTGAAATAGCAGACCATTCCCTGAAATAGCAGAATCTGTTCAAAGAATATACAGATTATACTTTTATTTTATATTGAACAGTTTTTTTCAGAGATTGGTCTATCTGTTTCATTTCATATAAGCTATGTTGCATACTTTTGCTCATACTGAACCGAGATAAAGTTACTATTATGAGAATACTAAATTTAATATTATGGACTTAAAGAAAGCATTGTTTGTTTGCTTGTTAATGTACTATGGAACAAGTGCTTCCTCCGCA
The DNA here is from genome assembly GCF_900547205.1 of uncultured Bacteroides sp. Lineage (GTDB taxonomy): Bacteria > Bacteroidota > Bacteroidia > Bacteroidales > Bacteroidaceae > Bacteroides. The sequence continues at coordinate 12,335 of NZ_URFY01000006.1, forward strand.
TCTCCTGCCTATCCCGATTCCGATAAGGCAACTATGGCGGAGCAAGCGAAAGGGATACGTATCAGTGGTACGGTAACCGACAAAGACAAGAATCCTCTCCCCGGGGTGAATGTACGTGTGATGGATGAAGGAGGAACCGGAGTTATTACGGATATCGACGGTCACTTCTATTTGAATGTGCCAGGAAAAGATTCATCAATTGAGATTTCCTATATCGGATTTAAGACCCAACAGATAAAGATTGGGAGTAAGATTAACTTTGATGTGATTCTTGAAGAAGACATCGAAGCGTTGGACGAAGTGGTAGTTACCGGATACGGTAGTCAGAAGAAGATGTCGGTCATCGGCTCTATCGAAACCCTTCAACCAAAGAAACTGCAAGTAGGCTCCAGCCGTTCCGTCACCAACAATCTGGCGGGACAAATCGCCGGTGTGATAGCCGTGCAGCGTTCGGGAGAACCCGGATACGACTCTTCCAACTTCTGGATTCGCGGTATCGCCTCTTTCTCGGGCAATCAGTCTCCGCTTGTGTTGGTAGATGGTATCGAGCGCGACATGAACCACATCGACCCGGCGGAAATAGAATCTTTCTCCGTATTGAAAGATGCATCGGCAAGTGCCATGTATGGTGTGCGCGGTGCCAACGGTGTGATTGTTATCAATACAAAACGCGGAAAGGTAGGCGCCCCTTCGGTGAATCTCCGTGTGGAACATTCCATTTCGGAACCCACCAAGCTGCCGGAGTTCATTGGTGCAGCCGACCACATGGCGCTGCTGAATGAATTGACAGGCGACCGGAGCCGGTTGCCATTCAGCCAAGAGCAGATTGACAAGACTCGCAGCGGATACGACCGCGATTTGTATCCGAGCGTAAACTGGCTGGACGAAATAACAAAAGACTATGCCTATTCCACCCGTGCCAACCTGACAGTTTCGGGAGGTTCCGACTTCCTTCGTTATTCGTTGGTAGGTTCCTACTTCGGTGAGAAAGGTATTATGGAGACAGACAACACCTTGCCCTACGACACCGGAACGAAACTGACCCGCTATAATATGCGTGCCAACGTAGACTTGGACGTCACCAAGACGACAGTGCTGCGTCTCAACGTCGGAGGATTTCTTCAAACCCACCGCAAGCAGGCTTACAGCACCGATGAAGCCTTCGACAGAGCGTTTATGACCTCGCCTTTCGTGCACCCTGCCCGCTATTCCGACGGAACCATTCCTATCACGGCTATCAACGGTGTGAATCCATGGGCTGCCGTGACACAACGCGGTTATGATGTAGTCACCGCTTCGCAGATTCAATCTTTATTTGCCATCGAGCAGAACCTGAAGATGATTACTCCGGGACTGAAAGCAAAGGTTACTTTCTCTTTCGACCGCTGGAACCAGAGTTCGATAACCAGAGGCAAGGACGCTACTTACCATAGCATAGCCACCGGACGTGATATCGAAGGTAATCTGATTCACTCCGTACTGAAATACGGTGACGAATCTTTGGGACACGGCAATAAGGGTGAATACGGTAACTCGAGAGTTTACTTTGAAGGAACGCTGACGTATAACCGCACTTTCGGCAAGCACGACGTAGATGCGTTGTTCCTCTACAATCAGCAGAGCTTTGACAATGGTAGCGTGCAGCCTTATAGAAAACAAGGTATCGCCGGACGTCTCTCTTATACCTACGACAGCCGCTACGTGACGGAAGTCAACTTCGGATACAACGGCTCGGAGAACTTCGCCAAAGGAAAACGTTTCGGTTTCTTCCCTTCCGTGGCTGTAGGTTGGCTGGTGTCCGAAGAGCCTTTCATGGAACGCTACCGCAACACGCTGAGCAAACTCAAATTGAGAGGCTCGGTAGGTAAGGTCGGTAACGATGATATCGGCGGACGACGTTTTGCCTATATGACCACGCTGAACACCAATGCCGGCAAATACAACTGGGGCGACACCGGACAGATTGGCCGCACAGGTATCTCTGAAGGCGAAGTTGGAGTAGAGAACCTTACTTGGGAAACATCTCTGAAGATGAACGTCGGAGTGGAAATAGGCTTCTGGAACGAACTTGAATTTCAGGTAGACGTATTCAGGGAAAAGCGTACCAACATCTTTATGCAACGTCAAATCATCCCTTCACAAACCGGATTCCTGACGAACCCTTGGGCTAACTTTGGTGAAGTGACCAACCGTGGTGCGGAGTTCTCCTTGAACTACAACAAACAGATTAACAAAGACTGGTTTGTAGGTTTCCGTTCCAACTTCACCTATGCCATCAACCGTGTGGACGAATACGACGAACCCGAAAGCGTGAAAGGTACCTACCGCGGACTGACAGGCCGCTCGCTCAACACACTGATGGGATTGCAAGCTGAAAGACTCTTCACGGCAGACGACTTCGATGCCGACGGCAACCTGAAGTTCGGCATACCTACCCAAGACGTAGGAGCTTCGAAAGTACGTCCCGGTGATATCAAATATGTGGATATGAACGGTGACGGTGTCATTACCGATGCCGACGAAGGCTATATCGGCGGAACAGTAGACCCGCGCATCGTATATGGTTTCGGTGGTAACGTGAACTACAAGAACTGGGATTTGAACTTCTTCTTCCAGGGAACCGGAGATACGCATCGCGTGATTGGCGGAACAACGTACTTCATCCCGGGTAGCGGACAGACCTTGCAAGGAAACGTTTACTCCAACTACAACGACCGCTGGACGGAGGACAATCAATCTCAGGATGTGTTCTGGCCTCGTTTGTCGGAAGAACCCAACCGACAGAACTACCGCGGTTCTACATGGTGGAAACAGAACATGAGCTTCCTGCGTCTCAAAACGTTGGAATTGGGATATACGTTGCCCAAAGCGATAACAGACAAGATACATTCCAAGTCGATTCGTTTCTACGTAAGTGGCAACAACCTCTTCTGCCTCTCTCCGTTCAAGCTGTGGGACCCGGAATTGAACACCAATACCGGTTTGCGTTATCCCGCCATGCGTTCGGTTATGATTGGAGTTGACCTGAATTTCTAAACTAAAAAAGAATGACGATAATGAAACTGAAGAAATATATAATTGCCGGTTTGCTAGGCATCGTATCATTGGGCTCTTGCACCTACCTCGACAAAGAACCCGATACGGAGATTGATATAAACATGGTCTTTGAGAACAAGACTAAAGTAGAATCGTGGCTGGCCAATGTATACAGCCGCATCCCCAACCCGGGAAATGACTGGCTGAACACCTACGGCTGGGAAGTATTTGCCGACGACCTCACGGCTTCCGCACGCTGGCAGCAGTGGGACTGGCCCAATATTACGAAAATCCTTGGCGGTTGGACCCCCAACACGCAATGGGCGGGTAACTTCTGGGACGACCTCCCGCGCAAGATACGTCAGGCCTACATCTTCATCGAGCGTGTGCACGCACTGCCCGATGCCGACCTTCCGCAAAGAGAAGTGGAATATATGAAGGCGGAAGCCCGCTTCCTTGCAGCCTACTACTGGTGGCAACTGCTCGAAACATACGGACCGATTCCGTTCAGACCCAACTATATCGCCCCTACGGACTTCACGCTCTCGGACCTGATGGTAGGTCAACGCCCGTTTGACGAGATAGTAGCCCATCTGGACAATGAGATGCTGGAAGCATCCAAGCAACTGCCCGCCGTGTGGCAGAGTGTGGAGAAATACGGTCGCATCACTTCCGTTATGTGCCTTACCGTTCGTGCCAAGATGCTTTTGTTTGCAGCCAGCCCGCTGGTTAATGGAAACGAATGGTACGTAGGCCATAAGAACCGCGAAGGAGAAGAGTTGTTCAACACTACCTACAGCCCCGAGAAATGGGTGAAGGCTGCCGAAGCTTGCAAACTCTTGCTCGACCAGGCGGAACAGGCAGGTTATCGTCTGTATGTGGAGTACAACGACGAAGGAGAGATAGACCCGTTCACTTCACTCGAGAATGTATGGTTCACCAAGTTCCAGGATGGAAACAAAGAGATCTTGTTCCCTTATACGAAAGAAGATGCATATCAAAGTTACCAGTTCTATACCAACAAAGCGGTTACTAAAGAATTTGGTGGCGGTAATGGTCTGGGTGTATATCAGGGATTGGTAGATGCATTCTTTACGAAAAACGGTCTGCCGATTAAGGACGATAACTCGGGCTATGTGGAAGAAGGCTTCTCTACTGAGAAAGAAACCCGCGTCACCGGATGGACCGGCGGAACAGGAAAGAAAGGGGAAGTGACCGACCAAGGTACTTTTAATATGTATTGCAACCGCGAACCGCGCTTCTATACTGCCGTAAGCTACAACGGCTCATGGTATGCGTTGGGCAACCGCAAGTACGATTTCCTAAAGAACCATGCTGATAATGACTATACGCACGATGCACCGCAGAACGGCTATCTGGTTCGCAAAAAGGTATTCCCGCAAGATAACCCGAAGACTGGAAGTTATAAATGGCGCCAGATGTTCTTGTATCGCCTGTCTGCTTCCTATCTGGATTATGCGGAAGCCATCAACGAGGCATACGACAACAAGCTGTCTCGTGAGGATGCACTGAAATACATGAACAAGGTGCGCGAGCGTGCAGGTGTACGTCAGTATACGCTGAATGCAGTGCCGGTGGATGATCCTAAATACATCCATGTGGACGACAATCAGGAAGCAGTGCGCCAGGCAGTACGTATGGAACGTCGTGTAGAACTTTGCTGCGAAGGTTCGCGCTGGTCGGATATCCGTCGTTGGAGAATAGTAGAAAGTCTGCCCGAAATGTGTGGCGAAGATTACGGTATGAATTACAGCGGCACGAACAATAACGAGTTCTATCAAAGAACCGTATTCCAGACTCGCGTATGGAAAAGAGCCATGTACTGGATGCCGGTATATATTGACGAAATCAACAAGAACCCGAACTTGGTTCAGGCTCCATTCTGGAATTAATTAAAATGAAAGACATGATTATGAATAAGATAATGAAACTAATATGCTTGCTCTTTCTGATGTCGATAGTAGTGAGCTGCAATCAAGATCCGGAGTACTATACGCTCGAAACTCCGGTAGACCAGATGCTCCTGAAAGCTTCTTCTACTGAACTTACTCTGGAGAAAGAGAAGGAAAACGAGGTTGCCGTTACATTCTCGTGGAACGCTGCCGCCCAGCGCGGTGGTGCCGATGCAACCATCACTTACTTCTTCCGGATGTATATGTCGGACTTGCATTCCAACGTTACGCAGTTGTATGAGATTGATGCGGCGGAACGTTCCATCACCTTCACACATAAGGAATTGAATGAAATACTGGCTGCGTGGAGTATCCTTCCCGGCGATAAGGTAACCATCGAAGCGGAAGTCGTTGCACAAGTCAATACGACGGTTGAGTATGTGAAGCCGGAATTGTCGAAGGTTCAACTCGACGTTGCCGGATACGATAAGAATGCCACTGCCATTTATATGGTGATGATTACCGAGGACGGAGAACGTGCCGTGCGCCGAATGACGGAGAAGGTGGTAGGTTCGGGAATATACCGCTCCACCGCTGAGCTGACTCCTTGCAAATACTTCTTTGCACTCAGCGCAGAATCAGACTACCCCTGCTACATGAAGGGCGCGGATGGCGAGAACTCCTTGCAATATGTAACATCGGAAACTACCGACCATGAAATGCTTCAAAACACCCTCGCAGGTGCCCACGAAGTAATTGTGGACTTGAACGGCAACACCGTGCGCATCATTCCTAAGATATACGAATTGCCCAACAATGGCATCTGGATTATCGGCGACGGCTGCTCGGCTGTAGGTTGGAGTGTGGATAACGCTTTTGAACGGGGAGCGATGACGAACAATGACCCATTGCGTCCGGAACTCTGGTCGTACACAGGCGATTTCACCACTTCGGGAGAAGGAGCCATCAAACTTTTGGCAGGTACGAAGAGTGAAGGTTACGGCGGATACTGCTTCTACGCCCCTGTGGAATGGGCAAATCCGGCAGTAGACCATGCGCTCGAACTGCCGAGAAAAGGTGGAAACGACTGGAAATGGAGAATACCTGCTACGGGAACTTATACGCTGGTGCTTGACCTGAGTGCCATGACCATTTCTTTGAATCCGGTGCAATAGGTCTATATCAATAACGCTAAAAAAGAATAGTATGAAATTCATAAATAATATATGTTTATTAACTTTGTTTGCCGTTACGCTCCTGTTGGGAGCGTGCGGTGACGTAGAAAGTATGGGCGACCCGCAGCCGCGCCAGCCAAGGGTAGAAGTGGAATCTGACGAATACTATGTGCAGATTACGCAAGAGAACGTAGAGAAAGCAGCTTTCGTATATCGCTGGTTGAATATGGAAGATGCTGCCAAATACGTCATTACGCTAAGCACTGATAATGAGGAAGAGACTATTATCGTCCCGGATAAGAGCATCCTTACGGACAATGGCGTGCGTGAGCAGCAGTTTACAAACAGGGAGATTATGGGCTATCTGAATACCTTCGGCCTTTCCGCTATCGGTTCCGAAGTTTCGTTCTCCATCACATTGGAAGCCTTGAACGCAGACGGAACGCCCATCACTGCCGAAGTGGCTAAGGCTTCAAAGACATCTGCCGTTCATGTAATCATTGCTCCCGATGTTAATCAGACTACTAACTAATTAAAACGCATAGACAAATGTTATACTTAAAATATACAATTGCATTCGGACTCCTTTCTACGCTAGCGTGGGGATGCTCCAGCAGTAATAAAGTGAATGGCGAAGCTGTTCAGCCGCCTCTCAAAGATAAAGTGTGGTATACAAATCCGGTCATCGACTCCGACAATCCGGACCCGACAGTGATAAAGGCTGATGATGGTTACTTCTATCTCTATGCCACCGGAGGAAACACGTGGATACATAAATCCAAAGACTTGGTGCACTGGACTTTCGTGAGCGGTGCTTACGAAGAATCCAAGAAGCCGGCATGGGAACCAGACGCAGGTATCTGGGCGCCCGACATCAACTACATCGACGGCAAATACGTGATGTATTACTCCATGTCCAAATGGGGCGGCGGAGCTACTTGCGGCATCGGTGTCTCTGTGTCCGATACTCCCGAAGGGCCGTTCACCGACCAAGGCAAACTGTTCAGAAGCGGCGAGATTGGTGTGCACAATAGCATCGACCCCTTCTACATCGACGATAACGGCAAGAAGTACCTCTTCTGGGGAAGCTGGTTTGGCATCTGGGGCGTGGAGCTGAGCGAGGACGGTCTTTCACTGAAAGGTGGAATAGACTATGCGAAAGCAAATAAAATACAAGTTGCCGCCAACACCGGAAATACCAATGCTTACGAAGGGGCTTATATCATGAAAAAAGGAGACTACTACTATCTCTTCTGCTCCACCGGTACTTGCTGCGAAGGAGCCAACAGTACTTATCAAACGGTAGTATGCCGCTCGCAGAACCTTTTCGGCCCCTACCTCAACAAGGCGGGCGAAGACATGAACGACAACAAGCACGAAGTGTTCATCCATCGGAACGATGCCTTCCTGGGCACGGGACACAATGCGGAAATCGTTCAGGACGACGAAGGTAAAGATTGGATTCTCTATCACGCCTATCGGACGGCTGACCCGGACAGGGGTCGCGTAGTAGTGCTCGACAGAGTGTATTGGGACAACGACGGCTGGCCTTACCTCTTAGGAGAAGGTGCCGCTGTGAAGGCTGAGGCGCCTGCTATCAAGTATTAATACTTGTCGTCTCAGGTATTAACATCTGTCGCGACAGGTGTTAATACCTGAGACGACAGATGTTAACACCTGAGAAACCAACAAGTAACAGTTGAAAGATAAGGTATTGCCAAACGATAATACGTATATTAATAGCTGAAACGTAACTAAAATATAAACCATAGCTTTTGTGATTATCATGAAAAAGAAATTAGTGCTTTTACTTTGCTTCCTGCAAAGTTTTCTCTTTACCCTGCAAGCGCAAAACACACAGCAGAACATTGCCTACACAGACGACAATGTGCGCTTCACCGTAATCTCCGACGGAGTAATCCGCATGGAATATGCTCCCGACGGCAAATTCGTAGACGACCGCTCGCACATAGCCATCAACCGTCTATACCCTGAAACCGACTACCGCCTGAAAACCCGCGGAAGCTGGGTGGAAATAACGACTCCTAAAATGAAGATGCGCTATAAAAAGAACAGCGGACCATTCACCGACCAAAACCTCACCATCACCTCCGCCAAAGGAACACTACCCTTCGCCTGGAAACCGGGCGTGCAGCAGAAAGGCAACCTGAAAGGAACCTACCGCACACTGGACGGCATGGACGGCGACACCCAATCGCAAACGTGGGTGGCAGACACCAAGCAAGGCGAGAAACTGAAACTCGAGGACGGTCTGCTGGCTACCGACGGATGGACGTTCATCGACGACTCGCAAGGGCTCCTGTTCGACAATAATCCGGAATGGGACTGGGTGAAAGAACGCCCCGCCAACGGAGGACAAGACTGGTACTTCATGGCATACGGCCACGACTACAAAGCCGCTCTGAAAGATTTCACACTCTTCTCAGGAAAAGTGCCATTGCCTCCCCGCTACGCTTTCGGTTATTGGTGGTCGCGCTACTGGCTCTATTCCGATAAGGAGTTCCGCAACCTGATAGATAACTTCCACACCTACCAGATACCTCTCGACGTGCTCGTGGTAGACATGGACTGGCACTACACCGAACAAGGAAAAGGCGGCTGGACCGGCTGGACTTGGAACAGGGATCTCTTCCCCAACCCGAAGAAGTTCCTCGGATACCTCAAAGACAACGACGTGAAGATTACCCTCAACCTGCACCCTGCCGACGGAGTGGCTTCTTATGAAGAAAACTACGAAGGAATGGCACGTGACATGGGCATCGACCCCCAGAGCAAACAGACCATTCCTTGGATAAACTCCGATAAGAAGTTCATCAAGAATATGTTTAAGCACATCCTCACGCCGATGGAGAAAGACGGAGTAGACTTCTGGTGGCTCGACTGGCAGCAAGGAATCTACGACCCGAAAGTGAAGAACCTCAGCAACACGTGGTGGATCAACTATTCTTTCTTCTCCAATATGGAAAAGAACAGAGACACGCGTCCGATGCTGTATCATCGTTGGGGCGGACTGGGCAATCATCGTTATCAGGTTGGTTTCTCCGGCGACGCGGTGGTTTCGTGGAAATCGCTCGACTTCCAGCCTTACTTCAACTCTACCGCTTCCAACGTGCTCTACGGCTATTGGAGCCACGACCTTGGCGGACATATCGGCGAGAATATCGACCCTGAAATGTACACCCGCTGGTTGCAGTTCGGAGCACTGAGCCCCATCATGCGTACACACTCGCAGAAGAGTGCCGGGCTGAATAAAGAGCCGTGGGTGTTCAACAAAGAGTATTGCGATATTCTCCGCAACACCATTCAGCAGCGTTATGAGATGGCGCCTTATGTATATACGATGGCGCGCAAGGGATACGATGAAGGGTTGTCGCTTTGCCGCCCGATGTATTATGATTATCCGGAAAGCAAGGAAGCCTACGAGTTCCGCAATGAATATATGTTTGGAGATGATATGCTGATTGCTCCCGCCACGGCTCCTACAAAAGACGGATACGTGCAGGTTCGCGCATGGCTGCCCGAAGGCGAGTGGTACGAACTGCATACGGGTACGCTGTTGCAAGGCGGCCGTGTGGTGGAACGTCCGTTTGCTATCGACGAGTATCCCATTTATGTGAAAGCGGGTGCTGTGCTGCCTATGTACAACGGAAAGGTGATGAACCTCAACGGTAATGATGAAGAAGTGATAGTTACCGTGTTCCCCGGTGCGGACGGCTCTTCTTCTTTCAACTTCTACGAGGACAATGGAAATGATAAGAACTATGCTTCCGAATATGCAGTGACTAAGTTGACCGCTACCCGTGAGGGACAGGAACAGACTGTTGTGATTGGCAAGCGTGAAGGACAATATAAGGATATGCCCGCCACCCGTTCGTATAAGGTGAAAGTGCATTCTTCGTTGGTTCCGCAGTCGGTCACTGTCAACGGACAGCCTGCTAAGTATGAATATCTGGGTGAAGAATTTGCGCTTTTGGTAGAGCTTCCCGTTTCGTCTTGCAGTCAGGAGAAAGTGGTTAAGATTGTATATCCTGCCGAAACGGCGGAACTGAACGGACTGCTGGGTGCAGCCCGCAGAGTAGCCAAATCTATGGAAGGATTGAAATACCGCGACTCGTATATCTGCTTCAAAGAAGAGTTTGGTAAGATGGGTAGCTTGAACGAAGCTGTCGTTTACGCTCCCGAGCAACTGGCTTCTCTGGTTTCCGGTTTCTGGAAAACGTATCGTGAGTTCCCCGAAGTGCTGAAACGTCAGGGAGTGAATGAACAGAATGCGAAGTGGTTCTTGCAGTCTATTTGCTGGGAAGGCGAATAATAGTTGAAATAACAATGTTGGGGTGATGTTAGTCACCCCAATTTTGTTTAAATTTGAGTCATCTTATCATTCAGAACAATTAGTAAATTATGAAAAACAAGCTAGGCATTACAGTACTTACGGCAGTGATTCTGCTATGTACCCACGCGCTTCATGCAAGCAATCAACCAAAATCGAGATGGACAATCGCATCACCCGATAGCATCTGTTGGAACGTGAACGGCGAACATTACGACCATATCGAAATGAGCGGACTAAAGATGTCGGCAGTATTGCGCTACGGCGTCAACGCTGCGGGCGAATGGGTGATAGACCGCAATATTGTCTTACCCACATTCCGTACGATTCCCAACGATACCCATGGCAGTTTGCAGCATCATTTCAACGGCGACTGGGCGCACCTGTGCATCGTGAACGGGCAACCACTGACAGGTGAGAAGGTGGAAACTGTCTCATTGAGCGGATTGATGACCGTGAAAAGTAACTACCCCCATAGGGGTGTCTCATTGGTACGTACCCTTTTGCCGTCTACCTCCCATCCCGCTTTCTGCGAGAAGTATGAACTGCAAAACACCACAGACCGCCCTTTAACTGTTGAGTTCCCTTCGCTCACTCTCTCTTATCTTACAGACAAGGACAAAGGCGTGGAAGGCAGCTATAAGCTAACGGCCGAATTTACTTCTTTAGTACCACAAGGCACTTTCCAATTGAATCCGGGCGAGAAGGCATCTTTTCAAGTCATCTACGCCGGATATAAAGAGCATGACCGGGCATTGGCATTGAATATCAATCAGGAAATCGCCGCACGATACGGCTTCTTGCACCAGATACGGAATAACCTGATACTGGAGACTCCGAGCGATGTGATAAATACCATGTTCTCGTTTGCCAAAGTACGTAGCTCGGAAAGTATATTTGATACGAAGGGCGGATATTTGCAGAGCCCGGGTGGAGAAGCCTATTATGCAGCTATCTGGGCGAACGATCAGGCAGAATATATCAATCCGTTCTTTCCTTATCTGGGCTATCAGGCGGGGAATCGCTCTGTGATGGATTCTTTTACCTTGTTCATGCGCTATATGAATGATGAATATAAGTCTTTGCCTTCTTCAATCATTGCCGAAGGGTTGGACTGTTTCGGTGTGGCGGGTGATCGCGGAGACGTAGCCATGGTGGCATACGGTGCAGCTCGCTATGCGTTGGCATCCGGCCGTCGGGCTGAGGCAGAAAAGCTGTGGCCCCTGATTGAGTGGTGCTTGGAGTATTGTCATCGGAAGTTGAATGCGGAAGGGGTGGTTGAATCGGACTCTGATGAACTGGAGAACCGTTTCCCTGCGGGCAAGGCAAATCTGTGTACTTCTTCCTTGTACTATGATGCCTTAATCTCTGCCGCTTATCTGGGCAAGGCTTTGAATAAAGACTCTCGACAACTGAAATATTATAAAGAAGAAGCCGATAAACTTTGTAAGAACATCGATGCTTACTTTGCCGCAAACGTGGAGGGGTACGATACCTATCGATATTACGATGGTAACACCGTGCTGCGTTCATGGATTTGCATTCCGCTGACTATGGGTATTTATAATCGTGCCGAAGGTACTGTGGCGGCACTATTCTCCGATAAGTTATGGATGGAGAATGGTTTGTTGACTCAATCCGGTACTTCTACTTATTGGGATCGCTCCACGCTTTACGGCTTTCGGGGAGCATACGCCAGTGGAGCAAGGGATATTGCTACCGAATATCTGGAGAAATATTCTGCCACCCGTCTGCTGGGCGACCACGTGCCCTATGCCGTTGAGGCTTGGCCGGAAGGAAACCAGCGGCATCTGTCTACCGAGAGTGCATTGTACTGTCGTATTATGACGGAAGGTTTGTTGGGTATCCGCCCCATTGGGCTGAACGCTTTTGTGATGACACCTCAACTTCCTGAGCATTGGGACCGGATATCTTTGAGACGCATATGTGCGTTTAATCAGGTGTTCGACGTGGAAGTGCAGCGTGATAAAACAGATGAGTTAGTGATATCGATAAAGCGGGACGGTAAGATTTTCAGAAAGTATAAAGTCCGCAATGGCAAGTCTGTGGAAGTACGTTTCTAGCAGTAATAAATGTGAAGAGAGTGTGTCAAATGCAACTTTGGCACACGCTCTCTTATTAATACCTATTGTTTCATCTTCGCAAATAACACGACATTGTTCCCTTCTTCATCCAACGTCTTAACCAATTCCTGCGCACGCTTCCGCACGGCGCTCGGCATATCCTTTCGTGCCAATTCTTTTTCCAATGTCTCTTTCAACTGAACGGGCTCCATGTTGGCAACATAATAACCGTTGCCGAAGGAAGGCCATATATTCATGTTCTTCGTTCCCAGAAAGTCGTTGTATAGATGGTAGTAACTGCCATGCAGCGTCTTTTTGTCTACAATGTAGTTGGCGGGTTTGCTGCCGCTCCATGAGTTTTCCGAAACCTGTATCGGGAAGGATACATCACCGGTGAAATGGCGGGGATATTCGGTATAGCCGTGCCATGGCATTTTATCACTGCTCGGATATTCCACCGTGAAGCGAGCTTCCAGACGGTTCTTGGCAGCATTGTAGTGATATAAACTATCTGTGCGTGGCGAAGGCATGATAACCATCAGCATCACATCATAAGCAGAAGTGTTATTGCTCATAGATACTTCATTACTAAAGTCTTGCGGAACGCTCAAGTGTCCGGGAGCAACGAAATTCTTGCGCTTGCCTTGGAAGTCTTGTGTCCATACCACGGCCGGCCAGCCTTGGAATGGGAGTGTTGTAACGGTTACTTCTTCTTTCGCAGTATCTACCCTGAACTTCCCTTTCGGTACGCGCAAGCATAACTTGATAGGAGGTTGCGGATTCCCTTTCAAGTCGAATACCAGCAATTTGTTGCTTTGCCAAGGCAGGATGTAGATGCGATTGTTCTTCTCGTCCAATTGCTCGGCATACGTATTGCCGTATTCATTAGGCCCTTGACCGTAAGCGCCAATGTTGGCAATGAATTTGCCATCGCGCGAGAAGAGCTTATAAGGCGTCTGTTTGTTGTTGCTCACCAAGATGTAATTGTCGCTCACAGTGGTACGAATCCATCCGCCTACCAATGCTTCATCCCGATTGTCCAGCTTGACAATCTGCAAATCTTCCGTCAGGTAACTAAGTGGAATGTCTACTGTGTCTTTCAATGCTTTCAGATTGCAAGAGATAAGTGTCCCGTTGGGAGTCGTTACTCTTTTGGCTACTACGGGAGAGAGAGCCAAAGGATCTTTTGTTGCCTCTTTGCTGTTGGCAAAAGCAAAAATTGCTAGCAGGCAGCAAGCGCATGAACCTAAAATAAGGAATCTGTTTTTCATACTGATGTGTATTTAGTTAGTAATATTTCTCGCATGATTACTGTGGCAAATGTAGGGGTAATCAGGTAGAAAAACAAAAAAACAGGCGGACAATAAACGGAGATATTGAATGCGCTATATCATTGAATATTAGCTATGTATATATCAGTATGTATCTGCAATAGGCGGACAAAGGGTGTAACGATCCCTATTCCGTCTGTTAGAAATTTTTAAGAAAGCTGTCAAGGCTTACATTTTCATCCGTAATGCCCAGCTTATCGGTTTTAATCCGATATTTGCGTTTGGTAATGGCAGCTTTGCTCACACAGTAGATATCGGATAAATCCTGTATGTTGATATTGATCTTCACCAGGCAGCAGAAACCGATTTCTTTATCGCCTAGTTGTGGATAAGCCTGCCGCAGCCGCGTCACAAAATTATCGAACGCATCGTTCACAACCGAAGTGACCTCTGCCCACTCTGCATCCGTCACTACAATCTTACGGCTGGCGGCAGTCTCTTCCTCCGTGTTATTGGCATGAAGGGAAGGCAACTTCTGAAAGAAAGCTACTCTTCGGAAAAGTGCTTCGCGCAGTTCGGCCTCTTTGTTTCTCAGCCGTACTTCCTTTTCGCGCATTCCGCTCAGTTCGGCTTCCTTATATAAAAGCTGGTTTTCTCGTTGCAGCCGTTTCTTTTTCTCTCTTTGATAGAAGAAGAATGCGATGAAACCGATGCTTAATAGGGCGGTGATGACTCCCAGCATCCACAATTCCTTTTTTTGTTGTTGCAGGTGTAGCTGGTATAGCTCGTTTTGCAGTTTGAGCTCATTAAATTCCCGTTGCTTTATTTCTGAATGAATGTTGCCTAGTATGTTTTCCCTAATCGTATTCTCCTTTTGCTTGGTGTAGAACGCCTGTTCGGGATATTCTTTATCATTTATCAGATTGAACAGGAGCGCGTTTGCTTCCATAGCAATGAAATCCGAAGAAGATGTGGCAGCCTGCTCGTAGTAATATTTGGCAGAATCCACTTGGTTGAGAGTGGCATACGCTCTTCCTTTGAGAAGTAGATAGTGGGGAGTTTCGTATCGGCTGTGCTGCTGTGCCGATAACTGTTGGAGATATGAAAGAGATTGCTGATAATCGTTTCTTTTCAAGCTGCTGTTTACCAGACTCTCGTATGCATAATAATTAAGAGACTTATATTTGGCGGAGTTTTCCAGTTCGTCTATCAATTGTTGGTAGACAAGAGCATATTTGTCGTATTCCTGCATCTTCTCCAGTATTTGCAGATATTGTTGGCTTGTGGAGAAATAGTAGAGGGTGTCATTGATTCTACGGGTAAGTTGCCTGCTGCTATCTGCCATGGCTAAAGCGTCTTTATAGGCTTTTTTTCTTAAATAGGCTACTCTTCTAAGTCCGTATATGTGTGTCTTGAGCGTGTCGTCCAGTTGACTTTCGTTCAGTAGCTTGTCGGTTAGTTGCAATGTAGAATCCGGTAGGTTGCGGTATAGGTAAGAAGCACTTTGCTCGATGTGTGCTTTAATCTGTTTAAGTTGTTGTTCACCTTGGTCGTAGCATTCGATGGCTGCGTGCAATAACGAGTCGTTGGGTTTTCCGGTTTTCCACAAAGTGGCTTTATAAAACAGCAAGTAGTAGTCCCCCTGCTCTTCAAGGGACAATCGGGAAGGCTCTTCTATTTGTTGCAGATAGAAGAGGATGCTGTCTGTCGATACATTTTCCATCTGCATCGCCATCTTAAGTGTAGAAGATGTATTAGGGTGGCAACTGCACATCAGGATAATCCATCCGATGAACAGGCTGCAATTGTATTTCTTGTGTTTATTCATATATTCAATCTTCCATGTACCAACTCTTCCATCCGTTTCTTATCCCGCCCAATTCTCCCGGTCCAGATTTCGGTAGCTGATAGCTTCCGCCAGATGGCACGGAAGCACCTGCTCGGCTCCTTCCAAATCGGCGATGGTGCGGGCTACTTTCAATATCCGGTCGTAGGCGCGGGCGGATAGATTGAGACGGTCCATTGCATTCTTCAATAGCGTCAGTCCTTTATCGTCCGGACGGGCAAATAGCGATAGCAACTTACTGTTCATCTGCGCATTGCAATAAACTCCTGCATATTCTTCGTAACGTTTCTCTTGTATTTGCCGCGCTTTGATAACCCGCTGACGAATGATTTCGCTCGCTTCCCCCCTCCGCTGGTCGGATATCTTATCGAAGGGTACGGGAGTTATCTCAATCTGTATGTCTATCCTGTCCAGCAACGGACCGGATATCTTATTCAAGTATTTCTGCACCTGCCCCGGACTGCAAACACACGCTTTCGTCGGATGATTGTAATAACCGCACGGACAGGGATTCATCGAAGCTACCAATGTGAAACTGGCGGGATAATCAATCGTACTCTTTACTCGTGAAATAGTAATCCTTCTGTCCTCCAACGGCTGACGCAGCACTTCAAGAACGTTCCGGCTAAACTCCGGCAGTTCGTCCAGAAAGAGTATGCCATTGTGTGCCAGACTGATTTCTCCCGGCTGGGGAAAACTTCCTCCTCCCACCATGGCAACCTGAGAAATAGTATGATGCGGGTCCCGAAACGGGCGTTGGGTAATGAGTGAAGAATTGCGGTTCAACTTCCCGGCAACGGAATGTATCTTGGTCGTTTCCAAGCTTTCCCCTAACGAAAGGGGCGGGAGTATAGAAGGTAACCGCTTTGCCATCATTGACTTACCGCTTCCCGGTGCGCCCACCATAATCAGGTTGTGTCCGCCCGCTGCCGCTACTTCCAGTGCTCTTTTCACATTCTCTTGCCCTTTTACGTCGGCAAAATCAAACTCAAAGTTACTTTGCTGCGCATAAAACTCTTCCCGCGTATTGACAACCGTAGGCTCCAACTCCCGCTCGTTGTTGAAGAACTCGATGACCTCTTTGATATTACTGACTCCGTAAACCTTCAATTGATTGACAACAGCCGCTTCACGCGCATTCTGCTGTGGGATAATCAGCCCCTCAAAGCCGTCCTCACGCGCTTTTATGGCAATGGGGAGTGCTCCCTTGATGGGCTGTATGCTTCCATCCAAACTTAACTCGCCCATCAACAGATAGCGGGAAAACTTCTCGGAAGATATCGTCTCACTGGCGCCCAGCAATCCGATGGCAAGGGGTAAATCGTAGGCGGAACCTTCTTTCCTGATATCAGCCGGAGCCATATTGACCACTATATTGCTGGTAGGCATTTTATAACCGTTCACCTGCAATGCGGAGATAATGCGCTGATGGCTTTCTTTGACCGCAGAATCCGGAAGGCCGACGAGATAGAACATACAGCCACGAGTACTGTTTACTTCAATTGTGATGAGTGTTGCATCAATTCCTTGAACAGCCGCTCCGAATACTTTGATTAACACGGTATATTACTAGTTATTTTTTCTTCTTATTATCTTTCTTTTCTTTCTCTTCTGCTGTGGAAACCACTTCCTTTATTTTCTTCTCCAACTTTTCCCCCCAGAGGTCTTTAGCAAGAATCCTTCCCTCCGGTGACAGGAGTATGTTGGTAGGTATCTGTTTCAGAGAGTATTGCTGGGCTACTTCCGAGTTGAATCCGCCGAAGTCGCAGACTTGTTCCCAATTTAGCGTATCGCGCTTGATGGCATCTTTCCATTGCTCTTTGTCTAAGTCGAGCGAAATGCCGAGCATCCCCAAATGCTTGTTCTTCTTGTAAGTCTTATAGAGATTTTTCAGCTCGCCCATGCTTTTCTTGCTGGAGATGCTATCACTCCACGAAGCCCAGAAGTTGATAAGCAGGTATTTCTTTTTGAAATCTTCCGAAGAGCGGGAAATCTTTTTCCCTTCCTCATTAGGCAGGTTGAAAAACGGAGCATATTTGCCTGTCTCTGTTTTCTCCTCCTGTGCGATGCTCTCGTTCAGATGGTCAATGTAGAGTTTGTCAAGCAGTACCCCAGCCATGTCCTCAATCAGTTTCTTTATCTTGCTGTAGTCGGGCGAATCTTTTTGAACGAAATACTTATCCAGCAGATAGAGGCTGACAAAAGAAGTAGGGTGCTGTTTGATAAATTCCTCCGCTTTCTGCGTTACTACCGTTTCCGAAGGGTTATCCAATCCTTCCAGTTCCATTTGGAAAGTTGTGAACTCATTATTATATATATTCCCGTCAATAGTCAGCAAGTCAAGGTTCAGGGTGTCTCCCTTGATTTTAATCTTATTGCCTTTATTGAGGTATATAGGATATTCTATTTCATTATTAATCAGCAGAAATGCCGGAGTGATGGTATCCACCGTAGTGGTAAAAGTAAACTTGTCGTCTTCTGTGAAAATGGTGTCTATGCGGTCGCGTAATTCGTCCATTCCGTACAAATAAAGCGTATCTGTTCCCAGTCCTTTTATCTCTCCGGTGATGCGTACATCGTCAGTTTGCTTTTTGCAACCGAATAGACAGATGATTATGAGGATTAAAATGCTACTCTTTTTCATTGCTTTGATTTCTTTTCTGCGAAAGTACGGTTTTTTACAGATAAAAAAAAGAATTGCCCGTCATTTGTAATGACAGGCAATTCTTAATATTTAAAATAGAGGTATAAAACTCTTATTTAGCGATGCTCATGAAATCTGCATTCGTGAAGAATTTTGCAAATTCCAAGTCAGTAGCTGCTTTCTTAGCTAATGAAGGATCTTTAGCAACTGCGCTCTTCAAGCTGCTGATTACCATAGAAGAATTGTTAGTTCTAGCACCCAGAACAGCCATCAGGTAGTCAGTGTAAGCGTCCGGTCTTTCTACGCTAGCCAGTGTATTTTTAGCTTTGTTGTAGTCCTTAGCAAGGATTTGAGCCAAAGCAGCACTGTTAGTTTTAGCGTCACCGAATGAGTTAACTGCTCTTTCATATTGACCTTGAGCGATGTACAGGTTACCCATAGATTCGCCAAGTTCTTTAGTTCCGGCAGCTTTACCGAAGTAAGCTTCAGCAGCAGCTTTGTCGCCCTTCATCAAAGTAACCAAACCTAAGTTCATGTTCACTTCAGGAGCAGCGTTTACGTTAGCAGCTTGTTTCAGGTAAGATTCAGCCTTGTCGATGTTGGCAGCTTGGTAAGCCAACTTACCTAAGTTGTTGTAAGCACGGTAATCAGTTGGGAACTGTTTTGTAGCCTGAGTATAGATAGCTTCTTGTTTAGCAGGATCGTTAGTCAGTGTAGCAGCATACAGCAATTCTTCAACGTTCAGTTCAGAAGGATTAGAAGAAGCCAACTTAGCGATTTCGTCGTCAGACTTACCGATAATCTCATAGTTCAAAGTCAAACGAGAACGACGCAACTGAGGAAGGATTTCGTCAGCCAAAGTTTTGTATACAGAAGAGATATTTTTGATTTCTTGTTCTCTCTGTGCAGGGTCTTGATACATTGACAGTACGCGAAGAATCAACTCTTTGTCCTGGATGTTAGATTTAGAAACCAGTTCTTGGAAGCCTTCCCAGTCCTGTGCAGTATACTTAGCATCGATCGGAGCGTCAATTTTAGCTTTCTTCAAGTCTTTGCTCAGCATCTTAGTTGTGTTACCTTCACGGTTTTCAGCCAGTGTTGTGTTCAGGCTTACACCACCATCAGGAGAAGCGTAAGAAGAAACTTCGATATTGCTGATTTTCTTGTTAGCAGCTTCGTTTACGTTAGCTACTTCCTTGTTGAATTCTTTAGCAGTTTTCAGTTCGCTTGAACGGATGTTGGCTTGTTGAATCAAGAACATGATGTTAGCATCGTGTTTCTCTTTGATGATGCGTTGGAAAGCATCTTCGCCCAAAGCAGGGTTAGCGTTACCTAAAGTGTTGTTCACTAATTCAGAAGTAGAGATTACACCATCAGCTACTTTCACAGCAGGGATAGTGATAACTTTCTTACCGATAGTAGCTTTGAACTCGAGGTACAGTTCAGACTTAGCCATTTCAGGAACATAGTCGAAAGATGTTTTCATAGTGTAGCTTCCACCTACCTTGTAAGAGATAGTCTGGTCGTTACCTTCCACCTTTTCGCCTTGGAAAGTAGCAGGTTGACCTTTAGCCTGGCCGCCGTTCCATCTCAAAACCGGAGTCACTTCTACTACCGCTTTCTTGTTGAAATACTTTTCAGGGAATTTTCCATTGATGGTTGCAGGAACCTTACCACCTACTGCCTCCAGCACTTGCGGAGTAACAGTGAAGTAATCAGCTGATAATTCACCCATTTTTTTGCTGCAAGAAGAGAATAATGCAACAACCATTGCCATGAGTAAAGGCAAGTACAACTTCTTAGTCATTTTAGGTATAAAATTAAATGTTTGTAATTGAAATTTCGTCTATTCATTTGCTTCATTCTGGTTCGACAGAAAAAGTAACGCAAAGATATTAATTCTTAAGATAAATATAAGGTTAAGGGGGCGATTTTATCATAATTTAATGAAATAACTTCTCTTTTTCTTTGCGGTACTTGATATTTCGGGGATGATGTTCAATTATCTCACTACGAAGCATATTGCGGTCGATATGGGTATAAATTTCAGTAGTGGCAATGGACTCATGACCGAGCATACATTGAATAGCCCGCAAATTGGCTCCACCTTCCAGTAAATGAGTGGCAAAAGAATGCCGGAAAGTGTGCGGACTGATATTTTTTGTGATACCTGCCGTTTGTGCTAATTCTTTAATCATGTGGAATATCATAATCCGCGATAGTCCTTTTCCTCTGCGGTGGCTGACGAAGACGAAATCTTCATATCCGCTTTTTACTTCTATTTGATTACGGTCGGCAAAGTAAAGCTTAATTTCGTTAATGGCACGGGGGGAGATGGGAACAAGGCGTTGTTTGCTTCCTTTTCCTTCCACTTTGATGAAGCCTTCGTCGAAGTAAAGGTCGGAAATCTTGAGGTTGACAAGCTCCGAAACACGCAGTCCGCAGCTGTAAAGTGTCTCTAAGATAGCCCGGTTTCGCTGACCTTCGGCTTTGCTGCGGTCTACGGCAGAGATAATCCGGTCTATTTCCTCTACGGTCAGCACTTCGGGGAGTTTAAAGCCGATTTTAGGCGCATCGAGCAGTTCGCTGGGGTCTGCATCCAGATATTTCGCCATGATGAGGAAGTGGAAAAACGACTTGATGCCGGACAGGATGCGGGCTTGCGAACGGGGATGAATACCGATATCGTGCAGTCCGGCAGAAAAGCGCTGAAGGTCGTGCAAGCAGACCTCCAGAACGTCTATTCCTTCAAGCATCAGAAAGCTTAGAAGCTTGTCCAAGTCAGTCAGATAGGCATCCAGCGTGTTGGGCGATAAAGACTTTTCCAGCTTTAGATATTGCTGGTACTTCCTGATTATCAGCGCTTGTTGCTCCTTCTTCTTCTTTTTTTCGTTGATTTCCATTTCTTTTTTCTACCTTTGCACATCCTTTTGGATACAAAGGTATAAAAAAACAGTATTGTGCGATGAAGATACAAATTATTAATGGCCCGAATATAAATCTGTTGGGTAAGCGTGAACCTTCCATATACGGAAGCGTTACATTTGAAGATTATCTGTCTGAACTTCGCAAAAGATACACTGACGTGGAGATCGGCTATTTTCAATCAAACATTGAGGGAGAGATGATAGACTGCATACAGCAGGTGGGATTTGAGGTGGATGGTATTATCCTGAACGCGGGAGCCTACACACATACTTCCATCGCTTTGCAGGACGCCATTCGTTCTGTGACATCTCCGGTTATTGAAGTGCACATCTCCAATGTGCACAGCCGCGAGGCTTTCCGGCATACATCGATGATTGCCTGTGCCTGCAAAGGTGTGATTTGCGGTTTTGGGTTGAACTCTTACCGTTTGGCTCTGGAGGCATTGCTGGATAGTAAATAAGGTATAATATATAATAAATAGGTAGAAAGATTATGTTATTGAAACAGACTAAGATTGTTGCTTCCATCTCGGATAGACGCTGTGATGTGGATTTTATAAAACAATTGTTTGAAGCAGGAATGAATGTGGTGCGTATGAATACGGCGCACGCCAGCCGTGAAGGTTTTGAAGCTTTGATTGCCAATGTGCGTACCGTTTCCAACCGCATTGCCATTTTGATGGATACCAAAGGACCGGAAGTCCGCACCACTGCCAATGCAGAGCCAATCCCATATATGATAGGTGATAAAGTGAAAGTAGTAGGCAATCCGGATTTGGAGACTACGCGTGAATGTATCGCCGTATCCTATCCCCAATTTGTGCACGACCTCAATATCGGTGGCACCATCCTCATTGACGATGGCGACCTCGAACTGGAAGTGATTGATAAAACCGAAGATTACCTGCTCTGTGAAGTGAAAAATGAAGCCACCCTTGGAAGCCGCAAGAGTGTGAACGTTCCGGGCGTTCGCATCAACCTTCCTTCGTTGACGGAGAAAGACCGCAACAATATCCTTTACGCCATCGAAAAAGATATCGACTTCATCGCCCACTCTTTCGTGCGCAACCGTCAGGACGTGCTCGATATCCGTGCCATCCTCGACGCTCACAACAGCGATATTAAGATTATCGCCAAGATTGAGAATCAGGAGGGAGTGGATAATATCGACGAAATCCTCGAAGTGGCGGACGGAGTGATGGTAGCTCGTGGCGACTTGGGTATTGAAGTTCCGCAGGAACGCATTCCGGGCATCCAGCGCATCCTGATTCGCAAATGTATTCTGGCTAAGAAGCCGGTGATTGTTGCCACCCAGATGCTCCATACAATGATAAATAATCCCCGTCCGACCCGTGCGGAAGTTACCGACATTGCCAATGCCATCTATTACCGCACCGATGCGTTGATGTTGAGCGGCGAAACTGCTTACGGCAAATATCCGATAGATGCAGTGAAAACAATGACTAAGATAGCAGCTCAGGCGGAGAAGGACAAGATGGAAGAAAACGATATCCGCATCCCATTGGACGAGAATAGCAACGATGTTACCGCATTCCTTGCCAAGCAAGCAGTGAAGGCAACTTCCAAACTGAAAATACGTGCCATCATCACCGACAGCTACAGCGGACGCACTGCCCGCAATCTGGCAGCTTTCCGTGGAAAATTCCCCGTATTGGCTATCTGCTACAAAGAAAAGACAATGCGCCACCTGGCTCTTTCATACGGTGTGGAAGCCATCTATATGCCTGAATTGGCAAACGGACAGGAATATTATTTCGCAGCTTTGCGCCGTTTGTTGAAGGAAGGTCGTCTGCAACCTACCGACATGGTGGGCTACCTGAGCAGTGGCAAGGCAGGCACGAAGACTTCTTTCCTCGAAATCAACGTAGTGGAAGACGCGTTGAAGCACGCAGAAGAAACCGTGTTGCCCAACAATAACCGTTATCTGTAATAAATAGACTTTATGCAGGAGACTGATTCTATAGACGAATATATATTGCAGCACATCGATTCCGAGAGCGACTATCTGAAAGCGCTCTATCGGGATACACACGTGAAGCTGCTCCGTCCGCGTATGGCCTCCGGCCATTTGCAGGGGCGGATGCTGAAGATGTTTGTAGAAATGATTCGTCCCCGGCAGATATTGGAGATAGGAACGTATAGCGGATATTCCGCTCTCTGCCTTGCCGAGGGCTTGCGGGAGGGCGGAATGCTGCATACTTTCGAGATCAATGACGAACAAGAGGACTTTACCCGCCCGTGGTTGGAAGGTTCACCCTTTGCGGATAAGATTCGATTCTACATAGGCGACGCTTTGGCGCTTGTCCCCACGTTGGGCATTGTATTCGATATGGCATTTATCGACGGAGATAAACGCAAGTATATCGATTATTATGAGATGACGCTGGCACATCTTTCCGAAGGAGGCTATATCATAGCCGACAATACGCTGTGGGACGGTCACGTGCTCGAACAGCCGCGCAACTCAGATGCGCAGACCATCGGCATCAAAGCCTTCAACGACCTTGTGGCGAAGGACGACCGAGTAGAAAAAGTAATATTGCCCTTACGAGACGGGCTAACGATAATAAGAAAAAAATAGAGATTATGGAAACAACCAGACAGAATAAGATATCCCGCCTGTTGCAGAAAGAACTGAGCGAGATATTCCTGCTTCAAACAAAGGCAATGCCGGGCGTATTGGTATCGGTGAGCGCCGTTCGTATCAGCCCTGATATGAGCATCGCACGTGTATACCTCAGTGTGTTCCCCTCGGAGAAGGCAGAAGAAATGGTGAAGAACATCAACAACAACATGAAATCCATCCGCTTTGAGCTTGGAACTCGTGTGCGTCATCAGCTACGCATCATCCCCGAACTGAAATTCTTCGTGGATGATTCGCTGGATTATATCGAGAAGATTGATTCATTGCTGAAGTGAACCTTCCTTTCTACATAGCCAAGCGTTATCTCTTCTCCAAAAAGAAGCATAACGCTATCAATATCATATCCGGCATCTCTGTATGCGGAGTGGCGCTGGCTACGTTGGCGCTGGTCTGCACGCTTTCCGTGTTCAACGGTTTTCAGGATATGGTGGCTAGCTTTTTCACGGCTTTCGATCCGCAGTTGAAGATTACCATCCGCGAAGGCAAAGTCTTTGACGGGCAGGACGAGCGGATACGGGCCGTCTGTGCGCTTCCCGAAGTGGACGTGTTTACGCAGACGCTTGAGGAAAATGCCATGGTGCAGTACAAAGACCGCCAAGCGATGGTCGTATTGAAGGGGGTAGAAGATAACTTTGAACAGTTGACCGCCATCGACAGCATACTTTACGGCGCGGGCGATTTCCTTCTTCACGACTCGATAGTGAACTACGGCGTTCTCGGCGTAGAACTTGTTGCCACGCTTGGCACCGGACTCGAATTTGTCGATCCCCTCCAGATTTACCTTCCCAAGCGGAATGCCAAAGTAAACATGGCAAATCCCGGAGCATCTTTCAATCGTGATTACCTGTATTCTCCCGGCGTGGTGTTCGTAGTGAACCAGCAGCAATATGACGGGAAGTATATTCTTACCTCTCTCGACTTTCTCCGCCAGTTGCTCGATTATACAACCGAAGTTTCCGCCATCGAGCTGAAACTGACCCCTAATGCCAGCACTTCCTCGGTGCAATCAAAGATACAAAAAATGCTGGGCGACGACTTTGTGGTGCAAGACCGCTACCAGCAGCAAGCCGATGTGTTCCGTATCATGGAGATAGAGAAGTTGATATCCTACCTATTTCTCACTTTTATCCTGATGATTGCCTGTTTCAATGTGATAGGTTCCCTTTCGATGCTGATATTGGATAAGAAAGAGGATGTAATCACGCTGCGCAGTCTTGGGGCCGATGATAAACTTATTTCCCGTATATTCTTGTTCGAAGGACGACTTATTTCGCTCTTTGGTGCCATCTCAGGCATCATATTGGGATTGGTGCTCTGTCTCGTTCAGCAGAAGTTCGGCATTATCACGCTCGGTGGGGGTGGGGGAGCTTTTGTGGTCGATGCCTATCCTGTAAGTGTTCATGCGTGGGATGTGGTACTTATTTTTGTGACAGTTCTGGCTGTCGGATTCCTTTCTGTATGGTATCCTGTGCGCTATCTTAGTAAAAGGCTTTTATAATAGCCTGCGTCTGAAAAATAGGATGCACATTGCTGAGTTATGATTTGCACCCCTTAGCGACTAAGAATCATTTTATTTTCTTTTTTATTTTTCTAATTGGCGGGATACTTGTATATTTGGCTCAATTTTGTTAATAAGTAATAATCTATAATGCTTCGTGAGAATTGAGAATAACGACATAGTTAAGATTGTGAACGGTGATGAAATAGCCTTCACCCGATTCATGGAGCATTATTCTTCGCGTCTGTATTACTACGCCTATGGCTTGTTGGGCCAGAAGGAGATGGCGGAAGAGGTAGTCAGCGATGTGTTTTTTGAGGCGTGGAAAAACAGGAAAGGACTGGCGCAGATTGAGTATATGAACGCTTGGCTGCAAACGATTACCTACCGCAAATCAATCTCTTATTTACGAAAAGAAACCGGGAGGGATGAAATATCATTTGATGAAATTGACGATTTCACGTTCGAGCCTATCCAGTCGCCCGACGAGGAGCTGATTAGTCGTGAAGAGGTGGCGGAAATAAACAGTGCGCTAGAGAAGCTGCCGCCCAAATGCAAACACGTCTTTTTTCTGGCTAAGATGGAGGGGATGCCATATCTTCAAATCGCAGATATGCTTCAAGTTTCCGTGCAAACGGTGAATTATCACATTGCTTATGCGGTAGATGCAATTTCTAAGAGTCTCAGGATTAATCCGCGGAAAAAGAAGCAATAGGAACAAGTGTCTGTTCTTGACAATAAATAGGATGGTGCTCAAGGATGAAATTCTGTACTCTATATTTACTGTTTATTATCCTCAAATCCATTCCTTTGATTTCATGTCTTTATTCTCCATTGAAAATAGCTTATAGTTCTTGCATAAACTCATTTTGAGTTTATAATAAAAACCGTTTTCGTTTATAATAAACGGGTCTTACGTTTATTATAAACTCTCATTTGTCGTTTCAGTACTTTCTACTTGAATATATACAACAAAAAAGCTGCAAACTCCATAGGAGTTCACAGCCTTTCTGCTTTCATAGGGATTGGTTATACCCTAATCTTATTTAAATCACTCATTCAAACTGTTGCAATCTTATACTTTTCCTTCATTGGATATAGATGTTCATATGTATTTATTTCGTTCAATATAATCTTTTAGTTTATAGTTCTAATTACTGATACATCTGCAAATATACAACAAAAAAAGATATTTGTCAAGTCCTTCGGGCAATTATGCGTTTTTATATCTCCTCGCACACCCTCATTTCCATTCCTTTATATGCCTTCTAGTTTGAAGAACTTTATGTCAGGAATTCCAAACTTTTGATACTGTTGGTGCAAAACTTCTTATTTTTGTCCCCTCATTTCCAGTCTATTTCAGAAAAAACGTATATCTTTGCCGCGCACTTGCAGCTCATCGGCGTGATGAAGCTGGAGGAAAGTGCTTTTTATTTTTTAATGGAGTATACGTATTGTCTCTCATTCCTGAAAATAGCTAAGTTTTATGTAGAGAGAGATGATACAACAGATACTCCACGTTAACGTAACTGTATATCAACATTTCAGTTAGGGATGTGTTATATATAAACGATTGACGTGGATGTCTGTTGTTATCATTATCTTCTACAAAGGTGTAGCTAGCCTCAGGAACAGATAATGTGCAACAGCGCCACGTCATTTTTGTGTCCGGTGGTCCCAAATAAACCCCATGCTTAACCTAACCAATTCCCCAGCCGTTGGGCTAAAAAAGAAGCGTGGTGCTTGTTGTACTTATATATTGAACAAGAGATTATTCACTCTAAAGTATCACATATAAAAACGAACACTATGTCACAATGGATTAGTATTAAAGAAGCGGCCGAGAAATTCGATATTGACCAAGCATATATTCAGCTTTGGGTGGATATGGAAGTAATTATCTCGTATTACGAGAATAACACTACTTTCGTGTATGAAGGCAACGTTCGCACTTTCGTAGACTTTGGAAGGATGCAAGGAAGCCATTCATCGTATGTCTACCTGTTAGAGAAACTTTGCATAAAGAAAATCGCAACTTGTGATACGTATGCCATGCTTCTAGATGCGCGCGATAAGGAGATTGCATTGTATAGAGAAGCGAAAGCACAGTGTGATAGGTATCAAGCAATGCATATGTTAGACCTGACGGAGTCATGGAAATCAAGCATTGAATACTTATCAGATCATAATCTCCTGAAGTATTGGCTAAAGAAGTTACGTGTGAGAATCAAATACTTCTATAGATTAGCACGCATTCGTTTTTGTCATTGAAGTCTTTCTATATCCTCAACTTGAAGCCCTGTAAATTTAGCAATCATATCGGTAGACATTCCGCTATTCTTCATCTGCAAGGCTATTTCGAGCTGCTTCTTTTTCTGGCCTTCCTTAAAGCCCTCTTTAATTCCCTCTTTCCGAATGTCCTCATTCACAATCTCGCTAACTCTATACCTATCCAATGCTTTATCGTAAGCAATGCGGTTTTCCTCCGATAGATTGGCAACGGCAGCCAATCTAGCCAGATGTTCAAACACTTGGTCCTTCAAAGCATCCGGCATTCTGTTCCAATTGTTCATATTCTTTAGAGCATAAATTAGTTTATCATATAACGTATGGCAATCCGGCAATTCCTTCGTGAAATAAGGGAATTGCAGATATATCTGCCTGAAATGAGGATTGACCACCTTTCCGGTGTCCCGGTCGGAAATCACCGTATCGGTGCGAAACTTCGCTTCCAGACTATCTTCTTTGAAGTTCATCAGGAAGATGCCATATACGGTAGGCAGTCTATATTGTTTACCATACGGGGCGATTGGTTCACGAACCATCATCATGTCTTCCGGCACAGGAACTTCCTTGGAAGAAGGAGACTCTATCTGTCGGCTTACTGCACGGCAGACATAATAAAGTGTCCTGTCCAGAAAATGACTGTGCCATCTATTCTGCATCTCGACGATTATGAATTCACCCGTTGCAGTGCGACAGTAGAGGTCGTAAATGATGCCTTTATCGCTTACGTTATCTGCATGGTCTTCTTTATCGAGAAAAGTAAGATCCGTAATATGATGTTCGCCCGCAAGGAGTTCATTCAACAAAATGATGAGCAAATCCTTGCTGGCAGGCTGACCGAAGATTACTTTAAAGCCAATGTCTGTAAAAGGGTTGACGTATCTGGACATAATATCTCCTATTTTCGAGCAAAGATAAAGGTTTTAATCCATAAAGCCCTATATATAACTTCTCTTTATGGAATGATATTACGATTTCTTGAAAAAACACTGTATCTTTGCCATCCGATTGAGCGCGACTGCGTGTATTATATAATTGACTATGAAAACACACATAAACATTAGGAAGAATGCATCTGCTATGAGAAATATCTTTTTATTGGGTTTTGCATACCTGATAGCAACTTCTGTACCCGTGAATGCCCAAGACAAGAATACGCTAAAGGTGAATCCCATCGGAAGAGTGCTGATAGATGCAGGTCTGTTCAGTTCGAAAAACAAAGAATTTGTGGATGGCGTAGCGATTCCCGATGCCAGAATCGGCTTGAAAGCCAGCTATGGGAAATTCAAAGCGAAAGTGGATATCGGATATGCCTACGGTAAAATCAACATGAAAGATATATTCATCGAAAGGCAATTCTCGCCAAACGCATCGTTGTGCGTCGGCAACTTTGTCCATCACTTCGGCCTGCTCAATTACACCAGCTCGTCGATGAAGGCAACGATGGAAACGCCTACCATCAACGAAGCATTTTTCGATTCGCGACAGATTGGAGCTATGTTTGTGTACGATAAGAAGAGCTTCTTTGGCACAGCAAGCGTATACGTAGAAGACCAAGCCCTCAAAAAGAAGTCGAACGAGCTGGGCAAAACGGGATATGGCGCCATAAGCCGACTGGTCTACCGCCCCTTGCGCAATGACGGCACCTTGTTTCAGGTAGGCGTGTCGGGTGCTTACGAAACTCCCCGATATAACAAAGATGAAGAACTCAACCACACGAGTTTCGATTTGGGAACCAACTTCCCGACACGTATCGCACAGGTCAGTGCCGTGAATGCGGTGGTTACGAATGCCAAACATATGTTTAAGTTCACACCTGAGTTGGTGGCGGGCTATGGCCCCGTCGCTTTGGAGGCACAATATTACTACCTTCAGGTGGACCGGGAGAAACAACAGAAAAACTATAAGGCGACCGGAGCCTATGGAGTGCTGAGAGGACTGCTGATAGGAAGCAATTACAAGCATTCGTACACAGACTGTGGAATAGACAGGCCTTCTTCCGGCTCCTTGGAATGTGTGCTTGGCTACAACTATACCGATATGTCCGATGCCAAAGCAGGCATTCGCGGCGGGCGCCTGAAAGATGCCTCGCTCACCCTCAATTACTATCTGAATAAGTATATGATATGGCGACTCAGATACTCGTACACCACCACTACGGACAGGGAAGGATTTGAGAATCAAAGGCTGAATGCCTTCCAAACAAGACTTCAGATAATATTCTAACCAAGTTTTCACTAAGAGAAAGAGAGTGCAGACTGAATTATAAATTGGTACTATCTCCATTTTATTGCATAACATACGATAAGCTCCAACCACTTTTTTGAAAGAAAATGAAAAAAAGTTCATATTCCACCTAGAGATTATTTAAAGATTTGCGTCTCTAACTATAGAACAACCTAAAAATGAGTATGAGCTTAAAAGAAGAACATGACCGCCTGACCGATTTATTCGACAAACTAAATTCTCAAGAGAATGTAGAGAATGAGTTTGCGTCCTTGTCCGAGGGCGACAAAATGAAATTCTTTTGGGAAGACTGTACGCCCCCGAAGATGGATGCTTCTTCTATTATCAAGAAGACTCAGCAAAAAATAAAGCAGGACGCACAGCGCCGCAGAAGAAACTATTTTCTGGTCGCTTCCGCCTCCATCGCAGCTTCTATATTGATTTGCGTCTCAACGATATACTTTCTCAATCAAACAGGATATCAACCTACAGACTTCCATGCCATGATGCAACAAATGACTTCGGACTCCATAGTGAACGAAGTCACCCTGATAACCTCCAAGAAGCAACTGAACTTGGACGAAGGTGCCCACATCCAATATACCAAAGAAGGAAAAGTAGCCGTCAACTCGCAGAAAGTGGAAGAAGAGAAAGGGGAGGACGCAGCAGTGGAGCCCGAAGAATACGACCAATTGCTGGTTCCGGCAGGCAAACGGGCGACAATCCAACTGTCCGACGGAACACTGCTCACCGTAAACTCCCAGTCGAAAGTAATCTACCCCCGACGTTTTCAAGGCAGCACCCGCAAGATTTATGCACAAGGCGAAGTCTTTCTGGACGTGGCGCACGATAAGGAACACCCGTTTATTGTAGAAGCCAACGGCTTCAATCTGCGAGTGCTTGGCACTAAGTTCAACATCTCCAACTACGAAGGCGAAGCTACGAACATCGTGCTCGTGGAAGGTTCGGTGGAAGTGACCGACAAGCATAAGAAAAAGGCACGTATGACCCCCTCCGATTTACTGAATATCGCTGACGGCACCATTGCTTACCAAAAACAGGTGGATGTAGCCGAATATATCAGTTGGGTGGACGGAATGATGATATTGAATGGTAGCCGCCTTTCGGACATTGCTCAGAAACTGAGTAAATATTACGGTATTACTATAGGGTGCGACCCACAGGTGGCGTCAGGCAGGGTATACGGAAAGTTGGACCTGAAGGATGATATAGACGAGATACTCCGGTGCTTGCAGCAAACCCTTCCGTTTACCATTGAAAAAACTGATACTAGTATATACTTAGATAAATAACCTTTTTAATTAATCTATTAAACAATGAGAAATGCCTATGAAGAACAAACCTAGAAAGTGAGAGTGTACAAAAAAATCGGATAAATATTGGCGTATTTACCCGATGTTAATTCCTTAGTTAAATCAATAAATCCAAAATTGTTAACCTAAAAAGAAATTTTTATGGTAAAGAAAGCTATTTTTTATAACCAAACGAATAAAGTTAATCTTTTTTCAGCATTAAATGCCTTTTTTATGACTCAGCATATACTTATGACACACAACCCTCCGTCAGATTAGCGAAAGTCATCCTGCATCGGTCTGGTATTGGCGTACTTGACTGATATTCAAATAAAATCAATAAATCCAAAATCGTTAACCAATTAAAGAAACTTATGGTAAAGAAAAATCGTTGTTTACACATCAGGGAGAAGATGAATCTCCTTTGTGTAATAGGTGCCTTTTTGATGATTCCCTTCGGTGCTTATGCCGAGACAGTTGTGACATGGGACTCGGAGAAAGATTTGTTCACAGTGCAATCGGAAAATGCGACGGTGAAAGATGTATTAAACTACATAGAGAAAAACAGTAAATACATTTTTATATATTCGGAGGGAGTGCAGAAGAACCTGACGAATAAAGTATCTATCTCCGTAGATAACAAGAAGATAGATACCATTCTCGAAGAACTGAGTAAGAAAACGGGGCTTAAATATAAGATAAGCGGTCGGCAGATTACAATATCCAAACCGGTAGAAGTGAATGCTCCTCAGCAAAGTACGCAAAAAGGAGTGAAGGCTACGGGTATAGTAAAAGATGATAAAGGCGAACCGTTGATTGGTGCTTCTGTGCTGGTGAAAGGTACCACGAACGGGACTATCACCGGAATAGACGGTGACTTCACTTTGCAGAACGTCAAGAAAGGGGATGTACTCGAAATCTCCTTTCTGGGATATAAAACCGCTGCCGTCACTTTCAAGGGTGGCAAGGTGAGTGTTATTCTGCAAGAAGATTCGGAAACGCTGGGCGAAGTAGTTGTTGTGGGCTTCGGTGTGCAGAAAAAGGCATCTGTGGTCGGTTCTGTGGAATCTATCAAGCCCGCAGAACTGAAAATACCGTCCAGTAGCTTGAGTAATGCCTTCGGTGGACGCATTGCCGGTGTCATCTCGATGCAGCGCAATGCAGAGCCGGGTGCGGACGGTGCAAGTTTCTGGATTCGTGGTGCGGCAACCTTCAGCGGCACTACCAACCCGCTGATTTACATCGACGGAGTAGAAGCTTCTACCGACGACATGAATGCCCTCCCGCCCGAAGCTATCGAGAACTTCTCGGTGTTGAAGGATGCTTCCGCCACGGCATTGTATGGTGCGCGCGGAGCCAATGGCGTGATTATCATTACCACCCGTTCGGGTAGAGATATGGAAAAGGCAAGAATCAATATCCGTTTAGAAAATACCTTCTCGCAGCCTACCCGCAAACTGCAACTGGCAGATGCGGCTACTACGATGGAAACGAGAAACGCAGCTGTTTGGGCAAGAAATCCGGACGCTCCCGCTTTCTATGCGCAAGATAGAATTGACAATACACGTAATCAGACCAACCCGTACCTATATCCGAATGTGGACTGGGTGGACGTTATGTTCAAGGATATGTCTATGAACCAGACGGCTAACATCAACGTGACGGGCGGTACAAGTAAAGTAGACTACTTCCTGAGCGCTACGTTGAACAACGATAACGGGCAGTTGAAACAGGATAAAAACACTTCGTTCGAGAACAACCTGCAAAACCTCCGCTATTCTATTCAAGGCAATATCGGCGCATGGCTTACGAAAACGACCAAGGCTACCATACGCCTGAACACGCAAATTGAGCAATACACCGGACCGACTACCAGTGTGCCCACTTTGTATCAGTATGCGCTTCGTGCACCAAGTATGTACTTCCTGCCTTACTATCCGAATAATATTAGTGCCGACCATATCCTCTTCGGTAATAGCTATGAGAACGCTTCCGAAGGTTCGGGATACCACATGAACCCGTATGCAGAGATGGTGCGAGGCAGACAACACAGCGCAGCTTCCACAATCAATGCCAGCCTCGAACTGGAACAGAAACTGGACTTCATTACCAAGGGATTGACTTTTAAAGCTTTGATTAACTTTAAAAACTACTCGTACAC
This sequence comes from uncultured Bacteroides sp., assembly GCF_900547205.1. GTDB lineage: Bacteria > Bacteroidota > Bacteroidia > Bacteroidales > Bacteroidaceae > Bacteroides. The sequence goes on from NZ_URFY01000006.1 coordinate 45,731, forward strand.
ATACTACAGCCGTACGTTCAATCCCTACTATTATAGATTGGATAGCGCAGACCCCATGGAAGGCGGAGGATATGACTTTAAGTACACATCCATGAACCAAGGTAGCACGGCTCTCTCCCTGGCTTCCAAAGGTAGTTCGGGCGACCGCTTCATGAACATTCAGGCATTACTGAACTATCAACGGACATTTGCCGACAAACATGACGTGAGTGCCATGTTCGTTTACCTGCAACGCGATTACAACGTAAATAATCCCAGTGATTATTATGCCACTCTGCCCGAGCGCAACCAAGGTATCGCTGGCCGATTGACATATGCTTACGATGGAAAGTATCTGGCTGAAGCCAACTTCGGCTACAATGGTTCGGAGACTTTTCAGGAAGGCAGCCGCTACGGTTTCTTCCCTTCTTTTGCAGTAGGTTATCTGATTTCTAACGAAGAGTTCTTCAAGCCACTTACCAATGTATTCACCAGTTTGAAGCTGCGCGCATCCTACGGTTTGGTAGGTAACTCCAATATCGGTAGCGGTCGTTTCCCCTATCTGACAAAGGTCAATCTGAACGGTGGTGGCGGCTACACATTCGGTAAGAACTGGGACAACACGGCTTCCGGTACATCCATCAGTACATACGGTGCAAGTAATGTGACGTGGGAAATCGGTGAGAAATACGACATCGGTGTGGATATGACCTTATTCAAGGACCTGAACTTCACCATCGACTACTTCCGTGAAAACCGTAAGAACATCTTCCTGCAACGCCAGACTATTTCGGTAGAAACCGGTATCACGGGTACAGCCCCTTACGGAAACTTGGGTAAAGTGAAAAACGAAGGGTTGGATATGTCGTTCAACTATAACCACTCATTCAGCAAAGACTTCTATATCTCGGCACGCGGAACGTTTACCCTTGCCAAGAACGAGTATGTGGAAAGAGATGAACCTCCTTACGAGTTTGCCTATATGTCGCAAGTGGGACAACCGCTGAATAATTACTACGGATACATAGCCGAAGGTCTGTTCCAGAGTGAAGAAGAAATAGCCGACAGCCCCACACAAGAATTGGGAACCTATCATACTCAGGTAGGAGACATCAAATACAAAGACCTCAATGGCGACGGTAAGATTGACGGTACGGACAAGACGTACATTGGCAGACCAAGCGTGCCGCAGATTATCTACGGTTTCGGTGCCAGTATGCAGTACAAAGGATGGGATGCTTCGTTCTTCTTTCAAGGAGTCGGTAAAAGAGACATCATGCTGCAAGGCATCCACTCCTTCAACGGAAATACGCATAACCTGATGCAATGGGTAGCCGATAACTACTGGAGAGAGGATAGCCCGAATCCAAATGCCGAATATCCCCGCCTTACCAGCGGCTCGAACCCGAATACGACCGAACCGTCTACTTACTGGCTCAAAGATGGTTCATACATCCGCCTGAAGAATGTGGAACTGGGTTATACTTGGAAGTTCCTGCGTGCGTATGTGGCAGGCGCCAACTTGTTGACCTTCTCGAAGTTCAAAATATGGGACCCCGAACTGGATACGCAGAACGGACAAGTATACCCGACGCAACGTACCGTAAGCGTAGGTTTGCAAATGACTTTCTAAATTAAAATGATTATGATGACTCTAAATACTAAGACGATTATGAAAATAAGAAATATATTCATGGCAGCTTTGCTGGGTGCGACACTGCACTCGTGCGAATTTCTGGATGTGGTGCCCGATGATACATCGACTCTGGACGATGCTTTCAAGACAGAAACCAGTGCAGGCAATTTCATCTATGGCTGCTATAGCGTGATGCCCGAATTTCTGAATTTCCGCGACAATGAAGCGTGGTCTACAACTCCCGAAATAATCGGTTCGCCCCACTGGACTACCGAATGGTTCTACTATCTGATAATACAACGCTCCAATCACAGCCCCGCTTATGGTGGCAGTGCATTGTGGAGGAATATGTATGGCGGAATCCGTAACTGTTGGATTTTCCTTGATAACATAGACAAGACAGTGCCCGTGAAGTGGTCGCAGGACGAATTTGAGAAGAACAAAAGACAATGGATAGGCGAAGCGTATTTCCTGATTGGATACTACCACTTCTGCCTGATGCAGGCCTACGGACCGGTTGTAATCTCGGACAAGTTGCTCGAATCCGATGCTCCGGCACAAGAAATGATGCAGGCACGCCGTCCTATCGACGAGTGTGTGGAGAGAATTGCAGGATTCTTCGACAAGGCGATGGAGTATCTTCCGGATTCTTATAATGACTCCAATCTGGGACGCGGAACCACCATTATAGCCCAAGCATTGAAAGCACGCTTGTATCTGTATGCAGCCAGTCCGTTGTACAACGGTAATACCGACTATGCCGACTTCAAGAACAAAGCTGAATATGGCGGTGAACAATTGGTTCCCACCACCTATGATGCCGAGAAGTGGAAAAGAGCACTCGACCAGTACGAAATAGCCATCAACGCGGCCGTAGCCAAAGGCTTCAAATTGTACGAATATACAGGTAACACTGCCAGATTGAGCGACTTCGATAAAGCGATAGCCAACAGCCGTTATAAGATTGCGGCAGGTTGGGATTCTCCCGAATTGATCTGGCCTTACACCGGAACAAAAGAGACGATAGGATATGGCAACGGATTCAGCCGTCATGCCATTCTGCACGGTATCACCAACGAAACCGCTCCTATCGGTGGACTGGGAACAACGCTGTGGACTGCCCGACTCTATCTGACCAAAAACGGCAGGGAGATTGACAAAGACCCGAACTATGACTATGCCAACAGCATGAAGGTGGACGACGACGAAGTGCTCAGACTGAATAAAAACCGCGAACCGCGCTTCTATGCCGACCTTGGGTATGACCGTGGCCCGTATGAAATCAGTAACGCCAACGGACTGGATACAATTACCATTAAGATGAGATTCCAAGGAAAGAAGGGCGGAGAGTATCACCCTGAAGAATTGCACGGTGCGAGAGACAATGCCAGCGACCAACTTTACGGTGGATATGCCGTCAAGAAGATGATAAACCCCAGAACTACTATTCAGGATGGTAACAATAATGTGGCGGCTTATCCGTTCCCTATTATTCGCTTGGCGGAGTTGTATCTGGGATATGCTGAGGCTTACGTCAACTACTACCGCAAGTTGGATGGTGACGGAGCTAAGTATTTCAACCTCGTGCGCAAACGTGCCGGCCTGGGAACCATTGCCGAAACACATCCCAACGCAACACCCGAAGAACTGATTGAAGCAGTGCGCCGTGAGAAAACGGTAGAGTTTATGTTTGAAGGACAAATGTTCTGGGACTATCGCCGCTGGAAGATTGCTAAAGAAGCATGGAAAGGAATGGAGGAAGGTATGCCCGCACTGAACGTATACGGATTTACTCCGGAAGATTATAACAAAGAAGTGAAAGCAGACAAGATGCCGTTCGTCTTTAAAGAAGAAGGCTACCTGTATCCCATTCAGCAGGAATATCTGAACAAGAATCCGAAGCTGGTTCAGAATCCTAACTGGTAAGCGGATTGGGATGATATACCGGTCACACTTCTCCTCCAGCCCCCAATGGAGGGGGAGTGTGATTTACTATAAGAAACACAAAAAATGATATATAAGAAATGATAAAGAACTATCTCCTTCTCGGGAGCCTATTATGGAGTGTAGGCGCTTTTTCCCAGTCCACCGTGTGGAGAAGCAAAGGATGGGAAGCGCGTGTGTCGGACAAAGGATGTCTGGAACAAATTGTATTTAAGGATAAGCAAGGCAATGACACCATCCCTTTCTTCCGTCCCGGACAGGGCAACTGCGGTCCGTCTTTTTATGCCGAAATCGGCGGCAAGGAAGTAACCGCCGCTTGGATACCCGACGGCTACCTGTCTTATCGGGCTACGATAGACCAAGTGGAATGCCGCTTGACGTACCATTCGTGGAAAGGACAACCCGCCCTGAAAGTGACCCTCGAAAACAAAGGAAACGTACCTTTTCAACCCGTCAAAGCAGGACTCAAACTGGGTATAGACACCTATATGGATAAGTACCCCGACTGGTTCGGGAAGTATTTCCCCACACTGATGCGCAATGAAAAGACGCACTTCTACGGCTATCTGCAAACTCCGAGGGGACACGCTCTGGGAATCGTTTCGCCCCAGCCCGTAGCTTCGTGGAGCGTAGCTTATAATCTGGGCTATCAAGACCCGCCCCCGCATTGGTTTATGGGACACCGCATCGAATCGCTCAATCTCGACCTGATGAACGCATTGCCTTTGCCCGAACGCAATCCGCAGAACCTGTGGATGCTGAAACAAGGGGAGGTCAAGACATGGACTGTTGCCTTCATTGATATCAATCCGCTTGGAGAATTTGAGCAGGCGGTATACGAAACAACGGGTATCCCGATGCTCCGGATAGACCGGACCACCTATACACCGGGAGAAACAGCTTCTTTTGAAGTGTTGTCCGGTTCAAAAGATATTAAAGTGTTGGATGATAAAGGGCAAGAAGTGAAAGCTGACATCAGGGAACAGGGAAAAGGTGCAAAGCGGGTGTCGTGTGTATTGCCGGAGGTAGGCTTATATAAGGTACGCGCGAGAGACAACGGAAAGGAGACGGAAGGCGTCCTTTCGGTACACCACAACTGGCAATGGACGATGGAACAGGCGCGTAGGAACGCATTGAAATATCATCAGAAGGCAACTTCGCACATTGAAAGCTGGTACGGATTTCATCCTTCCTTCATTGCTGCGCAGTATTTCCCGGATAAGAAACTGGATAAAGCTCTGCGCGACCGCTTCGACTACTTATTCGGCTTATTGCACGACCAGCAGAAGATGGAACCTAAGTATCACGTTTCACGCATACAGAATACATCCGGAACCATCGGCTTGTTGGTAGACAAGTATCAGGCTTACGGTGACATGGCCGACTTGCAGAAAGCATCCCGATTGGCAGACTGGCTGATGAACAGCTGGCAGCGCGAGGATGGTGCTTATGTCAATCACAATACCATTTATACCAGTGTCATCTATGTAGCTAAAAGTATGTTGGAGTTGACTTTAGCCGAACGCGAACTAGCGAAGAAAGATGCCGCATGGGCTGAGGTTGCTGAACGCCATTATCAATCTGCCAAACGTGCCATCGACCAACTGGTAGCATCGCAAGGCGACTTCGAGACAGAAGGAGAACTCACCTTTGAAGATGGCATGATTTCCTGTTCCGCCCTCCAGATTGGTATGCTGGGGCTGATGCAAACGGATGAAAAAGCCCGTAAGCACTACACGGATGCCATGCTGCAAATATTAAATAGCCACGATTGCCTCACCCAACTGCGAGTGCCCGACGCCCGCCGTCGCGGAGGAACGATGCGCTACTGGGAAGCGCAATATGACGTGCAGATGTTGCCCAATATGTTCAATTCTCCTCACGGTTGGAGCGGATGGCGCGGCTATGCCACCTATTACGCTTATCTGCTGACGGGCGAAGAACGCTGGCTGAAAGAGACTTATAATGCAATGGGAGCTTTCTCTCACTTGATAGATTACCGCACGGGAGATCTCCGTTGGGCGTTTGTGGTCGATCCGTATCTGAAAGTGAAACAGGCGTGCAGCGCCGACACTCATGTGACGCAGGACTCGCTGAGCTTCGGAAATCCGCATCCCGAACTATATGATACCCGAGAGTTTGTTATCGGCGAGCAGTATGTGAATATGGTGAGCGACTGGCAGACGGTGAATACTCAGGACAACGATGTGCACGAAGTATTCAAGTGCATCGCCGAGTCGATGCTGACCAATGCCTTCGTCATAGAAAGGCAGGATGGCTCTGTGGTAGGCTACAATTGCACTGTTGACCGCCAAGGCGATAAACTAAGCGTCAAGGCAGATGAGAAACAAATCACTCATCTACACTGCAATCTGAAGAAACCGCACACCGTTGTATTCAACAAAGAAAGCAAGAAACTGGATGCAAATTACTTAGGATGGGCATTCGGAACGGATATTTACCAAAGCAGATAGTCATCTGCAAGAGAATTAATCAATATACAATTATGAAATTGAAATACCTTACAGTAGCAGTAATTACTTTACTCTGCTCCTTTCAGAACGTTGCGGCTGGGGGATATACCCTTCTTCCTCAGCCTCAATCTATTCAGTATGCCGAAGGCACAATAACTTTGCCCGCTAGACCGGTCATCTCTTCCCCTAAAGAATTAGCTGGCGAAGCACGCTTGCTTGCCAACTATCTGGAAGCAGATTTTACCATCAGCACTACACTGAAAAAGAATAAGTCGCAGGCTGACATCTTCCTGACAATAGACCCGAAAGTACTCCCCGACAAACCCGAAAGTTATATCATGGATGCCTCCGGTGAGCGTATTGTTATCAAAGCAGCTACTCCTGCAGGAATACTGCACGGCATCCAAACTCTGCGGCAAGCCTTGAAGAAAGAGAATGGAAAACTGACTTTGCAAAAAGCTACGGTGGCCGATTACCCCGCTTTCGCATGGCGTGCCTTCATGCTCGACGAAGGACGCTATTTCAAAGGGAAAGAAGTCGTATTCAACCTGCTCGACAGAATGGCGGAATTGAAAATGAATGTATTCCACTGGCACCTGACCGACGACCAAGGCTGGCGCATCGAAATAAAGAAATACCCCAAGCTTACCGAAGTGGGTGCCTTTCGCGACTCTACGGAAATTAATCACTTCAGCAGCAACGTCTATGACGGTAAGCCCCACGGCGGATTCTACACGCGGCAAGATGTAAAAGAAATTGTAGCCTATGCAGCCGAACGCCACATCATGGTGGTGCCCGAAATAGAAATGCCGGGTCATGCCAGTGCTGCTATTGCCGCCTATCCGTGGCTGGGAACCAGCGGGAAGCAGATAAAGGTACCGTGCAAATTCGGCGTGCAATATGATGTGTTCAATGTGGCCGATCCCCGTGTCATGCAGTTTCTGGAAGATGTGATGGATGAAGTGATTGCACTCTTTCCCTCCCCGGTTTTCCACATTGGGGGAGACGAAGTGAGGTACAATCAGTGGAAAGCATCGTCCACAGTGCAAGCCTATATGAAGGAACACAACATCAATACTCCTGCCGGACTACAGGTGTTCTTTACCAACAAGGTTTCTAACCTGCTTGCCGGAAAGAACCGCCGCATGATGGGCTGGAACGAGATTACAGGTGCGCAAGTGAACGAATACCAGCAGGGAGAAAAAGGAGAATCGAACCAGAAGTTGGCAAAGGGCACGATTGTACAGTTCTGGAAAGGCGCTCCCCAACTGGTGAAGGAAACCATAGAAAAGGGATACGACGTAGTGAACTCCAACAACGCTTATACCTATTTAGACTATGGATACAACAGCATCTCGCTCGAACGCGCTTACCGCTTCAACCCCATCCCCGAAGGACTGACCGAAGTGGAGCAGAAAAGAGTCATTGGCCTAGGCTGCCAGATGTGGGGGGAATTTATTCCTACCGTTGAGGCGATGAACTTTAAGATTTATCCGCGCATCGCTGCCTATGCGGAGACCGGCTGGTGCGGTGAGAAGCAGAAAGACTATCCGCGATTCCTCCGTGTGCTGCCCTACTTCCTTGATAAATGGAAAGAGACGGGTATCAAATGCGGACCTGTAAAATGACCCTATACCGATTATCCATGAAAACATACATATACTTATTGCTCGGCATCTGCCTGATGTGCAGTTGTACTAATCGGCAGGCTTCTTCGGCCGAAGCACTGGCTAGTCGTGTCACCGAAGGCACTTCCAACGAACGTATTATCTTCCGCACTGTCTCCGAAACGAGCGAAGAAGGTAAAGACTTCTTTGAAATAGGCTCCGAGAACGGTAAAGTGCTGATAACAGGCAACTCCGACATATCCTTGGCTACCGGACTCAACTGGTACCTGAAATATGTGGCAGGCATCCACTTGTCTTGGAACAATCTCACTCAACCTTTGCCCGATGCCTTGCCGCTCCCTCCGAAAACCATCCGCAAGGAGACATCCATGCGCGACAGATATTACCTGAACTATTGCACCTACTCGTATTCTACCGCCTTCTGGGACTGGGCACGCTGGGAAAAAGAGATAGACTGGATGGCACTCCACGGAGTCAATATGCCCCTGAGCATGGTAGGCATGGAAGTGGTGTGGTATAATCTGCTGAAACGTGTCGGATACACTACCGATGAAATCAATGCTTTCATCTCCGGACCCGCTTACCGCGCTTGGTGGCAGATGAATAATCTGGAAGGGTGGGGCGGTCCCAATCCCGATAGCTGGTATCAGCAGCAGGAAGCACTGCAAAAGAAAATTGTAGCCCGTATGCGTGAATTGGGCATCGAGCCTGTCTTTCCGGGGTATGCAGGGATGGTGCCCAGAAACATCGGCGAGAAGCTAGGCTATAACATTGCCGACCCCGGCACATGGTGTGGCTTCCCCCGACCGGCTTTCCTCTCTTCCGAGGATGAGCATTTCGAAGATTTCGCTGCCATGTATTATGAAGAACTGGAGAAGCTCTTCGGCAAAACTAAGTATTACAGTATGGACCCCTTCCACGAAGGCGGAAACACGCAGGGTGTGGACTTGGCTCAAGCAGGCACTGCTATAATGAAAGCAATGAAGACGGCAAATCCTGACGCCGAATGGATTATACAGGCATGGCAAGCAAACCCACGCCCCGCTATGATTGACACGCTCAATGCAGGTGATTTGCTGGTACTCGACCTTTATAGTGACAAACGTCCGCAGTGGGGAGATCCTAATTCGGAATGGTGCCGTGAAAAGGGATTCGGTAAGCACGATTGGCTTTACTGTATGCTGCTCAACTTTGGCGGCAACGTAGGTCTGCACGGAAGGATGAATCAGATGGTTAACGGATTTTACGATGCACAGGCACACCCCAACGGAAAGACGTTGCGAGGCGTAGGTGCAGCCCCGGAAGGGATAGAAAACAATCCGGTGATGTTTGAGTTGATATTCGAATTGCCTTGGCGCGAAGAACGTTTCACGGTCGACGAGTGGTTGCAGGAGTATCTGAAAGCACGTTATGGAGGCAGTACGTCTTCCGAAATAGCCGAAGCGTGGAGAGCTTTGGAGCACACTGTTTATAATGCACCTAAGAATAGTCCGGGTGAAGGAACATTGGAGTCGTTGCTTTGTGCCCGTCCGGGTTTTCATCTCAATAGGACTTCCACGTGGGGGTATTCCCGACTGTTCTATTCACCAGATTCGACAGCGAAGGCGGCACGGCTGATGCTGGAAGCGGCGGATAAATACAAAGGCAACAATAACTTTGAATACGACTTGGTGGACATCGTGCGTCAAAGCCTGACGGATAAAGCGAATTATCTGCTGAATGAGATTTCCCAAAGTTACGACCGCAAGGATCAGGAAAGCTTTCGGCAACAGACACAAGTGTTTCTTGACCTGATAGTGCAACAAGACCGCCTATTGTCCGTTCGCAAGGAGTTTTCGGTATTGCCATGGCTCGCCGCTGCACGTTCGCAAGGTACCACCGAGGAGGAAAAAGACCTTTATGAGTGGAATGCTTCTGCGCTTATCACCGTATGGGGCGACAGCATTGCTGCCAACTACGGTGGTCTGCACGACTACGCCCACCGCGAATGGAGTGGTATCCTCAAAAGTCTTTACTACAAACGTTGGAAGATATTTTTCGATCTGAAGCAACAGGTATTGGAAGGTAAGAAAGCGGATGTTCCCATTGACTTCTATCCGATGGAAAAAGCATGGACAGAACGCCGTAAAACCGAAGATACTGTATCCGGCAAACAAGAATCTGCTATTGATGTAGCAAAATCTGTGTTTTTCTTATTTAATCATCCATAAAATGATTATATTTGTCGGTGTAATTAATAACCGATATTTAAACTACTTACCAATGAAGAGTTTTATCAACAAAATGATTCTCGGGGCTTGCGTAGCATTTGCCCTGTTTGCTTTCTCTGTGCCTGCTAGTGCACAGTCGTTATCACCATCCACAAAATGGCACTGGGACAAAGGTACTATCGTAGTGGACACCCCCGAACGTCCTGCCGAACAACAACCCGTCATCGGATTGACTGCACCGAAATTGCAGGTAGTCCGCGTGGGATTCGTAGGCTTGGGTATGCGCGGACCGGGCGCTGTGGAACGTTTCACTCATATCCCTGGTGTTCAGATCGTGGCACTGTGCGATTACGAAGAGAAGCGTGCTGAAAAATGCCAGAAGTATTTGCGTGAAGCAAGCTTGCCGCCGGCAGCTATCTATTCAGGAGAAAAGGGATACGAAGATTTATGCAAGCGTGAAGATATCGACCTGGTATACATCGCTACCGACTGGGATCATCACTTCCCCGTTGCTAAATGTGCCATGGAAAATGGCAAGCACACTGCCATCGAAGTGCCTTCTGCTATGAACCTGGAACAATGCTGGGAGCTGATTAACCTTAGTGAGAAAACCCGCAAACATTGTATGATTCTGGAGAACTGCTGCTATGACTGGTTCGAAATGAATACCTTGAATATGGCTCAGCAAGGAGTATTCGGCGAAGTGCTGCGTGCTCAGGGTGCATATATCCACAATCTGGATGATTTCTGGAACTATTACTGGAAAAACGGTAAAGAAGACAAGTTAGGCTGGCGTCTGCGCTACAACAAGGAAAACCGTGGTGACGTATATGCTACTCATGGCCTTGGCCCGGTTGCTCAAGCACTGGATATTCACCGTGGTGACCGCATGACTACGTTGGTGGCTATGGATACTAAGTCGGTGAGTGGACGCGAACACGTGAAGAAAGCTACCGGTGAAGAATGTGATTCATTCCGCAACGGCGACCATACTACAACACTGATTCGTACTGCTAACGGTAAAGTGATCGAGATACAGCACGATGTGATGAATCCCCAACCTTACAACCGTCTGTATCAGTTGACAGGTACAAAAGGTTTTGCCAATAAATATCCGACAGAAGGATACGCAGTGGATTCTAAACAGATGAAGGCTTCGGGCGTGCAACCGAAAGTGGATAACTTGAGTACTCACTCTTTCCTTCCTAAATCTGAAATGGATGCATTGGTTGCAAAATACCAGCACCCCATCTTGAAGAAATACGGTGAAATGGCTAAAGAAGTTGGCGGACATGGCGGTATGGACTTTATCATGGATAGCCGTCTGGTATACTGTCTGCAAAACGGACTTCCGTTGGATATGGACGTGTACGACCTTGCTGAATGGTGCTGTCTTGCCGAATTGGGTTCACTCTCAATGGATAACGGCTGCGCTGCTGTTGCCTTCCCCGATTTCACACGCGGACATTGGAATGAAGTGAAAGGTTTCAAACACGCATTTGCCAGCGAAGCTGATGAAGCTGAGGCTGAGAAAGTTGCCAAAGAAGCAACTGCTCAACTGAAAGAACAAGGTGCTAAAGAATGGGCAAAGATTGCTAAGAAAGAAGCAAAGGCTGCTAAGAAAAAAGCTAAGAAATAAGAGGGCGTTTGGTTTCATTGCTTGATACGAAGTGTTCCAAGCAATGAAACATCCTGTTTCAAGCAATGAAACGAAAAGTATGCCGTAAGGTTACTGCAAGTATACCCATACAAAAAAGATGGAGAAAGGGATGTTACTCTCTTTCTCCATCTTTTATTTTATACCTGACGGGTAGCGGCGAATTACTTCACCTCCCAAGTATCATTCGTCATCAGCAATTCTTGGAAATTGTGATATTTCTTCTTGCCTTTGATTTCTTCAATCTGTTCCACTACTGCGTCGTTGTATGTCGGAGCATCCACATCACGAATCACACCCAGTGCAATCGGGAAATCGGGACCTTCCATTAGTGCCAGCTTCAATTGAAGAGTATTGTCTTGACTGTGAGCATCGTGCACAAGGATATCTTTCTCCGTGATGCCGTTTTCGCCCAGTTTCACCACTTTCAGTCCGAAGCCTTCTTGCATCAATCCGAACTCTTTGTTTTCACCGAACAACATCGGTTTGCCATGTTCCAGATAAATCGCATTTTTGGCACGTCCCTCTTTAGTTGCTACCGAAGCGTGTGTACCGTCATTGAAGATAACACAGTTCTGAAGAACTTCCACCACTGAAGCACCTTTGTGATTGGCAGCAGCTTTCAGTACTTCCACTGAAGCAGCACCGTCCACGGCTACGCAACGGGCAAAAAATCGTCCGCGGGCACCAAATGCCAGTTCTGCCGGATGGAACGGATCTTCCACTGTTCCATAAGGGGATGATTTGCTGACGAATCCGCGAGCGGAAGTAGGAGAGTATTGTCCTTTCGTCAATCCATAGATACGGTTGTTCAGCAGAATCATGTTCAGGTCGATGTTACGACGAACGGCATGAATGAAGTGGTTACCACCAATTGCCAGACCATCGCCGTCACCGGAAATCTGCCAGATAGTCAAATCCGGGTTAGCTACTTTTGCGCCGGTTGCAACAGCAGCGGCACGTCCGTGGATGGTATGGAAACCATACGTATTAACATAGTAAGGCAGACGGGAAGAGCAACCGATACCGGATATTACGGCGATATTGTGCGGAGCTACTCCCAGTTCGGCCATAGCCTTGTGCAGTGAATTCAGGAAAGCGTGGTCACCGCATCCCGGACACCAGCGAGGCTGACCTGATTTATAATCTTGTATGGTATATACTTTATCGCTCATCTCTTATTCCTCCAATAATTTAGTAAATGCATCTATCAATTCTCTCGTAACGAAAGGCTGTCCTTTCACCTGGTTGAACTGGCTGATGTTCAATCCGGGCACTTTCATGCGTAAGTAACCTGCGAATTGTCCCAGATTCTGTTCGGCAACCACAATCTTCTTGTATTTACGCAATACCTCTTCTGTGTTCTTCGGTAGCGGATTGATGTACTGGAAGTGAGCAAATGCCACCTTCTTTCCATGTTCGTGCATAAAGTCCATAGCCAGACGGAGATAACCATAAGTACCGCCCCAGCCTACAATCAGCAGGTCTGCATCTTCATCGCCCAGCACTTCAAGTTCGGGGATGTAGTCTGCAATCTTATCGATTTTTGCTTGACGCAGTTGAACCATTTTGTTGTGGTTCTCGGGTTCGGTGGAGATAGCTCCCGTTTCGTTGCTCTTTTCAAGGCCACCGATGCGGTGCATGAATCCTTCTGTTCCCGGAGTTGCCCAATAGCGTACGCCCGTTTCTTCGTTGCGTTGGTAGGGAGTCCAGTTGGCTGCCATGTCCGGAGTAACGTACGGTGGGTTGATGGCAGGATATTCTTCCAGATTAGGAAGTTTCCAAGCTGCCGAACCGTTTGCTACGAAAGCGTCGGTCAGCAAAACTACCGGAGTCATGTGTTCCAGTGCTATCTTACAAGCCATGTAAGCGGCATCAAAGCAGTTAGTCGGTGAAGTTGCAGCAATTACAGGCATTGGGCTTTCGCCGTTGCGTCCGTATAGAGCTTGTAATAAGTCGGTTTGTTCCGATTTGGTAGGTAGACCCGTAGACGGACCACCACGCTGTACATTGACAATTACCAAAGGAAGTTCACCGATTACGGCAAGGTTCATAGCTTCACTCTTCAAGCAAACACCCGGACCGGAAGTTGTAGTAACAGCCAGTGCACCAGCAAAAGCAGCACCTACAGCTGAAGCGCATCCTGCAATTTCGTCTTCGCACTGCACGGTTTTAACGCCGAGCGACTTATGCTTTGACAGTTCGTGAAGAATATCGGTAGCTGGAGTGATAGGGTAAGAACCCAGATAGAGTTCCAGACCTGCCTTTTCGGCAGCGGCAATCAGACCGTAGGAAGTTGCCTTGTTACCGTTAATATCTGTATAAAGCCCTTTCGATTTCGGAGCTTTGCTTTCAATTCTATAAGTAGAGGTAGAAGCATGGGTATTGGCACCGTAGTTGTATCCGTCGTTCAGTACCTTAATATTAGCTTCTGCTATTTCAGGTTTCTTGGCGAACTTCTCGCGCAGCATCTTTTCTGCAGCCGACAGGTTACGGTTGAACAACCAGCAAACCAACCCGAGTGCAAACATATTTTTGCAACGAAGAATGGATTTGTTGTCCAGCCCGGAGTCTTTCAGGCTCTCTTTGCACATCGAAGAGATAGGCACTTCGAGCACTTCTTGTTTTATGCCCAGTTCTTCAAAAGGATTGTCGGTTTTGAATTGAGCTTTTTCAAGATCCTTGGCTTCGAACGAGTCGGAGTCAGTAATGATAAGTCCTTGTGGTTTACAGAATTTTATTTGTGTTTTCAGTGCGGAAGGATTCATTGCAACCAACACGTGACAACGGTCTCCTGGAGTATAAACTTGTCCGGCACCTACGTGGATCTGGAAACCGGAAACACCGGTCAGCGAACCTTGCGGAGCGCGTATATCTGCCGGATAGTCGGGGAATGTACAGATGTCATTTCCTACCGTAGCCGACACGTTCGAGAAGATGTTGCCGGCTAGCTGCATACCATCGCCGGAGTCGCCGGAGAAACGTACTACTACTTCCTCCAATTCTTTAACCATCATTTCGTCTGCCATAACTTTAATTACTATATTTAATTTAAAAACTGTTTTTACTTTCAATTTGTGAGCGCAAAGGTCGGAAAGTTAATCGAATTATCAAAATAAAACGACCTTTATTGTCCTATTGACGCTAAAGATTTGAGCTTACTGAAAAGGAAGCTGCATTTTTATTCTTGTTAAATCAACAGAAACCGTTATCTTTGCAAACAGATTTGAAACGGCCTTGTAGTTCAACGGATAGAATAGAAGTTTCCTAAACTTTAGATAGGGGTTCGATTCCCCTCGAGGCTACTAACGGGGATCATGCGGGAGGCTGTGTTTTGCTTTCATGCGTATCGAGTTTTAAGTTATACAATAGTTTCTTTAAAGATTAACGTCTTATAGCTTCTATTTGTTTTAATAATCAATAGAAAAAGCCTCTTCCGAATATTCGGAAGAGGCTTTTTCTATTTCTGTTATTTATTATTCTTCCGTAGTTGCAACTACTTTTTTGCCTTTCAGCATATTGTAGGCAATCGGAGAAGCAATGAACAGTGAAGACAATGTACCAATTACCACACCAAGAATCATCGCGAATGCGAAGCTACGGATGGAGTCACCACCAAGTATGAAGATACACAGCAACACGATCAATGTACTCAATGAAGTATTGATGGTACGTGCCAATGTAGTGTTCAGTGAGTCGTTGAACAACTGACGTCTGTCACGTTTCGGATACAAGCCGAAGAACTCACGTACACGGTCGAAGATTACCACCTTATCATTAATAGAGTAACCGATAGCGGTCAGGATTGCTCCGATAAATGTCTGGTCGATTTCCAATGAGAACGGAACGATACCCCATAATAAGGAGTAAGCACCGATAATCATGATGGTATCACAACTCAAGGCTACGATAGAACCCACACTATAAGCAATGTTGCGGAAACGAATCAAGATATACAGACCGATAGCAAGCAATGCCAGAACAACCGACCAGATAGCACCTGTCTTGATGTCGTCGGCAATACTCGGACCCACCTTCTGAGAACTAACGATACTACCACCTGTGTGGTTATCGCGGTCAATGAAAGTAGCCAGCGTAATATTCTGAGTCAATAGCGGTTTCAGAGTTTCATATAAGTATGCTTCGATTTGTGAGTCAACATCGTTTCCTTCGTCTGCAATACGGTAGTTAGTACTGATACGTACTGTCTTCTTATCTGTACCGATAGCGATAACATTCACGTTCACGTCTTCACCGAATTTGTCAGAGATTAATTCACGAACTTGTTCCGGTTCTACAGGATTTTCAAACTGTACTTTGAAGTTACGTCCACCTGTGAAATCGATACTCTGACTCAAGCCGCGGATGGCAAACGAGCCGATGCATACGAGGATAACTGCACTTACGATAATCAAAGATTTCTTATTGGTTCCCATGAAGTCGAAGTGAGTATTAACTAGCAGGTTCTTAGAAATCTTTGAAGTAAATGTCAGGTTCAACCACTTGTCTTTGTTCATGAAGTGCTCATAAACCAACCGAGTCATGAACACAGCAGTAAAGAATGAAACCAAGATACCGATAATCAAAGTCGTAGCAAAACCACGAATCGGACCAGTACCGAAGTTGAACAGGATGATACCTGTAATAATAGACGTTAAGTTAGAGTCGAAGATAGCAGAGAAAGCATTTGAATAACCGTCAGCAAGTGCTTTCTTCACACCTTTGCCTGCGCGAAGCTCTTCTTTTGTACGTTCATAGATAAGCACGTTCGCATCCACTGCCATACCCAGTGACAACACCATACCGGCAATACCAGACATTGTTAATGCTGCTTGGAAGGAAGAAAGGATACCCAGTGTGAAGAAGAAGTTGAGAATCAAAGCACAGTTGGCAACCATACCCGGGATGAATCCGTACATAGAGCACATATAGACCATCAATAGAATCAAGGCTACAACGAATGAGAAAATACCAGCGTTGATAGATTCTTGACCCAATGACGGACCAACGATATCTTCTTGAACGATATGGGCTGGAGCCGGCATTTTACCGGATTTCAATACGTTTGCTAAGTCCTTTGTTTGTTCAGGAGTGAAGTTACCTGAGATTTCTGAGCGTCCGCCGGTAATTTCACCGTTTACATTCGGTGCTGAGTATACATAATTATCAAGTACGATAGCAATAGCGCTACCAATGTTGTTCTTAGTCAACTGAGCCCAACGACGAGCGCCGTCATTGTTCATAGCCATCGTTACTATCGGTTTGCTGAATTGGTTAAATTCATCTTTGGCATCTGTCACTACGTCACCTTCCAGCGGAGCTTTACCGTTACGTTCAGTTACTCTGATTGCATAAAGTTCGAATGTCTGTTTCTTCTTGTCGAATTCGGCAGCAGATACACCCCATTTCAAACTGAGGTCCTTAGGCAACACGGCTTTAACCTCCGGCATAGCGAGGTATTTGTTTACTTCTGCCGTATCCTTATAATTGGAATAACCGATAACAGGACCTTGTCCGCTTGAGTTTAACTGAAGAATTGCTAACAGAGGATATTGCTTTTTGATTTCTTCCAGATTGGCAGTAGACTTATTGTCGGCAGTTTCACCTTTCAGTGCAGCAGCAAGACTGTCGGCAGCGCTTACGGTTTTCTTAGCCGGAGTAGCTTCTGTTAATACTGCCGCTTTTGTCGAATCAGCCGGAGTAGCATCAGTTGATGTTTCCTCAGCCAATATTGAGCGCAATTTAGCATCAGCCGATTGCATGGCAGGAAGAATGTCTTTAGCAGAATAGGTTTCCCAAAATTCCAGGTTGGCAGAACCTTGGAGAAGTTTTCTCACACGTTCCGGCTCTTTGATACCCGGAAGTTCCACCATGATACGTCCCATCTTGTCTTCCAGGCTCTGGATGTTCGGCTGAACAACACCGAAGCGGTCGATACGGGTACGTAATACATTGAAAGAGTTGTCTACAGCAGCTTTTACTTCTTCTCTAAGTACTTTCTCAACTTCTGCGTCAGAAGACTTCTGGTTGATTTTATCTTTCAACTGTTGGGTAGCGAATAGTTCGGAAAGTTTTGCGTCGGGAGCAGCTTTGCGATATTCTTTAACGAACAGTGTGATGATATCGTCCTGACTGCTGATAGCTTGTTTGGCAGCTTCGCCCAATGCATTATTGAAAGCTTCATTTGGCTTATTATCGGCCAGTGCTTTAATAACATCAGGTACAGAAACTTCGAGGATGACGTTCATACCACCCTTTAAGTCCAAACCTAAACTGATCTCCATTTCACGACATTGTTTCAGCGTCCAGTTACCCAAATATACTTTCTCGTTCGAGAGAGAGTCGAGGTAGTCTTGTTCTACTTGCGGGTCGCCGTTCGCAATTTCTTTCGCCTTGTTAGTATAGTGGCGTGTTACGAAGGAGAAGGAGAGGTAGAACACGCATACCAGCGTGAGTAATACCGCAAAAACCTTTACAAATCCTTTGTTTTGCATTTTACTTTTAATTTATGATGATTACTTTTTAAATTTAATTTTCGGTTAATTTCTGTCGTACACAAGTTCTGTTGCCGCATACAAGGCTGCAAATATAGTTTTTTTTTCACATTCTTATGTAAAAAGCCCCCAATTATTTGATGATTAAGGGCTTTTTTGCTGATTTATTTCATTCCTCTGTTTTTTAGCAGCGGTTCCTGACTGGGTTCTGCACCCCTGAAATTCTTGTAAAGTACCATCGGATCTTCACTGTCGCCTCTCTCCAATACGTTGTGGCGGAAGAGGTCTGCAGTGGTCTTATCAAAGATTCCATGCTCTTTGAATGCCTCGAAAGCGTCGTTGTCCAACACATTGGCCCATAAGTAGCTATAATATCCGGCTGCGTATCCACCGATGATGTGATTGAAGTAAGTGACACGGTAGCGTGGTGCAATTTCGGGGATAAGATGGAGCTCGTCCATTGCTTCTTTTTCGTAGGATATAATATCTATATTCTTTACATCATTCAGCGTGTGCAAGTCCATGTCGAGGATGGCGGCAGCAAGGAGTTCGGTAGTCATGAATCCTTGATTGAAGGTCTTCTGTTGCAGAATCTTTTCGATGATTTCATCGGGAATTACTTCACCTGTCTGATAATGTTTCGCATACATTTTCAGCACTTCCGGTTCGGTAGCCCAATGCTCGTTGATTTGCGAAGGGAGCTCCACAAAGTCACGCGCAACGTTGGTGCCGGATGTCCCTTTGTATTCGCATTTTGTGAGCAGACCATGCAGACCGTGACCAAATTCGTGGAACAGTGTTTCTACTTCGTCCATTGTCAGCAGAGAAGGAGTATCGCCAATAGGCTTCGTGAAACTGCACACGTTGCATACCAACGGGCGGATTGTTCCGTGCTGCTCGCGGTAGTTGCTCATCCATGCTCCACCGCTCTTTCCGGGACGTGGGAAGTAATCTACATAAAATATGCCTAGCTGTGAGCCGTCTGCATCTTTCACTTCAAATACTTCTACGTCGGGATGATAAGTGGGAATACCTTCCATCTTGTTGAAAGTGATGCCATAAAGTTTGTTAGCCACAGCAAAAGCTCCTTCACGTACATTTTCCAGTTTGAAGTAAGGCTTTGTTTCCTCTTCCGTTAGGTCGTATTTCTCATTTCGTAGCTTTTCAGTGTAGTACCACCAGTCCCAAGCCTCGAGTTTCTCGCCTTTTCCTTCCTTATCCATCAGCTTCTGGAGTTCGGCTGCTTCTGCTTTCGCTTTAGGCAGGGCGTAGCTCCACAGATTATTCAAGAGTTCCATTACATTTTGGGGAGTCTTAGCCATGGTATTGTCCAGAACAAAGTCAGCATAGCTGTCGAATCCCAATAAGTTGGCCTTTTCCAGACGGAGAGAAACAATCTTGCGAATATTTTCCTTGTTGTCGTTTCCGTCGTTGTTGTTGCCGCGGTTGATGTACGCTTTGTATATTTTCTCACGAAGTGGTCGGTTCTCCGAATATTGCAGGAAAGGCAGACGGCTGGCATTATGTAAAGTGAACAGCCATTTCCCGGGTTGTCCGGCAGCTTTCGCTTCTTCCGCAGCACTTTGGCGGAACCATTCAGGCAGTCCGGCAAGCTCTTCTTCGCTGGCGACGAAAAGTTGGAAGGCGTTGTTCTCATTCAGTACATTATTGCTGAAAGTGATGCCTAGTGTAGATAGTTCTTTGTTGATTTCACGAAGCCGGGCTTGTTTTTCAGCGTTAAGGTTGGCTCCTGAGCGGATGAAGCTTTTATATGTCTTATCTAGCAGACGTACTTGCTCAGTTGTCAGGCTCAGTGAATCCTTTTGTTGGTAGACCTCATTCACGCGTTTGAAAAGTTCAGCATTCAAGGAGATATTATCGCCATGTTCCGAAAGAACCGGAGCAAGTTTCATGGAGAGTGCAGTCAGCGAGTCAGTCGTTTCCGCATCTGTCATATTGAAGAAAATAGCGCTAACGCGATCCAGAATAGGTGCACTGGTATCCAAAGCTACAATTGTATTTTCGAATGTCGGTATCTCGGGACTTTCGATGATAGCTTCGATGTTCCGGTTTTGTTCTTCGATACCTTTCAGGAAGGCAGGTTCGTAGTGCTCCAGTTTAATCTTGTCGAAAGGTGGAACGCCATGCTGGGTTTGAAACTCTGTAAAGAAAGGATTGCTTTCTGTTTTTGTAGCACAGGAGTACATCATACAACTTATTGCTAAAATAGTTAGTGTTTTCTTAATCGTCATCAGTGTTTTTTATATTAGAGTTTTCAGCTTTCTATCGCTTGCCGATATAGCACCAAATCGGGTAGTGGTCTGAAGCTTTGATAGATCGGTCTACGGTGCAATTATAAGCTTTCAGGTTAGGGCTTATAAGAATATTGTCTATCCGGAAATAGAATTTATTCAGATTGTAAGAGATGCCCAGCCCTTTGCCGGATTGCGTGAACGCATCGTCTAGTTTTTGAGTAAGGATGCGGTGAGTGTAAGAGATAGAGCCGTCGTTGAAGTCACCGCAAGCTATAATCGTGGGATACTTGCTTTCTTCAATAACTTTAGCTACCGAGTCTGCTTGCGATGCACGTATAGCCGATGCTTCCGCCAGCTTTTTGACCAACTGCCGCATTCCGGTTTTTACCTTTTTGGCATTCGGGTCTTTAATCAGGTCTTCGTAGATTCCGCGGTCTTCCTTAGTGAGCTTGTTAGATTCCAGATGGTTGTTAATCAACGTAATGGTATCATTGTTTACATCCAATACGTATTGCATGGAACCGTTAGAGTTACTTTCATATTTTATAGGGCGAACCGACAATATGGGGAATTTAGAAAAACAGGCGAGCTGTACGTCCCCCTTTCCCTGTCGTCGAATAGACTGGTATGGATAGGCTTTTAATGCCTTTTTAATGTCCTGTTCCGTCAGAAACTTCTTGTTGGTAGTTGAGCTAAATTCCTGCAAGCAGATAATATCTGCATTGCTATTCGCCAAGTATGATAATACCGGATTTTTGCCGTCCTTCTTTTTCAGATTGCTGAAACTCATTACGTTGTAGGAAAGTAATTTAATGCTCCCTTCCGGTATTGTTTTCGTGGTAGAGTTGAAGGGGATATAAGTCCTTATTTGCGGGATGCAGACCAGAAATCCTATAAGTGGCAAGAGGGCATAGCGATAATTGACGAATGCCCAAAAGATGATAAAACATACATTGATAGCCAGGAAAATAGGAAATGCGAGTCCCAAGCTTGAAGAAAGTGGATTCACTTTCGGATTAAGGTAGGGGCTATATGCACTCAATATCAACATTCCCACGAAGAGAGCATTGATTGCTAGTATCAGATAAGAGACAAATTTGCCAATATGTTCCATTCTTTTATCTTTTGCTTGCGTCAAACAAGCTTTTCTTTTCTTCAGTTGTCAGACTCTCATAGCCGGATTTCTTCAGTTTATCCAAAATGCGGTCTATCTCTTCCGACTGTGCTTTTTTATGGGCATTGTAATCATAATCTTTCTCACGGCTCGTGGCTCCTCCACCGTAGTGTACTTTCATTTTTGGTTTGCGCTTCCATGTCTTTTTCTGAAATAAGGAAGCGAAAGCATCCAAAAGCCTATTAATCCATCCGGTTAAATCGATTCCTTTACTTAAACTGGCGGCAAACCAAAGTCCGGCTAGTGCGCCACCCAAATGGGCTATGTGTCCGCCGGCGTTGCTTGAAGTAATGGATAGTACGTCGATTCCGATGACGACCAATGCAAGATATTTAAGACGAACGGCACCGAAAAGAAAGAGTTGTACCCGGTAATTGGGTTCGCGATAGGCTGTAGCCGCAACGATGGCCAGTACCGAAGCCGATGCTCCAACAAGTGTTGCACCCGCCACTTCGTGGCTGAATAAAGGAAATACATTGTAGGCAAGCATATAAAGCAGACCTCCGCAGATACCTCCCAATACATACAATCCTCTCAAATGTTTTGCTGAAAAGAAGTAGAGAAACAGGCTTCCGAACCAATATAGCCAAAGCATATTAAATAGGATATGCAGGAAGCCGGCGTGCATAAACATATAGGTCAGTATGGACCACGGTTGATGGATAAACCGGATAAAGGATGCCGGTAAAGCGAATATGCCGAATATATCGGGTGTGTGGTACTTAAATAATTGCAGGAAAACATTAATCAACATACCAATGACGAAAATGCCGACGTTGATATATATCAGTTGGATGAAAATATTTCCTCTTCTGAATGTTTCTTTTAAATCAGTTATAATATGTCCCATTGCTTCTGCTTTTTTTTCTCCAATACAAAATCAGGAAAATCCCGAATAACATTCCTCCTAAATGGGCAAAGTGAGCGACATTGTCTCCGGCACTGTTGGAAAGCCCTGCCCATAATTCAATCGCGGCATATCCGATGACAAAGAATTTAGCCTTGATAGGGAAGGGGAGCGGAAAGATGAACAACCGGTTGTTGGGGAACAGCATGCCAAATGCCAACAATATGGCATAAACGGCTCCCGAGGCTCCTACGGTGGTCATCATATTCAGATATTGGTCCATAGAGACAACGCCATAGCCTATTAAGTTCACTTGTGTGTGCTGGCTGAGTTCAGTTACATACTGTATATATTGCACACCTTCCTGTATAAGTCCTGCGCCAATGCCACAAAGGATATAATAGAACAGGAAACGTTTCGGTCCCCAGGTTTGTTCAAGAATCGGTCCGAACATGAAGACAGCAAACATATTGAAAAAGATGTGGCTGAATCCACCGTGCATGAACATATATGTGATGAGCTGTGCTGGATTGAAGTCACTTGCGAGGAAAAAATGTAATCCCAGATAATTAGTTAAATCTACACCGTAACGTTGGGCTACGATTGTGCCGAAAAACATTAGTACATTGATAATTATCAGGTTCTTAGTTACAGTTGGCATCATTTTTATTTCTGAATATTTAGATAATAGATGCAAAAGTACGAATAATTTCTGTTTTAAAGCATGAAAAAGACTTCCTATTAGCTCTTTTTCAACAATTTGCTGCGTTTTTTTCAGGTTTTTATTTGATATGTTGTTTTGTTCGGCTATATTTGTGGAATCGTTTTTGGGAATCTTTTGTGTTACATATATATTAATTAATCATTTTACGTATTATGAATAAGTCTGATCTTATTAGCGCAATGGCTGCTGAAGCTCAAATGAGTAAGGCCGATGCAAAGAAAGCGCTTGATGCTTTCATCACTTCAGTTACTAATGCCATGAAAGCCGGCGAAAAAGTCTCTCTCGTAGGTTTTGGCACTTTCTCTGTTAATGAGAGAGCTGAAAGAACTGGTATTAACCCTTCTACAAAGGCAACTATTACTATTCCTGCTAAGAAAGTAGCTAAGTTTAAAGCTGGTGCTGAATTATCTGCAGCTGTTGAATAAGATAGATAGTTGAAAGAAATTGGAAGAGGGAGGCGCAGCGCGTCTCCTTTTTTTGTATCTTTGCGCGCAAGAAACAACTTGATTATGAAGATAGAAGATAAACTTGTAGCGTCCGTCATGGGCGGACTGAAAGCACTTTACGGTCAGGAAGTACCTGAGAAGATGGTGCAGTTGCAAAAAACCAAGAAAGAATTTGAAGGGCACTTGACGCTAGTCGTATTTCCTTTCCTTAAAATGTCAAGAAAAGGGCCCGAACAGACAGCGCAGGAGATCGGCGAATATCTGAAAGCAAACGAACCTGCTGTAGCTGCTTTTAACGTGATTAAGGGTTTCCTCAACCTGACGATTGCATCGGCCACTTGGATTGAATTGCTGAATGAGATTCAGGCGGATGAACAATATGGACTGGAGAAGGCTACCGAAAAGTCTCCGTTGGTTATGATCGAGTATTCTTCTCCGAATACGAACAAACCGCTTCATCTGGGTCATGTACGCAACAATCTTTTGGGGAATGCACTCGCCAATATCGTTGCTGCCAATGGCAATAAAGTCGTAAAAACGAATATAGTGAACGACCGTGGTATCCATATCTGTAAATCCATGCTTGCGTGGAAGAAATACGGAAATGGTGAAACTCCCGAAAACTCCGGTAAGAAAGGCGACCATCTGGTGGGCGACTATTATGTGTCTTTTGATAAGCATTACAAAGCAGAAGTAAAAGAACTGATGGCTGGCTATACTGCTCAGGGAATGAGCGATGAAGAAGCCAAGGCTAAAGCGGAAGTTGCTTCTCCATTGATGCAGGAGGCTCGTGAAATGTTGGTGAAATGGGAAGCCGGTGACCCAGAAGTGCGTGACTTATGGAGCATGATGAACAACTGGGTATATGCCGGATTCGACGAAACTTACCGCAAGATGGGCGTTAGCTTCGATAAAATTTATTATGAATCCAACACCTATCTCGAAGGAAAAGAGAAAGTGATGGAAGGACTGGAAAAGGGCTTCTTCTTCAAGAAGGAAGATGGTTCTGTATGGGCCGACCTGACTGCCGAAGGATTAGATCATAAACTGCTTCTCCGTGGTGACGGTACTTCTGTATATATGACACAGGATATCGGTACGGCGAAACTCCGTTTTGCTGATTATCCTATTGATAAGATGATTTATGTAGTAGGTAACGAACAGAATTATCACTTCCAGGTACTTTCTATCTTGCTCGACAAACTTGGCTTCGAGTGGGGTAAGAGTTTGGTTCACTTCTCCTACGGAATGGTGGAGCTGCCCGAAGGTAAGATGAAATCGCGCGAAGGAACAGTGGTAGATGCCGACGACTTGATGGAAGAAATGATTGCTACAGCAAAGGAAACATCGCAGGAACTCGGTAAATTGGATGGTTTGACCAAAGAAGAAGCGGATGATATCGCTCGAATCGTAGGTCTGGGTGCACTGAAATACTTTATCCTGAAAGTGGATGCACGTAAAAATATGACTTTTAATCCCAAAGAATCAATTGACTTTAATGGTAACACAGGTCCGTTTATCCAATATACGTATGCTCGCATCCAGTCTGTGCTTCGCAAAGCTGCCGAATCGGGAATCGTAATCCCCGAACAGCTTCCTGCCGGTATCGAACTTAGCGAAAAGGAAGAGGGACTAATTCAGATGGTAGCTGATTTTGCAGCTATCGTAAAGCAGGCGGGCGATGATTATAGTCCGTCTATTATCGCCAATTATACGTATGACTTGGTGAAAGAATACAACCAGTTCTATCATGACTACAGCATTTTGCGCGAAGAGAACGAAGCGGTGAAAGTATTCCGTATCGCTCTGTCGGCCAATGTGGCTAAAGTAGTCCGTCTGGGTATGGGCTTGCTGGGCATCGAAGTTCCTTCCAGAATGTAAGTTCTATTTCGAACAAAATATACTTTTACGGGGTTTCTTTAATAGTTATATATTAAAGAAACCCCGTATGTTGAATGATTCACCTCATCCTTTGCTTCGGAATAGAGAAGAGGATACTGCCTCCGTTGCTAACTCCGAGTTGTTGTTCGACCTGATTTATGTATTTTCGGTCACACAACTTTCGCATTCCCTCCTCCATCACCTCACTTGGGTGGGATTATTGAAAGAAACCATCCTCTGGTTTGCCGTATGGCTACTCTGGCAACATACGATATGGGTCACCAATTGGTTCGACCCTGAAACGAAGCCGATTCGTATTCTTCTTTTCATCGGTATGCTGACCGGCCTGTTGATGGCTGCCGCTATACCTTATGCATATACATACCGGGGACTTATTTTTGCTGTCTGCTATGTGCTCACTCAAGTGGGAAGAACACTTTATGTGGTTTTTGTTTTAGGCGATCATCATCTCACTACAAACTTCAAACGTATCTTAGGATGGTTCTGCATTTCCGGCGTATTTTGGATTACAGGTGCTCTATTGAAGGGAGAATGGCAGATTGCCCTGTGGTTGATAGCTGCCATCTGTGACTACACAGCACCGATGCATGGCTTTTCTCTGCCTCATCTAGGGCGTTCGGACAGTAGCAAGGAATGGACGATTGAAGGACGTCATCTACTTGAACGCTGCCAATTGTTTGTGATTATTGCTTTCGGAGAAACATTGACGATGACCGGGGCTTCTTTGAGTGAGATTGAAGAATGGAATCCACTCGTTATTATATCTGCCGTAATCACTTTTATTGGCAGCCTGGCTATGTGGTGGGTTTATTTTGATGTGAGTAGCGAAGCCGGTAGCCAAAAGATACAGCGGGTAGATGATCCCGGAAAACTCGGGCTGATTTATAATTCTATCCATATCGTATTGGTGGGGGCACTTATCATTTGTGCGGTAGGTGATGAACTGATTGTTTCCCATCCCGAACGGGAAATGGGTGCCGAGGTTGTTTTTGTCTTGATTATCGGTCCTATCATCTATATTCTAGCCAATAGTGCTTATAAATATGTCACGTGCCACCTGATCCCAATTTCTCATATTATTGGGGTGATAACTTTGATGGTGCTCATTCCTTGGTCCTATCATATCTCCTTATTTATGTTGAATGTGCTTGTAACGTCAATTTTTATATTTGTGATTGTGCACGATATGTTGTATCCTGATAGGAGTTGTAAGATATAGCGGGGAAGTTTGTTATTGCAAAAATGGCAGATAAAGTTTTAAGCCCTATCTGCCATTTCTATAGTATTATTTGAAGATATCCTCTCAGGAATCTTACTTCTTTTTTGCAGTACTCTTTTTTGCAGTGCTCTTTTTCACGGTACTTTTAGCAGTACTCGGCTTTTCAGTACTTTTTTTCGCTGCAGTACTCTTTTTCGGCGCAGTACTTTTTTTTGCCGTAGCACTCGGTTTCGTAGCACTCGGTTTCGCAGCACTCTTTTGCGCGGTTTTCTTTTTAACCGCAGTTGCAGTTCCTTTTTCGTCTTGCAACTTGATTAACTCCAAACAGCTTTGAAGACTTAAATCCTGCGGAACAATATCTTTAGGAATCTTATAATTGGAACCTTTATAAGTCATATAAGGTCCATATCGTCCATTTAAAATCTCCAGTTCAGGCTCTTCTGCAAACAATTTGATGTGACGTTCAGCTTCCTTCTTGCGTTTCTCCAGAATCAACTCTTCCGCTTCTTGCAGCGAGATAGTCATTGGGTCCACTGTTTTGGGCAATGAAACATACACCTTATTATGGAGAATGTACGGACCGAAACGTCCCAGACCTACACTGACTGTCTTTCCTTCGTATTCGCCTATTGTACGTGGTAATTTGAATAACTCCAATGCTTCTTCAAAAGTAATGGTTTCGATGGATTGCCCTTTCTTCAATTGTGCAAAGCGAGGTTTCTCTTCATCTTCCACCGTTCCTATTTGTGCTACAGGACCAAAACGACCGATTTTAACGGAAACGGTTTTACCCGTTGCCGGATCTTGTCCCAGAATGCGTTCGCCTACCTTATGCTCTGTCTTGATAGCCAATGTGTTTTCTACCGACGGATGGAATTTGTCGTAGAAGGTCTTCATGATGGATGTCCATTTCACTTCTCCTTCCGCTATTTCATCAAATTCCTTTTCTACGTTGGCGGTAAAGTTGAACTCCAGAATGTCCGGGAAATATTCGGTCAGGAAATCATTCACAACAATTCCTGTATCGGTTGGAAACAGCTTTGACTTCTCGGCACCGGTAATCTCGGTATGATTCTCATCCTTTATCTGACTGTCTTTTAACGTCATTACATTGAATGTACGTTCTTCGCCGTCTTTGTTGCCTTTCTCCACATATTCGCGTTGCTGAATGGTAGAAATGGTAGGTGCGTATGTAGACGGACGGCCAATTCCCAATTCTTCCAGTTTGCGCACCAAGCTGGCTTCCGTATAGCGTGGAGGACGTTGCGTGAAACGTTCGGTTGCAACGATAGGTCCGTGTTCCAGCTTCTGTCCCTTTTTCAGGGGCGGCAACAGGCGGCTTTCATCCTCTTGTTCGTTGTCGTCGTCGTAAGATTCACGGTAAACGCGCAAGAATCCGTCGAACTTAAGCACTTCGCCGATAGCAGTAAACGTTTCGCTATTATTGCTAATGGCTATCGTAGCGGTTGTTTTCTCCAATTCTGCATCCGCCATTTGCGATGCTATGGTGCGTTTCCATATCAGGTCATACAGTTTCTTTTCCTGTGGTGTACCCTCGACGGTCTGATGTTCCATATAAGTGGGGCGGATAGCCTCATGCGCTTCCTGTGCGCCTTTGGTTTTCGTTTCAAAATGGCGGGGATGTACATACCGTTCGCCCATCATTTGGATGATAGCCTCTTTGCTGCTTGAGGTTGCAAATGCCGACAGGTTAACGGAGTCGGTACGCATATAGGTGATAAATCCCGATTCGTACAGGCGTTGGGCAATCATCATCGTTTGCGCCACGGTATACCCTAGTTTGCGAGCCGCTTCCTGTTGCAGGGTAGAGGTGGTGAATGGAGCCGGAGGTGTTTTTTTCCCCGGACGGGTGGTGATATCTTGTATAGAGAAAGTCGCTCCCTGACAAGCGTCGAGGAATGCTTTCGCTTCTTCTTTCGTTTTGATGCGGCGAGCCAGTTCGGCTTTCATTTCCACTAGCTTTCCATCTGCTTCGGGAACGAGGAACACGGCAGAAACGCGGTAAGCAGCTTCCGATTTGAAAGTATGGATTTCGCGTTCACGTTCCACAATCAGGCGTACGGCTACAGACTGGACGCGTCCTGCCGACAGGGCAGGTTTTACTTTTTTCCACAACACGGGAGAGAGTTCAAAACCTACGATGCGGTCCAGTATTCGGCGTGCCTGCTGTGCATTCACGAGGTTGATATCTATATCGCGTGGTTGTTCGATTGCTTTTAAGATGGCACTCTTCGTAATTTCGTGGAATACGATGCGTTTTGTGTTTTCCGGTTTCAGATTTAAGACTTCGTACAGATGCCAAGCGATAGCTTCTCCCTCGCGGTCCTCATCGGATGCGAGCCATACGGTTTCCGCTGCCTTTGCTTCTGTTTTCAGTTCGCTAACCAAAGCCTTTTTGTCTGTCGGGATTTCGTAGCTGGGTGTGAAGTCCTTTTCTACGTCGATGCTGAATTCTTTCTTCTTCAAATCGCGTATATGCCCGTAACTTGAAAGGACTTTGAAATCTTTCCCAAGAAACTTTTCAATTGTTTTTGCTTTTGCCGGAGACTCGACAATGACAAGGTTTTTTTGCATAATTCTTTCTTTTATAATGGCTTGTGCCACAATATTCGGGAACAAAAGTAGAAAAAAAGATTCTCCCTACCTTATAATATAAGGAGAATCTAATGTTTTTTTAATAAAATCTAGAAATTTAATCTTAACCTAGTCATTGTGTACTCTCTCTTTTGATGAGATTATTAAAATAAAATTCTGCTTCGCATAGATTAGTATACGTTTATTCTAAGTATATTTGTCGACTTAGTACTTTTATTTTCGTTTGACTTAAGTTAAACGAAAGAATGACTTAAGTCAAACTAACGATTAACTTAAGTCAAACGAAAATAAAAGTGTGCTTTAGAAAATAAATCAATGAAAAGGAAGAAATAATTCTATCCTTTCAAAAAACTAGTAGTCAATGAGTGTGAATTATGACCTTTATGAGACTCCAGATCTCACAAAAAGCGGGGAAGAACAACCGCTACATGCCCGTGTAGTACTGAAAGGCAGTTATACAGCCAGTGAGTTTATAGATCAGGTACATGATTTCCAGCATGTGCCTCATGCGCAGCTGGTAGGAGCAATTGAAGCAATTACGAATCAGTTGAAATATTTGCTACTGAAAGGATATTCAGTGGAATTGGGTGAAATCGGTCATTTTTCCCTTTCTCTCAGCGTAGATAAAAAGGCGGATAGCTCAGGAAATTTACGTTCGCCATCTGTATCTCTGAAAGATATCAACTTGAGGATTAACCGACAGTTTAAGAAAGATATTGCAAGTCAGTTGGAACTGCAGCGTTACCATTCGCCTTTTCGTGTGAAGAATCCGTTGGATAGGGAGAGATGCCTGCAAAGGTTGAAAGAGTTTCTGGAAGAGCATCCGTGCATCAATCGTCAGGATTATGCGTCACTTGTAGGGAAAACGAAAATGCAGGCTTTGCAGGATATAAATGCTTTTATCGAAGAAGGCGTGTTGAAAAAATACGGAGTGGGACGTTCAGTGGTATATATTAAGGGAGTAGAATAAGAAGCGCAATATACAAAAATCAGAGAGCTAACATTATGGAAAGATCTATAAAACGTTTGCCAAACATACGCAGGAAGAGCTGGCAGTGCTGGGTGCAATGGCTAGGGGTCGTTCACGAGGATTTGCGACTGCGTTTCCCGAAAATACTCCCGAAGAAAAAGAAGCATTTGATAAACTGTGCCATGCGTATATCGAGGCACGATACAGCCGTCAGTTCACCGTTAGCAAAGAGCAGTACGGGTATATGCTTGCACGAACAGGAGTGCTGCGCGAGGTGACTATGCAAGAGTGTGCCGCACGCATGGAGTATTACGATAAGATGATAGAGGAGGAAGAGAAAATAGCGAAGCAAGAGACTGTCTAAAAAGTCGGTAGTATCTGATTCAATAAAGGGGACATTCATCCGATAACCGGACGTGTCCCCTTTTTATTTGTTCTGTGAAATCAGTTATCTGCTGCTCAGAACTGGAAACTCAACCCTCCCAAGAAGTTGAGTCCTTCCGTCGGATAGCCCAGATAGTACTGATATTTCTTGTTCAGCAGGTTGTGCACTTGTGCATAGACGGATACTCCTTTGAATACATTATAGCTGGCGCCCACGTGCAAGTCATTGATGGCGGACATCTTTGCATAATCCTTCACTTCTTCACGATTGATGTAGTCGTAACCGACGTTCAGATTCAGAGCGGCAAACGGATGGACACGGACGTTGAAAGACATCTCGCCGGCAGGCTTCACGGCCAAAAGAAGTTCATTCGCTTTGCTGTCCCACTTGCGGTATGTGTATTTGGCAGACAGGAACAGGATATCTTTGTAATCGTAGTTTATTTCACCTCCGGCATAGAAATTATCCGTATTGTTTTGCGCGAAGCTAAGATAAGATTCAAATTGATTGGGAGTGAGTATCCCGGTGCCAATGTATGCTAAGTCGTTTTTAAGGTTCTGATAACCTCCGAATACGTTGAACCAAAGTCCCGGATAGGGGCTTGCCTTGAATCCGACCGTACCGTTCACTTGTTCGTACGTATCGTATGGACGCTGCACATATCCAGCGGCATCAATACTCGCTTCCGGCAACTCGCCATAGGGGCAGATAGTCTCCAGTCGACGGAAATCATTGAGCAGCTTGCCACCCGTTGCCTTGGCGTAGAGCACATAGCTGTCGGAGAAGATATACTGAGCCGTTACATCCGGCGAAACACGGAAGGACTTATCGAACCCGAAAGACAAATCGACATTGGCACCGACGTGAAGTTTCCAGTCGTCACTATCCAGTTCATAATACGGATTCAGCAGAAGGGTGGTATAGTTCTTGATGTACTTATCCTGCGTAGCATAGTCTTTCGTATATCCGCTGTATAAGAAGTTATTCATTTCCAGTCCGATAGTTACAAGCTGCTGGTCGCTGATGGCTCCCGTGACATCACCTTTTGTGCGGACGATGGTTTCTTTGAGGGCAGTCTTGGGGTCTGTTTCGTTGAACATATTGTGCTGACGTTCGTACATCATCAAATTCGTTTCGGCATTGAAGCGTAGCGGAGCTGTCTCGTCGCTGTAATGAACCCCGGCGTGTATATCACCCGAAGTAAACTTCTGCTTGCTGTTCACACTTTCCGGCTTGAAGTTGAAGTTGCTCAATCCGAAGTTTCCGGCGATGTTCAAATCTACTTTATTGAATTGATGCGTATAGTCCACGTTGGCGCGGGTGCGGTAATAGAAGGCGTTCCACTTCTTTATTTCCGGGTCTGCAAAGGGGATATTGTCCAGTTTGCCATCCATCCCGTCCATCTGGAAGCGAACGTTCAACTTGTCTCTATCCGACAAACGGAACAGATAATTGGCAAGCACATCCAAGTTGCCATAATTGCCGTATCCGGCACGTATGAATCCGGGAGTGATGCCGGGCTGAATTTCTTTTCCGGTGTAAGGACGCATCAGCCCTGCCGGGATGGATGTGGCGGGGAAATAAGTAGTGGCATATTCCACTTCCTTCTTGCTCACGGTAGGCTCTTCCACTTTGGGTAGGACGTTCACTTTGGAAGCGTCCATGATGTCCGGATTGTATTCCTGTTCCACAACCACTGTACGATTCATTGTCGTATCTTTCGGCTGGGTGGTCTGGGCTTGGAGACTGGCGGGTGTTGACATTGCCAACGTCATTGTAAAGGCTCCTGCTATATAATTGATTCGTTTCATAAATTTCTATATTTTATTCTCAACTGTTGATTATTAACCTTTAACTTTCAACTTCTCTTAGTTCTCAACTTTCAACTTCTCAAGTCTGCTTTCAATCATACTTTCGATGTCGTCGTCATTGCCTTGGTAGTTCTGCTGCAAGCTCAAGAGATATTGGCGTGCATCAAGTTCTTTACCCATAGCGACATAAACATCCGACAGAAGTACGAAGCTACGTGCCAGCCAGTAGGCATGAGGCGTACTTTGTTCTATATAGTTGAGGAGTTCTTTTTCAGCAGCAGCATATTCTTTGGCATCATATAGCGATTGTGCTACGAGATATTTTGCTTCCGCTCCGTATAAGTTACGGGTATCTTTGGCAAGTTCGCGGAAGTCGTCCACAGCTTTCTTGTCCGCTTTCTCCAGCACGTATGCCTTGGCGCGGTAGTAGAGCGCTTCGTTTCTCAGCTCCGGACTCAGTTTGGCTTCTCCCAATATATCAGTGGCTGCCTGAATCGTTTCTACGTTGTCTCTCAACAGGTAAGCGCAGCGCAGAATGCCCGTTTCCGCCAATTGGCGTCTTTCCACATTCGTTGCTTTCTCTTTCAGCATCTTGTAGCTTGCCAATGCTTCCGCCAACTGCTGCTGGTTGAATTGCACTTCGGCACGCATGATAAGCGCTTCTTCGGCAAACGGATTGTTGGGATATTCGAGCAACTTGCCGGAGTGGAGAAGAATCATGTCATAGTTCTTTTGCTCGTTCCCAATCTGGCAAAGATAGTAATGTGCATTCAGGCTGAAAGCACCTTCGGGGAAAGACTGCAAATATTTGTTGAGGCTGTTCTTGGCTTCTTCCGTGCGGCCGCGCATATAAATCTTTTCAGCGGCAGCGTAAGTCAGAGAGTCCTGCTCGTTGGCATCGAAGCGGATTTGCCCCGGCATGGCGTTTGCCAAAGCGGCAAATTCGTCAATACGGTTGAGGTCTACGTAAATCGACTTTAAGTCGCGCATAGCCAGTCGGGCTTCATCGCTGCCCGGATATTTCTCGATAACTTGTTTGTAGGCGTTGATGGCTTGGTCGTAATCCCCTTTCTGATTGTAGAGCAAGCCGATTTCCGCCGCTGCTTTCCGGCTAACCGGGCTTTCGGGGTATTTGTTCAGCAGTTCCTTGAAGGAAGTTATTGCTTGATTGTTGTTGTCCATCAGCACGTACGAACGGCCTTTTTCGTAAATAGCATTCACGGCATAAGGCGAGGTCGGATATTTGCCTACCAATCGGTTTAGTAAGGTAATCTTTCCGGTATAGTCTTTCTGTAAGCCCGATACAAGCGCCAGTTGGTAGAAAGAGTAATCTCCCGAAGGAGTATTCATTTGCTCTGCTTCCGAATAGTAGTGCTTTGCTTCGTCGAAGTTGCGCACGTGCAGATGGCAGTCGCCGATGCGGTTGTAGGCATCTGCCAAGGCGGTTGCATTCTCGCCTTTTTCCAGTTGGATGTACTTTTGGAAGTAGTTGCCGGCCTGCGTGTAGTCTTTCCGGTGGAAGGCGATGTAACCCAAGTTGTAGTTGGCAAGGGCGTACATTTCGTTATCAGGCTGCGTGGTGAGTTGCAGGTAGGCGTTGAAGTCGCGGGCGGCTTCTACCATCCGGTTGAGGCGGTAGTAAGATTCTCCGCACCAGTAGTACGCGTCCGCTTTGGTCTGACGGTTATATTGTCCGAGGGCGATGGATTGGTTGAGGTATTTAAGAGCCTGTTCGAAGTCGGCGTTGGCAAAGGATTGCGTGCCCAGTTGGAAGAGAATCTTCTGTTTGGCTTCGAGTATCTGCGCGCTTGGCTTGGCGATGCGGTCGATGGATTTGAGGGCGGCATCGTAGCTGCGGGTATTCATGTACACTTCTACCAGATAGCTGCTCACTTTCTCCGCATACGGAGAAGTTGGAAATTCGTTGAGGAACTTCTCAAAAGCGGTTACCGATTCACCGAAAGCGGAGAAGGACGTTTCGTGCAGGCAGAGGGCGTAGTTGTAGGCAGCCTGTTCTTTGATTTGCATATTAGCGTTGGAGGCGGCTGCTTGTTCGAAGGCCATGCGGGCTTTGTTTTTTTCTGCCAGTTGCAGGTAGGAGAGTCCCATATGCAGATAGGCGTTCTGTGTCAGGGCGTCGTTGGTGGTAGTTACTTTGCCCAATGTTTCGGCAGCTTTGGAGTATACCTTCGTTTGGTAGTAAGAAAGCCCTAGCATATAGAGGGCATCGCGGCGGGGAGCGGACTTATCTCTATCCAGATAGCTGTTGAAGGCTTCTACTGCCTTGTCGTACTGTCCGAAGTGATAGTAGGCATCTCCCAGAATGCGGTACATCTCGGCGGCGTGCTCGTTGTTGGGGTAGGCAGACAGGTAATTCTGTGCTACGATTTGCGCCTTGTCATAGTTCTTGTTGATGGCATAAATTTCCGCTATATAATAAGGTACGAGAGCTTTATACTTCGGATTGTCCTGCAAGGGCAGAAAACCTTTCAAGGCTTCGTCGTAACGTTTTTGCGTATAGCGGATGTAGGAGATGTAGTAATCGCAGTCGTCTGCATATTTGGGGCTGCTGGCGCGAAGGGTTTCAAACCAGATGGCAGCTTCTTTCAGATTGTTCGTTTTCAGGTAGCAAGTGGCTAGCTGATAGGTGCGGTCGTCCCGTTCTTCATTGCCCAGCAGGCTGAGGTCGGTGGAGTTGAAGAGTGCCATTGCCTCATCATATTTCCCTTCGTAGAAGTAGCAGGAAGCCAATAGCGAGTAGATACGGTTGGCGTAGGGAGTGTCGGGATATTGGTCGAGGTACTTACGCAGCAGTTCAATCCGGTTTTTGTCCTTCAACTCGTATGCCGAGCTGACGAGCATATACTCTGCTTCCTGTCTCAGGCTGGCTGTCGGTTTTTGCTTCACAAAAGCTTTCAGCGCGGGCACGGCTGCCGCATAGTTCTTCTCTTGGAAAAGTTCTTTCCCTTCTTTGTAAAGGTTGTCAGATGAAGTGAATTTATCACTTGTCTGCGCAAATCCTATCATCGGTGTGCAGCAGATAGCGGCGCAAATGAGTCTAGTAATTTCTTTTTTCATATTCGGGTGTTTACGCATCGGTTAATTTAATGGCCATTAAATTAATGACGGTTACAAAGATACAATGGTTTCTGATATTCTCCTCATAATGAGTAGATAATTTGTCTATGTTGGGTAATAGAGTAATGTCTTATTTAGAACATCAGTATTAAAAAAACGTCTTTACTGGGAAAACGAATATTTTTTAGTTCTGTAATTGGATATATACGGGCTTGGATAGGAATGAATCGGAAAATGGGCAGGAATCTTGTTTGCTAATTGTGGTAAAGCTTTGTATAAACACTATTTGATGTTAAAAGGAGGTGTTGCTGACTGAATAATGCTGATTTAGTAGCCTTAATAAGCGGAATCGGTTTCAGAATGAAAGAACGACTATTGAAGGAATCCGAGCACAAATAGAGGAGAAATAGGGGTGAAAGTGCTCTTCTTTTAGTTTCAAGCAATGAAACTGTCGGTTTCTCGGTGAGGAACTGTTTGTTTCCCGGTGAGGAACTACTCGCTCCTCGGTGAGAAACCATTCGGATATCACTGATGTTTATGCATTTTCTTGGTGCTATTATGCATAAATGAAAGGGTAAACTGTATATTCTTGCAGCCAAATATGCAATAAATCTTCTATTTGATGCTGTTTTTCAGGACCATCAAAAGAGGAAATCTTATAAATAGAACAGAACCGCATTCGGTATGTTCGCAGATTCATGCCCGTTCATCAAGCATATCTTATCTCTTTTGTGCCAGATACCGAATCAGTCCTCTTCGTATCGAATCCAGTCCGAACTCCTCCGGATGAATCTCCGAAAGTGGCAGGAAGAAAGAATCTGCCACGTCATCCATTGCCGCGATGTGGCTGGTGTCATCTACGGTGCAAAGGAAGAACATATCGAGTGTATGAACGGGGAAACCGGAATAGACGTATATGTTGGGAAGAGAAAATAGGTAAGAAGTCTCTTTTACTTTCAGTCCTGTCTCTTCCAGAACTTCGCGGGCTACTCCTTCTTCTCCTGTCTCGCCCATGTCAATGAATCCTCCGGGAAGGTCGAGCGTACCTTTGGCAGGCTCTTTGGCACGGCGGCAGACGAGCAATTCATTCTTCTCATTCAGAATCAGTGCTACCGTAGCGGCCGATGGATTGAAATAATAAACAAAGCCGCAATTGGCGCATTTCTTTGATTTCTCGTTGTTCACTTCGAAGTGGGAAGAACCACATTCGGGACAATATCGGAATTGGGCTAGAGGATGTTTCATAATTCTTAGGCAGATACTGCATTCTTGTTTTAATGAGGGCAAATGTACCTAAAAAAGTAAAAACGACAAACTTTATAAGGTTAACTTCTAGTTTGTGCTAAGCTAGATACTGGATAATCTTAAAATCACGGATACATTCCCCAACGCATCACCACATATAACTTTCATCTATCAGCACATAGAATTATTCGATTGGCCTTTTTTTGCAGCGCAGCTCCCACACCCCTATCTTTGCACCAGAAACAAAAAACAAAACGATGTTTCTACTGTTATAAGTCAAATCAATTAATAACAATAAAAGCAATAAAGATTATGGAACCAATTTTAAATTCTCAACTTCCTGAATTCAGCGTTCAGGCTTTTCAAAACGGAGCTTTCAAGACTGTAACCAACAACGACCTGAAAGGTAAATGGGCAATCCTTTTCTTCTATCCTGCCGACTTCACCTTCGTATGTCCTACGGAATTGGTAGATATGGCCGAAAAGTACGACCAGTTCCAATCAATGGGCGTAGAAATTTACTCGGTAAGCACCGACTCACACTTCGTGCATAAAGCATGGCACGATGCTTCCGAAACCATCCGTAAGATTAAGTACCCGATGCTGGCAGACCCGACAGGTGCTCTGAGCCGTGCGCTGGGTGTATACATCGAAGAAGAAGGAATGGCATATCGCGGCACGTTCGTGGTCAATCCCGAAGGAAAGATTAAAGTTGTAGAACTGAATGATAACAACATCGGCCGTGACGCCAGCGAATTGCTTCGCAAGGTAGAAGCTGCACAGTTTGTAGCCAGCCACGACGGTGAAGTTTGCCCTGCAAAATGGAAGAAGGGTGACTCAACATTGAAACCAAGCATTGACCTTGTTGGTAAAATTTGATAGATTTTGATTAATGTGCGTAAAAGGTCGGTAACGTGTTCGCTGCCGGCCTTTTTTAAAAGAATGAAAGGGGAACAACTATGTTAGATTCTGCATTAAAAGAACAATTGAAAGGTATTTTTGCCGGACTGGAGGCTGATTTTATTTTTGATATATACGTATCGTCGCAACACGAAAGCAGAAAAGAGCTTCTGGAACTTCTGGGAGACGTAGCTGCCTGTTCCGACCATATCACCTGCACGGTGAACGAAGCGAACGGATTCAAATTCACTATATTGAAGAACGGCAATCCTACGGGAATCTCATTCCGTGCCATTCCCAACGGGCATGAATTCACTTCCTTGCTACTCGCCATCCTCAATCTGGACGGGAAGGGAAAGAACTTCCCGGATGAGGCTGTGTGCAACCGCGTAAAAGCATTGAACGGCCCGATTCATCTCGTGACGTATGTTTCGCTCACTTGTACCAACTGCCCCGATGTGGTGCAGGCTCTCAATGCAATGACTACGCTCAATCCTTCCATCACCCATGAAATGGTGGATGGCGCGCTCTATCAGGATGAAGTGGACGCATTGAAGATACAAGGCGTGCCTTCCGTCTTTGCCGATGGAAAGTTGCTTCATGTAGGCCGAGGTGAATTTGGCGAACTGCTTTCAAAGTTGGAAACACAGTATGGCATTGATGAAACCAAAGTAGAAGCGGACGTAAAGGAGTATGATGTGATTGTCGCCGGTGGTGGTCCTGCCGGAGTGTCGGCAGCCATTTATTCAGCTCGTAAAGGATTGCGTGTAGCTATCGTTGCCGAGCGCGTAGGCGGACAAGTGAAAGAAACGGTAGGCATCGAGAACCTGATTTCCGTCCCCGAGACAACGGGAAGCGAACTTGCCGATAATCTGAAAACTCATCTGATGCGTTATCCTGTGGACTTGCTCGAACATCGCCGGGTAGAGAAAGTGGAAGTTACCGGGAAAGACAAGTTGATAACAACCTCCGTGGGCGAAAGATTCTTGGCTCCGGCATTGATTATCGCTACCGGCGCAAGTTGGCGTAAACTGAATGTCCCGGGCGAGAACGATTATATCGGTCGTGGAGTCGCTTTCTGTCCGCATTGCGACGGACCTTTCTATAAAGGTAAGCACGTAGCCGTTGTTGGCGGAGGAAACTCCGGCATCGAAGCAGCCATCGACCTGGCAGGCATCTGCTCTAAAGTGACCGTCTTTGAATTTATGGATGAACTGAAAGCGGACAATGTACTTCAGGAACGGCTTAGAACTCTGTCGAATGTAGAAGTATTCGTAAGCTCGCAGACTACCGAAGTTGTAGGAAACGGAGACAAACTGACTGCCCTGCGCATCAAAGACCGCAAGACGGAAGAAGAACGGCTGGTGGAACTGGATGGCGTATTTGTGCAAATCGGCCTGTCTGCCAACAGCAGCGCGTTCCGTGATGTGGTGGAGACGAACCGTCCGGGTGAAATCGTCATTGACACGCATTGCCGCACCAATGTGCCGGGTATCTATGCAGCGGGAGACGTATCCACCGTGCCCTACAAACAGATTATCATCTCTATGGGCGAAGGGGCGAAAGCTGCACTTTCCGCATTCGACGACCGGGTGAGGGGAGTCATCTGATTGTCATTTTGCTAGTCGTCTGAAAAGAACAGACTGGCTACTATGAATAAAAGCTATAAAGGTATGGAGCTATATCTTTGTGGCTTTTTTGTTTTTTTCTTACCTTTGAGGCTTTTAATAATTAATGCCTTATGATGAACACAAGAAAGACCTTTTTACTGGCTATAGCTAGTCTGTTTATTCTTTCAGCGCAGGCTCAGAATACACTGAGACTGATGACTTACAACATCAAGAATGCGAATGGAATGGATGATGTCCGCAGTTTCCAACGTATAGCCAATGTGATTAACAATGCCTCCCCCGATGTTGTGGCGGTGCAGGAAGTGGACAGCATGACCCACCGGAGCGGACAAAAGTATGTGCTCGGCGAAATAGCCGAACGCACCCAGATGCACGCCTACTTTGCCCCGGCTATCGACTACGATGGAGGAAAATACGGAGTGGGACTGTTGACTAAACAAGCCCCCATTCGTCTGCAAACCATGCCGCTGCCCGGCAGAGAAGAAGCGCGTACATTGATTCTGGCGGAATTTGAAGATTACATTTATTGCTGCACGCACTTGTCGCTTACCGAAGAAGACCGTATGGAGTCGCTAAAGGTATTGAAAACTTTTGCCGACAGTAGTAAGAAGCCTTTCTTCCTTGCCGGAGACATGAATGCCGAGCCGGAATCTGCATTTATAAAAGAACTGCAAAAGGAATACCAGATTATCTCTAATCCGAAACAGCCTACTTTCCCTGCTCCCGAACCGAAGGAAACTATAGACTATATTGCAACGCTCAAACAGAATGCTGCCGGATTTGCCGTTATATCGGCAAGAGTGCTGAATGAACCGGTAGCATCCGACCATCGCCCGCTGCTTGTGGTGCTGCGCACGGCTGAAAAGGCGGATAAAATATTCCGCACCAAGCCCTACTTGCAGAATCCTGTTGGCAACGGCATTACTGTGATGTGGGAAACCACCGTTCCCGCTTATTGCTGGGTGGAATACGGCACGGATACAACTCAACTGAAGCGTGCCCGTAACATTGTAGACGGACAGGTGGTGTGCAACAATAAACTGCATAAGGTACGCATCGACGGCTTGCAACCCGGACAGAAATATTACTATCGTGTGTGTTCGCAAGAAATATTGCTCTATCAGGCATATAAGAAAGTATTCGGCAATACTGCACAGTCGGATTTCAGTGAGTTTACCCTTCCTGCAGCAGATACGGAGACTTTCACTGCCATTGTTTTCAATGACTTGCACCAGCATACGAACACCTTCCGTGCCTTGTGCAAGCAAATTCAGAATATCGACTATGACTTCGTTGTTTTCAATGGCGACTGTGTAGACGATCCTG
The DNA here is from genome assembly GCF_900547205.1 of uncultured Bacteroides sp. GTDB lineage: Bacteria > Bacteroidota > Bacteroidia > Bacteroidales > Bacteroidaceae > Bacteroides. The sequence continues at coordinate 86,282 of NZ_URFY01000006.1, forward strand.
TCGACCACAATCAGGCAACTACTTTTATCAGCGAGCTTACCGAAGGAGTTCGCGGAGATTGTATCCCAACTTTCTTCATGCGCGGCAATCATGAAATACGAAATGCTTACTCTATCGGTTTGCGCGATCATTACGATTATGTAGGAGACAAGACTTACGGTTCTTTCAACTGGGGAGACACCCGCATCGTCATGCTCGATTGCGGAGAGGATAAACTGGATACTCATTGGGTGTATTACGGATTGAATGACTTCACGCAACTGCGCAATGAACAGGTGGATTTCTTGAAAAAGGAGTTGTCTTCCAAAGATTTCAAGAAAGCGAAGAAACGCGTCCTTATCCATCATATTCCGCTCTATGGAAATGACGGTGAGAATCTTTGTGCCGACCTGTGGACTAAATTGCTGGAGAAAGCCCCTTTCAATGTTAGTCTGAATGCACATACTCATAAATATGCTTATCATCCGAAGGGTGAGTTGGGAAATAATTATCCGGTTATCATCGGCGGCGGATATAGGATGGATGGTGCTACGGTGATGATTCTGGAGAAGAAGAAAGATGAGATGAAGATTAAGGTGCTGAATGCAAAAGGGGAAGTTTTGCTGGATATAAAGGTGTAAACTGTTTATAATCATTTCATGAGGGTGTGTCTTTGAAAGTGCACCCTCATGAAATAACTAATTACTCTGGTCGATGTTATTCTGAGAAATATGTATAATAGAACTTTTCAACATCTCCGTTATAGTCCTTGCTCTCTTCTTTGATACAGCCATTCTCATCATATTCAAATGTATATGTAGAGGCAACAGAAGAATGCTGCCAACCACTACTGGTATGGCAACTGGCAGAAGCCTTTCCAAACAGTCCTGTTTCAACTAACCAACGGCTCGGTCCGCTGCCTTCCGCATAAATACAATGTGCACCTCCTACATTGGGGATAGCCGAATAAGTCTGAACTTTAAATTGCTCAGCCCCATCAGAGAATCGGGTCCATTGCATGATGTTGCCATTCTCAATAACAATGTTGGATGATATATTACCATTCTTTTCAGCTTTTGTCATATAGCCGTCTTCGTTATAAGTGTATTCGTACGTATTCGAACCGCTCACAAAGGTGGCAACATATCCTTGCTCGTTTAAGGTCATACTATAATTGTCTCTTCCTGTCACAGTGATAGTATTCCCTTCGTAAGCAAATAACCATTCCCTGTCCAGTTCTTCATTATATAGTCTGTATATCCTCTTCACCGTACCGTTATCGTTATATTCGTAGTACCATTTATCCCAATCATCTGCAAAAGTAGCTATCCGATAGGTTGTTACTTCAGAAGTCGTAGTGAAGGTTACCTCTGCATATTCGGAATCTTCAAAATAGATAGAGCCTGCTTTTTGAGCTTTCACCCTGAAGGTATAGCTCTTTTCCGGTTCTAAGCCTGTCAGTTGAACCGTATTCTGGTCAGTGCTCTGTTCGCTACCGTTATTCAGGCTATATAGATACGTCGTAGCGTTCCCGATAGCTTGCCAAGTCACAATAGCGGAGCTTTCTTTTACGTCAGGAACGGTCAATGACGGTGTATCAAGAACGTTTTTATTCGGATGATTGTCATCATCACTGCAAGCAGCCGTACTTAGTATGGCTGTCAATGCGATTAATAGGTAGAAATACTTTTTCATGTTATTCTATTTAAGGTTGCTAATTAATTTCCGGCTGCTACTATCATTCCCAGACCTACCACGAAGAAGAGGAACATCAAAGCCAGAAGTTGGTTGACGGATTTGGTTGATCCTTTAAATTCCTTCCAGATAAATACTCCACCGATAGCGGCAATCAGCGGTGCACCTTGTCCCAGTGCGTAGGATACTGCCGGACCAGCCTGACCGGATGCAATATAATTGAAAGCTGTGCCCAGTGCCCATATTGCTCCGCCCAACATACCGAATATATGGGTTTTGGCGTTTCCTTTAAAGTACTCCGAATAGCTCACTTTTTCTCCTACAAATGGGAATCTCATCACTAACGTATTGAAGATAAAGTTACTCAATAGTACTCCAATGGAGAAAATAAAGATAGCAGAGTAAGGAGTCAACATTCCTACGGCAGGAGCGTTGAAATTCTCTACATCCATACCTTTCACTACAAATCTGTAGAACAAGGACATCAGCACACCGGCAATCAAAGCAATGATAATTCCTTTCTTATTATTCTTCTTGCCTTCCTCACCCTTCTGCATTTTTCCGGAAGCAACGCCATTACAGATGATGGCAATCACAATAAGCGCTACACCACCGAATAGCAATAAAGGGTTTCCGGATGGGATTCCCAGATAGTTGACGATAACTCCTAATACCAAAGCGATGCCCACTCCTAAAGGAAAGGCTACGGACATACCCGCCAATGAAATGGAAGCCGAGAGAAGAATGTTTGAAGCATTGAATATGATTCCGCCCAGAAGCACCCATCCGATGCAATCGCCCGATGCCTGACTGAGGTCTTCGGTGAATGAGCGTCCGGTATCTCCGTAGCTGCCCATGGTGAACCCCAACAGAATAGTGAATACTACCATTCCGATGACATAATCCCAATAAAAAAGTTCATAACGCCAATTCTTGGAAACAAGTTTCTGGGTGTTGCCCCAAGAACCCCAACAAATCATAGTTACGATGCAGAAAATAACTGCTAATGAATAACTGTTTACTGTGAACATACTATTAGTCTTTAATTGTTAAACATGAATCCTGTTGTTTAAATAAGTAATCCAATCTTCCCAGTAAGAGAAGATATCGGTTCCTTTTCCTTTTCTCGACCGGAACTCATGTTCCCGGTCTGCTTCCTTCAAAAGAATATGCACGTTGCTGCTAAATCCATACTCTTTCAGTTCAGGCATCACCTCAATCCAGCATCTCGGATACCTCTGGTGAGAGGTGACTGCTTCTACAAAAGCTTCGGCATCCGTCTCATCTGCTACGGCGTTCGCACAAACGATGCCGGTGAACAAATTCTCTTTCCGAAGGACCTTTGTATTCTCTTTCATATCCTCCCCGATAGTAATCAATGCCCTCATGCGTTGAGAGTTTCTTATCCCGGTTAGCTGCTTCTCGATGTTGACGATTATTTCAGATAAGTTTTTATCGGCGTTAACGAAACAAAGTACAGCCGGCCAGGTTCTGTTATCTTCCACCATTCGGCGAAACTGATTAGCCAAAGCTTGTTGCTGTTGCTTCTCAATGTTGCCTTGTATGTAGATAACAGGGTATTTTCTGGAACTACCTTTTGCTTGTTCGGGATAATAGACCATAGCATCGGCTAATGTAGTCACAGAAGCTATGTTCCTCTCCCCATTCGGCTTTCTATCTCTTATAGTTCCCTCGCCGAAATATTTATGTATGAATCTGAAGGCTTTGGGCAGTGCTGTATTCCAGCAATTGAAATCATGTCCGCCGCACCGTACTTCCCATTCATGAGATATTCCTTTGTTAAGTAAAAGCCTATGGAGTTCTTCATTGCTTTCGCATAGGGTTCCTTCTTTGTCTCCAACATCCAGCATGATACCAAATCCTTTTAAATCGTCATTGTGCAGGTTGGATAGAATGTGGTAAGGCGAATGTTTCTTGTAATAGCTAGTCAGCCGCTCTTGATTCTTCTTTCCTTCACCTCCGAAAATCCTTCCCCACTGATTGTCCCACTCTTTCTGCGGTCCTTCCGACATATATTGCTTTTCTGTTCGGATAGATGGAGACAGGGCAACGACAGAGCCGAATAAATTACGGTTTCGCAGACTAATGGATAATGCTCCGAATCCTCCCATCGAAAAGCCTATTACTGAACGTGATGCACTATTTCTCCGGGTGCGATACTTAGCATCGATATAAGGAACCAATTCTTTGATAAAGAATGTCTCGTAAAGAAAGTTTCCGTCGTAGGTATCACTGTAGTATGATAAATATCCATCGGGGATTACCATAATAAAAGGCTGAATCTTTCCGGCTTTCACCATGCTATCCATGACACGGGCGACATTGCCGTATTCGAGCCAACTGGCATTATCTCCACCGATGCCATGAAGCATATATAGAACCGGGTATTCCGTATTCGTATCTTCATAACCTTCCGGTAGGACGATGGAGTAGGATACTTCTTTTTTCAAAGCCGGACTGTATACACTCAGACCTTCTTTTTCTATGGGAAGCGCACGGAGCACATCTATGCCGGATAGAACCAAGATAATATATAGCCATATTCTTTTCATATCATTTCTTTATTAACTGTTCGCCAATAAAATAACTCATCGAATAAATTCCTGTCATAGCAGACTGCGGACTATCCGTCCCGTTTCTCACACGATATTGCACTGGGGCATCCACATCACGCAATCTATTGAATAAAGTGAGCATAGTATGGTAATGAGTGCCTTCGTCCGTGATATCCAAATAATATAACTTGGCTGTATTATCGGCGGAAAAGCCTGCGATATCGGCATCTTCGGCAAAGAAATAGTTGATTGCGGGTGTAACGCCTGTCGCCTGATTGTAGATGTAATCAGCATTTGAACCATATGCCAATCCTAATCTGAAATCAGAATCGCTTTTAGTGCTAATCGTCTTTTCTACTGCCTCTGTAATGTCCGAAAAGCTTGTCCCATTCCGAATAACCGTCTCCGCGTCAAATCCGGCAATAATCATACGTTTTATCTTCATCAGAGAATCCAAAGCCAATGCCACTTGCTTAGTGGTAAGATCAGCATTCCCTTTTCCTTTGCCGTAATAGAGCACTTTATATGTCAGGTCGGAATTATAATCGTCCGGCATCCATAATTCAATCTCAGAGTTGCCAGCCACAATCGTTTTACTCGTTGAGTGCCATTCTTCAGTGAAACTCGTCAGTGTCTCCTGCGGATAGCTTTCACCTTTAAATGAAAGTTCGATAAAAGGCAATGCTTCTTTCATAGACTCCCGCCAGTAACTATCTGTGTGGGCTCCGTTGCGTACACGATATTCATGCCCGATTTTCTTTTCCCGCATTAATGAATGGAGTGCTCCGTTTCCTGCATATAGCCGTTCTTCGTCATCACCGCAGTCGATATAATAACGTATCGTTTGAAACGAAGAAGCTGCTTTGTCTTTGAAAAAGTGCAGCGGACATTGGCTCTTATAATAGCTTGTCAGTCTGCTGGCTCCGGTCTGCCCACTTCCTCCGAATATGCTTCCCCATTGGAGATTCCATCCGTCCTGCGACAAAGAAGCATATTGCTCATCTGTATTTAACGAAGGACTTAATCCTATTGATACGGAGAATATTTCCGGATGTTGTGATGCTATGCTCAATGCCCCGAATCCACCCATGGAGAATCCTGCGATAGCTCTTTCTTTTCTGTGGGCTGTAGTCCTGAATCTCTTATCGATGAGGGGAACAAGTTCTTCAATCAGCATATCCATATAATTAAACCTCCCGTCATAGCGGTTGCAGAAATACGAATTGAAGCCTTCCGGCATGATATAGATAAGCGGGCGAACCTTGCCGTTATTGACGAGCGCATCGGCAATGGTTTGAATGTTCAGCCCCGATGGTCCCCATGAATTTTGATTTCCTCCCCAACCATGTAAAAGGAAAACTACTCCATATTTCTCCGTATCTCCTGACAGGTATTCCTGAGGAAGTAATACGGAATACTTAACTTCTTGTCCCAGTATTTTGCTATACAGGCTCTGGTCGGGATTGTATCGCTTGGTGAACTGTTCCGGTGTTTCGGACGGTTCGCCTTCGCCCGGATTGCCATCATCTGACGAGCAGGACGACAATCCGCATAGGAACAATAATGCTAACAGCAGGAGTAGTTTTCTATTCATGGCTATTTATTTTATTTATAGGGGTTGATTGGCTCCGCAGGTTTTGATGAATATACCACCAAATCCTTGCATTGCACCGCAAATTGCTCGTTAGGATTTATCCATCGGATGACCAGTTTGTGGGGACCTTCCTCTAATTCATAGTTATAGAAAATGTCATATTTCCTTTTAATATAGTCATAAGGCATCTCTATCGTCTCTATTTTCTTACCGTCAATATAGGCTTCGAGGATAGCAACGTAATTATTGTCGGCATTTTTGCTTTCCTGCCTGATAAGTCCCATTAAGACAACGCCTTTACCATTAAATTCGAACGTCTTTTCTGTACCGAGATCATATTTGATAGCCCTTCTTTCGGAAGGATGCAGTCCTTCAAAAGAAACTTCCCATGCCACGGTTTCAGGCTTTTGAATGGTAGTGTAGTACTTGTCACCTTTGACTTTTCCTCCATTCGCTTTTAATACATCACTCAATAGCTTCAAATTGATGTCGTAGACTGAACTTAATGAAATATTGGTGTAAGGGAACTTAATATTCTCACATCTGTCAAGAGCAGGTTTCCAATATTCAGGAATGGCTTTATATCCCTGCATCACTCCTAAGATTCCTGCGGCAGTAGCCGGATTGCAATCGGAATCCTGTCCGCATCGCGTTGCAATGTCCATTGTCTTGAAGAAATCACCATTTCCATACAGCAACCCCATTACGCAATAGGCTGCATTGATCGTTGCATCGATATTGAATGCATTGAATACCCCTTCCGGACAACCAATCTCAAAAGCGTGACGGTTTTCTATCTCCAACCAGCATTGGCGCCAGTCATCGGGATATTGTTTCCAATATTTAATCACATCTGCAATGCAGCGGTGGAACTTGCTCTTTTCGGGAATAGTCTTGAGCGCTTCCGTGACAATTGTGAAAATGTCACTGTTAACATAAGCCAATGCATACATTGCTCCCATATATACGCCGCCGTACCATCCGTCGCCATAATTCATGATATGCCCTATCTTATCGGAAAATTCAGAAGCTGTATTCACCATGCCCGGACAAATCATTCCTATGAAATCCGCTTCAATCTGGAAATCGATATCGTCTGCATGAGGGTTGTTTTTCCAGTGTCCTGAGGCAGGAGGCATAATACCATGCAATATATTGTATCTGGCTGCCTGATTGGCGTGCCATAATTTATAATCGGCATTCGCAAAGGCTTTGGCAAAAGATGTTGCCGGAGCATTGATTCCTTCTTTCTGCATAACTTCCAGAAAAGTGAGGTCCATATATACATCGTCATATAGTCCCGGGTCTTCGGCAAAGATGTCTTTGCAATAGTCATCGTACCAGATAATTGGAATCTTATCATGGATAATTGCACCCCTATATTTAAATTCCGTAGGACCGCCATAAGTACATCCTATGGTTTGTCCGGCCCAACCACCTTTTATCTTGTCGAGCAAGACGTCCTTGCTCATCTCAATTGTCTTTCCATATTCTATTTGCGACATTCCCGGCAAAGAGAACGTAAATAATAGAATTGTATTTATCAGGATTTTTTTCATCTTAGCTTATTTGTTAAAGTAAAATCTATCATGTTCTTTTTTCTCGGAGTAGTACATTATATCGTTGATGCGGATAATGTAGTCTTTTTTGCGGTTCAACCATTTCATTTTCACATGGTGTCTCCCTTCTTGCATAAGGTATTTCCATGCCGGCTCTACTTTACGATCAGTGTTTCTCATGGGCAATGAGGCAACATGGTCCAGTTCCCCGTCAATCCATATCTCTACTTTTGCCACGTATGGATCGTTAGGCTCAGCCAATCCGAATACTTCTGAACCGATATGACGGGTAGAAACACGGTCTATATAATCGGGTGTAATGCTTTTGGTACAGCAGATATTTCCCCAAATCACAAATCCGTTTCCATTGAAGTCAAATTCAAATGTGTCGGTAAGGAAACAGTCTTTGCGTTCCCGGTAAAGCGGATATGTATTCTCGAAATTCTGCTCCAGCGGTAGCACGTCGGCTTGCCTGATGGGAATTTCAACTTGTCCGTCAGTCACCTTTCCTCCTGTTTTGGCAATTAATTGTTTGGCTTGTTCGAAACTCATCTTATAGGCTTTTGCCAAAGACATATCGGTGCCTTCGAACGTGAAATCTTCGACTTCCTTCAATGGGTCTAGCCAGAATGAAGGGATTTGATTATAGCCATACATGACTCCCAATACACCGCCTACTGTGGAAGGGTTGCAATCGGAATCCTGTCCACACCGCGCAGCTATATCGATGGAATTGGTGAAATCTCCTTTGCCATAAAGCATAGCCAATGCAACGAAAGCTGAATTGAGCTTTGCGTCGATATTAAAGTTGAGGAATACTCCCTTCGGACATCCTACGTCGCAGTTCCATTTCTCTTGCAGAAAATACCAGCAATCTTTCCAATTGTCGGGATGCAGGGAATGGAAATTAATGACATCCTGAATGCATTGATGGAATGTGCTTTCTTGGGGGATAACGGAGATGGCAGTTCTTACAACGGCTTCCGGGTCTTTCTCATAGAAAGCGGAACTATATAAAGCTGCAACAAAAGCTCCCCCGTAGAATCCGTCTCCGCTATTCATGATATGTCCTACCCGCGAGGCGATATCCAATGCTTCAGGCAGCATGGCAGGAGCCATCAAACCGATGAAGTCGGCTTCAATCTGGAAATCCAGGTCATCGGCGTGTGGGTTGTTCAGCCAGTGTCCCGAAGCTGGTGGCATAATACCCTGACGGATGTTATATCTGCCTGCTTGGTTTGCATGAGCGAGGTGATAGTCTGCAAATGCAAACCTTTTTGCCAACTCTTCCTGCGAGCAATCCAACCCTAGTTCATCGAAAGCCTCAACGAATGTACAGTCGTTGTAGATATCGTCAAACAGACCGGGTTTCTTTTCCCACCAATATTTCACATAACCTTCGGCCCATGGGATGGGTTGATAGTCTTGTATATAGGTTCCGGTGAATTTAAATTCTGTAGGTGCTCCGAAAACCACCCCAATTGTTTGCCCGGCCCAGCCGCCTTTAATCTTATCCGCAAGTGCTTCTTCGGATAATTTTAAAGTTTTCCCGGACTGTGCCTGCACATTGAGGAAAAAGCACCCTATAATGAATATGACAATTATTCTTTTCATCTTTTATCTTATTTATTTTTCATAAACTCCTAACTCTGTGATTGAGATGAATGACGAAACGTTCTTTGTGTATTTATGCCAATGTTCCTGCGCCTTAGCATCCATCAACACGCGTATCCCTTTGGTCTTGACAGTAGGAAATTCAAGTACATACTGCGCAAAAGGTGGTTGGAAGAAAACAATGTCTGTTTTGGGCAATTCCGGAGTCGACTTAAATTTGCCTACATCATACCAATGTCCGTCATTCCCGAGATACTGGATGTTGAGTGAGGTAAACCAACCACCAAATTCTTCCAGGCAGCCCATATCCAGTACCACCATATTAATAGTATGCTCTTCGTTCCATCCATATCCGAAATAATCTATCTTAGGTAGGTTGCTCTTGGCTGCCAGAGAGTAGAACACCGAACCGGCCCCATCTTTAATGCCATCATTGATAACTTCTACATTGGTGGCATACATCGGTTTGCCGAATGTAATCCAGCATGAGTCGAGTACTTCCTCATTCAGTTTGCGTATATTGGCATAAATAGTATCCGCTTTGGAAGCGATATTCTTAGTCTTTACCAACAGCTCGAAATCTTTCGTAATAGTATTCTTGCCAGAGCTGAGTTGAAGGGTAATGGGGAACTTTCCGGCTTCAGTCGGGGTACCGGCCAGTTTACCGTTTTGGAAAGTAACACCTGCGGGTAGATTTCCTTTAACCAGACTCCAATTGAATTTTTCGTTTGTTTTGCAAGCAAAAGAATATTCCGTGGGCTGGCCTATTTCCAAATCAGGATGAGGACCAATACAAAATTCCATCGGAGGGATAAATTGCGCTTTCGGGTTGATATGTATCATATCTCCTTTTACTTTACCCCCTTTGGCACATACTAGTTCGATGGCTTTATTGTAAGTTCTTTCAATCATGTCTTCGATAGAAGCATCCGGCATATCATATCTGGTGATGTTGATGTAACGGTCGTTGAAAGGCTTTTCCCATCCTTCAATGGGTTTTGTCAGACTTTCAGGTAGAGATTTTGCACCATACATGATTCCTAGGAGTCCCGAGATAGTGGCAGCCTGATTGTCACAGTCAAATCCCATGGCACAACTCAAGTCCAGTGTGCGCTGAAAATCTCCGTTACCGTAAAGCATCGCCAGAATTCCGCACAGTCCGTTCAGATTGGCATTCCAGATGGTCTTCGTCATGGCGGGTTCGTCAGTATAATATTTCTTAGCCATGATTTGGCGTGCTTTCACCCAGTCCTTCGGGTATTGCTTGTGCAAATCAATCATTTCTTTTACAGCGATGGCATATCTGTCGTCGGCAGGCAACTCTTTTAATCCCCGTTCGATAAGTTTACGAATATCTTTGCAGAAAAAGGCGTCTGCATACATTGCGCCATACAGTACGGTGGGGGATACTGCCCATGAATCACTCGTGATGCGGGCGGCCCAGTCGCTTTTGCCGGCGGCATAAGAAATCATTCCCGGTGCTGTATAAGCCCAAATCTCGTTTATCAATTGAGGGTCTATCTGATACCAATGAGGATTTAAATTGATGTCGCCCGTAAACGGAGGGGTGAAGCCGAGGTGCATAAGTCCGAGAGCTGCTCGGTTAGCCAGCCATACCCGGTCGCGGATATGGTACATCCATCCTTCGCGCATATTGGCATAGGTCGGTTCAACACCGTATTTCTCCATTAATAGCAGATAAATGTATTCTACGTCGGTATCATCATCAGAGAATGCTCCATTGTATTTTTGTAGCTTATCTATATTTTTAGTATATCCGAATGGAAATCTGGATTCGGGAGCCGGTTCGTCTACAAATTTGTTTTCAAAGGGCAATCCGTAGATGTTTCCTACCATTTGCCCAATCCAGGCTCCGGCTATTTTATCTTTCAGTTCTGCTTTAGATATCTTCTGCGCAGAGACAAACGAAAGATTGATAGCGGTAATAATGAGAATAAGAATTAATTTTTTCATATATATATTAGAGTTAGCTGTTAGTAATCTTGATTTTGATTCAATTTAGGATTTGCATTCAGGATGTCCGTCGGAATGGGGAATACGTTCCTGAAAGTTTCACTGCTTTGGTCTGGATGCGCCCAATATTTTTTCAGGTATTTCCCAAAACGAATCATGTCTTCATGGCGCCATCCTTCCCAAGCCAGTTCTCTGCCTCGTTCTGCATAAAGTTCATCAAGTGTCAGTTCGTTAGTAGTGTAAGCATTCAGTCCGGCTCTGGTACGTATTTTCTTGAAGTCTGCAATTTGCACAGCTTCACTGGCCCGGTCTTGTCTCACAAGTGCTTCTGCATACATCAATACAACATCTGCATAGCGGAAGATGGCAAAGTCGTTGTCCATACTGATTGTATATTCCGTTAAAGAACCATCAGTCTGATAGTGCCATTTCCAGCAACGTGCACCATCGAACGTTCCTCGTCCGCCATTGCTGTTATAATATTTATTCTCGGCGAAGACAGGGGTGTATTCAAAATTAAGAGCATTGCCGTTTACGTCCACCTGAGGTCCATACAGCCAACTATTGCTTCTGCGGGTATCCTGCTCATCGTACGTCTGGAAGAAATCCGGTTGGCAGATGAAGCCCGACCACGGCGCAGCCGGGATATTAAATGTTGCCTGCGAAGCAGCTTCGAGGGTTAGTGTGTGCAGATAAAATGCATTGCTGTCGCCACTCGTATAAACTCTATCGTAAAGAATCACAAAGATGTTTTCTTTAGAACCTTCGTTTTTAACATCAAAGTTGGCAGAGTAATTGTCCTCAATGATGTAGCTGCCTATATCCATAATATCCTTGCAGGCTTTCTCCGCCTTGTCATACATTGGGGTGCCAAACCACGCTTCGGCATTCAGATACATCTTTGCCAGAATACAGTAAGCGGCCGCTTGCGTGATACGTCCATAGTTGGTGTTCGACGGTTCTCTATCCAGAAATTCTATATTGTCATTTATCTCCTTCTCCAGATAATTGAAAATATATTCGCGACTACGTTGTTCGGGATAACCTGTTTCCGTATAGTCCGTTGTAAAAGGAACATTTCCCCAGCAAGATATAGCCTGATAGTAGTAATAAGCGCGCAAAATCTTCATCTCGGATATGATTTTCTCCTTTCCGTCAAACTGGATAGGTGATATTTCTGTTTCATAAATGATTTCGTTACAAGCAGCAATGCCATTGAATATCCAGTTCCATCCTCTGGTCAGCAGTCTGTTTGCGGGTGGAATCTTGTTGGTCTGAATCTCTTCATAGCGTCCGTTGCTATACCACGAACCTCCACAAGCTGGCACAGCACATTCATCGGAGGCTTGTAACAGCAACGTCCATAAACTCTGTTCCGAATTGAACCCTTGTAGTTTAGTGTACGCTCTACCAGCATTGGCTATCAATTCTTTTTCGTTTTTGAAAAAGTCTTTCATTGATACTCCCGTGTAGACCGTTTCGCCGAGATCGGTACATCCGTATGATAATATACAGATAATGAAACCTATTAATATATTTGTCTTTTTCATGGTAATCAGGATTTATTAGAATGTTATATTGACGCCGAACGTAAATTCAGTGGTACGTGGATAATAGCTTAGGCTTTCCATCCCGGGTTGCAGACCGGAGAGTGCAACTTCCGGATCGACGCCGGAATAGCCGGTGATGCAGAATAGATTCTGTGCCGTGAGACTCAACCTCAGTCTTTTAATCATTTTAGATGTAAAATCCCAGGTGTATCCAAGAGCAACATTGTCTAGTTTCAAGTAAGAGGCATCTTCTACGTATTTCGATGAATACTTATAGGTCGTACTGGTAAAGTTGGTTTGCGACAACCAGTTTGATGAAATATTTCTGAGTCCGATGGTACTAAGATTCTCATATTCCATAGCATAATTATTAAGGATGTCTCCACCGATAGATGCACGAAGTGAGAAACTCAGGTCAAACTTCTTGTATCTGAAAGTATTGCTCCAACTAATGGTTGCATCCGGATAGGCACAGCCGATTTTTTCCCATTCTTCTTCCGGTACGGAACCATCCGCGTTTTGTCCGAGCAGTACATCTTTCCCGTCTGTATCAGTGCCGAGCCAGATAGGACCATAGAATGTTCCGAGTGACTGACCTTCCATCAGACGTTGGGTGTAGCAGGCACCACTTGTCGACCAACCTACTTTGTAGGTACCGTTAGTAAATTCATCATTCGTGAATTTTACTAATTTGTTCTTATTATGAGATACGGTAAATGTGGTGTTCCAAGTGAAGTCCTTGGTGCTGACCGGCGTGCCGGATAGAGTCAGCTCTACTCCTTCATTCGTTACTTTACCGACGTTGGTAAACAATGTGTTGTATACATAAGGAGGAGTAGGAACCACGTAATTGTAGAGCAAGTTGGAAGTAGTTCGTTTGTAATAATCGAATGTGAACGAAAGACGGTTATTAAACATTGTCATATCCACTCCGACATTGAACTCTGCCTTCTTTTCCCACTTCAAGTCAGGATTCGCATTACTTGCAGGCTGATAGGTATTAATCCATTGGCCGTTGTAGTAGAACTTTCCGGCTGTAGTCATCATCATCAGAGATTTGTAATTGGCGAAATCCTGATTACCGGTTACACCGAATCCAGCTCTTAATTTTAAATCGTCTATCCACTTAACGTCCGCCAGGAATTTCTCTTTATTGATGCGCCAACCTATGCTGACTGCCGGGAACCAACCCCATTTGTTGTTATCACCGAATCGGCTGGAACCGTCGCGGCGTAAAGAGGCGGATAAGAGGTATTTATCGTCATAATTGTACATGAAGCGCCCGAAGAAACCGATATACGTATTGTCTTCTTTCATTGATGACATACTGGCCTTACCTTCCGTCAGGTTTGTACCCGTACCAATATTATGGGTCAGGTTATCGTCGAAGTCAAAGCCTGCATTGGTCATCGATGCGGTCGTACTATAAGAATATTGGTATGTGTATCCCAACAATGCCTGTATAGAATGTTTTCCGAAATTATTCATATAATTAAGGGTAGACTCATATTGCGTGTCATTTTCCTGATAGTTTTCAATAAAAGCCTGTCCGTTCGTACCTATCAAACTGGGATAATAATGGGTATAATATTCGCGAGTCTCATATTGCTCTTTATTATAGGAGATGAAGTTTTCCCATTTCAACCCTTCTATGGGCAATATGTTTAATGTTGCACGGATATTTGCACCGTAATTGTCATTCTTGCTCTCAAAGTTTCTTTCATTAATCATGGCTACCGGATTGAAGTAGGACATTGCCTTGATGCGGCTATATCCTCCTGATTCGGTATCGTTTGCATCATAAACCGGTTCTGTAGGATTGTGGGTGAATGCCTGCATGAAAGCTCCTGTAGAAGATGGATTGTATTTACGATGAATGATATTGAGATTATAATCCAAATCTACCCAATTGTCCAAAAGAGACTGGCGGATGTTGGTTCGTGCCATCATCTTCTCCGAACTATTGCGTTTCTGCAACCCTTCGCTCTTCTCATAATTGAAAGAAGTGTGGTGTGAAAACTTCTCGGAACCTCCCGATATAGACAAGTTATGCTTATGGCTATATGGAGTTTGAGTAATCTCTTTAAACCAGTCCGTATCACTATCGAAGATATAACTTCCCAATTCGGGACGATATTCATTGATTACCGACTTAAATTCGCTTCCCGACAAAGGTTTTGCTCTGCGCGATACCGTTCCCACCGTGAATTGTCCATCGTAAGAAACCTCTGTTTTGCCACTTCTTGCACGTTTAGTGGTGACGATGATAACCCCATTCGTACCTCTGGTACCGTAAATGGCAGCAGCCGAGCCGTCTTTCAATACATCAATAGATTCCACCTCCTGAAAATTGATGTTTCTGATGTCCGCACCTGCCACCCCATCAATGATGATAAGCGGGCCCTGTCCGGCTGAGAGCGTATTTGTTCCGCGCAGCAGTACTTCATAATTGGCTGTCGGATCCGCCCCATTCGGGTTTACGATTTGCAATCCGGCAACTTTACCTTGTAGCATTCCCATGGCACTGGTGAACGTTCCGGGATTAAGCTCGTCTTTTTTCATGCTGGTGACGGAGCCCGTCAATTCCTTTTTGGTAGTAGAGCCATATCCGATTACCACAACATCATTGAGCATTTTAGCATCTTCGCGAAGCCGGATGACGAGTTGTGTCTGATTGCCTATTTGCTGTTCAGCAGTGAAATATCCCACATAAGATACGACTAAAACATCCGAAGGGTTGGCCTTCAGGTTGAAAGTCCCGTCTACTCCCGTAACAGTACCATTGGTAGTTCCTTTAACAAGTACACTTGCGCCGATTATCGGTTCATTTGCTTCGTCAAGAACAGTTCCTTTTATTGCCTTCTGGGCAACAACATCATTGCTCATCAAAGAGAATACTACCAACAGCATACCTGTCAATAGTCCATGGATAGAACATTGTTTTATCATAATAACAGAATTAAGGATGATTATTCGATTTCTTCTCTCAAAGGTATAGATACTTGTGCTCCCATTCTGGTGACAGAAATGGAGGAGGCTTTGCTCGCAAAAATAATAGCTTCTTTCAGACTTTTTCCTTCCGACAGAGCTACGCAAAGCCCACCGCAAAACGTGTCTCCGGCAGCAGTCGTGTCTACGGCTTCCACCTTGAAGGCTGGAATGTGAATAAATTCGTTGTTTTCATAGGCGAGAGCTCCTCTGGCTCCCATAGTGATGATGACGGTTTTTATGCCTTTGGCGCTAATATGGCGAATGGCTTCTTTGGCCGATTCGTCATCAGTGATACACATCCCCGATATAATTTCTGCTTCTGTCACATTCGGAATAATGATATCTACATTAGCCAATAACTCGTCGGGGAGCGGTTGGGCAGGAGCGGGGGCGGGATTCAAAAGAACGGTGATTCCATCTTTTTTTGCCATTCGGGCTGCATAAGTCGCGCTTTCGATAGGCGTTTCGAGTTGCATAATGACAATGGATGCCTGTTTGATGGCAGGCTCTGCTTTTTGAATGTCTTCAACGGATAGAGTGCTATTGGCTCCGGAGGCAACTACTATGCAGTTTTCGCCTTTCTTGTCCACGTTGATAAGGGCTATTCCGGAAGGTTCTGTGGTGGTGATGCCTACATAGGTCGTGTCAATCTTTTCTTTATGAAACATTTCCATCGTTTCATTTCCAAAGATATCATTCCCTATTTTGCATACAAACGTCACATTTCCACCTAGTCTGGCAGCAGCTACAGCTTGGTTGGCTCCTTTGCCGCCATGGTTCATTAAGAAGTTGCCGCCCAGGATTGTTTCTCCGGGTTTTGGCAGACGGTCTGATTTGATAACCATGTCCGTATTACTACTCCCTATAACTACAATTTTCTTCTTTGTGTCCATATGATTAGTATTAAGTGTTAAGGCGAAATGAGTGACGAGTGCTGCGCAATCGTTTGCGCAAATATAGAAATTATTTTGAAAACAAAATATTATTCCTGCATTTTTTTAAAATAAAATGTTATTTTTGCAAAAAACAGCCAGTAATGAAGAAGACTCTGATTGATGTATCAAAGAAGACTGGATACTCTATCTCCACGATTTCCAGAGTTTTAAATGGGAAATCGGAGAAGTATAGAATAAGCCAGTCGGCTAGGGACGTTATTCTGCAAACCGTTAAAGAATTAGACTACCAGCCGGATATAGTTGCACAAAGTTTGCGCAACAACACGACATATACTATAGGACTTCTTGTTCCGCACATTGATAATCCTTTCTTTGCCAACATAGCAAGTGTTGTCATACGTGAAGCGCAAAACTATAATTATACTGTCATGCTCATCGATACGTTGGAAGATCCTGTACAGGAAAACAAAGCTATCGACTCTCTGTTGTCCCGCAAGATTGACGGGATTATTTTAGTACCTACGGGCGAGAACCCCTCGAAATTGGAGGAAATCAGTTCCAAAACTCCGATTATTCTGATAGACCGATATTTTGAGAATCATAAATTGCCATATGTGTCTACAGATAATTATGTAGGAGCTTATCAGGCAACAAAGTTGTTATTGGAATCAGGGCACAGCAGAATTCTTTGTATTCAGGGGCCTTGTATCTCCATCACTACCAAAGAACGTGTGCGTGGTTATCTGGACGCACTTCAAGAGGCAGAATGTTTAGAAAATGCCATGGTGAAAGGACATGAGTTTTCTATTCAGAATGGTTATATCGAAACAGAACTGGCTTTGAGTTCCGTTATCCAGCCTACTGCGATATTCGCTTTGAGTAGTACAATCCTTTTGGGGGCTATCAAGGCTTTGAATGAGCATAAAGTGCGAGTCCCTCAAGATATGTCGATTATCTCGTTTGATGATAACTTATATCTGGATTATCTCAATCCTCCTGTCACTCGTATTGCCCAACCATTGGAGAATATTGGCATTATCGCTGTGAAAATGCTGATGCAGAAGATTTTGGAAGAGACGGAGTTGCATACCGAAATACTGTTGAAACCAACTATCATTAAACGCGATTCGATTAGAGTGTTGAACGATAGAATGTAGTTATTGATAATAAAAAAATCCGGCTTGAATTTGCGTTCAAGCCGGATTTGTCGTTAAGCTTTAATGAATGATGCGTTCAATTATGCTGCCGGATCCGGAGTTTCACCACCGCCTTCATTTCCTCCATTTCCCTTATCGGGCGTTGTGGGCTCGCTTGAATTTGACAATTCTAACTTCTGGATACTTACCGATTTTATCATGCCTTTAAACAGACTTCCGGGAGTGAAAATTATCTTACGGTTCTTTAGTGTTTCCGCAGTTACTTCTTTTTCTTCATCTTGACTTTTACATCCGAATGAAGGGCGGAAAGTGCCAAATTCTCCCAGACTGACTGAAGCTCCGATTTCCATGTAAGTGATTAGTGAATCAATCAACCCGTCGAGGACGGATTTTACCGTACCGCGCGGAACGAATCCAACTCTTGTTACCTGATCGCATAGCATTTTGAAATCAACAGTTACCACGTTGAAGGGTCTTGCTACATATTTTTCGGCTTTTTTCTCATCAAAGCCAAAGGTTGTTTTCTTGACTACATATTTCAGTGCCATAATTTTTAATAGTTTAATTGGTTATTAATTCTAGTTATTGTTTTGTGATCACGATGCAAAGATATGGTATCTGAATTTACTGTGCAAGCGATTTTGAATAAGTGCGTTAATAAAATAATTAATTTTGAGATAATGCTTTGAGCTATAGATTATAATGTATTTTTTAATGTTTACATGAGAGCTCCTCTGTGTGTTAATCGGGAAGTTATCTGTCTTTTTCGGACGATTCTCATTCCCGGTTATTTCTTTAAATACACCACCGTCTTACCACCACCATATTTCCGTATTATTCCCTCTTCTTGATACTTCTTTAATAATTCTATTGCCTTGTCCCGGCTTACTCCGGTCAGTCTCATAAAATCGGCGCGGGTGATGCAACCCTGTTCGTCCAGATGTTGTGTTAGTAGGGCGCGGCATCGTTCATCATTGTTATTGCCATTGGCACGATAAGGTGATTCCATTCTTTCCAACTGTAGTGGCTCCAAGTTTTCGCGGAATTTCTTATTGACGCGTAGATTTATTTTGTTCAGATGGATAGAGGGAGAGCGAATTTCATTTTTCTCCATGACAGGACGGTCGCATTTAAGTGACAAATAGAAGTATCCGAGTTCTCCAACTTCAACAATCCAACCCTGTGAAAGCCAATGCCGTAACTCTTCTGTGACGGCTTGCAGGCAACCGTCTATGGTAGCCTGACTGAAGCCATTGCTTTTGGATACCAGTTCTGTGAATTTCTTCGCATCAATGGTGCCTGATGGAATAACTCGTGCATGGAGCGGTTGTTGTTCTTCTCGCTTCAGTGGGTTAGCGCTTTGATAAAGGTCGTAGTAAATGCTCATGTTATAATTAGTTTTTAGTAGTTTAGTAATTAGTTATCAGTTCTGCATAAATTAATTCGAAGGACTATAGTTCTTCGCAATATTGACTATAGTGTACTTTTCAAAGGACTATAGTTCTTTGAAAGAAGCACTATAATCCTTCGAACTAATTTATGCACCCAAAGTTATTAATTATTTCAGAGAAAGACGCTAATTTGTGCATCAAACTGGAAAATATAATTCTTAACCTATGTTTTTTGCGAGAAAAGCCATACCTTCGAAGCTCCTTTTAAAACTAAGAATAAAATGTTAGATTTAAAACAGCTCACAGCCGATGTACGCCGTATAGCCACCGAAGCGGGGCATTTCTTGAAAGAAGAACGGAAAGGCTTCCGTCGTGAAAGCGTGGTGGAGAAGCACTCGCACGATTATGTATCTTATGTGGATAAAGAATCAGAAATACGAATAGTCAAGTCCCTTAAAGCACTTTTGCCCGAAGCCGGATTTATCACCGAAGAAGGTTTTGCCACCTATCAGAACGAGACATATTGCTGGGTAATCGATCCGCTGGATGGAACCACTAACTTTATCCATGATGAAGCGCCCTACTGTGTGTGTATTTCCTTGCGAAGCAAAACAGAACTTCTTATAGGCGTTGTCTATGAAGTCTGTCGGGATGAATGTTTCTATGCTTGGAAAGGCGGCGGAGCCTTTATGAATGGCGAAGAAATCCATGTGTCTAATGTGCAGGATGCTAAAGATGCGTTTGTCATCACCGAATTGCCTTATAATCATTTGCAGTACAAGCAAACGGCTCTTCACTTGATAGATCAGCTTTATGGACTAGTAGGAGGCATCCGCATGAATGGCTCCGCTGCCGCTGCCATCTGCTATGTGGCTATAGGTCGGTTTGACGCTTGGGCGGAAGCGTTCATCGGTAAGTGGGATTATTCCGCAGCGGCTCTGATTGTGATGGAAGCAGGAGGTAGGGTGACCAACTTCTATGGTGAAGAACATTTTATAGAAGGGCATCATATCATCGCAACCAATGGGCATTTACACCCGCTGTTTCTGAAACTGCTGGCGGAAGTTCCTCCTTTAAATATGTAAGGTTGTAGTCGCACAGACAAACTGTAAAATCCTGATTCTAATGAAACACACACTTCTTATAAAAGACTGGCTTTATTCGTTTATATCCCTTTTGTTTCCCCGCTGCTGCGTGGTTTGCGACAGACCGTTGGCGAAAGGGGAGGAATGTATCTGCGCAATGTGCAATATCAACTTGCCGCGCACGAATTATCATCTTCAGAAAGATAATCCGATGGAACAACTATTTTGGGGTAAGATTCCCTTGGAGCGGGCTACTTCTTTTTTCTTCTATCGGAAAGGAAGCGACTTCCGGCAGATTCTCCATCAACTCAAATATGGCGGACAAAAGGAGGTTGGTGCTATCATGGGGCGGTATATGGCATCCGAACTTTCGGCATCCGGTTTCTTTGAAGGAATTGATGTCATAGTCCCCGTGCCGTTGCATAAACGGAAGCAGCGGATTCGCGGCTATAATCAAAGCGAATGGATTGCTCGTGGAATCAGTGCTGTGACTGGGATTTGCATTGATACGGAAGTGATAGTACGTCAGAAACATACGGATACGCAGACGCGCAAGTCGGCCTTTGAACGTTGGGAGAATGTGGATGGAATTTTCGCGCTACATCATGCTGATTCACTGAAAGGAAAGCACGTACTGGTGGTTGACGATGTACTGACGACAGGGGCAACCACTGTGGCGTGTGCTTCCAGACTGGTGGAGATTGAAGGCGTAAGAATCAGTGTGCTGACTTTGGCGGTAGCGGAGTAAAGTGATTGCGGTATGAATATTCTTCTTTTCTAAAAATGTACCGAAACCCTCCCCATAGGCTCTAGTCTCCAAGTTTTGGACTGATTATCGTACTGATACTCTGCGCCAATGCTTGCATCCGTATTCTTATTTACATCGACAGATATTGATGCACCTACACCCGAATGGGGAAATAAGGGGAAGTATGCCGGGGGTGGAGTCCTGCCGAACATGAGGTATTGTCCCCAGAAGTTGAGGTGGATTTTATCGCTAAGGTCATACTGCATTCTTGCATTTAGTCCGCCAAGGTTCTGGCTGGTTATGGGTAATACGGAATAGTATTGTTTGCTGAGCATCCCACCGACTTCAATGAAAAAACGGGAAGAGGGAACCCACCGCACGGCTCCGTTGATGGAAATAAACTCGCCCAATCCCGGATGGGTCTTTTTTTCTCCGGTGCCTATCAGATAAAATGAACCGAAAAGGCGCATTTGCTCAAAATTGTAGAAGTCGGTCAATGTCGGATTTCTCTTTAGCAGCTCCGGAAAGCGGAAATAATAAGGGGATATTCCCTTCGTGGGACTTGCAGGCGTTAATCCTGACGACTGTGTGTATTTCTTGTCCAGTGTAGGCCCTTTCAGCACGAATCCTTTTTCTTCCGCATCCAGTAGAAGTACGGGCTTTGTGGCTTGATTTTCGGGTGATAGAAGTTCATTACTCTTTAGTGAGTCACGTTTCAGAGTCTCTTTCTCCTTACTCGTTTGCGAGAAAGCTGTAGTGGCAGAAGCAATAACCGCTAGGATTAATATGATAACTTTCTTACCCATAGTTTCGTTAATTAGTTGAGGTTTTGACAAACGTAGTCTATTTCCTTGTCAAATCCAATTTTGTTCAGTTAATGAAATAAAATGCAGGATATATAATAGATTCGAGAAAAAATAATGGAATAAAAGCATTTGGATTTAATAATTCATTATATTTGCACCGTCGTTAATCGACAAGTTATATTTTTAAATCAAAAAAAGCGTTTAGCTGATTTCTGTGCAAGCGAAAAGTCGAAATTTCAAAATACGCACGTGAAACAGAAGAATGCTCCCTGCTATAGGCGGGGGGTATTTCCTGTTTGTGCGTATAGGGCTTCGACTCCCTCGCTTGCGGATAGGCAAATGCCCTACCGCTTTTTTTATTTATATAGGTTTGCAATAGGGCACAAACCGCAATTTTACTATAAAATGGAAAGAATAATAATGAAAGTGCCCTTTTCTTCTCAAAGCATATGCTTGTTTTGCTGGTTGTGCACGATAAGACCGGATATTTTAGCTCTTGAAAAAGCTGAGAATATCCGGCAAAGTTATTATTGTGGCATCCTCAATGTTTGCAATTTGGTATATATGCGTCATTAAATATATAAGCAAAATAAATGTAGAGGTATCGGCAAACCCTCCCAAGGCGGGGTATATTGTATTTTAATGGTATAAGACCACCTCGCCTTACTTTACTGCTTTCTAAAATATCTATAGGTCTAGCACCCGAAGGGGGACGAATGGATTTATCCAAGAGTTCCCCTTTTTCAGCTTTAAGGCGAAAGGTATTGGTATTAGTAAATAGTATATTCGAAACAGCAAACAGTGATTCGGCGCACAACTATCAATAACAAAAAAGCCACCCTTATAGGTGGCTTCTCTCTTTTGCTCTTCCTCTTGGACTTGAACCAAGGACCCTCTGATTAACAGTCAGATGCTCTAACCGACTGAGCTAAGGAAGAATGTTTTTCTTAATTGCGATGCAAAAGTACTAGGATTTTTTGAAATATGCAATATCTTTGCAAAAAAAATATTGCATATGGACAAAATAATAGGATTGGGCAACGCCCTGGTAGACGTACTTGCAACCCTAAAAGACGATACTCTCTTGGATGAAATGGGACTCCCAAAGGGGAGTATGCAACTTATTGATGATGCTAAGTTACAGCAGATTAACACGAAATTCTCACAGATGAAAACGCACTTTGCAACAGGCGGGTCGGCGGCAAATGCCATACTTGGATTGGCCTGTTTGGGTGCCGGAACAGGTTTTATCGGAAAAGTAGGAAATGATCGGTTTGGCGATTTTTTTCGTGAGAATCTGCAAAAAAACAATATCGAAGATAAGTTATTGACCTCCGAACACCTTCCTTCCGGAGTAGCGTCCGCTTTTATTTCACCGGATGGGGAACGTACTTTCGGCACTTATCTGGGAGCCGCCGCATCTCTTCGGGCAGAAGAGCTGACTTTGGAAATGTTTAAAGGTTATGCATACCTATTTATAGAAGGATATTTGGTGCAAGATCACGAAATGATTCTTCGAGCCATTGAGCTGGCTAAAGAAGCCGGTCTGCAAATCTGTCTCGACATGGCAAGCTACAATATTGTTGCCAGTGATTTGAATTTTTTCTCTTCGCTGATAAATAAGTATGTGGATATCGTCTTTGCCAACGAAGAAGAAGCCAAAGCCTTCACGGGCAAAGAGCCGGAAGAAGCTCTGCGCATCATCGCCAAGATGTGTAGCATAGCCATAGTAAAAGTGGGTGCAAGCGGCTCTTATATCCGTAAGGGGACGGAAGAGATTAAGGTTTCCGCCATTCCGGTGGAGAAAGTGATGGACACTACCGGTGCAGGGGATTATTTCGCCGCCGGATTCTTGTACGGACTGACCTGCGGATACTCGCTGGAGAAGTGTGCAAAAATAGGTTCCATTCTCTCGGGAAATGTTATTCAGGTGATTGGAACAACGATGCCGCAAGAGCGTTGGGATGAAATTAAGTTAAATATAAACAGGGTTCTGGCAGAATAACCAGGGATTGAGTTACTTTTACAACTTATTTAGATTGAAAGAAGTATGAAAAAATTGCTGAATGGGCGGGTGGCTATTGTTGCAGTAGCCGTGATAGCCGTAGTAGCTTTCTTTAGTTTCAAGAGCGGTGACGACCGTAGTTTCCAGATTGCTAAAAATCTGGATACGTTTAATGCGATTGTGAAAGAACTCGATATGTTCTACGTTGATACGATCGATCCGAATAAAACAATTCGGGAAGGAATCGACAATATGCTTTTCTCGCTAGACCCTTATACGGAATATTATCCGGAGGAGGACCAAAGCGAACTGGAACAGATGGTGAAGGGAAGTTTTGGAGGTATCGGTTCACTCATTACTTATGATACGAAGTTGAAGCGTTCTGTCATTGCCGAACCGTTTGAAGGCACACCTGCTGCAAAAGCCGGACTGAAAGCGGGAGATATCATCATGGAGATAGACGGACAAGACTTGACTGGTAAAAACAATGCGGAAGTAAGCCAGAAGTTGCGTGGGCAGGCAGGGACAAGCTTCCAATTGAAGGTGGAGCGCCCCAATATTAAAGGAGGACGCACACCGATGGAATTTACCATCGTGCGCCAATCTATTCAAACTCCTGTGATTCCTTATACCGCCGTACTCGATAATCAGGTGGGTTATATCAATCTGAGCACTTTCTCAGGCAATCCTTCCAAAGAATTTAAGAAAGCATTTCTTGATTTGAAAAAGCAGGGTGCAACTTCTTTGGTAATCGACCTTCGGAACAACGGGGGCGGTTTGTTGGATGAGGCTGTGGAGATAGCCAACTACTTCTTGCCACGTGGCAAAGTAATCGTAACCACCAAAGGGCGAATCAAGCAGGCGAGCAATACCTATAAGACCCTGCGTGAACCGTTGGATTTGGATATCCCTGTTGCAGTGTTGGTAAATAGCGGCACTGCTTCCGCTTCCGAAATCCTGTCGGGCTCTTTGCAGGATCTTGACCGTGCAGTGGTGGTTGGTACCCGTACTTTCGGAAAAGGACTGGTGCAGGTGACGCGCTCTTTGCCTTATGGTGGAACAATGAAGTTGACTACCTCAAAATATTATATCCCGAGCGGGCGTTGCGTGCAGGCCATCGACTATAAGCACCGGAATGAAGACGGAAGCGTGGGGATTATTCCTGATAGCTTGACGAAGGTATTCCATACGGCAGCAGGACGCGAAGTGCGTGATGGCGGTGGTGTGATGCCCGATATCGTTATCAAGCAAGAGAAGTTGCCTAATATCCTCTACTATCTGGTACGTGATAATCTGATTTTCGATTATGCAACCCAGTATTGCCTGAAACATCCTACCATCGTTGCTCCCGAAAAGTTTGAGGTGACGGATACCGATTACAACGACTTCAAGGCATTGGTGATGAAAGCTGATTTCAAGTATGACCAGCAGAGTGAAAAGATTATGAAGACTTTGAAGGAAGCTGCCGAGTTTGAAGGCTATATGAAAGATGCTTCGGAAGAATTTAAAGCACTCGAAAAGAAACTGAATCATAATCTGGAACGTGACCTTGATTATTTCTCCGGTGATATAAAGAAGATGATTGCTAATGAGATTATCAAGCGCTATTATTTTCAGCGGGGTACCATCATCGAGCAGCTGAAAGACGATGACGGATTAAAGGAAGCTGTGAAGATACTGAATGATCCGGCGAAGTATAAAGAAATGCTGAGTGCGCCGGTGGCTAAGAAATAAGATTTTAGGTACGGATAACACTGATTTCACAGTTGAATACCATTGCGTAGCTCAAACCGTGGCTTCCGTGTAATCCGTGCTTAATTTGAAGTATTCGCCATTATTGCTGACGAACTAGTGGAAGCGTGAAATAAAACCTGCTTCCTTCTCCTTCTTTTGAACGCAGCCAGATGCGTCCTCCCATACTTTCTACTATCATTCTGCAAAGAGTTAATCCTAATCCCGTGCCTTGAACAAAATCGTTTACTTTGCCAAAACGCCTGAAAATGCTGACCGCCCTTTCGGCAGGAATGCCGATGCCACTATCTTTGACATAGAATTCTGCGTAATCTTCTTTTTCCTGATAGCCGAAATGAATTTCGCCTTTATAAGTGAATTTTGTGGCGTTACTCAGTAAATTACTGATAATCTGTATGATGCGGCTCCAGTCGCCGGAAACATAAATATCCGTATCCACTTCATCTAAGTCAAAAATAAGTTTGACGTCTTTTTGAGTTTTATTGTAGAATCGCTGTTCCAGTTGCAGACATATGTCAATCGGCCTGATAGGGCGGATGTTGAATTTCAACGAGCCTGCTTCAAGCGCGGATAAATCAAGGATATCATTAAACAGATTCAGAAGTATTTCCGAATTCCTTTCGATAATTTCGGCATATTGAATCTTTTCTGCGGTGTTCTCTACATTTGTAATTAACTTGGAGAATCCGACAATGGCATTGAGCGGAGTTCG
This sequence comes from uncultured Bacteroides sp., assembly GCF_900547205.1. GTDB lineage: Bacteria > Bacteroidota > Bacteroidia > Bacteroidales > Bacteroidaceae > Bacteroides. Next base: position 112,366 of record NZ_URFY01000006.1, read on the forward strand.
TATCTCATGGCTCATATTGGCGAGAAAGGCAGATTTGAGCCTGTCTGATTCTTCCGCCTTAATCCTGGAGATTTCCAACTCTTTTTGCTGTTTGGCGTTCATCTGTTCAGCTTCCCATTGCTCGGATATGTCGCGACATATACATAGCAGATATTCTTCGTCTAACGGAAAGATGCGATTCTCATAATGGTGCATTACTCCGTCCAGCATTAAATGATGCCTAGCGGTAGAGCTCCGCCCGGTACGAATCACTTTTTCCATATTTCGGCTGATGCTACTGTAGGCTTCTTTGGGCAAGATATCCTGAACATTTAGAGTAAGAAGCGTGTTGACGTCCATACCTTCTACGTGATTGGTTGACGGGGAAGAAGCCAATTCGATTATTTTTCCATTGTGGTCGAAAACAGTGAGCATATCTGGGAGTGCGTCCAGTATGCGGGTGCTGTATTTATCACGAAAGCGTTGCTGGCAGGCACAAGACGATTGTGAAGACAGATTTTCTATTCTCTTCTCTAGTTGTTCTATTATTTTTAAAAGCTCCTCTTTTGGCTTGTTTTCGTATTGTGTCATTGAAAGCATACTAATATTCATCAAATATGTTGTAGAATTTGTTTTATCTGTTGCAAATATAAGACATTCTTTTGAAAAAGCATCTTACCTACCAAGTTATTATAATATAAAAAAGGCGGATAGCTTTTGCCCTACTAATCAGAATGTTGTATCTTTGCACCACTTATTTATAAATGATTTACAATATGTCTACAGAATTATTCTCTACTCTGCCTTATAAAGTGGCAGATATTACACTTGCTGATTTCGGACGCAAGGAAATCGATTTGGCAGAAAAAGAAATGCCCGGCCTGATGGCTCTTCGCGAAAAGTATGGAGAATCCAAACCGTTGAAAGGTGCCCGTATTATGGGTTCGTTGCACATGACTATTCAGACGGCGGTGCTGATTGAAACGTTGGTGGCGCTGGGAGCTGAAGTACGTTGGTGCTCTTGTAATATATATTCTACGCAAGACCATGCTGCTGCCGCAATTGCTGCTTCAGGAGTGGCTGTATTCGCATGGAAGGGCGAGACGCTTGCCGATTATTGGTGGTGCACTTTGCAGGCACTGAACTTTGCCGATGGCAAAGGACCGAATGTAATAGTAGATGACGGTGGCGATGCGACGATGATGATACACGTAGGGTATGATGCCGAAAATGATGCTGCTGTGCTGGATAAAGAAGTGCACGCTGAAGACGAAATAGAACTGAACGCCATTCTGAAAAAAGTATTGGCAGAAGATAATACCCGTTGGCATCGGGTGGCCGCAGAAATGCGCGGTGTATCCGAAGAGACGACAACAGGTGTACACCGTTTGTATCAGATGCAGGAAGAAGGTAAACTGCTGTTCCCGGCATTTAATGTAAACGATTCTGTAACGAAATCCAAGTTTGACAACCTCTACGGATGCCGTGAATCATTGGCAGATGGTATCAAGCGGGCTACGGATGTGATGATTGCCGGTAAGGTAGTTGTTGTTTGTGGTTACGGTGACGTAGGTAAAGGTTGTTCTCACTCCATGCGCTCTTACGGAGCACGCGTGCTGGTGACGGAAGTAGATCCGATTTGTGCACTGCAAGCCGCTATGGAAGGCTTTGAAGTGGTGACGATGGAAGATGCTTGTCTCGAAGGCAATATCTTTGTCACTACGACGGGTAACATCGACATTATCCGCATCGACCATATGGAGAAGATGAAGGATCAAGCGATTGTTTGCAATATCGGTCATTTCGATAACGAAATTCAGGTAGATGCTTTGAAGCATTATCCCGGCATTAATCGCGTGAACATCAAGCCGCAAGTGGACCGATACTATTTCCCGGACGGACATAGTATCATTCTGCTTGCCGACGGTCGTCTGGTGAATCTGGGATGTGCAACAGGACACCCGTCATTCGTGATGAGTAACTCCTTCACCAATCAGACGTTGGCTCAGATTGAGCTGTTCAATAAGAAATATGATGTGAACGTATATCGCTTGCCGAAGCATCTGGACGAAGAAGTTGCCCGCCTGCATCTCGAAAAGATTGGCGTGAAGCTGACTAAACTGACTCCTGAACAGGCTGCTTATATCGGTGTATCGGTAGACGGACCTTATAAGGCGGAACATTATAGATATTAATTTTTAAAAGAGGGTGTGTCGACAGCTTGTACCTGTATGGACGCACCCTTTTCTAATTCTTTTCAATATGAAGAAAATCCTTCCTGACTTAATCGCCATTCTGGCTTTTATTATTCTTTCTTTTGCTTATTTCTTCCCGGCTGATATAGAAGGCCGTATTTTGTTTCAGCACGACACCGTGGCCGGAGTGGGTGCGGGGCAAGAATCCAAGGAATACATGGATCGTACCGGAGAGCGCACACGCTGGACCAACTCTCTTTTTGGCGGTATGCCTACCTATCAGATGTCGCCTAGTTACGACTCTACGAAACCGCTGAAGTGGGTGGAAAAAGTATATCAGTTATACCTGCCGGGCTACGTGGCGTTGACGTTTATCATGATGCTGGGTTTCTATATTCTCCTGCGAGCGTTCGGGCTGTCGCCTTGGCTGGCAGGGTTGGGCGGCGTTATATGGGCGTTTTCTTCCTATTTCTTTATTCTCATTTCGGCGGGTCATATCTGGAAGTTTGTGACGCTCGCCTATATTCCGCCTACCATTGCGGGGGTAGTGCTTGCCTATCGAAAGAAATATTTGTTGGGCGGAATCATCACAGCATTTTTTATAGCTCTCCAGATTCAGTCGAATCACATTCAGATGAGCTATTATTTCATGTTTGTCATCCTGTTCTTCGTAGGAGCTTATTTTGAAGATGCTTACAAGAAGAAAGAACTGCCGCACTTTTTCAAAGCGAGTGCGATTCTACTATTGGCTGCCGGGATAGGAGTGTGTACCAACCTCTCCAGCCTATACCATACCTACGAGTATAGCAAAGAAACCATGCGCGGCAAGAGCGAACTGAAACAGGAAGGGGCTTCTGCCAATGAGACGAGCAGCGGATTGGAACGAAATTATATAACGAATTGGAGTTATGGAATAGGCGAAACACTGTCTCTGATGGTCCCCAACGTGAAGGGAGGAAGTAGCTCGGCTAAATTATCTCAGAACGAAGGTGCAATGGAAAAGGCTGATCCGATGTATGGCAGCATTTATTCGCAGTTGCCATCCTACTTTGGCGACCAGCCATGGACGGCAGGCCCTGTATATGTAGGAGCATTTGTTGTGTTCCTGTTTGTATTAGGCTGCTTCATAGTCAAAGGCCCGCTCAAATGGGCATTGCTGGGTGCCACCATTTTCTCTATTCTGCTTTCGTGGGGAAAGAACTTCATGGGACTGACGGATTTCTTCATAGATTACGTTCCGATGTATAATAAGTTCCGTGCAGTATCTTCTATTCTGGTAATAGCAGAATTTACGATACCGCTTTTGGCTATATTCGCATTAAAGGCAATTCTCGATAAACCCGACATCTTGAAGTTGAAAGAGAATCGCACAGGGGTGATTATTACGTTGGTGCTTACAGTCGGTGTCTCGCTGATTTTGGCTGTTGCTCCGGGTGTTTTCTTCTCTAGCTTTATCCCCGCGCAAGAGATGGCTGCTCTGCAACAGGCACTTCCGGCAGAACATCTGACTCCTATTCTAACCAATCTGAAAGCAGTGCGCGAAGCGGTCGTTTCTTCGGACGCATGGCGTAGTTTCTTTATTATAGTGGTTGGCTGCTTCCTTTTATTCCTCTATCAGCAGAAGAGGTTGAGAGGTTCCTTCACTGTGGTGGGCATTGTGTTGCTGTGTCTGGTAGATATGTGGACTGTCAACAAGCGCTATCTGAATGACGAACAGTTCGTTTCGCCATCAAAGAAGACGGAAGCATTCGTTAAAACCCAAGCTGACGAAATTATCCTTCAGGATACTACGTTGAATTATCGTGTATTAAACTTTATCGGTTTCCCCAGCAATACATTCAATGAGAATAATACTTCCTACTGGCATAAGAGCGTTGGCGGCTATCATGCAGCCAAGTTGCGCCGCTATCAGGAAATGATTGACCGTCATATTTCTCCCGAAATGGAAGCGACTTATCGTGAAGTGGCTACCTCCGGTGGCGAGATGGATAGTGTGGATGCTTCTAAGTTCCGTGTGCTGAATATGCTGAATACGAAGTATTTCATTTTCCCTGCCGGACAGCAAGGACAACCCGTTCCGGTTGAAAACCCTTATGCTTACGGCAACGCATGGTTTGTGGATAAGGTGCAGTATGTTGATAATGCAAATGAAGAAATCGACGCTCTGAACGTTATACTTCCGACAGAAACGGCTGTGGTTGATGCTAAATTCAAGGAGAAACTGAAAGGCGTGACAGAAGGATACAAGGATTCCTTGTCTGCAATTCGTCTGACTAGTTATGAACCGAATCGTTTGGTATACAAGACTTCTTCAGATAAAGACGGAGTAGCCGTTTTCTCCGAAATATACTATCCGGGTTGGCAGGCAACTATCGACGGTCAGCCGGTTGACATTGCCCGTGCAGATTATATCCTGCGGGCGATAAATATCCCAGCCGGAGAGCATACTTTGGAAATGTGGTTTGACCCGAAGAGCATCCATGTGACAGAAAGCATTGCTTATGCTGCATTGGCGCTGTTGCTGATTGGGGTGATGCTGCTGTTGTGGATAAGCCGTAAGAAGATAGCTGCTCAAAAGAGTAATAAGGTTGCTGAAAAGCCTTGAGTAGAATAAGAATGTGTCAAATGTCGGAATGACCTACCATTTTGGCATTTGACCTTTTTCTTATAAGTTTCCTTTGTTTTTTTAATTCTATTACTATGCAAAATATGGATTCGACAATTATAGATGAAGATTTATTTCTTTGGCGTTTAATAAGTCGAGGAGATAAGAAGGCTTTTGGAACATTCTTTGCCAAATACTATACCATATTATATAGTTATAGTAAATATTACGTTTTTGCAGAAGATGCAGAAGAGATTGTGCAAGATCTGATGATGTGGCTATGGGAAAAAAGAGAGGAATTTGTGCCTAGTGGAGATATGCAACAATATTTGCTAAGGTCAGTAAAGAACAGATGTCTGATGGTTCTGAGAAAAAGCGATTGTGATCTTCATACTAATGATTTCTTCTTGGCAGAATTGGATGCTTTTTATGATTCTACGGATTCTTGTGTAGTAAATGAACTGCAAAATGCTATAGACACAGCGATAGCCGAATTGCCGGATAGTTATAGGGAAGCTTTCGAAATGAATCGTTTCCAAGGGAAAACTCGTCAGGCAATAGCAGAAGAAGTAGGAGTCTCCATAAAAACGGTTGATTATAGAATGCAACAGGCATTAAAGATATTGAGAGAAAAACTAAAAGATTACCTTCCCCTCTTGATTCTAGGAGGATTTTAAGATAGATATTTCATCCTATTTATAGGTATTACTATATATTTTCGACTTTTTTCAAAAAAAGTCGGGTTTTGGTTTAGTACATTCTTCTTGGATTGCGTATTATATATAAAGAGGCAAAAAAGAAGTGTATATGGAATACTTGATAGACGAAGCTTTATTAATACGTTATTTTGAGAAATCGCTCAGCGAAGAAGAAAGACGTGCTGTAGAAAGTTGGATAAATGCTTCTGAGGAAAATCAGAAGATGGCTCAACGTATGGCACGTATTTACTTGGCTAGTGATTTGTTGTATACATCTCAAAAGTCAAATCCTCAGGAAGCACTTGCCAAATTCTGGAAGAGACAGGAGCGTATAAAGAGGATGCAGATATGGAAGCGTGTAGGTCGTATTGCCGCAATTCTGATTCTTCCGGTCATTCTTTTCTCTATTTATATGACGTCTGGTCATGATGATGAGATAATTCCGGAACAGTTTGTAGAAGTAAGAACTCAAATAGGGATTACAAATTCTATTGTTTTGCCAGACAGTAGTGTGGTATATCTCAATTCGGAATCAGTGCTGAAATATCCGTCCCACTTTGTTAACAATCGTCAGGTTTATTTGCAAGGAAGAGCCTATTTCATTGTGAAGAAACAAAATGGAGCCCGCTTTGTGGTCAACACACCTGCGGGGGCGAAAGTAGAGGTGCTAGGAACAGAATTCAATGTAAACTCCGAAGCTGATGAAGTAAATACTACCTTAGTGAACGGTTCAGTTCAATTCACTTGTATTGATGCGGAAAACAAAGAAAAGAATATCCGCATAGTACCGGGAGAGAAAATCTCTTATAATGTGCAATCAAAAGAGCTTAGACAGGAGACAGCAGATATTGATGCGGAAATAGAATGGAAAGAAGGAAAGACCGTATTTAAAGATTGTCCTTTTGAAGAAGCGCTGGATATATTATCCAAACGTTTTGATGTACAATTCATCGTGAAGAATAAGGCATTGAAAGAGAATAACTTTACGGGTAGTTTCAAAAATCAGAGTCTTGAACAGATACTGGACAATTTTGCCCTTTCCAGTAATCTGAAATATAAATATATAAAGAAAAGAGAACCAGTAGGAGAAAATACAGAACGAGAGATCATAGAACTTTATTAATCTTAAAAGAAAGGAAATACATGAACGACCCGCCAAAGAAAAAATGTTGAAAAGTATTGCCGTACTTTTCAACATTTAAAACGCTAAAGTAGCTTGTTTGCCGACAAGCAACTCCAAAAACATTTTTTAATCTTAATTCAATAGTGAAAATATGCAGTTTTTTTCGAATAACCAAGTTTTTACTCATAAAAACTACTTTTTCCTGTCAATAAGCAGGATCCCATTATTTATGAAGCTATTTATTGCTCTGTTAATCTTTTCGGCAAGTATGCTGCGTGCCGAAACAGTGTATTCGCAGTCCGGTTCGGTGAATCTGAATTTCAGGAATACTGCGATTGAAAAGATCTTGACTGAGATTGAGAAACAGACGGGTTATACATTTTTTTATAGCACAAAGAATGTAGATGTATCCAAAAAGGTTTCTTTATCTGCTGATAAAAAGAACTTGTCTTCAATTCTTGATGAGTTATTTGCCAGAACGAACATAGAGTATGTTACGAATGGTACAAATATCGTGTTGCGCCTTAAGGTACAGCAACAAAAGAAATACCAGTTCAAAGGCAAGGTTATCGATGATAATGGAGAACCTGTTATCGGTGCTTCTGTTTCTATAAAAGGAGAAACTGGGAACGGAGTAATTACCGATTTGGATGGTAAGTTTATACTGACCTCTACAGCGGGGAAGATTACACTGGAAATTTCGTATATCGGTTATAAATCCGTTGTGGTGGAAGCCACTTCGGGAAAGTCGTTGCAAGTAAAACTTCAAGAGGACAATCAGGTGCTGAGCGAAGTTGTTGTAGTTGGCTACGGTACTCAGAAGAAAGAAAGCGTAGTGGGCTCTGTGCAAGTGGTAAAACCAAAGGAATTGAATGTTCCTAGTTCCAATTTGTCTACAGGTTTTGCGGGACGTTTGGCGGGTGTTGTTGCAGTGCAGCGTTCCGGTGAGCCGGGTGCCGATGGAGCTGACTTCTGGATTCGCGGTATCTCTACGTTTAATGGAACAAGGAGTCCGCTGATTGTGATTGACGGAGTGCAAGCTTCTACCAGTGACCTGAATGCATTAGACCCGGAAGTCATTGAAAGTTTCTCTGTGTTGAAAGATGCTACGGCGACAGCGTTGTATGGTTCCAGAGGAGCAAACGGTGTAATGATTGTCAATACGAAGTCCGGACGTGAAAGTGAAAAGGCCATAGTCAATATTCGTATTGAGAATTCGTACTCTACGCATACCAAGACACCGGAATTTGTAGATGGCGTACGCTATATGGAGATGTATAATGAGGCTGTACTTTCCAGAAAGACAGGCGAAGTTCTATATGCTCAATCAAAGATTGACGGAACCAGAGCCGGCTTGAATCCATTGGTATTCCCTAATGTAGATTGGTATGGTGAGTTGTTCCGTAAAGGGGCAATGAATCAGAACGTGAACGTGAATGTGCGGGGTGGATACAAAAAGCTTGATTATTTCAGTAGTGTATCGGTCAATCACGATAATGGCGTGCTGAAAAACACGAAAGACTTCTCGTATAACAACAATCTGAATATCATGCGTTATGTATTCCAGAATAACATAAACCTATCTCTTACGAATACCAGCAAGCTATCTTTGCATCTCAATGTGCAACTGAAAGATTACTCCGGTCCGTCTTCTTCAGCCAGTGAGCTGTTTGGAATGGTAATGGAAGCTAACCCTGTTGATTTTCCGGTTCGTTACCCTGCTGACCCGGAATCGGATTATATCCGTTGGGGAGGTAAAGTAGGCGGTAAATATAATAATGGTTATCGTAATCCGTATGCAGAAATGGCAAGGGGCTATAAATCGGACTTTGAAAGTACGGTTATGGCTAACTTGAAGTTTGAACAGAAACTAGACTTTATCACCGAAGGGCTTTCGGCTGAGGCATTGTTCTCTTTTAAAAACTGGAGCCAGAGCAGTACTAAACGTGATAGTGGTTATAATCAGTTTCAGTTAGTTACATACAACCGCAATGACTTGTCCGATTACACATTGTCGAGAGTAGGCGAAGAGGTGAGTACGGTGCTGGGTACTACAAATGGTTCTAACGGTGATAGACGTATCTATCTTCAGGCAATGCTGAACTACAACCGCACTTTTGGCGGTGTGCACAATGTGTCGGGTATGTTTTTGTACAATCAGGACCAGTACAATATTAATAACCCGGAAGATCTGATTGGTTCCTTGCCTCAACGGAAACAAGGTATTGCCGGACGTTTGACGTATGCTTACGATTACCGTTATCTTGCCGAACTCAACTTTGGTTATAATGGTAGTGAGAACTTTGCAAAAGGCCATCGTTTTGGCTTTTTCCCATCCATCGCTGTAGGTTATACTATCAGCCGTGAAAAGTTCTTTGAGAAATTCTCCAATGTAATAACCAATTTGAAGATAAGAGCTTCATGGGGTCTGGTAGGTAACGATCAGATTGGGGATGTACGCTATCTCTATCTTTCTGATATAGAACTTCAAGACGGAGATTTGGGCTACACTACCGGAAGAGACCAGAATGTGGATAAGAAAGGTCCGAGATATAAAAGATACTCTAACCCGTCTATTACTTGGGAAGTAGGAAATAAGTGGAACATAGGTCTGGACTTGAGTTTATGGAATAGCTTGAATATCTCGGCTGATGTGTTCCGTGAGGTACGCAGCGATATATTTATGGAACGCCAGCGGGTGCCTGATTTTATAGGAACAAACTCCAATGATAAATGGATAGACCTGAAAACTAAGATGTACGGCAACTTGGGTAAAGTGCAGAATAAAGGAATGGACTTCTCCGTTGATTATGTCAAAGAGTTCAACAAAGATTTCTCCATGTCTTTAAAAGGAACTTTCACGTTTGCACAGAATAAGGTGCTTGCTTATGATGAACCTGACTTCTTGAAATATCCGAATCTGTCTCGAGTAGGACATTCTGTAGATCAACGATTATTGTATATTGCCGAACGTCTATTTGTCGATGATGCAGAAGTTAAACGTAACCCTATTCAGAATATTGGAGGACAAGTAATGGCGGGTGATATTAAATATAAGAATTTGGCGGATGGTAATGGTGTATATGATGGAGTGATTGATGCGAATGACAGACAATACACAGGCATGCCAACCACCCCGGAAATAGTATATGGCTTTGGTCCGTCTTTCCGTTATAAAGACTTTGATTTCTCATTATTCTTTCAGGGAGCAGCCCGTGTCTCAATAATGATGGAACGCATCCATCCGTTTGGTAATGAGAGTACGCGAAGTGTATTGAAGTTTATTGCCGATGATTACTGGACGGCGGACAATCAAAACATTAATGCCAAATATCCTCGTCTGAGCAAGACGGATAATGCCAATAATGCAGCAGCATCCACTTACTGGCAGCGCGACGGTTCGTTCCTGAAACTGAAGAATGCAGAGGTAGGATATAATCATAAGTTCTTCAGGGTTTATCTGAGAGGCTCAAATCTCCTGACATTCTCTAAGTTCAAATATTGGGATCCTGAACAGGGAAGTGGAAATGGCTTGTCCTATCCTACCCAGCGTGTTATTAATCTTGGTGTGCAATTCTCAATCAATAAATAATCTGATAAGTTATGAAAAATAAGATATATACCGTTTTCTTTATCCTGTGTATGATGGGAGTTATGGGAGCTTGTGATTATCTGGACATTGTACCGGATGAGCGCCCCACAGAAGAAGATGCTTTTAAGGACAAAAAAGCCGCCGAACGATATTTGTATTCCTGCTATGCGTTTATGCCGAAAGAGCGTGAAGGAGTCTATCTGTATCAAACGGGCGAAGTGGTGACCGATTATGACCGTAAGTTTCTGCAAGGTGACTATACCGCAGCCAATTTGGGAGATTTCCACTATTGGTCCAGAATGTATGGAGGTATCCGTCGTTGTTATACATTGCTGAAGAATATAGATGCTGTACCTAAGATGGAAGAAAACTTGAAAACGGTTTATAAGGCTGAGGCGAAATTCTTGATTGCCTATTATCATTTTATGCTATTGAGAGCCTATGGACCTATTGTGTTGGTAGATAGTGAACTGGATATGTATGATGATACTAACTTCCCGAAGCGCAGTTCTTTTGATGTGTGCGTGGATTGGATAGCGAATCTGTATGATGAAGCCTATAATAGCGGATTGGTGGTAGAGCATACGACTACCTATTATGGCAGAGCTACCCAGTTGGCAGCAAAAGCCTTGAAAGCGAGATTATTGCTTTATGCCGCTTCTCCTTTGTTCAACGGCAACTCTGAGTTCTACTCCGATAATTTAAAAGATCCCGAAACATCGGAACCTTTGATGAACCTGACTTATGATCCAAAGAAATGGGAAAGAGCTGAGATTGCCTGTCAGGAGGCTGTTAACATGGCAGATGAATTGAATTACAAACCGTTCAGCGTCAAGAATGAAAGCGAAATTCCTTCCGACTTCTATCCTAAGGATATGGTTGAGTACGGGATTAGAATGAGCTTCATGGATAAGAAAAATATGGAAGTCGTGTGGGCTGATACACGTAAAGAGGGAAGGTACGGTCCTCAAAATCAAAGTGCGCCGCGTGATCCGAAAGATGATGGTGATTCATGGAATGGGGTAGCTCCTTCGTTGGCTACGGTTCAGAACTTCTATACTAAGAATGGTTTGCCTATTTCCGTAGACCCGGAATACTGTACACCGGGAGAATACTATCAGATAGGGACGTACGAAGGCGAAAGTACCTGCAATTTGAATCTGGATAGAGAGCCGCGTTTCTATGCTTGGGTTTCCTTCCACAACGGATGGTACGAGATGCAGAGAAATGGAGTAGGAAGATTCAGAACAAAGTTCAGAAGTAACGACGATCATGGTAAAAAAGGAATGTCTACCAACTATTCACTGACCGGTTATTTGGTCAAGAAATGGACAACTCCGGCTTATGATACTCACAATGGATTTACCAATTATCCTTGGCCTATCATTCGTGTAGCCGAACTTTATCTCAATCTGGCAGAGGCCGCCGCCGAAGCCAATCATCTGGATGTGGCAAAAGCTGCATTGAATAGAGTAAGAGCTCATGCAGGCATTCCGGATGTGGAAGAGTCATGGAAAGGAATCGCCACGTTGGACCAGAAGAAACTGATAGAGATTATACGTCAGGAACGTACAATAGAACTTTCTTTTGAGGGACAATACGGTTGGGATATCCGCAGATGGAAGATTGCAGATAAGGTGTTGAATCATAACCCTGAGGGAATGAGTGTGAATAGTGCTACCGATGAGGAATTCTTTAACCCGATTGAAGTGGAAATGGCATGGAAATTCTCTTCTCCTAAAAACTATTTGTTGCCAATCTCAGATAGGGAGTTGAATATCAACCTGCGACTTGTTCAGAACCCGGGATATTAACGTGTAAAATGAAAATAGAAATGAAGAAAATATATATTTTAGGAATATGCATGGCTTTCATGTTCATAATGAATGCGTGCAATGAAGATGCTGAGGGAGTGATACCCTCTGATATTAGCGGTTTGATAGCCGAACCTTGTGAAGGAGGAGTTGTGCTGAAATGGGATGTTCCCTCAGATTCCAGTTTTCTGTATGTAAAAGTGGAGTATCAACATCCGGTGACCGGGAAGAAAATGCAGCGGAACGCGAGTGTTTACCAAGACACATTGCTGGTGGACGGTTTATTGGCGAAAGATGGTGAATATATGTTTAACGTAGCTTCGGTCAGTTTGTCGGAGACGGCAAGTAGAGTACAGACCATCGCCGCTACTGCTTTGCCTGTGCAGCCCAGAATTACGAGAGTGGCAGACAAGGTTCCTTTGACAAGAGAAAGTATGTATTGTAACAATCCGGATCCTAAAGAGGGAAAGGACATCGGCCTTTTGGTAGATGGAAGTACCTCTAATTTTTTCCACACGAACTGGCAAGCTCCGGGAACAGAACCTCACTATATTGAAATGACCCTGAATAATCCCATTGAGACTTTTGAGATTAGATCTTGGTATCGTGGTGGTACTTACGGTCAATGCCCCATAGAGATTACGGTTTTGGGAAGTAACGATGGAAGTACTTGGGAGACCATTGCCGAACTTGAAGATGACGGTTCGGGCGGCTCTTCCTACACAACCCCGTTGCTTGGAAAAGAGGGTACTACGTACTCGTATCTCCGATATCGGGCTGACAGGACATCCGATGATAATATCTTTTTTGCATTGGCAGAGATGGAAGTTAGTACTGTGAGATACGAATTATACGACCCGGAAGGAATTTATCAACCGGAGGAATAGGTAGGAAGATTGCAATAGACGATTAGTTTCACGACGTGGAACAACTTGTTCCAAGTAATGAAACACTTTGTTTCTCGGCATGAAACAACTTGTTTCAAGCAATGAAACTAATCGTCGCCTTTTAGGTTGCGCTTCCTGTCCCGGCTTATTAATTTATTTCTTCCCCTTATTATATATCATATATCAGATAACATGAAAAAACTAATACTCCTTATTCTATTAATCGGCATGACGAGTGCCTACACACTAAGAGCGCAGCACCCGCCACTCAAACAGTTTACGCATCCGGAAAGAGTGCGGTATGACCAGCATTGTTTCACAATCGAAGGAGAAGACATCTTTGTGCTGAGTGCTGCATTCCATTACTTCCGCGTTCCGCAAGAGCTGTGGCGCGATAGGTTTAGTAAGATTAAAGAAGCCGGTTTCAATACCGTGGAGACTTATGTCCCTTGGAATTGGCACGAACGCAATATGCCCCGAAACGTCAAGGACTTCTCTCAATGCAACTTCGACGACCTGAAAGCTTGGCTAAAGATGGCTCATGAAGAGTTCGGATTATACACCATTGTCCGTCCCGGACCATTTATCTGTGCCGAATGGGCAGGCGGAGCTTATCCGCGTTGGTTGGCAAAATACTGTCCTTCAAAATATGATACCAGCTTCTGGCTACGGAGTAATCATCCGGAGCACTTGAAGTGGGCGAAGCACTGGTACGAAGCAGTTTGTCCCGTTTTTGCAGCCGAGCAGTTGACTCGTAAGAAACCGGGGGAGAAAGGAATCATTATGGTTCAGTTGGAGAATGAATATATCTATTTTGATATGAACTCCTCCGGGAAAAAAGAAGTATTGAAAGCCTTGGCTACTTACTGTAAAGAAGGAGGCATCGAAGTTCCGTTGTTCACCTGTGTCACCCCCGAAGTACGTGGGGCAACAGACGAGGTAATCGGCCAGCTTTTTGATATGGACAACCAATATGTGTGGTGGAATATGCACGAAGCTAAAAGCCGCATTGAAAACCTAAAGAAAGAACAACCCAATGCTCCGGCTTTTGTCTGCGAGTTGCAAGGAGGATGGTTCTCCACCGTAGGCGGAGGATTGAGCGAAGACAGCTACCTCGACGGAAGACACGCGCGCGGCATGGCATTGATGGGAATGGCTGGCGGTGCTACCGGCTTAAACTACTATATGTTCTTCGGAGGAACTCACTTTGCCGGTTGGGGAGCCCGCCGGATGACTACGAGCTACGACTACGGTGCACCCTTGAAAGAGAGTGGCGGCGTAGGAGAGAAATACGCTGCTGTCAAAGGTATTGGCGAATTGGTTTCCCGCTTTGGAAGCCGGATGGCAAGAAGTGAGACGGTTGATTTTCAGACAACCGCTGACACAAAGCAGCTAACCATCGGCATACGCAAAGCAACCGACGGAACGTTGTTCTTGTTCTTCCTCAACCGCGACAAGAAAGAAGCCTATCGCGGCAATCTGGAGCTGAAGTTGTCGGATGGTTCTTCCGTAAACGCATACTGTTCCTTGTCGCCGCTGGATAGCAAAGTACTTGTGCTGTCGAGTCCGAAAACGCAGGGAGAATGGTATCCGAAAGAACAAAACTTACCGTTGCGTCCCACCAACTTACCTTCTCCTATACGTATCGCCAAGGCTGAGAAATGCAACGAAACCTTCGCCGGCGAATGGCAGAAGTTACGTCGGGGCATCTCATTGCCGGAGCTCGGAGTGAACGATTGCCGCTATTCGATGTATCGCAGCCGGGTGACTTTGACCGAACAGGAAGTTAAGAGATATGGTTCTTTAGTCTGCGAAATGTTTACGGCAGACCCTTTATACCTGCAAGTCAACGGAAAGCTGGCACAACGGGCGTCTACCGATGAGCTGGACAATACGTTTGTTCTGGAGGGATTACTCCATGCCGGACAAAACGAACTGGTAGCTATCTACGAAAACCGGGGACACGCCCACGGATACCGTCCGATGGAAGAACTGAGTGGTATGAAGTCTGCCGGATTAGGAAAAAGACAATCAGCCATCTTGCCGCTTGAAGAGTGGAAGGTAAAGAAGATGCAGGATGAACGAGTCAACGTTAAGCAGCAATTGGATATACAGGAAGGCTGGGAACCGATAATGCTCGACCAAGCTACCATTGCCAATCTGGCTACTTTACAAATAGCCGGGCTGGAGAAACCGAAATGGCCTGCCGCATGGGTGCTACAAGGCAAACAGGGTACGGCTATCTATCGTACCGAAATCGAATTTACTCCTCAGATGATGGCGGAGAGAAAGACGATGATTGAATTTGCTTGCGTGGATGATGCCGGTACTCTCTGGGTAAACGGCAAGGAAGTGGCAAGCCACGACGCATGGGATAAACCGTTTGTGGCGAACATCGCTCCTTACATACATAATGGAAAGAATGACATTGCAATCGTCGTGCGTAATCATAGCGGTGCCGGCGGGTTGCTGAAAGGAGTGCGCTTATTCAGCGAGTTGCGCATAGAGAAAACTTTGCAGTGGGAGGTTGCTCCTGATTTGGGAGGTGTTGTGCAGAAAATCATTGAAGGTAACACCGCCAATGGCAACTGGGAAGTGGTTACTCTGAAAACAGACGGTGCTCTGGCGCGTAAAGGCAACAATATCCAGCCGAAAGCTGAACGTGACGCATTGCTGACTTGGTATAAAGTCACCTTCGACTTGCCTGAGCAAAGTGCTGACTGCTGGATTCCGTGGCGTGCCGTCATCAATGCTTCGGGTTCCGGATATATGTGGCTGAACGGACACAACATCGGCCGTCATTGGGAAGAAGGTCCCCAAAGAGAATTTTATCTGCCGGAATGTTGGCTGAATATGGGAGGAAGTAATACGTTAGTGCTGGGCTTGCGACAATCCGAAAGTTGTGGAGCCGTGCTCGAAGGAGTGGAAATAGCTCCCTATTATGAAGATGCAGAGATAAGAACAAAGATGAATCAATAGGTATGAAGATTAAGATATATGTAATCATGAGTTTATTGTTGAGTAGTGTGAATATACACTACTCTTCAGCTCAAATGAATGTTTGGAACCCGGACAATGGGAACGGAACTTTTACCAATCCTATCATGTGGGGAGACTGGCCCGATCCGGATGTTATTCGCGTGGGCGATGACTTTTATTTTGTTTCTACCAGTATGCATTACGTTCCGGGCTGCCCCATTGCTACGTCAAAGGATTTGGTGAACTGGGAGCTGGCGGGCTATGCCGTCGACCGTTACGACGAAGATCCCCGTTACGATATGAAGGGAGGTAATCTGTATCTGAATGGGGCGTGGGCTACTACTATCCGCCATCACAACGGGAAGTTTTATGTAGGCTTCTGCACCCCTTACGGCTGGGGAAGGGAGACGGGGCATTTCTCCATTTGCATTGCCGACGATGTGAAAGGTCCTTGGACGCGTACCATTTTCCCTGAGTATCTTTATGATCCGGGATTGTTTTTTGATGACGATGGAAAGGTGTATGTAGTGCATGGGCAAGGTACGTTGTATCTTACTGAGTTGAATGCTGATGCTAAGTCCGTCAAAGGAAAAGCGGTGAAGATATGGTCGGGCGGCTTTAAGAATGCGCACGAACTGGGCGGAGGATTTGGCATGGAAGGCGCTCATATGTACCGGATTGACGGGAAGTATTACATCACCTGTCCGGCAGGTGGCACGGAAGGTTGGCAGATTTGCCTGCGGTCGGACAATATATACGGTCCCTATGAACATAAGTTGATAATGAATGACAGCAGTTCGTATCCGCCCAATGGTCTGCATCAGGGCGGAATGGTACAGTTGAAGAACGGCGACTGGTGGTTTATCATCATGCAGGATAGGGGACCGATAGGGCGTGTGCCTTGTTTGGTTCCAGTGAAATGGGTAGACGGATGGCCCATGCTGGGAGAAGGAGGTAAAGATTTGATTACCTATCCCAAGCCGGAAGTTGGGAAGAAAACGAAGATAAAAAGTCCTGCAACAACGGATGAATTTAATGCGAAGAAATTAGGCCTGCAATGGCAATGGAATCATAATCCGGACAATGAACGATGGTCTTTGGAAGAGCGCAAAGGATATATGCGTCTGAAAGCTTCTCAGGCAAAATCGCTCAAAGAGGCGCGCAACACATTGACTCAACGTGTTCAGGGTTCTAGCTCGGAGGGAACGGTGGAGATGGAAGTCGCCGGATTGAAAGACGGGAATATAGCTGGTTTTGGCATATTCGAGTTCCCATATGCTTATGTAGCTGTGCAGCAGGAAGGTGGAGAACGGAAAATCGTGATGTGCAATGATGGTAAGATAATAGAGACAGCCGATTCCTTCACGGGTGATAAGATTTGGATTCGTGCCCGGGTCATGGATAAGAACTTCAAGGCACTGTTCTATTATAGCTTGGATGGCGTCCGCTTCCAACCGATAGGAAACGAACTTGAAATGGGGCTGGGACTTCCTTGGACGGCCAATCGTTTTGCTCTGTTTAATTTTAGCACTACTGAGCAGGGAGTAGGCGGATTCGCGGATTTCAATTGGTTCCGCTTTACCAATAAATAAGTAGCTTGTTACCATGAAAAAGAAGAATATGATATTTGCATTACTTTTGGGAATGGTATTTAATGTTTCTCTGGCAGGTTGCCAAAGCGAGGAGGAACAGCCTGAACCCTTTCTGGACTTGTCGCAGGAAACGCTGGTATGCTTACAGAAAGCGCAGACCACGACAGTCGATGTGAAGACTAATGTCGACTGGAAGGCTAGCGTTCCCACATCTGACAGTTGGTGCCGGGCTACTGCTGCGGGAAATGTGCTGACTGTGGCGTTGACGGAGAATGAAGGTAAATTGACTCGTGAAACAGTTGTGACAGTAACTGCGGCCGCTATACAAAAGAAAATCCAAGTTAGACAATTAGGTCAGGAACCGGATATTCTCCTTGCCGAAGAACGTATTAATCTGAAATATAGAGATACTTTGATTCATATCAATGTGGTGAGCAATGTGGACTTTGAAGTGATTGTTCCGGATGAGGTGGATTGGATTATTCCGGTGGATGGAACACGCAGCATGGTGGAGTCAAAGCATTCTTTCCGGATATTGGAAAATTCTTCGGATGAGATTCGCTTTACAAACATGACTTTTAAAGCAACGGAAGACAATGTAGAACGCTCTTTAATGATTCGCCAAAGCAATCGAGACAAAACCTATAATCCGGGTGAGCCGGGAGGATTGGGGGATATACTGATTCCTATTAGTAGTGCCACCGCCAGTCAGGAACATCCGGGTGAGGGAATTAAAAAGTCTTATGACGGATCGGCTGAATCCTATTATCACTCTCCATGGAGCGGAACAGTCTTGCCTGTTCAACTGGATTATTTTTTTGAAACTCCTCAGGAAGTAGATTACTTTATTTATAAGCCGCGTGTTTCCGGTGATAACGGAGTCTTTGGGAAGTTTGATCTTTATGTGTCTACAAGTACAAATGCAGGTTATGAGAAAGTAGACTCTTACGATTTTAATGAATCAACATCACCCTCCAGAATAAGATTCTCTACGCCTCTTGTCGATGTAAAATCATTCCAGTTTGTGGTCAATAGCGGAAAAGGTGGATTTGTCAGTTGTGGTGAGATGGAATTTTATCGTAATGGTGCTCCGATTGTGGGAGTGGACGAAGTATTTGCAGATGAACTTTACTCGGAACTTAAGCCGGATGTGACGCAGCGGCAGATTGATGGAATTGAGAACTCCTTTTTCCGCAACATCGCTCAGAGCTTGTTTGATAAGACTTATCATCTTTTATATAGAGTGCAAGAATATGAACCATACAGGGAGATAGACGACTTAGCGCGTGAGTTGAAGACAAGCGGTTATAATCCTTTTGAGAATCCAACCGGGATTTATTTTAAGGGCAATGATGATGTGATTGTTATAGTTGGCGATACTTATGGAGAAAAGGTACAATTGAAAGTCTATGACTTTGATGCGACTCGTCGCGGCGTGTCGAACGTGCCTGGTCCGACTATTTATCCTTTAGATCGTGGTATAAATAGACTCCATCTGAAAAGTGGAGGATTAGGATATATTGAGTATTTTACTCCTAACTGGAAAACTGCTTCAAGAATAAAAATACATATTCCTTCGGGGATAGTGAACGGCTATTTTGATAAGAATCGTGATGCGGCTGGTGACTGGACATCCATTCTGAACGGAGCTACTTACGGATGTATGGATATCAAAGGAGACTTTATCAATCTTGTATTTGGTGTAGGTAGTTTGAAGCAATACTGTAATGACGGTATGCAACTTATCAAAAACTATGATAAGATAACCGAACTGGAGCATGAGGTCATGGGACTGATGAAGTATGATAGGCGGCCCAAAAATCATATGTTTTCGCGTGTAGTGCAAAAAAACTTGTTTGCCGATGGATGGGGAGCCGGATATGGAGAGTGGGCAATGAACGAATTGGCTAGTCCGACAAAATCCATTAAAGAAGGCGTGTGGTGTATAGCCCATGAGCTGGGACACGTTAACCAGATACGACCTGGGTTGAAGTGGATATCTACCTCCGAAGTTACCAATAATGTTTACTCTGTTTGTGCGCGTTATAAGTTCAATCGCGAAGATCTCAATCTGGAGCACGAAAGAGTTAATGATGGTGACGGTAACGAAGTTTTAGGAGGGCGTTTCAACTCTTATCTCAACTATGGCATTGTGAAAGGAGAGCAATGGCTTTGCCAAAAAGGGCAGGACAAGTTGACGAATTATCAGAACGGTGGGGATCATTTTGTGAAATTGTGTCCGCTTTGGCAATTATTGCTGTACTATCGTGAGATTGCCGGTAAACCTGATTGGTATGGAGATGTAGCAGAAATAGTGCGTACTACCGATGACAGTAATTTAACTAACGGGCAATTGCAACTTAACTTCATGAAGAATACCTGTGATGTGGTAAAAGAAGACCTGACCGATTTCTTCATCAAAGCGGGCATGTTGAAACCGATAGATAAGGAACTGGATGATTATGCCCGTGAACAAATGACTATCACTCAGGCAGACTGCGACGAATTAGTGAGGTATGCGTCTAAATATCCTAAACCGGCTACTCCTGTACTTTACTATTTGACTGCGAATAGTGAAAAGGCATATAAAGAAAGACTTCCGGTGGAAGGAGTATATAACAAAGGACTGAAAGTTAAAAGCAATGAGCGGATTGTTGTAGAACATGATGTCTGGAAAAATGTAGCAGTATTTGAAACTTATCAGGGAGATGAACTGAAATACGTAGCAATGGTTGGTACGGATTCTCCCGATTTGAGTACTACATTGGTACGTTATCCGAATGGTTCTACTCGGATAGAAGCTGTGGCTTGGGACGGCAAGAGAACACTTGTATATGGCAAACGTTAAAACAGGACGATATGAATAAAGTTATTTTATGTACAATGATTATGGGGCTGGGCATCAGCTTATCCGCTTTTGCCCAGAAACGAACGATTAACCGGGATTGGGAGTTCCAGCGTCTGACGGAGAGGGTGCAGAATGCTGAAATAAAGAATCAAGGTACGGATTGGAATTCGCAATACAATGTGGAACACGTGGATGCAGCTGTCAGTGAATTGCGAGTCCCGGAAGATACGTTGAAAGCAGAATTTAATTTATTAAGGAATGGGGAATGGGCAAACGTAAGTTTGCCCCATACTCCGTTTGTAGAAGATTTAACGGTTCTGCACCAATGGCAGGGGATTTGTTATTATAAGAAGCAGTTGATGATTACTCCCGATGAGGCGCAAAGGCAACTGTGGATTGAATTTGAAGGAGCTATGCATCTGGCTGATATCTGGATAAACGGAAAGCATATCATGCAGCACGCCGGTGGATATACTCCTTTCGTGGTGGATGCAACTGGAAAGTTGAAAGCGGGCGTGAAGAATGAAATATTGGTCCGTTTGGATAATCGTAACAATCCTTTGATTCCACCGGGCAAGCCTTTGGAGAATTTAGATTTCTGTTACTATGGCGGTATCTATCGGGACGTGAATCTTATCTCCAAAGCCGATGTACACATAACTCATCCCATTCTGGCCGATACTCGTGCCGGAGGAGGTGTCTTTGTAACATACCCGGAAGTTGGAGAGAATCAATCTTGCATTCATATTAAAACAGAAATAGCTAATCAATCAGCTATGGCGAAGCAGCTTACTTTACGCCATACCTTATTTGAATGGACTCGGAAGTCGGGAAAAGGAAAGAAAGTGAGCGTAGAGTCACAGCCTTTAAATTTGGATAATGGAGAGAAGCGGAGTTGTAATCAGAATATGGTGGTTGAACGCCCTAAGCTGTGGACTCCGGAACATCCCCACCTTTATATCTTGTTGAGCGAAGTGCTGGACGAAGGGAAAGTAGTAGATTATGAAGAGACTCGCATTGGCATTCGTCATATCGAAATGACCCGTGAGAAAGGGTTTGTAATCAATGGGCAGCCTTTGCGTCTTGTAGGAAGCAATCGGCATATGGAGTATCCTTACGTAGGGAATGCCATCTCGGATAATGCACAATACAGGGATATGTATCAGATTCGCTCCAACGGTTTTAATATCGTTCGTTTAGGGCATTATCCTCAGGACCCTTCGGTGTTGGATGCTTGCGACGAATTAGGATTATTGGCGATTGAACCTATTCCGGGTTGGCAGTTCTTTAATAAAAGTCCCTTGTTTGCCGAGTTTACTTACAGGGATATTCGGGATATGATTCGTCGTGACAGAAATCATCCTTCTGTCGTGATGTGGGAGACTACATTGAATGAATCATGGCCGCCTGCAGAGTGGAAAGATAATGCGGTGCGAGTAGCTCACGAAGAGTATCCGGGAGAACAATGTTTTACATCCGGTGATGCATACGGATACGATGGGTTTGATGTCAGTTATAACGATTGGCAGGAAGGTTTCCACCGGCCCAATAAAACGAAAAATCCGGGATTCATCCGCGAATATTATGATTATGAGTTCGGAGGGCATTATAGCACGACTCGTATTCGGAGGGGAGATGGAGAGAAAGCACAAATCCAGAACCTGTGGAATGCACAATGGTCGCATAATCGTTATCGTGCCTATTATCCTTGGACAATGGGAGATGCGGTATGGAGTATGTACGATTATAATAGAGGTTGTTGCGATAATATTTGTTATAGTGGTGTAGCTGACCTTTTCCGTCTGCCTAAATTCAGCTTAGGCTTCTTCAGGACTCAGGTCGCTGCGGGTACTCCCATTCCCGGAGGAAAGATGCCATTTGAAGTGTTTATACCTACCTATCGTGCCGATGTGTTATCGGATACGGTATCTGTATATGGCAATGTGGATGAAGTGGCGTTATGGCTCAACGGAAAGTTGGTGGAGAAAAGAAAAGCGGATAACGGTGCTGATACTGATTATATTTCCTATCCGGACGGTGGCAATTGTAAGCAATTGGCATATCCTCCTTTTACTTTCACAAAAGTTCCGAAAGAGAAAGGTGAGCTGAAAGCTGTAGGTTATAGTAAAGGGAAGAAAGTGGCAGAGTCTGTTGTTTCCACTCCCGGCGAGCCTGCACGCTTACACATATCCTATTTTGAGAGTGGACGGCCGGCATCCAAGGATGATTTATTAATCGTTCACATAAGTTTGTTGGATAAAAGAGGTGTACTGTGCCCGTTGAATGCCATTCCGGTGTCACTATCGGCAGAAGGAGGAGAGATTGTTGGACCCTCCGGTTATCAAACGGAAACCGGAATAGCATCATTCCTTGTGCGCACGGCAGATACTGCTAAGTTGACATTGAAAGCAACCAGTGGAACAATGCAAAAAGTGAAAACTCTAAATTTGTAATATGAAGAAGTATTGTTGTTTATTATTCCTTTTTATTGCGGTCATGCTTACGGCCTGCCAGTCACCCAAAGTAGACTTCGCTATCGAAGGCGGTAGTTTTGTGCTGGATGGAAAACCAACTCAACTGATTTGTGGTGAGATGCATTATCCCCGTATTCCGTATGAATATTGGCGTGACCGCCTGAAGCGTGCCAAAGCAATGGGAATCAACACTATCTCTACATATGTATTCTGGAATTATCATGAACGGCAACCGGGCATCTTTGATTTTGAAGGTCAGGCTGATTTGGCACGTTTTGTCAGAACTGCCCAAGAAGAAGGATTGTATGTCATTCTTCGTCCCGGTCCTTATGTTTGTGCGGAATGGGATTTTGGCGGGTATCCCTATTGGTTGCAGAAAAATAAGGAAATGATTTATCGGAGCAATGATGAGGCTTTTCTGGCAGCTTGTGAACGCTACATCACCCGTTTGGGGAAAGAACTTGCCCCGTTGACGGTGACCAATGGAGGAAATATTCTAATGGTACAGGTTGAGAATGAATATGGCTCTTTTGGGAAAGATCAGATTTACTTGGAGAAACTACGTTCTATGATTCTAAACGCAGGCTTTAATGTACCTTTAATTACTTGTGACAGAATCGGACAAATAGAATACGGACATCTTGAAGGAACTGTAGCTGCGGTGAATGGCGTGATGGGGAAGGATATCATAACACATTTGGATAAATATCAGCCGGGTGGTCCTTATTTTATAGCAGAGTTTTATCCGGGTTGGTTTGATGTGTGGGGAGTACCTCGTTTTCGTCGTGACGATAAGAAACTGACAGAGAAATTGGACTGGATATTGAAGAACAAGATGTCTGTTAGCCTTTATCTCTTTCATGGTGGTACTAACTTTGACTATACGAATGGCGCCAATGCCACTTTCGGATATGTTCCACAGACAACAAGTTATGATTATGATGCACCTTTGGGGGAGTATGGCAATGCGACTCCAAAATATTATGCTTTCAGGGAAACAATTCAGAAGTATTTGCCGGAAGGTGAAGAACTTCCAGATGTACCAGCAGAGAATCCGAGAATCACGTTTCCAATGATAACATTACAAGAATCTGCCCCTTTAAGTTCTGCATTCACCAAGCGGATTGTATCAGACAGACCATTGACGATGGAGACTCTGGATCAGGATTTTGGGTACATTCATTACGAAACGGTAATTGATAATCCTGTGAAAGGTGTGATGCAACTGAAAGATTTGCGTGATTACGCCGTTGTATTAGTTAATGGGGTGCAAATAGGAAGCATTGATAGAAGGTTGAGACAGAATAAAATAGAAATTGATATAAAAGAAGCCCCCGCACGCTTGGAAATACTGGTTGAGAATGTAGGGCGTGTCAACTACGGGATTGATATCCAGAATAATCTGAAAGGAATCACTGAGAAAGTCCTATTGAATGGCGAAGAAATAAATGGCTGGACGGTCAGCCCATTGCCTCTTTATAAAGCTGATGTTGCTCGTTTTGAATGGAAAAAGGCTGCCATCGATAGACAACCAGCCTTTTTTCGGGGAAGTTTTCATCTGTCTTCTTTGGGAGATTGCTTTGTTGATACCCGTGGTTGGGGGAAAGGGGCAGTTTGGGTAAACGGGCATTCATTGGGCAAATTCTGGAATATAGGTCCGCAACAAACCCTATATCTTCCTGCTCCATGGTTGAAAGTAGGTGAAAATGAAATTGTTGTATTTGAAATGGA
Organism: uncultured Bacteroides sp.; assembly: GCF_900547205.1. Classification (GTDB taxonomy): domain Bacteria; phylum Bacteroidota; class Bacteroidia; order Bacteroidales; family Bacteroidaceae; genus Bacteroides. Next base: position 136,883 of record NZ_URFY01000006.1, read on the forward strand.
GGATACCGGACGACGGATGATTCAAGGATTGGACAAACCCATTTTGGATGAAATAGGCGAGGATAAAAATGAGTTACGCTCATCTGATATGAAAGCTGACACGAAGCCGGTATTAGATATCACTGACAGAATATTTGCCGGAAAACTGGAGAAGGAGGATGGCTGGCAAACTCTTGCTTTGAATAATGCGGCGACAGTACGTTATCTCTGCATAGAAGTTCTTACTTCCTATGATGATATCAACTCCTGCATAAGTGAAATCAATTTAATAGGTGCCAATGGACGTGCACTGCCTAAGGACGACTGGAAAATAGTGTACTGCACTACAGAACAAATAGGAGAGGGTGAAGCGGATCATTTAATCGATGGTAACTTGAATACATATTGGCATTCGCAGTGGCAAGGTGCATCAGTGCCCTTACCGCATCGGATTATTATCGACCTTGACGAACCTCAAACGATTAAAGGTTTTGAATTAAAGCAACGGCATTCGGAAATGCCAGGTTGTGTGAAGGACTTCTGCCTATATGGGCGCACACGACCATTCACGTTTCACGAACAATAATATTATGCATTCATAAGAAACGGCTCCCTTCATCCCGAAGAGAGCCGTTTTGCTTTATTCTGCTTTGTGATGCGGCAATTATCTTATATTCACATAAAATAAACAGGTTTAGTTTATCGCCCGCTAACAGACGATTCGCTGCGTTTGTTGTATTGCTATAAACTTTACTATACGCATATATGAGTAATCAGATATTGATATATAAATCAAAGAAGAAAGCAGCCATCATCACGTTCGCCGGTTTGTTGGTGGCTTTGGCCGGATGGCTATTCCTGCAGTATACGGACAATGAAATTGCCGGTTGGTGTTTTCTTATTTTTGCCTTTATGTACATCCTGTTCGGTATTGGCACGTGGCTTGACAGGAAACCACAAATAGTGCTGACAGCTACCGGCATCACTGATATGACCGGCAATCAGCAAGAAATAGAATGGTACGCTATCCGGCAGGTAGATGATTTCTTTTATATCGGACAGTATTTCATGCGTATTCTTATCGACAGGGGTTATAAACCCTACTTGACTCAACCTACTTGGCTCTACCGTTTCGACAGGATTTATGCCCGCGAAGGCGTGAAAGCAATATTTATACGAACCAGTCTATTGGATATCAGTTCCTCCAAGCTTTACCGCCTTGTAAACGTATTGATGAAAGCAGATGAGGAAGAAAGAAACAAACTTATCAATAACTATACCATTAAATAAAACCATATGTCCCTCAAAGAATATCAGTAGAAAAGGCAGTTCGCTAAAACTCCCGAGCCGAAAGCCGCATCCAAAGATACAGCTCATAAAGAACCCGTTTTCGTCATTCAAAAGCATGATGCGACCCATCTTCATTTTGATTTTGAATCTTAGTTCCCGGGGCATAGCGACGACGACTTCTATGAATAATCTGAATCTTTTTCACTATTAAACAATGCAGTAAGCAAATGGTTTGTTGCAACAAAAGCGAAAGCAAGGTGACTTATTCGTTATAGTTGCGTTTTTAGTGCTGATATGTTTTCTCCTACTTATTTTGGAGGTTGCCACATGGTCAACAAGAACTTTAACTATCTTTGTGTCGTTAACTCTATAAAAAGCAACAGATTAAACAAGAAAAGAGTAGGAGGAAAGAAGATGGACCCAATGGATTATATAGTACCGGACAGAAAACGCTTGCCTTATGGCATGATGAACTTCGCAGATATCCGTCTCGAAGATTATTATTATGTAGACAAAACCCACTTCATTCCAATGATTGAGCAGGCGGACCGCTACTTCTTCTTCATGCGTCCGCGTCGTTTCGGTAAGAGCTTGACGTTGAATATGCTGAGACAATACTATGACATACGTACTAAAGACAAATTCGATGCTCTTTTCGGTGACCTCTACATCGGGCAGCATCCCACACCTAACCGCAACAGTTACTTGGTGCTTTATCTCAATTTCTCCGGCATCACTGGCGAGTTGAACAATTACCGCAAAGGACTGGATGCGCATTGCGGCATTACTTTCGAGAATTTCTGCAAGATATATGCCGACCTTCTGCCGCAAGGCACGTTGGAAGGATTTCGTGCAGTTGACGGAGCCGTAGAACAGTTGGATTACCTCTATCAGGCCTGCGAACGCGCCGGACAGAAGATGTATCTCTTCATCGACGAGTACGACCACTTCACCAATGCTATTCTTTCTGACCCGGAAAGCCTGAACCGCTACACCGATGAGACGCATGGCGAAGGCTATCTGCGTGCCTTTTTCAATAAGGTAAAGACAGGAACGGACTCCAGCATCAAACGCTGCTTCATCACCGGTGTCAGCCCCGTGACGATGGACGACCTCACCAGCGGCTTCAACATTGGCACGAATTACTCGCTCACACCGGAATTCAACCAAATGATGGGATTCACCGAAGAGGAAGTGCGTGAAATGCTGACTTATTATTCTACAAATAGCCCTTTCCACCATACTGTAGACGAACTGATAAAAATAATGAAGCCATGGTATGACAACTATTGCTTCGCGCAGGAATGTTACGGTGACACCACGATGTACAATTCCAACATGGTGCTCTACTTCGTAAAAAACTACATCATGTATGGCAAAGCCCCCCGAGACATGGTGGAAGACAACATTCGTATCGACTACGAGAAGCTGCGTATGCTCATTCGCAAGGACAAGGAGTTTGCACACGATGCTTCCATCATCCAGACTTTAGTAAGTGAAGGCTTCATCACCGGCGAACTGAAGAAAGGTTTCCCTGCTATCAACATCACCAATCCGGACAACTTTATAAGTCTGCTCTATTATTTCGGAATGCTTACCATCAGTGGAATGCACGAAGGAAAAACTAAGCTGACTATCCCCAACATCGTGGTTCAGGAACAACTCTACACCTATCTGCTGAGTACTTACAACGATGCCGACCTGAGTTTCAGTAGCTACGAAAAGAGTGAACTTTCCAGTCAGCTCGCATATCGGGGAAATTGGCAAGCCTACTTCGGCTACATTGCTGACTGCCTGAAACGTTACTCCTCCCAGCGCGACAAGCAAAAGGGCGAATTCTTCGTCCACGGCTTCACCCTTGCCATGACTGCGCAGAACCGTTTCTACCGCCCCATCTCCGAACAGGATACACAAGCAGGTTATGTCGATATTTTCCTCTGTCCCTTGTTGGATATCTACTCCGACATGAAGCACAGCTACATTGTAGAGCTGAAATATGCTAAGTACAAAGATTCCGAAACCCGTGTGGAAGAACTACGCCAAGAAGCCATCGACCAAGCAAACCGCTATGCCGATACAGACACGGTGAAACAAGCCATCGGCAATACGCAGCTACACAAGATTGTAGTGGTATATAAAGGTATGGAAATGCGGGTGTGTGAGGAGCTTGAGCCATCTTCTGCTGCTAGCAAGTAGAGGCCGTATTTGTTTTAAACCTTGAAACTGTAGTTCCCATTGCTTGAAACTCTAGTTCCAAAGGCTTGAAACCATAGTTTCACGCCGATGAAACTACAGTTCCCCGGTGAGGAACAAACCATATGCTACGGTGACAGCAGTGTGACAGCATAATTGCTGTCACACTGCTGTCACCGCTTGCTGTCACATCGCTATTTGTTTATAATCAGATTATTAAGGTGCAATCGGTGACAGGTGACAGATATATTTCATTTTTATAGTATGGGAGGAGCAGCCAGAGGAAGCCGCAGGACTCCAAGACAAGGAAAATGTGAAAATAAACACTTGATATATGACTTGTCCGCTATTTCCAGGAGAAATCTGAAATAAGGAGATTACTCCTTCTCTCCGTAAGCCAAATCTCCAGCATCGCCCAGTCCCGGAACAATGTAAGAATGTTCGTTGATTTCCGGGTCGATGGCAGCACACCAGATAGTCGTCTTATCTTCGGGGAATACGCTCTTGATGTGCTCCACTGCCTGCCGGCTGGCAATGATGGAAGCCACATGAATCTCGGCGGGATGTCCTTTGGTCAGCATCGCCTGATAACTCAATTCCATGCTACTGCCCGTGGCTAGCATAGGGTCGGTGATAATCAACGTCTTATCGTCGATGCGGGGCGAAGCGATATACTCTATATGAATATCAAACTTCAGCGTATCCTTATATTTGCGGTAGGCGGAAACAAAAGCGTTTTCGGCATCATCGAAGTAACTAAGGAATCCTTGATGGAAGGGAAGACCAGCACGCAGAATGGTGCTGATGACTAACTGGTTGTCAGGAGTACTGACGGGAGCAATGCCCAGTGGTGTCTGGATGTTCTTAACAGAGAATTTGAACTCCTTGCTCATCTCGTAAGCCATGATTTCACCGATTCGTTCGATGTTACGGCGGAAACGCAGGCGGTCGTTCTGAACTTCTACATTTCTGATTTCGGATATGTACTGGTTTAGAATCGAGTTTGTTTGGCTAAAATCAATTACTTTCATTATAAATAATTATTAAATGTGCAAATATGCCAACGTGCCAATGTGCTGCGCTATATTTCATTGGCACATTAGCACATCGGCACATTGGCGCATTGTTTTTGCAAAGTAAATGATAATCTTTCAAATTGCAATATTCAGTTTGCAGATATTGTTAGGAATTGATAAAAGAGTTTCAATTAGGGAAAAATTTCTCTAATCCCTTCTTGCTTTCCAAAGAAAATAGTACTTTTGTAGCCGGATTTACAAGAGGTCGTCCAAGTCCTCTTATATATAAGGTATAGAAAGAGATAATAAAACAAAATACCAATTTAAATTAATTCAAAAGAAAATGGCAAATTTAGATTTAAGCAAGTACGGTATCACAGGTGTGACCGAGATTCTGCACAATCCGTCTTACGACGTTTTGTTCGCTGAAGAAACAAAACCGGGTTTGGAAGGTTTTGAAAAAGGCCAGCTAACTAACATGGGCGCTGTAAACGTAATGACTGGCGTATATACAGGTCGTTCTCCTAAAGATAAATTCTTTGTAAAAGACGAAACCAGCGAAAACACTGTATGGTGGACTTCAGAAGAATACAAAAACGACAACAAACCAGTAGACGCAAAATGCTGGGCTGCTGTGAAAGACCTCGCAACTAAGGAACTTTCTAACAAGAGACTGTTCGTTGTTGACGCTTTCTGCGGTGCTAACGAAAACTCTCGCTTGAAACTGCGCTTCATCATGGAAGTAGCATGGCAAGCACACTTCGTAACAAACATGTTCATCCGTCCGACAGCTGAAGAATTGGCTAACTTCGGTGAACCTGATTTCGTTATCATGAATGCTTCTAAAGCTAAAGTTGAAAACTACAAAGAACTGGGCTTGAACTCAGAAACTGCTGTTGTATTCAACTTGACTGAAAAGATCCAGGTTATCCTGAATACTTGGTATGGTGGTGAAATGAAGAAAGGTATGTTCTCTTACATGAACTACTTGCTGCCTTTGAACGGTATGGCTTCTATGCACTGCTCTGCTAACACAGATAAAGAAGGTAAGAGCTCAGCTATTTTCTTCGGTCTGTCTGGTACAGGTAAGACTACATTGTCTACTGACCCGAAACGTCTGTTGATCGGTGATGACGAACACGGATGGGATGATGAAGGTGTATTCAACTTCGAAGGTGGTTGCTACGCTAAAGTTATCAACTTGGATAAAGAAAGCGAACCGGACATCTGGAATGCTATCAAACGCGACGCACTGTTGGAAAACTGTACAGTTAACGCTGAAGGCGAAATCAACTTCGCTGACAAGTCAGTAACTGAAAACACTCGTGTTTCTTATCCTATCTATCACATCGAAAACATCGTTAAACCGGTGTCTAAAGGTCCTCACGCTAAACAAGTTATCTTCTTGTCAGCTGACGCATTCGGTGTATTGCCTCCAGTATCTATCCTGAACGCTGAACAGACTAAGTATTACTTCCTGTCTGGATTTACAGCTAAATTGGCTGGTACAGAACGTGGTATCACTGAACCGACTCCTACATTCTCTGCTTGTTTCGGTGCTGCATTCTTGTCATTGCACCCAACTAAATACGGTGAAGAACTGGTGAAGAAGATGGAAAAGACTGGTGCTAAAGCATACTTGGTGAACACAGGTTGGAACGGTACTGGCAAACGTATCTCTATCAAAGATACTCGTGGTATCATCGACGCTATCCTCGACGGTTCTATCGACAAAGCTCCTACTAAGGTTATGCCTTATTTCGACTTCGTTGTTCCTACAGAACTTCCGGGTGTTGATCCGAAGATTCTTGACCCACGTGACACTTACGAATGTGCTTGCCAATGGGAAGAAAAGGCTAAAGACTTGGCTGGACGTTTCATCAAGAACTTCTCTAAGTTCACTGGTAACGAAGCTGGTAAGGCTTTGGTTGCTGCTGGTCCGAAACTCTAATTTATATAACAAATATAAATATGGGAAGCGGCTCGAATTGTTCGAGCCGCTTTTTTTTGTATATTGCGCAATCATATAAAGAATACGACTATGACATATCTGGATACCGACAAACAGACTTATGCTGATTTGAATATCACAGAAGGTATAGGTAATGAGCAACCTCTCAGCTCTTTGTTCACAAAAACAGAAACCAAGCAAGGGAAGTTGCTGATGTTCAACTGGATTATGTATCCGTTGAGCGATCTGGAAACAATCAGGAAGCGGCAGGAGGCTATCGCGTGGGACAATCTGCCGGAACTGCTTCTGACGGAAGAGGAACTGGACTTCATAGAATATTATCTGGCTTACCGCGATCAGATTCGTGAAGCAAATATCGTGCTTTCCTGCGCTACTGTCATTGATCGTCTTGTGAGATATGATTCTACCCGATACGTTATCTGTAGAGGAGTGGAGTTAGTCGTCCTTCTGTTGCATCGTTTAGAAGAGTGGCGAACGGGGTTGGACGAAGAAGCGCCGCAACTCATGAAAGAGGCTGCCGACCTGATAGAAAACATTCTGCATGGCAGTGAACTGGAAGAAGTGTTGAAGCGTCCCATTGATAAAGACAAACGGTTATCTTATTACGTGATAGACAAATATGATTATTTATTTCGGTGCACACGCTTGCTGTCGTTGAAAGAGTTATTGTCTGTAGTATATTTGCTGGATGTTTGCCGTACGGCACATCGGGTAGCAAAAGAAAAGAACTTCTGTTGCAGTCCGCGGATGGTGCGGACCATGGAGTTTTCGATAGAAGGAGTTGTGCATCCTTTTGTGAAGAATGCGCAAAAGAACAGTTGGGGGATGTCCCGTGGGAGTATCAGTATTTTTACGGGGTCTAATATGGCAGGGAAATCTACCACTCTGAAATCTCTGACTTTGTGCGTGTGGTTGGCGCATTGCGGATTGCCTGTTCCGGTGGAGTCGATGACTTGTCCTCTCTTTGAAGGAATCTACACTTCTATCAATTTGCCGGATTCGCTTCGTGACAGGCGGAGTCATTTTATGGCGGAAGTGCTTCGCATAAAAGAGGTGTTGCAGAAAGCCGAAAGTGGGAAACGCTGCTTGGTGGTATTGGATGAGATGTTTCGCGGAACGAATGCGAAAGATGCTTTTGAAGCGTCCGTGGCGGTGAACGAGCTATTAAAGACTTTCTCTAATTGCCATTTTCTTATATCGACTCATATTCTTGAATATGCAAAGACATTCGAGCAGGATGCTTCCTGTTGCTTCTATTATATGGAAGCGGAAATTAAGGATGACACCTTTGTGTGTCCTCATCGACTGTTGAAAGGCATTTCGGAAGCACGGGTGGGCTATTGGGTAGTGAAGAAATTGCTATATCAGAATGTCAGCAAAGTTAATCCCATAGCTAACTTTTGATAATTCTTGGACTTTATCTGCTTGTAAGTGACGGTTTTTCATTACTTTTGTGAAATCATGAAAAACATTATTCATCCTAAATTTATACTACGACAATGAAACTGCTTTATTCATTTCTTATCAGTGCTTCATGTGTTTTGTCCGCAGCTCATGCAGGCGAAACGGACTATACAAAAGGGCTTTCCGTTTGGTTTGATACCCCTAACAGTTTAAAAGGTCATGCCGCTTGGTACAGTGGAAGACCGGACTTGTGGAAAGGCGATACTAAACCTATTACGGCTGGTAGTTCGCCGCGTAACTTCGATGACGAGTGGGAGTCGCAATCATTGCCAATAGGAAACGGCAGTATAGGTGCCAATATAATGGGCTCTGTTGAGGCGGAACGCATTACTTTTAATGAAAAGACGCTTTGGCGCGGTGGTCCTAATACGGCAAAAGGTGCTGATTACTACTGGAATGTCAATAAACAATCGGCTCATATCCTCGACGAAATTCGTAAAGCCTTTACGGAAGGCGACCAGAAGAAAGCGGAAAAGCTGACTCGGGAGAATTTTAATAGTGAAGTGCCGTATGAGGCCAATGGGGAGAACCCTTTCCGCTTTGGTAGTTTCACTACGATGGGAGAGTTCTATGTGGAAACCGGATTGAACATTCTCGGTATGAGCGACTATAAACGAGTCTTATCGTTGGATTCTGCTATGGCAGTTGTGCAATTCAAGAAAGACAACGTGACTTATCAACGCAATTATTTTATTTCTTATCCGGCGAATGTAATGGTCGTGCGTTTCGGCGCCAATCAGTCGGGAAAACAAAATCTCATATTTAGCTATGCTCCCAATCCGTTATCTACGGGTAGTATGGTTGCTGACGGCAAGAACGGTCTGGTTTATTCTGCATCTCTTGATAATAATGGCATGAAGTACGTCGTACGTATTCAAGCTGATGCAAAAGGTGGGACATTGACCAATGCAGATGGTAAACTAACGGTGAAAGGAGCTGACGAAGTCGTCTTTTATGTCACAGCGGATACCGATTATAAGATTAACTTCGATCCTGACTTTAAAGACCCGAAAACGTATGTGGGAGTGAATCCGACAGAGACAACCCGGCAATGGTTGGATAACGCTTTGGATAAAGGATATGCCACTTTGCTCAATCAGCATTATGAAGATTATGCCGCTCTGTTCAATCGGGTGAAGTTAAATCTGAATCCTGCGGTGAAAGCTGTCAACCTGCCAACTAACCAGCGATTGAAACAATACCGGAAAGGACAACCGGATTTCTATCTGGAAGAATTATATTATCAATTCGGCCGTTACCTGCTGATTTCCAGTTCCCGTCCGGGCAATATGCCCGCCAATCTTCAAGGCATCTGGCATAACAATGTAGACGGTCCGTGGCGTGTGGATTACCATAATAATATCAACGTTCAGATGAACTACTGGCCCGCTTGTTCCACCAATCTGGACGAATGCGTATTGCCGCTAGTCGATTTCATCCGCACTTTGGTGAAACCGGGTGAAAAGACGGCTAAATCTTATTTTGGTGCTAGAGGTTGGACTGCATCCATTTCCGGCAATATCTTCGGATTCACCGCTCCGTTGGAAAGTCAGGATATGTCGTGGAACTTCAATCCGATGGCGGGTCCTTGGCTGGCTACCCATATTTGGGATTATTATGACTATACGCGAGATAAGAAATTTCTAAAAGAAACCGGCTATGAATTGATAAAGAGCAGTGCCGATTTCACTGTTGATTACTTGTGGCATAAGCCGGATGGAACGTATACGGCTGCACCTTCAACTTCTCCGGAGCATGGCCCCATCGATCAGGGAACAACGTTTGTACACGCCGTAGTTCGCGAGATTCTGTTGGATGCCATCGAAGCGAGCAAGGTACTGGGAGTAGATAAAAAAGAACGTAAGCATTGGGAACACGTGCTTGCCAATCTGGTTCCTTATAAGATTGGTCGCTATGGGCAACTGATGGAATGGTCGGTGGATATTGACGACCCGAAGGACGAGCATCGCCATGTCAACCACTTGTTTGGGCTGCACCCGGGACACACGGTTTCTCCCATCACGACTCCTGAACTGGCGGAAGCCGCTAAAATAGTATTAGTACATCGTGGTGATGGCGCTACAGGCTGGAGTATGGGATGGAAACTGAATCAGTGGGCGCGCTTGCAGGATGGAAATCATGCTTATACCCTCTTCGGCAATTTACTGAAGAACGGCACGATGGATAACCTGTGGAATACTCATGCACCTTTCCAGATTGACGGAAACTTTGGCGGAACGGCGGGCATCACCGAAATGTTGCTGCAAAGCCACATGGGCTTTATCCAGCTATTGCCTGCATTGCCGGATGCGTGGAAAGACGGCTCTATCAGCGGTATTTGTGCAAAAGGTAATTTCGAAGTGGATATGGTGTGGGAAAACAATCTGCTGAAAGAAGCTACTGTTCATTCAAAGACAGGAGGAAACTGCGTGATAAAGTATGCAGATAAGACGTTGTCTTTTAAAACCGTAAAGGGAAAGAGTTATTCACTGAAATATGATGCGGCGAAAGGATTATTTAAAATATAAGCAAAGAATATCGGTAATTTAAAAAGGAGGAATGGTACTGGAGTATTTGAAACTGTTCGTGACATTTGCGAAAATTGGAATGTTTACTATTGGTGGCGGCTATGCCATGATTCCGTTGATTGAACGGGAGATTGTGACAAAGCATTGGATGAGTAAGGAGGAGTTTATGGAAATGTTTGCCTTGACTCAATCGCTGCCGGGTGTGTTTGCAGTGAATATATCTATTTTTGTGGGGTATAAGCTTTATAAAGTAGGGGGAAGTCTGGTGTGTGCATTAGCCACCATTTTGCCTTCGTTTGTGATTATGATGCTGATAGCGATGTTCTTTGCGCGTTTTCAGGATAATCAGATTGTAGCCCGTATCTTTAATGGCATACGTCCGGCAGTGGTAGCGTTGATTCTGTTCCCTTGCATTTCTGCGGCGAGAGCGTTGAAACTGAAATATTATCAGTTGGTTGCACCCGCCATTGCGACGGTTCTGATTTGGCAGTTCGGACTGTCGCCTGTGTATATAGTGCTGGTAGGAATTATTGGGGGATTGGTATATACGTTGTGGTTGAAAGACAAGATAAAGGCTAAACAGATATGATTTATTTGCAATTACTTTGGGTGTATCTTAAAATAGGTACGTTCGGATTTGGTGGTGGCTATGCCATGCTTTCCCTCATTCAGCATGAAGTGGTTGACCTTCATCATTGGCTGACTCCGCAGCAGTTCACGGATGTAGTGGCAATTTCGCAAATGACTCCGGGGCCGATTGGAATAAACAGTGCTACTTATGTAGGCTATGCCGTTACGCAAAGTGTTTGGGGAGCCGTGCTTGCCACAGTGGCCGTCTGTCTGCCTTCCTTTATTCTGGTATTGCTAATCTCTTATTTCTTTGCAAAGTGCAAGGACAATAAATACATTAAAGCGGCCATGTCCGGTCTGCTTCCCATGTCGGTAGCGTTGATTGCTTCTGCTGCATTACTGATGATGAACAGGGAGAACTTTATTGATTATAAAAGTATCGTAATCTTTGCAGGAGCTTTCTTCATTACGTGGAAGTGGAATTTTCATCCTATCCTGTTGATTTGCTTGGCAGGTGTGGTAGGATTATTATTATATTAAATACTATTATCAACTATGAAAACCTTTATTTGTCTATGTCTGTTTTTTCTGACCGGATGCTTAGCTGCGCAGAACAATACTTCTGCATTGCTGCCTATGCCCAATCAGGTCACTCCAATAAAAGGGAAACCTTTCAGTATTCATTCCGCCAAGACGGCTATTTATCTCAACCGTTCGGAGCTGGAATTTGCAGCCCGTAGCTTGCAGTATATTCTTCAAGACAGAATGAAGATGGAAATACCTGTTAGCGAATCGAGCCGTGCGGATATTCGTCTTTTGATTGATCCCTCTATCACTGGAGAAGAGCATTACCGCCTTGAAGTGGATGCTAAAGGGGTGACCATTAGCGGAGCTACCGCAGGTGCGGTCTATTATGGAGTGATGACGTTCGACCAGCTTCTTTTAGGAGATGCTTGCGCTACTGCACAAAACCAAATATCTCCTATCCGTATAGACGATGCACCCCGCTTCTCTTATCGGGCATTGATGCTCGACCCCGCCCGACACTTTATTCCCGTGGAGGATGTCAAGTTCTTCATTGACCAAATGGCACGGTATAAATACAATATTCTTCAAATGCATCTGACGGACGACCAAGGATGGAGAGTCGATATAAAGAAATACTCAGAATTGGTAGGGAAAGACTATTATACCCAAGAACAGCTAACCGACCTTATCCGTTATGCCGCCGAGCGTAATATCGAGATAATTCCGGAACTGGATATCCCCGGACATACAGTAGCGATATTGGCAACCCATCCTGAGTTGGGTTGTACGCATACTGACACTTTGCCAAAGATAGTAGGTAAAACTGTAGACTTGATGCTCTGTGCAAATAATGAGAAAGTGTACACAGTCTATCAGGATATCATCAAAGAGATTGCTGCGCTGTTCCCATCCCGATATATACATCTGGGAGGAGACGAAGCGGTGGTGGAAAAGAACTGGACCAAATGTACCCGTTGCCTGGCTATGATGAAAAAGCTGGGTTATCAGAAGGCTTCCCAACTGATGATTCCTTTCTTTGAACGTATGCTCGGATTTGTAGAGGATAATGGCAAGACTCCCATACTCTGGTGCGAATTGGATAATATTTACCCTCCGGCTAATGATTACCTGTTTCCTTATCCGAAGAATGTGACTTTAGTTAGTTGGCGGGGAGGGCTGACGCCTACTTGCCTCGAACTAACCCGGAAGCACGGCAATCCGCTCATAATGGCGCCGGGCGAATATGCTTATCTGGACTATCCGCAGTTTAAGGGTGATTTCCCGGAATTTAATAACTGGGGAATGCCTGTCACCACTCTTGAGAAATGCTATCAGTTTGATCCGGGATACGGCGTGGCTCCACAGGAGCAGCAACATATTCGTGGAATTATGGGGACTCTGTGGGGAGAAGCTATTGCTGACGTTAACCGTGCCACCTATATGGCATATCCACGAGCATTCGCCCTCGCAGAAGCCGGATGGACGGAGATGCAACATCGTGATTGGGAGTCATTCAAGCAGCGGCTCTATCCTAACATTACTAATTTGATGAAGAAGGGAGTCTCCGTGCGAGTTCCTTTTGAGATAGTCGGCAGAAAATAGAATTGGGTTTAATGATAAAAAATACGGGAGACAGATTGCTCTATCTCCCGTATCTTTTATAATAAGATAATCAGAATCGATTAAACTTTGTTGGCACGTTTACGGTCTGTTTCGTCCAGAATGACCTTGCGCATACGCATTGCCTTCGGAGTTACTTCCACGTATTCATCTTCCTTGATGTATTCCAGTGCTTCTTCGAGCGAGAACTGAACGGGAGGAATCAGGCGGGCCTTGTCATCCGTACCGGAAGCACGGGTGTTGGTCAGCTTCTTCGATTTGGTAACGTTAACCACCAAGTCCTTGTCGTGTGAGTGTTCGCCCACTACCTGTCCGGCATATACTTCTTCCTGAGGGAAGATGAAGAACTTACCGCGATCTTGCAACTTGTCGATAGCGTAGGCAAATGCCGTTCCGCTTTCCATTGCAATGATAGAACCGTTGGTACGGCGTTCGATTTCACCTTTGAACGGTTGGTATTCTTTGAAGCGATGCGCCATGATGGCTTCACCGGCAGAAGCAGTCAATACGTTGGTACGCAAACCAATGATACCACGAGAAGGCATATCAAATTCGAGATTTACGCGTTCGCCGTTGCTTTCCATTATCGTCATTTCACCCTTGCGGCGGGTCACCATATCAATAATCTTGCTTGAATATTCTTCAGGAACGTTGATAGTCAGTTCTTCGATAGGCTCGCATTTCTTACCGTCAATCTCCTTAAAGATAACCTGCGGCTGTCCTACCTGAAGCTCGTAACCTTCACGACGCATCGTCTCGATAAGCACAGACAAATGGAGCACACCACGACCGGATACAATCCACTTACCATCATCTTCACTCTTGCGTACGCGAAGAGCCAGATTCTTATCCAATTCTTTCATCAAGCGGTCGTGGATGTGACGTGAAGTCACAAACTTACCGTCTTTACCGTAGAACGGAGAATCGTTGATGGTGAACAGCATACTCATTGTCGGTTCGTCGATAGAGATAGGTGGCAATGCTTCCGGATTCTCAAAGTCGCAAACCGTATCACCGATATCAAAGCCTTCGATACCTACCAGTGCACAAATGTCTCCCGAAGAAACTTCGTTTGTCTTTGCACGTCCCAAACCTTCAAATACGTGTACTTCCTTGATTTTAGACTTAGTGAAGCTACCGTCTCTCTTAGCCAGAGATACGTTCATTCCTTCTTTCAAAGAGCCACGGTGCACGCGGCCTACGGCGATACGTCCGGTGTATGACGAATAATCCAACGAAGTAATCAGCATTTGCGGAGTACCGTCCAGTTGCACAGGAGCCGGGATGTTTTCGATGATACAATCCAATAATGGAATGATGGTATCGGTCGGTTTCTGCCAGTCGGTGCTCATCCAGCCGTTCTTTGCCGATCCGTAGATGGTGGGGAAGTCGAGCTGTTCTTCGGTAGCGTCGAGACTGAACATGAGGTCGAATACCATTTCGTGCACTTCTTCGGGGCGACAGTTTGGTTTGTCCACCTTATTAATGACCACAATTGGTTTCAGACCGATTTCCAATGCTTTTTGCAGCACGAAGCGTGTCTGCGGCATGGGACCTTCAAAGGCGTCGACCAGTAGGATGCAGCCGTCGGCCATGTTCAATACGCGTTCTACTTCACCGCCAAAGTCGCTATGGCCCGGAGTATCAATAATGTTAATCTTAGTTCCGTTGTAGTTGATGGAAACGTTTTTAGAAAGAATCGTTATGCCACGTTCCCGTTCCAAGTCGTTATTATCCAGAATTAATTCACCGCTTGATTGATTGTCTCGGAAGAGGTTTCCCGACAAAAGCATCTTGTCTACAAGCGTTGTTTTCCCATGGTCAACATGGGCAATAATTGCAATGTTTCTAATATTTTGCATATAATACCTGTTATTTGGGCGCAAAGGTACGAAAATAGGATTAGAAATAAACCTTAATTTCGCAAGTTTTTAGTAATATCTTCATTAATTCAATTATTAATCCGCTGATACTCAAAAGGTATTAAGCGGATTTGTTCGTATTCTTTTATTCGCCTATTTTAGTGTCACCACAACAATTGGCGGTTGATAACCTTGGATATGGTAGACTTCCATTCGGACGATAAGCAGTAATAGCTCTAAACTATTTTAGTGTGGTGGCTTGATGTCCTCTTGAATGCCTATTTATAGATTAAATTTTTATGTATCTTTGCAAAATTGATTGAGGCTATTTATTTGTTCATTAACTAGTATAGGTATGGTAATATTGAACTTGCTCTTTCATTATAAAGGAGCTATTTCTTCTCGTGAATTTAGGGTAGGCATTGCTATTGTGCTAATGTTAATAGGAGCATATATGTGGTCGATTTTAGATACATCCCTTATCAATGCAAGTGCTGGTAGGGAAGGTGTTTCATTTGTAGAAACAATGATTGTATATAATCAGATGACACATTTTTTTGTCCCAAAGTTCCCTCTGCTGTTCGTAATTTCTTATTCTTCATTTATATTGGGAGTGAAACGGGTTCGGATGTTGACCCGAAATCGTGCCATTGTGATCGTTTCCGGAGTACTGAATTATCTCTTTTTTGCCTCTTCAATGGCTCTGATGATGCTGGCTATGCAGATGGAAGGAGAAAGAGGTAATATGGAACACTACACATCTACTTGGTTGTTTTTACTCTATGTGCTTTTCTTTATAGGAGGGGTTAACTTTGTTTGCTTGTACATTTGGGGGGCTTCGGAGCCTATCACATCTCCCAGTCCTAAAGGTAAACTCAATGTTTTGAACTATGGTATTAAGGTAGGTAACTTGATGTGGATAGGTGCTCTCATTAGTATCGTAATGGGTATTGCTTTGAACTGTGTCGGCAAAATATTGTTGCTTTCTCCAATCATACCTGTTGTTGCAGGGGGCTCTAGTGTTGTTCTTCTGTTCTTTTATATCAAGTATAGCGTGTTTCGTCTGAAAGATGCAGGTGTTTCTCTCCTTTGGTTGGTATGTGTAATAGTTGTATATCTTCTGTTGCTCGGTTTGAAACTATGGCTGAATGTATATAAAATGGGGTATGTGACATTGTGTTATAATACGATATTTTCTATTATAACCAGCTTCTTTGTTTTGGCACAATTTGCGTTATTCTTGTTGCCTACAAAAAACTGCGAACCCTGTGACTGAGGTTTGATAAGGCGCATATTCATGCACGATACGATGGCGAAAAATACGGTCTTTCTCTTGCTTACCTCGATGGCCAGAAACTTCTTGGATTAACACATAAGGAGAGGTTGCCAAACAAAATCAATAAAAGATAAACAGACTAAACATTGCGGATATTGGAAATAAATGCTATTAGGATGTTTTTTTCTTGTAAATCGTTGTGGGATATAAAGATAATGTCTATCTTTGCACGCTCAAAAGAATAATTTACTATATCAAAATTCTAAAAATTATGTATTTAGACGCAGCTAAAAAGCAAGAAATCTTCGGAAAGTACGGAAAGTCTAACACTGATACTGGCTCAACTGAGGCGCAGATAGCTTTGTTTTCCTACCGTATTTCTCATCTGACTGAGCATATGAAGCTCAACAGAAAAGATTATAGTACAGAGAGAGCTTTAACAATGTTGGTAGCTAAACGTCGTCGTTTGCTCGACTACCTGAAAGCTAAAGATATCACAAGATATCGTGCCATCATTAAAGAACTCGGTTTGCGTAAGTAATCTACTTGCCGCGAAAAGGTTAAGAAGCCGTTTCTCATCATTGAGAAGCGGCTTTTTGTTTGCCTTATAGTTTGGCGCAGATATGAATAAATATAAGATGCATTAGGATTTTGTCTACTCTGCTAGCAAAGAAAAAATGCTTAGTTATAGAGTTCTATCTGACACCCGGGTCTCAATGGTACTGACACCCGGGTGTCAACGTACCTGAGACCCGGGTGTTGGAAGTGCTGAGACCCGGGTGTCGGGCAAATCGTTTATGCACTGCCGCAATTATCGCTTAGTATTTTATGCTATGCGCATTAATAGCGGCCGGTTGCCCATCGTATAACGCCTCGCAACTAATGGTCAGAAAGGTGGATGAATTTGCATTGTTGCAGCGGATGACAGCTTCACCGTTGCTATCAGTGGTCACTTTGGGATTCCAATATAAAGTCCGGCGATGGTCGTTGCCTTGCCCCTTGCTGATATCAGGATAAAACGGTGAATAAAATTCGATTGGTTGCGAGTATCCTTGAATCTGTGTATATCTTATGCCACGCGATTGATATCTCTTTTCAGGGTCCCAGTTGTCAATGGTGGTAATATAGCAAACTGTGGATATACTTTCCAATTCACTATCGGATTTAGTCCCTTCGAGATAGCTCTTTAAAGCACCTTCCTCAAATGGAGAGATTCTGGAAATATCCAAGTGTCCCTGAATACTTTCATCGCTCAGATGATATGTCCTGTCTGAATCAATTCCGGCTCTTGAGGATGCCCCATCGCATATCATCACCGATTTAATGGCATCAATACTCTTGTCAATGAAGAGCTCGCGGTCGAGCGTCGGGTATAGAACGCCGTTAACAGCACATTGCATATAGCGATTATTGTATGCTAAGTATACTGCATTATTTCTAAAGCTTGTTTGAATGTGAATATTAGAATTTAATGTTTCCATAAGTGAAGGGAAATATTTCATGAATTTTCCTTCATCGCGTATCCTATCCAACTCTCTAGGGATGTCATAATAGGCTCTGACGGACTGTTCGAATGCCCGTATCTTTTTATATTTCGTGCGTTTGGCTTTCACTATCACCTGGTCGAGAACATGGGCGTCATGTCCCATAATTGAATCTAAGTAAAGAGAATCCGAAAGTCTCGTCCACCAGCTAATCCCGCTCATGTCTTTCCATTTTGGATGGAGTTCTTCGAAACTGTATCTTCGTAGCTCGGGTGTAAAGTTTCGGAAGAGGGAAATATTTGTTTCTCTATTTAACTTTTTTCCTTTCCTGCGGGTCTGTATCAGGGCTTCCATAGAGCCGCTAAAAGCATCCATTGGAATATGGAAGTAACCTAAAGAATCCGTGGTGGTTGAACCCACTGCCGATAAAGAGTCCCGCTGTGCGATTACATTTACATAAATGTTTTTTTGTTCTTTATTCCTCAGGAAAGATCTTACTTGACCATGCAAAGTCAGCTTCTTTTCGGGGAGGTAAATGGGCTTTTCCGGCGAATCACTAATGATGGACTGCATATCATATTTTCTCCAACCGCGGATGAGTAGCAGTATGTCTAAAGCAATCCGTCTTCTGGGAGAATTGTTCGCGAAATAGTATCCCGGTTGGTGGATGTAGCCTTTGAGGTCGGATGTAAGTAACATATCTGTGTAGATATTGTGGTCGTAGTCTTGATAGTCTGAATTTAAAGCATCTCGAATGGCGACTGAGAAATGTCCCTTCAGGGGATTTCCTTTATTATCTTTCATGGAGATATGGTACTCTATCGGTTCAAAAGGATAATATAAGGCATTGGGAGTGGTGGCGGTTAATTGTATCAGCGGCGTTGGCATTACGTAGGCAAATCGCTCACAAAGAACAGCGGCATTGCTTTTGATAAGTGATAGTTGCGTAACTCCTCCCGGCAAACCTTGAGTGGATAGTTGGAAATTATACTCCGTTTGATTTTGGAAATCAATAATTTGATAAGTAATCGGATGTCCTTGATGAGATACGAATAAGGCAAGCGTATCTGTGATATGAATAGAGTTTCGTCGGATACAGATGTCCAATGCTTTTTCTTTGGGAGTGACATTTAGTACATAACCTTCGGGCAGTGCTTTAGGCAGTGGGAAAGAATATTCTTTTCCTTGGTAGGTAACTACTGCATTGGCCTGCTTATCTGTCGGTGTATATGTGAAACGTCCCATCCCGTCATGGAGAGTTGTGAATTGCGCAAGCTTTGTTTTGTTCTGGTCATAAACGGTTCCCGAAACGGCTGCTTTCCCTTCTTTGGGATTGATAGCCTCGAATGCGACTACCGAAGCAACTCCTTGAACTAACTGACCGCCTTCGGGGAAAAAGCGAAGCGTGAAACTTTTCTCTTTCGACAGTGGGCGTTGCTTCATTGAATGATCCATTCGGTAGGTAATGATGCTTCGTTCATCATCCACTTCACTTCTGCGCTTCCGGTATATGGGGAAGGTTCGTGAGAAATATTGCTTCTCATTGAATGCTAACATCCATTTGGTATAGGCCCTTATTTCGTAATAGCCGGAAAATAGGGCAGTGTTTAATATGAATTGCCCATTTCCTTCTCCGGCTTGTAGCTGTATGATTTGCCGTTCGGAGATATTGCCTAATTGGTCAAGCAGTTCTACATAAAGAGGAACGCTGAGTTGGCTTTGCTTGTTCTGCTCAGTTGCCGTTACATATGCTTTATACCATATTGTATCTCCAATATAATAACTGGTATTGTCGAAATGAAGATAGGCCTTTTCCCGCGGATAAGCATTTGCATAAGCCTGTGAACGGGCAAAGTAGGTTGCAAATAAAGAGTCGGCGCATTGCTGGCTATGTAATTGCATTGCAATACATGACAGGAGGAAGAGTAGGGTGTATGTTGCACGTAATTTCATATAATCTATGTGTTTCTATATTTAGTTGATTTAAGGCATTGGTGCATCGAATGTTAACATAAATATACTAGTTTGATCACTTGTTGTTTTGAAATGAACAGCTTGTGGAAAATGCGTTGGATTGGAATAATATGAACGATAGGCAAATGAAACTTCGTCTCCCTTAGTGTCATATGAGAATGTACAATATTTAATAGGAGAATCATTGTCGGGGTCATAAGTCTCGGATATAACTATTGGTTCCCAGTATCCACTTCCTGTAATGAGTATGTCGCAGCACATTCTACCGGCAGCTGATTTTGGAAAACGAAAACAAATGTTACCATATATACTGTGTGCCTTTGAAAAAGTGGCTTCTTCTTTATCAAAATCATACCCGATAAAATTAGCGTAGGGATTCCAAAGTCCTTTTGGGGGATATGGGGGGTTAATTACTAATTCCGAGCACGTGGAACGAACTGCAATGTAGCCTCCTTCAGGA
The DNA here is from genome assembly GCF_900547205.1 of uncultured Bacteroides sp. Lineage (GTDB taxonomy): Bacteria > Bacteroidota > Bacteroidia > Bacteroidales > Bacteroidaceae > Bacteroides. The sequence goes on from NZ_URFY01000006.1 coordinate 157,099, forward strand.
AGTTGTAAATCGGCTAGAGGTATTTTCAACACTGCATGACTTTTTTCTTGAAGATTAATTTCTCGAATTGGAAAGAACGAATATTCACTTGGTGTAGAATCAAACACACTACTTGTACCTAATTGAATTCGATCATATTTTCCTTGGCCTTGTTGTATTTGAATATTCAAAAAGGGAGGGAATGGATATATCTGACTCCATTCCATCTTACAGATTTGAGGGAGTTTTGAATATTCAAGGTATTCATTATGGCTTATTCTGGTTTTCACACAAGTTTTGATATTCATATTTAAATCTGTTGTGGAATCTTCTTCATTACACATACAAAAGAATATTGGGAAAAACATTATTAAGAAATAATGGTATTTCCAAGAACTATTTGCAATTTGATAGTTTGTTCTCATAATT
>NZ_URFY01000007.1 GCF_900547205.1 uncultured Bacteroides sp.
AATAGTGGACTACTTTTCAATTATTATCTGGTATACTTTTCGATTATTATATACAGTCTATATCTTCACCTAAACTAATCTTTTTGTTCTCAATCATGATTTGAAGTCTTTCTTTGGGTAACTTTTGAATCAACCATTTGATTTATCATTGTGACCAGCACCAGCCTTATCTATCTCAGCAATTATACCTTCACACTCTGCATCCTCTTCTGAATGATTCTGACAGACCCATTCATCCAACTCTTGCTTGTTGAAATAGATCAGTTTACCAGTCGGTTTATAATACGGTATATCTCCATTCCTTGTCAACTTGTAAAGCTGACTATTGGACAGGTCGAGATATTCACGTGCTTCCTTAAAATTAAGTGTGCCTTTGATAGAATAAAGGGCACTCTCTATTTTTTCCATCCGCGCGATGATATAGCTTAACTTCAATAGGCAGGAGGAACACACAGCGGTTTCTCCATTTTCTATATTTTTCTTTGTCATCAGTTTTTGCTTAATAAAATGTTATACATGAGAGGTTTCCCCTCTATTCACTCTGAAACCAGTTTCGTAAGGCAAAGTTAATTGGAGTATAAAAGCCAAGGACATTTACTACCTTGATACTATGCTATTATCAGGCTAACTATCAAGGTGGGACGCTCTATTTCTTATTTTTCTCTCTATTTCTTCTCAGGTAATGCCACTATTAGAACAATACAATTTACATTGTTACCGGCAGCCTTGCCCATGGCTCTTTTCAGAATGACGCCGCTTGCGCTCATAAGACCTCACCTTTTTGTATTCTTTCCACATCAGACAATTTGTAGCGAACCTTACTACCTACTTTGGTAGAGACAAGATAACCCTCTTTGTTCCAACGCCACAAGGTAGACCGGTCAACTTTCAGCCGTTTGGAAGTTTCTTCAGCAGTCAGATATACTTCCTGCTTATTCTCCCGTTGGTCAAGCAAGTTTCCAATGGCTTTTTGAACTACACGTTCCAAATCATCCTGAGACACAATCATAAGCAATTGTGAATTTTGATTTCTAAAATCTTCCATCGTACTTTTACAGGCAGGTTTGTTGGCAGCCATCATTGGCGAGACATTCGCCGCTGCATCCACACCAGTCTCCACCGTTACATGATGAGATAGCGGCTTTGACGGATGCAAAACTAATGTGAAAAAACAAGATTGCAATGACTTAAAACACAGCTTAACAAGTTGATTTTCCGACGTTTTTCATTCACATATACACTCGCAGGCATGTACAAATATACAGTCGAAAGTACACTTGTTTAAACCTCCGATAAAACAATGACTTAGACAGAAGATAAATCTCACTACATGTTGTATATCCGGATAATAGACTAGTAGGACTCTTTTATCCGTGTCAGTGAATGGAGTAATAAATTAAGTGCCACATTGCCACATTTATAAACAGTCAAAAAAGAGGTAAGGTGTACAGACAAAACAGAAATCAGGCTAACAATCTTTAACGCAAGATGTTTAACCTGATTTTATTTTCAGTGCAGAATGTAGCTTTAGATGCTATTTTACGATGATACTTTTTTCAATATCCCCTCCTGTCCTATGCCGCAAATTGGCAACCAGAGTCTGATGACCTTTAAAAACAGTTATCCTGTTTCCCGTATTATTCATCAATTACATTCAACTCCTTATCCACCTTATATATAGGTTGATCAAAAGCTACACACATCAGCGTGAAATGGTCTTTCATTTCCATCTTTGTATAGCGGTTGACAGCCTCACTACCTTCCTTATGCAGGCCAGCGGCATACATATTGACTTGCACCTTGTTCATTATGTCCACATGTGTTTTCCGGCAAAGTTTGCTGCTACCAAATGTATACAGCGGTTTATATACATTGTCATTTAGCCCGTCATCAAAAACCTTACATTCACGGTCAATTCCACAATGTTGCAGTAGTAATTTTATCTTGGCGTTATATCCACTTTTACCTGTAACATATTTCAAAATAGGAAAATTGAACTGCCATTTCTTAATCAAGTCAAGAGCATACCGCAAGATAGGAGTTTCAATTTCGGTATTCTCTACATTTTCGCGTAAGGTTTTCTTCGGCAGGTAATGTATGAAGGGAATACCATCTTCGGTTACCTTGACTTTACTCATAGACAATGACTGGAAATCTGCGATACGACAACCAAAAGCGCATTGCAGCAGAAAGCATTCTTTGGTTTCCTGAAGCGTGGTAGGAACATCTGTTCGCATCACCTTCAATAGTTCATCTTTATAAAGATAGACCGGTTCGTCATAGCGTTCTTTCAGAACGGTAGCCTTCCTCTTCTTCCCTAACTTCCGAAATGGAGAAGCCACAATTTCCTCCTTATCTTCCAGTTCATTGAAAAACGCTTGCAGCTTTTTTAGCCTGGTGATGGTTGTATTCATATCTCTGGGCTGACGAGGAATATCACGCTCCCTTTTATCATCATACAAATAGGAATATTTTTCCACATACTCATATTCATTCGTGAAGAAGTAACGGAGATCCATCAACATATCAGCAGTAAACTCAATGGGAGTTATGCTCCTGAGATTCTTTATTGCCAGGAATCGCTCCAGCGCACCATATACAACACGGTAGTGCTTCATGCGTCCTTCACCAAATATACCATCCCGATAACCATCTGCAATGAATCTGTCAAACCGTTCAAGCATGGTCATTTCAGCTTTCTTTTGGCTTCGAGCGTCAGGATTCAGCACCAAATCAATTTCGTCCTCAAATATTTCACCATTAATATGTTCTTTCTGCATCTTCTCGCACAAGGAATGATAAGCAGCATGTATGGCATCTATTTCATGATCAATGGCCAGTTTAAGTTCTTTGTTAAAAACCGAAACCTTTGGCTTGACATTCCCATTTTCATCAAACTTAGTCATATCTTTCAGAGCGGCTCTGATCTCACTTTTATGATACAGGTCAACTCCCCTGCCATCGCGTAAACGGAAACGCAACTTGATATCGCCTTCCGTTTTTGTTGTCCTTAAAAAAATGGTAACTCGTTCCATAACTTATTGAATTTTGATTGTTTTCATGGTGGTGCAAAGATAGCGATTTTGCACCACAGAATTGCAAAACTGCACCACATAAATTCAACAGGATGAAATAAAATAATCCACAAGCTACTGATTATCAATCCATATACACTTATCCACGTTTTACGAGTATTCAAATCACAAGCCCCAGCTGGATCACAAACCCAAGAATTAAAGCCCTGATTTTCAGGGCTTTTTCTTTTTACCACCCTTTCTTACTCCCCCCGTCTCGCTCCCCCATCATAGCGCCCACAGTGCGCAAAAAGACGAATCATCCGGGATAGCCACAGCCAAAGTATCCAAATCGTACCCCCTACCTCAAAAACGACAAGAAGGGGGTACGATTAGCTAGGAAAAAGACCTCAATAGAACCCACTTATGCCGATTTTTATCATTACTAATTCGTTACGGTATTCTGTTACGATAAAACCGTAACGGATTTACAGTTAAACCACTCATTTGTAAAACATTGAATATCGACTTCCCCAATCCATTGCATACTGAACAAGCCAAAGAGAAATACGCATATAGCAAATCATTGTACATAGGGGCGTGATGCGCAGTATGAGCATTTTTTCAATAATGGATATCTCTATTCATATTGTTATTCCCAAATAAATTGTATATTTGAACCCTAATTTTAAGGTAAGACGGCTAGTATTTCAAGCAGAATCTAATAATGAATAATAGCACGGAAATATACTATTTATGAAAAACTACAAAAGACTATTGGGAAGCTGCCTCATCGGCACAGCATTATGTTTCAGCACCTATGCCCAACAGGTGCAAGGGTTTGTACACCAACAATCGGACAAGAACGGCTATGTCTGGCCCGACGACCGTCAAGTGTTGGATAAACTGGATAAATGGCAAGACCAGAAGTTCGGTGTTCTCTTTCATTGGGGACTCTACTCGGTGCCGGGAATCGTAGAATCGTGGTCTATCTGCTCGGAAGATGTTGACTGGATTTCCCGCAAAAACAATCTGCCGTATGATGAATATAAAAAATGGTATTTCGGGCTGAAGGATGAACTGAACCCTGTAAACTTCGACCCCGAACAGTGGGCGGACGTGATGCAGGATGCAGGTATTAAATATATGATTTTCACCACCAAGCATCATGACGGCTTCTGTACTTTCGACTCCAAATACACGGATTTCTCCATTGCACACGGTGCTTTCAAAGATGATCCCCGCAAGAACGTTGCTTACCATGTGTTCGATGCATTCCGCAAAAGAGGGTTCATGACCGGTTGTTACTTTTCTAAGCCCGACTGGCATTGCGAATGGTTCTGGAATCCTTATTTCGCGACTCCCAACCGGGGCATCAATTATAAGAAAGAGCGCCATCCCGACTGGTGGAAGAATTATCAGACCTTCACCGAAAATCAATTGAACGAGTTGATGACTGAGTATGGCAGCTTCGATATTCTTTGGCTGGACGGGGGCTGGATAAAAGGTGAAGACATCAACCTTGACAGAATCCTTTCCGATGCCCGCAAGAGACATCCGGGACTTATCTCCGTCGATCGCAGCATCCGTGGCAAAAACGAAAATTACCAGACGCCGGAACGGGGAGTTCCCGAAACTCAGCTTAACTATCCATGGGAAAGCTGCATCACCCTGAGCAATGACTGGGGATGGACGCCGAACGCTCCTTTCAAATCTCCTCAAAAAGTAATCAATACACTGGCAGAAATAACGGCAAAAGGCGGTTGTTTGTTGCTGGGAGTAGGTCCCACGCCGGATGGCGTCATTGAAAAAGAAGTGACCGAGCGACTGCACGAGATAGGTCAATGGCTGAAAGTAAACGGAAAAGCGATTTATGCTACCCGCACCACTCCTATTTATAATAGTGGAAATATTTGGTTCACCGCCGATAAAGACGGAAAGACGCTGTATGCCATTTATGCTTTGCCCGAAGGGGAAGCACTTCCGGAAATAATAGAATGGACGGATAATTTGCCTGTTGGGAAGATGACTTTGTTGAAAGGAAACAAAAAAGTGAAATATACTAAAGATAATGGAAAGACTAAAGTATTTTTGCCCCGTGGGCTGAAAGACGAACCGATAGTGCTAAGGTTTACTATCAAAAAATAGTTTGTGAGGCTACTTTATTCACTCAGAAGTGTGGGATTAGGTTGGCTGATACGTGGGGTGAGAATCACTGTTGCGCGGGGTGAAGCCGCACGAGACGTGGGCAGAGATAATTTTGGAGTGGGGAAAGTTTATTTAAGAAGCGGGCAAAGATTTAAAAGCCATTGTCTTGACTATTCAAATTAATAAATGTCATTGTCTTGGCTATACGTAAAATATACCCACGTATAGCTCAAGACGATTTCATCAAGGTATTCTACAATCAGCACCGACTTTTCTATTACTGGTTCTTGATAGATAACGCTTTGGATATGACAACTGTAACTGTTCACTTTGGATATTTCGCTACCGTTTGCCGCTGTGATGCATAGGCGATTGCTCTCCTCTGCTGCTACCTCCCCCATTCCTTGACTACAAAGTTTGACAGCTTGCTCGCACGAACCTGCCCGTCCTCCTCATCGAAATAGGACTAGAAACGTGCAACAGCCTGTTCGCTTGTCACCCCCGCGGAAACACTGCTTCCACATCTTGGGAGCAAGAAGCCAAAAAGACTGTCGCTATCAACACTAAAACATAAACAATAGATTTCATAAAACCTCCTTTTTCTAAAATTGATTCATTAATAAAGATATAATATCCGGCCCTCTTATTCCGGCAATAACTTTCGGCTGCTACTCCCCCAAAAGTTGAAATGACTGCCCCCTCTCCTATGCGTAGGGCTGATACGTATAAACCGCTCCAACGGAAATACTCCATGTTGCCAGATAAACAAGTATTTCATGTTTCTTTTATCCGTATTAAGATGCTAGAACGGAAGAAACGGAAACCGTGAATGCTTCCGTAAACTGCATGAAGCAAGCTCAATGTTTCCTATTCAAGGGAGGAAGTCCAATAGGGAAACCATTCGGGCGTTGTTCTGAGATACGGATTGTATATGTGAATAAATTCGTAGAGTCTTTCTTGTTCTTTCTTCGATTATGCAACCAGCGTTGGCTGGATTGACGGCGAGTGGGCGGTCATATGACTTGCACAGCCGTCTTTCCCGAGGGGAAGGGAAGCATGACTTTTACGGATTAGGCAAGCTGCCAAAATAAGGCATTCATTGCTATACTAAAGATAGAGATGAGTGGTTTGCTGACACGGCCCAATGAGATAAGATTTGAAATAAAACATTAAAATGATTGACGAATGAAAACTATTAAGTTAGGTAATGAAGGCGACGATGTTGCCCTACTACAAGAAGTATTTGTACGAGTTGGCTATCAGGTGGCGAAAAGCAGAGTGTTCGGTCAAGGGACGAAAGACGCAGTAATCGAGTTTCAGAAGAAACATGGTCTGGATACCAACGGCATTGTAGGCTACTGCAGTGGGGAAGCCTACAATGCTCGGCGACTATGAGGCTGACAAACGCCTGACGGACAAAGATTTTTAAAATTATTGCCCGCTTACTGGGTTGCGAAAGATTTCTTGAGAGATTGATAAACAGTCTTCGCCATAATCTTGGCACCCTTCTCGTTGGGATGAACTTTATCGGGGAAGAGTTGCGGCATACCATCCATAGCGGTGTGGAGGTCGATAATTGAGAGATTGTTCTTCTTCGCCACCTTCTTAATCATCGGGATAATCTCTTTAGAGATAATATCGTCGTTGATGCCTTCTCCGCTTTTGTAAACTTTAGAAGGATAGCAGAGGAAAATCTTCGGTTGCGCGGGCAAGGCTTTGAGAGCATCCACCATGGTTTGCAAGTCCTTCGTGAAGTCCGCCTTATGTTTCCAGTTGGGAGCTTTACTATCGTTCGTTCCCAGTTTGATAACCACAATGTTAGGGTTGAAGGCAAGTGCATCCTGATAGGCTTTTTCGTTCATGTAAGGGTGGTCGCCCTTGTTCATCAGTGTGCGGGCACTCACTCCGAAGTTCTTCACCCAATAAGCATCGCCCAGCATACGTGCCAATACGGCAGGATAACTGTCACGAGAGCGATTCTTTATGCCAGAGCCATAAGTGATACTATTGCCGATGCAAGCCACACGGATAGCGTTTTTATGGGGCACTCTAAAACTATTCAACCACGAAGTCAGTTCATTCATCATCTCATTCTTATGGAGGAAACTCTCCCGAATCCCCCAGCCATGACCGCCTGTGGGATAAACATGAAGAACGGCCGATACACGATTCTTGTTCAGAGCTAAATAATAGTTCACACCATTGACCGGCGGCACAGCCCTGTCGTCATCGCTGCAAACGATAAAGGCACGGGGTGTTTCCTTCGTCACTTGCTTCTCGTTAGAGTATTCATTTTCCAGTTCGGCAGATGCATCTTTACCCAGTAGATTATCGTGCGACCCCATATGAGTATACGATTTATCCATCGTAATCACCGGATAGAATAGAATCTGGAAGTTAGGGCGAAGCTCTTTGCTGGCATGAGTGGCAACGGTAGAAGCCAAATGCCCTCCGGCAGAAAAGCCCATGATGCCTATGTCGTTGGGATTGAGATTCCACACATCGGCACTGTCGCGCACGGTTTTCATGGCAGCTTCGGCATCGGCAACGGGAATCGAGCGGTCGCCATTCGGCATACGATATTTGAGTACAATCAACGCAATGCCCTGCTTGTTGAAATAGGGCGCCCAGTCATAGCCTTCATGGTCTACTGCTAGATGCGCATATCCCCCACCCGGACACGCCACCACTGCACGTCCCGTAGCCAATTCGGGCGCAGGAAGGAATACGCGGAGCGAAGGTTGTTCCATATCGAAAGGTTTCGGAGCATTCTGCGCTGCCATGCGTGAGCCTGCCAAGAGCAGGAGCAGCAAGAAGAAAAGAGTAGGAAATTTCTGTTTCATAGTATCTTCATACTTTTATTAATGAATATTTTAATGTGCGAAGATAGTAATTTTATGTATCTTTGCGCTCCCTTTTAAACAGAAATATCGTATGCAAGGAATTAAGAACCTGACACATGGACCCATCAACCGCCAACTGTTCAATCTGGCGATGCCCATCATGGCAACGTCTTTCATCCAGATGGCGTATAGCCTGACCGACATGGCTTGGGTGGGACGACTCGGCAGCGAAGCCGTGGCAGCCATCGGTTCCGTCGGCATTCTGACATGGATGTCCGGCTCCATCTCCTTATTAAATAAGGTGGGGGCCGAAGTCAGCGTAGGTCAGTCCATCGGTGCGCAGAGTCAGGAAGATGCCCGCAACTTTGCGTCCCACAACATCACGATAGCCTTCATCATCTCCCTCTGCTGGGGCGCACTGCTGTTCATCTTTGCCGAGCCCATCATCCGCATTTACGAACTCGAAGAGCACATCACCATCAATGCCGTGAAATACCTGCGCATCATCTCCACCGGATTGCCCTTCATATTCCTTTCCGCCGCCTTCACCGGAATTTACAATGCGGCAGGCCGGAGCAAGATACCTTTTTATATAAGTGGAACGGGACTGATACTCAATATCATCCTCGACCCTCTGTTTATCTTCGGATTCGGACTGGGCACCAACGGCGCAGCCTACGCCACATGGATTGCGGAAGCAACCGTATTCCTTATCTTCGTCTACCAGTTGCGATTCAGGGATGCACTGCTGGGAGGATTCCCTTTCTTCAGCCGGCTGAAGAAGAAATACACGCACCGTATCCTCAAACTCGGACTACCCGTGGCAAGTCTGAATACCCTGTTTGCCTTCGTCAATATGTTCCTCTGCCGCACTGCCTCCGAACAAGGTGGACATATCGGCCTGATGACCTTCACCACCGGAGGACAAATAGAAGCCATCACCTGGAACACTTCGCAAGGATTCTCCACCGGACTGAGTGCTTTTATCGCCCAGAACTACGCTGCCGGAAGGATAGAGCGCGTACTAAAGGCATGGTATACCACCCTGTGGATGACCGGAATCTTCGGAACACTTTGCACGTTGTTATTCGTCTTTTTTGGTAATGAGGTCTTTTCCATCTTCGTCCCCGAACAGGCTGCCTATGAAGCCGGAGGGGTGTTTCTCCGCATCGACGGATATTCGCAACTCTTCATGATGCTCGAAATCACGATGCAAGGAGTATTCTACGGCATCGGGCGCACGGTACCTCCCGCCATCATCAGTATCGGGTGCAACTATCTGCGCATTCCGCTTGCCATCCTGTTCGTGCGAATGGGCATGGGAGTGGAAGGAATCTGGTGGGCGGTCAGTGTGACAACTGTTGCCAAAGGGCTCATTCTCCTGAGCTGGTTCATCCTCATTCGGAAGAAATGTTTGAATATCCCTTCGGCGGTAAAGGGGTAGAATGCGGCAACTTTTAGCTACAATCTGGCACAAATATACTAGTTATTATAACTTAAAATGTATGTGCTAGCCAAATAAAATGTATCTTTGCCGTGTTATTGTAACATAATAACTTATAATTATAAACCAACTAAAAAGATTAACGTTATGAACAAAATGAAATTTATGGTTCTATTCATGAGTATAACCATGATATTCAGCGGTTGTGCAAGCATGAACAATACTGGAAAAGGTGCTGCCATCGGCGGTGGTTCGGGCGCAGCACTGGGCGCTATCCTGGGTGGTGTGATTGGTAAAGGCAAAGGTGCTGCTATCGGTGCTGCCGTTGGAACGGCAGTAGGTGCAGGTACAGGTGCCCTCATCGGTAGAAAAATGGATAAAGCAGCCGAGGAAGCAAAACGTATTGAAGGCGCACAAGTGGAACAAGTGACAGACAATAACGGATTGAAAGCAGTGAAAGTGACGTTCGACTCCGGTATTCTTTTCAATACAGGTAACGCTAACCTAAGCGCGGCTGCGAAGTCGGCACTGAGCAAGTTTGCCAACAATGTACTCAACCAGAACAGAGATATGGACGTTTCTATCTTCGGATATACCGACAATCAAGGATGGAAGAACAGCACTGCTGAGCAGAGTCGCGTGAAGAACGTGAACCTCTCTCAGGAGCGTGCACAGAGCGTATCCAGTTATTTGCTGAGCTGCGGTGTTTCTACCAATCAGATTAAGAGCGTGCAAGGTATGGGCGAAAGCGACCCTGTTGCAAGCAACGACACTGCTGCCGGACGCGAGCAAAACCGTCGCGTAGAAGTATATATGTATGCCAGCGAGCAGATGATAAAAGATGCGCAGGCAAATAATTAATGAATAGTTTATGCGCGTAGTATTCGTCCGAATGCTATAAAAGATTGAGGGTGTCCGCTTCACAGTGTACACCCTCTTTATTTTAAGACCTATTCAAACTAATACCTTACCTGATGCTTATACAAAGTCTTTCAATTCCTGCTGCAATCGTTGGCGGGTGAAGAATATGCGGCTCTTCACTGTTCCCAGTGGCAAACCAAGTTTTTCGGCAATTTCACGATACTTAAAGCCGGACACGTGCATAGAAAAAGGCACTTTGAACTCTTTGGGAAGCGCATTGACTATGCGATGCATTTCTTTCAAGTCGTAGGCGCCTTCGGTACTTTCAAATCCTGAGTTCTGAGGAAGATTAAGATAATAAAGATTATCGGTCTGGTCTACAAAGGTCTGATCACGAACTATTTTACGATAATTATTGATAAAGATATTGCGCATAATCGTATACACCCATCCTTTAAAATTTGTATCAGGAGTGAACTTCTCCTCGTTATCCAATGCTTTTAGTGATGTTTCCTGCAATAAATCATGAGCTTCTTCCTGGTCGGACGTCAATTTGTAGGCAAAACGCAGAAGCTCATCCTGAACTCCAATTAAATCTTTTCTAAAGCTTAAACTTTTCATACTCTTAAGGGTTTTGGTTAATATTCGTTTTTCTCGATGGTGCAAGTTTAGGGGTTATTTGAATCTGTAGGGGGGGGGTATCATACATTTTTGAGGGGTTATTTCTATCAAATGACAGTTTTCTGGTGGTTTATGATAGTTTTTGGGCGATAATTGACGGTTTTTGCCCCAACCTTTTGGTAGAGAAAAACAAAAAGATTACTTTTGGTAAGTGTTATCAAATAAAAAAAGAAAGCTATGACTATACTTATTATTGTAGGAATTATCGTACTGCTCGGTATTATTATCGTCTCTATGTACAACTCTTTAGTGAAACTGAGAAATAATCGTGAGAATGCTTTTGCCGACATCGACGTGCAATTGAAACAACGCCACGACCTCATTCCGCAACTCGTAGACACCGTGAAGGGATATGCCTCACACGAAAAAGAAACGCTCGACCGAGTGATTCAGGCACGTAACGGTGCAGTTAACGCCAAGTCTATCGACGAAAAGATAGCTGCCGAGAACCAACTGTCGTCTGCTCTGTCGGGACTGAAAATCACACTCGAAGCCTATCCCGACCTGAAAGCCAACCAGAACTTCCTGCAACTGCAAGAAGAAGTGTCCGACGTGGAGAACAAACTGGCCGCTGTGCGCCGTTACTTCAACTCGGCTACCAAAGAATATAATAACGCTGTGCAGACATTCCCCTCTAACATCATAGCGGGAATGGCAGGATTCCACAAAGAAATCATGTTCGACCTCGGCAAGAACGAACGTGCGAATCTGGAGCAAGCACCTAAAATTAGTTTCTAACAACACCGTCCAACCAACTGCAAAAAAACGAACACACGTATGCAATACGTCGGAATCCAAACACAACAGAGTCGGAATAACAGGCGTTCAGTCTTCCTGTTATTCCTCTTTCCCTGTCTGGTGGCAGTGCTTCTATATTTCGCCTGCTACCTGCTGATTATTTTGGGTCACGGAAAGAGCATGGAGACTGAACTGATACCCATGGTGAACCAGTTCTTCATTTCCTCGCTACCTTACACTATGGGGGGCGTCCTGCTCTGGTTTCTGATAGCTTACTGGACTAATACGAACATTATCAATGCCGCCACAGGCAGTAAGCCGCTAGACCGCATGGAGAACAAGCGTGTCTATAATCTGGTGGAAAACCTCTGTATGTCCCAAGGCATGAAGATGCCGAAAATCAATGTTATCCATGACAATTCGCTGAATGCGTTTGCAAGCGGCATCAACGAGCGCACCTATACCATTACCCTCTCGCAAGGCATCATCCAGAAACTCGACGATGATGAACTGGAAGGCGTGATTGCACATGAACTTTCTCATATCCGCAACCGTGACGTACGCCTGCTGATTATCTCCATCGTGTTTGTCGGCATCTTCTCGATGATTACTGAAATCACGCTCTATGCCATGACGCATATGCGCATACGCAGCAGCAACAAGAATGGCGGTGGAGTGCTCATCTTTATGCTCATAGCTTTGATAGTTGCCGCCGTCGGTTACTTTTTTGCCAGCTTGATGCGCTTTGCCATTTCGCGCAAACGCGAATATATGGCGGATGCAGGTTCGGCAGAGATGACAAAGAATCCGCTCGCACTGGCAAGCGCCTTGCGCAAGATATCTGCAGACCCCGATATAGAAGCCGTAAAACGGAAAGATGTAGCACAACTCTTTATCCAGAATCCGCAGAAGAAAGCCAAAAGTATGTTGAACGGACTCAGCGGATTGTTCGCTACGCACCCCCCTATCGAAAAACGAATTGCAGTATTGGAACAGTTCTAATTAAATATCATTAAAGAAAAGAGAAGCGCTTCTTTCTTTTTAGTACATTTGGTTGTTCTACATTATATATATCAACCAAAATGCAACTGATATGAAAAAGAGAAAACAAATCATTATGCTACTACTAGCCTTGCTAGTGGGGATTCCTACCCTTTCGGCACAGACCAAGAAAGAGAAAAAGGAACAGATGAAAGAAGCTGTAAAGAAACAGATTGTATCAGAAAACTACAAGATAGACGCCAGAACCGCACTGCCCATGCGCGGACGTACCGTTCATCTGACTTCTTCCTATTCACTGGAAATCAGAAACGATTCGGTGATTTCTTACTTACCGTATTATGGACGGGCATACAGCATCCCTTATGGCGGTGGAAAAGGATTGAACTTCAGCGCTCCCCTCAAAGAATACTCAATGGAGATGGATAAGAAAGGGAACGCTGTCATTCAGTTCACTGCACGCAACCCCGAAGATAAATATGATTTCAGGTTGAAAGTGTACACCAATGGTTCTACAAGCATCGATGTGAATATGCAAAACCGACAGTCCATCAGCTTTCAGGGGGAGTTGGTTCTTCCCCACCCTTCAGAATAGGTAGACATATCTGAAATTTTACAGCAAGGATGCGGGTGAGAAATACAGTTAGTCCGCCAATTATCTGACACATATATGGCTGCATACCTACAACATGGCACAGCCAATAAGCGATGCCGCCTACCACGCACGCCATTGCATAAATCTCTTTTCGAAAGATTAGGGGGATTTCGTTGATAAACACGTCGCGAATTACACCTCCTGCAGCTCCCGTGATGCTACCCATGATGATGGCTACCCAGAAAGGATAACCCAAAGCAATGCTTTTGCCTACGCCGACCACGGTGAACAAGGCAAGACCTATCGAGTCGAAAATAAAGAAGGTATTGTTCAGACGAATCAACCAGCGACCGAAGCAGATTACCCATAGCAGTGCCAGCCCGGTACAGATTAGATAAATAGGGTCTGTCATCCATCCTGGAGTGACGTCGAGCAACACATCACGGATTGTACCACCACCGATAGCCGTAGCAAGACCAACAACATAGGCTCCGAACCAGTCGAAACGCTTCGCAGAAGCCAGCCGGATACCACTAATAGCAAAGGCAAATGTGCCTATAAAATCAAGAATTTGAACGAATGTGGGCATATATTTGTTTTTTTGTGCGCAAAGTAACGAATAAATTCCGTAAGAAAATGTACATTTGCTTCACGAATTAGATAGAAACGATATGAAAATAACAATTGTTGCCGGGGCACGCCCCAATTTCATGAAGATAGCCCCCATCACACGCGCTATTGAAGCCGCACGGGCGCTGGGTAAAAGTATCTCTTACCGCTTGGTTTATACAGGCAAAAAGGAAGATACGAGTCTGGATGCTTCGCTGTTTTCCGACCTTGACATGAAGGCGCCCGACGTATATCTGGGAGTGGAAAGCAGTAATCCAACTACTTTGACAGCCGGCATCATGGTGGCTTTTGAACAAGAACTGACTGAAAACCCGGCACACGTCGTTCTGGTGGTGGACGACCTCACCGCAACAATGAGTTGCGCCATCGTAGCCAAGAAACAAGGCATCAAAGTGGCACACCTTGTAGCCGGAACCCGCTCTTTCGACATGAAGATGCCCAAAGAAGTGAACCGTATGATTACCGACGGACTATCCGACTATCTGTTCACCGCCGGAATGGTGGCAAACCGCAACTTGAACCAGACCGGAACGGAAAGCGAAAACGTATATTACGTTGGCAATATCCTGATGGATACCCTCCGCTACAACCGCAACCGCTTGCTCAAGCCGGTATGGTTCTCCGTACTGGGATTGCAGGAAGGGAATTATCTACTGCTCACCCTCAACCGCCGCATATTGCTCAACGACAAAGAGAAACTGCGTGCATTACTGAATACACTGATTGAGAAATCGGCAGGCTTGCCCATCGTTGCACCGATGCACACATACGTGCGCAATGCTATCAAAGATTTAGGCATCAATGCCCCGAATCTTCATATCATGCCCCCGCAAAATTACCTTTTCTTTGGTTATCTGATAAATAAAGCAAAAGGAATCATTACGGACTCGGGCAACGTGGCCGAAGAAGCTACGTTCATGGGAGTGCCCTGCATCACCCTCAACACCTATGCCGAACATCCCGAAACGTGGCGCGTGGGAACAAACGAACTTGTCGGCGAAGACCCCGCCCTACTAGCCCAAGCAATGGATATACTGATGAAAGGCGAATGGAAACGAGGTGAACTGCCCGAACGTTGGGACGGACGTACAGCCGAACGAATCGTACAAATTCTGACTAGCAGATAGTAGCGATGTCGTGTAAACAACAAAAAACTATGAGTAAAAAACGTTATATAATCTAGTAACCTCAGAGTTATTTGTTAACTTTGCCGCCCTACTACGAACGTGTATGAAACAACAATATAATAATATACTTATACTGTTCTTACTCTTATTGGCAACCTCAAATGCTTTTGCACAGCAAATTAAAGGAGTAGTTACCGATTCAGTGACCCACGAGCCATTGATGTATATATCTGTCTACTATCAGGAAAAGAGGGATATGGGAACTATTACCAATATCGACGGAGAATATAAGTTGGATGCCCGCAGAAATGGGGGAACACTTGTGTTCTCCTCCATCGGCTACAACACTAAGACGGTAAAGGTGGGCGATGCTAATCAGACTGTGAATGTGCAATTATCTCCCGACAATGTGATATTGAACGAGGTGGTAGTGAAACCCAAAAAGGAGAAATACTCTCGAAAGAATAATCCCGCGGTTGAATTTATGAAAAAGGTCATCGAGCACAAGAAGGCGCAACAGCTCGAAGTGAACGAATACTACCAGTACGACAAGTACGAGAAGATGAAAATGTCCATCAACGACCTCACGCCGGAGAAACTGGAGAAGGGTATCTACAAGAAGTATTCGTTCCTGAAAGACCAAGTGGAGGTGTCGGAAACCACAAACAAGCTAATTCTTCCTATTTCCATTCAGGAAACAGCTTCACAGACCATATACCGCAAAGACCCCGAAAGCAAAAAGACCATCATTAAAGGTAAGAACTCTAACGGTATCGACGAGTTTTTCTCCACAGGAGATATGCTGGGCACGGTATTGAAGGATGTCTTTGCCGATATCAATATCTACGACGATGATATCCGGCTGCTTCAACAACGTTTTGTTAGTCCTATCGGCAACAATGCCATATCCTTTTATAAATATTATCTGATGGACACGTTGATGGTGAACAACCGCGAATGTGTGCATCTTACTTTCGTTCCTCAAAACTCACAGGACTTCGGCTTCACGGGGCATCTTTATGTACTGAAAGATTCGACGTATGCCGTACAGAAATGTACGATGAACCTTCCCAAAAAGACGGGAGTGAACTTTGTGAACCGCATGGATATCGTGCAGCAGTACGAACAATTGCCTAACGGCAACTGGGTATTGTCGGACGATGACATGACGGTAGACCTTTCGTGGAACTCGAACAAGACGTCGGGAGGACTACAGGTGGAGCGAACGACGAAATACAGCAATTATAAGTTCGACCCGATAGAGCAACGACTGTTCCGGCTAAAGGGGAGCGTGATAAAAGAAGCGGATATGCTTTCGAAGAGTGACGACTACTGGAACAGCGTGCGGCAAGTACCGCTCACAAGGAAAGAGAGTACGATGGACATATTCGTTAACCGCCTCGAACAGATTCCGGGATTCAAATATATCATCTTCGGAGCCAAAGCTCTGATTGAGAACTTTGTGGAAACGGGCAGCAAAAATCATCCGAGCAAAGTAGATATCGGTCCAATCAACACCATTATTTCGAGCAACTACATTGACGGAATGCGCTTCCGGTTGAGTGGAATGACGACGGCTCATTTCGATAAGCACTGGTTCATGAGTGGCTACGGCGCTTACGGATTGAAAGACGAGCGATGGAAATATAGCGGCACGTTGACTTACTCGTTCAACAAACGCGATTATGTAGTTTGGGAATTTCCGAAGCATTATATTTCTGCAACGTACAGTTATGATGTAATGTCTCCGATGGATAAGTTCCTGTTTACGGATAAGGACAATATCTTTTTGTCACTGAAAACGACAACGGTAGACCAAATGTCATATATGCGCGATGCCACCATCAACTACGAACTCGAAACAGTCACCGGATTCGGCGTAAAAGCGATGCTTCGCCATCGAAACGACGAGCCTACCGGCAAACTGGAATATCTGCGCAATGATGCCGCACAGACGCGCGTGCACGATGTCACGACTTCCGAAGCCAGCGTGACGTTGCGCTATGCTCCGGGCGAATCGTTTGTCAACTCCAAGCAACGCCGTGTGCCCGTATCGCTAGATGCGCCTATCTTTACGTTGACTCATGCGATGGGCTTCAAAGGCGTACTGGGCGGGGAATACAACTTCAACCGCACGGAAGCAAGCATATGGAAACGTTTTTGGCTACCTGCTTCATGGGGTAAGATTGACGCCAGTGTGAAAGCGGGTGCGGAATGGAACACGGTTCCTTTCCCATTGCTCATCTTGCCGGAAGCCAACTTGTCTTACATCACCCAGCGCGAGACGTTCAACCTTATTAATAACATGGAATTCTTGAACGACCGCTTTGCTTCAATTTCTTTGTCGTATGACATGAACGGGAAACTTTTCAACCGTATTCCTCTTATCAAGAACCTGAAATGGAGGGAGATGTTCCGCGTCCGTGCCTTGTGGGGTACGTTGACGGATAAGAATAATCCGTTTAAAAGCAGCAATCCCGATTTGTTCCGGTTCCCTACACGCGACGGTAAGTTCACCAGTTTCGTGATGGACCCGAAAGTGCCATATGTTGAAGCAAGTGTGGGTATCTACAACATTTTCAAGCTGCTGCACATTGAATATGTTCATCGCTTTACTTACCGTGACAATCCGGGTATCAACAAGAACGGTATCCGCTTCATGGTATTGATGGTATTCTAAGAATTATGCAACCTTTTGAACTATCTTTAGAATTATGCAACCTCTAGCAGAACGCTTACGACCAAAAACTTTGGATGATTATATCGGTCAGAAACATTTAGTGGGACCGGGGGCTATCTTGCGGAAGATGATTGACGCAGGACGCATCTCTTCTTTTATCCTCTGGGGACCTCCCGGAGTGGGGAAAACTACGTTGGCACAGATTATTGCCAACAAGCTGGAAACTCCGTTTTATACACTGAGTGCCGTGACTTCCGGTGTGAAGGATGTGCGCGAAGTGATAGAACGTGCCAAGAGTAACCGCTTCTTTTCGCAGTCGAGCCCTATCTTGTTTATTGATGAAATTCATCGGTTCAGTAAATCACAGCAGGATTCACTGCTAGGCGCTGTGGAGCAGGGAACTGTCACGCTGATAGGTGCCACTACAGAGAATCCTTCGTTCGAGGTGATTCGCCCTCTCCTATCCCGTTGCCAGCTTTATGTGCTCAAATCGTTGGAGAAGGAAGATTTATTGGAACTTCTGCAACGCGCCATCTCTACGGATGCCGTGCTGAAGGAACGGAAAATTGAATTGAAAGAGACTACAGCTATGCTGCGCTTCTCCGGTGGAGATGCGCGTAAGTTGCTCAATATATTGGAGCTTGTTGTTCAGTCGGAAACGGAAGAAACGGTGGTTATCACCGATGAAATTGTGACGGAACGATTGCAACAGAATCCGCTTGCATATGATAAAGACGGGGAAATGCATTATGATATTATCTCCGCTTTCATCAAGTCTATTCGTGGAAGTGATCCTGACGGAGCTATCTACTGGCTTGCCCGCATGGTGGAAGGGGGCGAAGATCCTGCTTTCATTGCCCGACGACTCGTTATTTCGGCTTCGGAAGATATTGGACTTGCCAATCCGAATGCATTGCTTCTGGCGAATGCGTGCTTTGATACATTGATGAAAATCGGTTGGCCCGAGGGACGGATACCGTTGGCGGAGACGACGATATATCTGGCTACCAGTCCGAAAAGTAACTCGGCGTATAGTGCGATAAATGATGCGTTGGAGTTAGTGCGGTCTACGGGGAATTTGCCGGTTCCGCTTCATTTGCGCAATGCGCCTACCAAGTTGATGAAGCAACTGGGGTATGGGCAGGAGTATAAGTACGCGCATAGCTATGAGGGAAATTTCGTGCAGCAGCAGTTCCTGCCGGATGAACTGAAAGATAAAAGAATCTGGCAACCACAGAGCAATCCGGCAGAGCAGAAACATGCCGAACGGATGCAGCAGTTGTGGGGAGAGCGGTTTAAGAAATAGGATTGACAGACAGCAAAACAAACTGAAAGAGAATATTATAACGTATTATTAATATAAAATAGAAATGAAGATTGTTATTTTAGACGGCTTTGCCGCCAATCCCGGAGATATCTCTTGGGAAGGTTTAAAAGTTCTCGGAGATTGTACCATCTATGACCGTACCGCTCCCGAAGAAGTGCTGGAACGTGCAGCCGGAGCCGAAGTGCTTCTGACTAATAAAGTAATTATCAATGCAGAGTTCATGGCCGCCTTGCCCGACCTGAAATACATCGGTGTGCTCGCTACCGGATACAACGTTGTCGACACGGCTGCTGCCAAAGAGCGTGGCATCATCGTAACCAACATCCCTGCATACAGCACCGCTTCTGTCGCTCAAATGGTATTTGCACATATCCTGAACATTACGCAGCAAGTGCAGCACCACTCCGAAGAAGTGCACAAAGGCCGCTGGACCAATAGCAAAGATTTCTGTTTCTGGGATACTCCGTTGATTGAACTCAGAGATAAGAAAATCGGTCTGATCGGATTGGGACATACCGGATATACAACTGCCCGTGTCGCCATCGGCTTCGGAATGCAAGTGTACGCCTTGACTTCAAAATCTCACTTCCAACTTCCTCCGGAAATCAAGAAGATGGACTTAGACCAATTGTTCAGCGAATGTGACATCATCAGCCTTCATTGTCCGTTGACTCCGGAGACTCGCGAACTGGTGAATGCCCGCCGTCTGGCTATGATGAAGCCGAATGCTATCCTTATCAATACAGGTCGCGGTCCGCTCATCAACGAACAGGACTTGGCTGATGCACTGAACAGCGGAAAGATTTTTGCAGCCGGAGTGGATGTGCTCTCAACTGAACCTCCCTGCGCTGATAACCCATTGCTGACTGCTAAGAATTGCTACATCACTCCACACATCGCATGGGCTACGAAAGAAGCTCGTGAACGACTGATGAATATTGCCATCAGCAATCTTCAGGCTTACATTGCCGGAAAACCGGAAAATGTGGTGAATGGTTAGTCAATCAGAATCAGATGAAAGTAGTGTTTAATAGTTCAATTGACTATGCTTGTTGTCAGTATTAACAATGCATGATAGCTCAGCTAACAATGCTTGTTATGACTGCTAACATTGCTTGTTATCACTGCTGACAATACTTGATTATTTGACCCTTAAATGAAAGAACAAAAACGGTGAACAAACCTTGCGGATAGCGCAGTTTGTTCACCGTTCTTTATTTATCGTTATTCGTAGACTCTGTTAATACGAGTGCCCACCTTCATCCATCTCCTTTTCCGTAATCTTATTGCGGTCGATGCTACGCCAAGCGTAGAAAATATAAGCAATCACAAACGGAACAAGGATAGAAACATACGCCATTGTTTTCAGCGTAAATTCACTCGAACAGCTATTAGCCAGTGTCAATGAGCTTTGCAAGTCTGTATAAGAAGGATAATAGGCAGTGTTATTGTATCCTGCCACCAACAGCAGTGCCAACACCGTGAGCACCGTACCGATGCCGGCAAACCAGATTCCTTTATCAAACGTCTTTTTAAGCACAGTCTTTCCGATACCGAAAAGCACCAATACTACTCCGATCAGAAATACGATCAGCACTATCGGCATCTCGATAAAGTTATTGAAATACTTGAACGGCTGCATATAAATCTCCTGCGTATCCGGATTTACCGCATATCCATCCGAAACCAACGTGCGGATGACAAATGACAGGAAGAAAACCAAGAACAGCACAGTATTGTTCAATACAGCCCGGCGACACTTATCAGTCAGCGCCTTATCGTCAATATTATTGATGAAATAGAGCGCACCCAGCACACGGGCAAGAAAGAACACAGCCAATCCCAGAACCACATTCCAGATATTAGTCAGTGCATCCAGTCCGTGCCAACCGTTTCCCCACTGGCTGATAACGGGCATGATGGTATCTGTCATATTGCCTTTATTAATATAGAAATCGGAACCGGTGAAGAAGGTAGCCACTGCCCCACCGAGCAACAACGGTCCTACCACTCCATTAATCACCAGAAAAGTCTGATATGTCTTTTTGCCTAACAGATTTCCCGCTTTGCTCTGAAACTCATAGCTCACAGCCTGCAACACGAAACTGAAAAGAATAATCATCCACAGCCAGTAAGCCCCACCGAAGCTAGTGCTATAAAACAAAGGGAATGACGCAAAGAAAGCACCGCCAAACGTGACCAACGTGGTAAACGTGAACTCCCACTTACGTCCGGTGGAGTTCACCATCATCTTACGATGTTCCTCCGTCTTGCCCAGACAGAACAACAATGAATTACCTCCCTGCACAAATAATAAGAACACGAGTATGGCTCCCAGCAAGGAAACGATAAGCCACCAATATTGTTGTAGAAATATATACATAGTCTTTTGCGATTAATGGTTATTTATAAGTCTTTATCTACTGTCTCCGGTCCTTTCTTGATAGCCTTCACCATGATTCCGACACCTGCTATGAGCATCACCGTAAACAGGCACAGGAAGATAAAGAAAGTTGTCTGCACAGAGCCTACACTCAACTTCGAGATAGCAGCCGACGTAGGCAACATATCCCGTATCGCCCAAGGCTGGCGACCACACTCGGCAACCACCCATCCGGCTTGTCCAGCAATGTATGCCAAAGGAATAGTCAGCAAAGCCACCCATTGCATCCAGCGTATCTTGCTCAAATCCTTCTTATATATAAAGAACAGCACCACAATAAAGAACAGAATGAAATACCCGCCCAGAATCACCATCACACGGAACGCGTAAAAGTTCAACGGAACGTTCGGCACTAACTCATTCACATCCTTGATATATCCATATCCGAAATATGCAATATTATCCTGTAACACAGTATAAGCGGCTTTCACTTCCGCTTCGTTCCCTGCACTCTTCGCAGCACGATAGGTAGCTAAAGCGGCAATAGCTTTCTTGCCTCGTTCTATCTTTTCGGTAGCCGAAAGAGCCGTTGTGCCGTCTTTCAACTTATATCCGCCTTCGATGATATTGGTAATTCCCGGAACATATCCGTCAGCACTACGCTCGGCAAGGAAAGAAAGCATACTGGGTATCTCAATCCTGAACAAGAAAGGGTCTTTACCGTCATTATACGTCTCCTTCTGGGGGTTCAACATTCCGACTCCCACCAATCCGACGTGTGTTCCGCCTTCATAAAGCCCCTCCACAGCAGCCAGCTTCATGGGCTGTGTCTGTGCAATCTGATAGCCGGAGCCATCACCCGTCCAAACAGAAAGCAGCGAAGCCACCAACCCGAAGATTGCACCAATCTTGATGCTTGCCAAAGCAAACTCACGATTGCGTTTCTTCAGCAGATACCAGCAGCCGATACCTACCACGAACACACCGCCCAGCACCCAGCCGGACAGCACCGTATGAAAGAACTTATTGACAGCCACAGGCGAAGTAGCCACCGCCCAGAAATCAACCATCTCATTACGTACCGTATCGGGATTGAACGCCATACCCACCGGATTCTGCATCCAGGCATTGGCAACGAGAATCCACCAAGCGGAAATCGTAGCTCCAAGCCCCGTCAACCAAGTGGATGCCAGATGGAAACGCTTGCTCACCTTCCCCCAGCCAAAGAACATGACGGCGATGAACGTAGCTTCCATAAAGAATGCCAGAATACCCTCGATAGCCAAGGGTGCACCGAAGATGTCTCCTACAAACCAAGAGTAGTTGCTCCAGTTCGTACCAAACTCGAACTCCAGAATCAATCCCGTAGCCACACCGATGGCGAAGTTGATACCGAAAAGCTTCATCCAGAACTTGGCAGTCCGCTTCCAAAATTCATTGCCTGTTTTATAATACAGCGTCTCCATGATGCCCATCACCACTGCCAGTCCGAGGGTGAGAGGAACAAAAATCCAGTGGTACATAGCTGTCATCGCAAATTGGACTCTCGACCAATCGATAAGCGAGGTGTCAATACTTTCAATCATAATCTTATGTCGTTTTAAGAGTTAAAAATCAGTAGTTTTCTCCGGAAGCGCACGTTGTATCAGTTCATTTCCCACGTAGTTTCCCTTGTCAGCGTCCGTAGGATGGTCGCCGAGGAAATCGGGGAAAAAGAATAACTTGAGGATGAAGAACATGACGAATAATTTCAGTAGGATAATAATCCAGAGTGTACGACCTAGAGTCATACTTCGGAATCCTTCGAGGTAGAAGTTCCAGATGGAGAGCAGTGTATTCTTCATATGTTGCGCCAGAGTTTGTAATAAGTACAAATATACAATTTTTATAATTAAAACAAATAACTTACGCAAAATGTTGTGCGTTGTGTCGTGTTTTGAATTAAAAACCAGCCCATCGACAGAAAAAAAACATTTAACGGGGAAATGCCGCCATCCGTCTATCGCTTTTGTAGCTAATATAATATGTACGTACCTTCGCTTCCAGTAAATAAATAGAAGTATGAATATGATAAATGTTAGAAGATTGACAGTGATGGCGATTCTGGGTGCAGGTATGCTGCCCGGCATATCTGCCCAGGATTCTTCCCTGCAAGTCGATACGATAAGCGAGGTGAAGCTCCCGGCTCAATGGGATTTGCAATCGTGCATCGACTATGCTCTGGAGCAGAACATTACCATCCGCAAGAACCGGGTGACAGCGGAGAGTGTGCAGATTGACGTAAAGACGGCAAAAGCGGCTTTGTTCCCCAGCCTTTCGTTCTCTACGAGCCAGCAGGTGATGAACCGCCCGTATCAGGAAACGAGTAGCATGGTCAGCGGCAGCGAAATCATCAGCAGTAGTAACAAAACCAGTTATACCGGAAACTATGGTCTGAATGCTTCGTGGACTCTCTATAACGGCAGCAAACGGTTGAAGACCATCAAGCAGGAGCAACTGAACAATCAGGTGGCAGAACTCGATGTGGCAACTTCGGAGAATAGTATTCAGGAATCTATTGCACAGGTCTATATTCAGATTCTTTATGCTACGGAGGCTGTCAGAGTGAACGAGAATACGCTGGAAGTATCTATTGCACAGCGCGACCGCGGACAGCAACTTCTCGATGCGGGAAGCATTGCCAAGAGTGATTTCGCACAACTGGAAGCTCAGGTGAGCACCGACCGTTACCAACTCGTCACAGCGCAAACCACCCTGCAAGACTACAAATTACAACTGAAACAACTGCTCGAACTGGACGGTGAGAACGAAATGAATATCTACCTCCCCGCACTGTCCGACGAGAATGTGCTTGCCCCATTGCCAACCAAGAAAGATGTGTATGTAAGCGCCCTCGCACTTCGCCCGGAGATTGAGGCTAGCAAACTTAACGTGGAAGCGTCCGAGTTGGGAATCGACATTGCCAAATCAAGCTACTTCCCCACCATCAGCCTCAGCGCAGGAATGGGAACGAACCATACAAGCGGTAGCGATTTTACCTTCAGCGAACAGGTGAAGAAAGGATGGAACAACTCTATCGGATTATCGGTCAGCGTACCTATCTTTAATAACCGCCAGACGAAGAGTGCCGTACAGAAGGCTAAGTTGATGCGCGAGACGAGTATGCTGTCATTGCTCGATGAACAGAAAACGCTGTATAAGACAGTGGAAGGACTTTGGCTGGATGCCAACAGTGCACAGCAACGCTATGCGGCAGCCAATGAGAAACTGAAGAGTACTCAAATCAGTTATGACTTGGTTAGCGAACAGTTCAACCTGGGAATGAAGAATACCATCGAGCTGCTTACCGAGAAAAACAACTTACTGCAAGCACAGCAGGAGCAACTTCAGGCGAAGTATATGGCGATACTGAACACGCAACTGCTCAAGTTCTACCAAGGAGACAAATTAGCATTATAAATAAGTTAAAGCATAATAAACGAATGAAAACGAAAAAGATTATCCTAATCGCCGTAGTGGCTGTTGTGGTTGTGGGAGGAGGAATCTGGTACTTCACAGGTTCGCCTGCCAAACACAAAGTCACCTATGCCACCGTTGCTGTCAGCAAAGGCGACATCTCAAATTCGGTGACGGCTACCGGAACCATCGAACCGGTGACGGAAGTAGAAGTCGGTACGCAGGTATCCGGTATCATCGACAACATCTACGTAGACTACAACTCGGAAGTGACCAAAGGACAACTGATTGCCGAGATGGACCGCATCACTTTGCAAAGTGAATTGGCTTCTCAGCAAGCTACCTACGACGGCACCAAAGCCGAATACGAATACCAGAAGAAGAACTACGAACGCAGCAAAGGCTTGCACGAGAAAGCGCTGATTAGTGACACCGACTACGAACTCGCACTTTATAATTATGAGAAAGCGAAAAGTAGTTTCGACAGTAGCAAGGCTTCTCTTGCCAAGGCGGAGCGAAACTTATCTTACGCCACCATCACCTCACCGATTGACGGAGTCGTTATCAGCCGTGATGTGGAAGCCGGACAGACGGTTGCTTCTGGATTTGAGACTCCGACGCTCTTCACTATCGCTGCCGACCTGACACAGATGCAGGTAGTAGCCGATGTGGATGAAGCTGATATAGGCGGCATTGAAGAGGGTCAACGCGCCAGCTTCACGGTAGATGCTTACCCGAATGATACGTTTGAAGGCGTGGTGACACAGATTCGTCTGGGAGACGCAAGTAGTTCGAGCAGTACGAGTACCAGTACTACAGTGGTTACTTACGAAGTCGTTATCTCCGCTCCCAATCCGGACTTGAAACTGAAACCACGGTTGACGGCGAATGTTACCATTTATATTCTCGACAAGAAAGATGTACTCTCTGTGCCAAACAAAGCGCTGCGCTTCAATCCTGAGAAACCGTTAATTGGTAATAATGATATCGTTGTGGATTGCGAAGGTGAACATAAACTCTGGACACGCGAAGGAGTGACATTCACTGCTCATCCCGTAAAGGTGGGAATCAGCAACGGTATGTCTACCGAGATTATCAGCGGCATTGCCGAAGGGACGAAGGTAGTTAGCGAAGCTACCGTAGGCGCCATGCCGGGCGAGAGTGCCGTAGCCGCGGAAGGTCAGGAAGGCGGAGGAGAAAGAAGTCCTTTCATGCCGGGTCGTCCGGGAAGCAATAAGAAGAAATAATGAGATGATATGAAGAAAGTAATCGAACTTCAGAATATCAAACGAAACTTTCTGGTAGGTGAAGAGGTAGTCCATGCGTTGCGTGGCGTCTCTTTCACCATCAATGAAGGCGAGTTTGTCACTATCATGGGTACTTCCGGTTCGGGGAAGTCTACGCTGCTCAATACGTTGGGCTGCCTGGACACTCCTACCAGCGGTGAGTATCTGCTCGATGGTATCTCCGTTCGCACGATGAGCAAGCCTCAACGGGCGATATTGAGAAACCGGAAGATTGGCTTTGTGTTTCAGAGCTACAACCTGTTGCCTAAGACTACAGCGGTGGAGAATGTGGAGTTACCGCTGATGTACAACGCAGCAATTAGCGCCACCGAACGCCGGCAGCGGGCTATCGAATCTTTGCAGGCAGTAGGCTTGGGCGACCGGCTGGAACATAAGTCCAACCAGATGTCCGGCGGACAGATGCAACGTGTGGCTATCGCCCGTGCATTGGTCAATAATCCTGCCGTGATTCTTGCCGACGAAGCGACCGGTAACCTCGATACGCGTACTTCTTTCGAGATACTCGTCCTGTTTCAGAGACTTCATGCGGAGGGACGTACGATTATCTTTGTGACGCACAATCCCGAAATTGCGCAATACAGCAGCCGGAATATCCGTCTGCGCGATGGTCACGTCACCGAGGATACGGTCAATACGCATATCCTGTCGGCTGCCGAGGCACTGGCTGCGTTGCCCAAAAGCGAGGAGGAAGAGTAAATTAACTAATCACTAACAACATGAATGGAACCAATTTATTTAAAATAGCTCTCCGGGCATTGGCGAACAATAAGCTACGTGCTTTTCTCACCATGCTCGGTATCATCATCGGTGTGGCTTCTGTCATCACGATGCTTGCCATCGGGCAGGGATCGAAGAAGAGTATACAGGCGCAGATTTCCGAGATGGGCTCGAATATGATTATGATTCATCCGGGAGCTGATATGCGTGGAGGTGTCCGTCAAGACCCGTCGGCGATGCAGACATTGAAGCTTGCCGACTATGAAGCGTTGCGCGACGAGACGAGCTTCTTGTCCGCCATCAGCCCCAACGTATCGTCGTCGGGACAGCTCATTGCCGGAAACAATAACTATCCGGCATCCGTCAACGGTGTGGGAACGGAATATCTCGATATCCGCCAGTTGACCGTGGAGAACGGAGAGATGTTTACCGAAGCCGATATACAAAGCTCAGCCAAAGTGTGCGTCATCGGAAAGACGATAGTCGACAACCTGTTTCCGGACGGAAGCGACCCGGTAGGTAAGATTGTCCGTTTCAGCAAGATACCGCTCCGGGTGGTAGGTGTGCTCAAGGCAAAAGGCTACAACTCGATGGGACAAGACCAAGACGCAGTGGTGCTGGCTCCCTACACCACGGTGATGAAACGTCTGCTTGCCGTCACTTACCTGCAAGGGGTGTTTGCCTCTGCCCTCACCGAGGACATGACGGATTATGCAACGGACGAGATTACCGAAGTCCTCCGTCGCAACCATAAGCTCAAGGCGTCGGACGATGATGATTTCACCATCCGTACGCAGCAGGAGTTGAGCACGATGCTCAATTCTACTACCGACCTGATGACTACGCTGCTTGCCTGCATCGCCGGAATCTCGCTCGTGGTGGGTGGTATTGGGATTATGAACATCATGTATGTATCCGTCACAGAACGTACCCGCGAAATCGGACTGCGTATGTCAGTCGGTGCACGAGGTGTCGATATCTTGAGCCAATTTCTGATTGAAGCCATCATGATTAGTATCACCGGAGGCATCATCGGTGTTGTCATCGGCTGCGGAGCGAGTTGGATTGTCAAGAGCGCTGCGCACTGGCCTATCTATATCCAGCCGTGGAGTGTCTTTCTTTCTTTTGCTGTCTGTACTATTACGGGAGTATTCTTCGGATGGTATCCGGCCAAGAAAGCAGCAGATTTAGACCCGATTGAGGCAATCAGATACGAATAAATAATTATCTTTGTCTCTATGAAACAAACCTTTACATCCGCACGTCGTCCCCTGGAAGTTCTGATACATATTATCAGCTGGGGGATTATGTTCGGTTTCCCGTTCTTTTTTGTCGAACGTGGGAACGGGAACATTAACTGGATGGCATATATACGCCATATCGCCGTACCACTGTCGTTCATGATTGTGTTCTACATCAATTTTTTCATTCTCGTACCACGCTATCTTTTCGAAAACCAGGCAAAAAGATATATCTCCTACAATATCATCCTGCTGGTCGTTATCGGACTGTTGCTTCAACTGTGGCAAAATCTGATGTTCGACCCCACGATGGCTCCCAAACCCAAACGGCAGGGGATGCCTCCGGGATGGTTGTTCTTTGCCAGAGATATGCTGGGCCTTGTATTCAATATTGCACTAAGTGCCGCCATCCGCATGAGCGCCCGATGGGCGAAAAACGAAGCCGCCCGCAAGGAAGCAGAACGAAGCCGAGCCGAAGCGGAAAAGAGCCGTGCGGAAGCTGAACTGAAGAACCTCCGCAACCAACTGAATCCTCACTTCCTGCTGAATACGCTGAACAACATCTATGCACTGATTGCTTTCGACTCGGACAAAGCGCAACAGGCGGTGCAGGAATTGAGCAAACTGCTGCGTTATGTGCTGTATGACAACCAGCAGATGTACGTCCCTCTCTGCAAGGAGGCGGAATTTATCCGCAATTACATCGAACTGATGCGCATCCGCCTGACGGCTAATGTACAGATGACTACTCAATTCAATATTCAGCCGGACAGCCAGACGCTTATTGCACCGCTTATCTTTATTTCGCTGATAGAGAATGCTTTCAAGCATGGCATCTCCCCTACCGAGAAGAGTTTCATAAACATTCGCCTTTCGGAAAACGAACAAGAGGTGGTTTGCGAAATAAGCAATAGTAATCATCCCAAAACAGTGGCGGATAAAAGTGGTTCGGGCGTGGGCTTAGAGCAAGTGAGCCGTAGGCTGGAGATACTTTACCCCGGGGCTTACACCTGGTCGAAAGGCACCTCAGCGGGCGGGAAAGTATATGAGTCGAAATTGAGTATTAAAATCAAAGAGTAGACATAAAGCGTTTTTTTAAGTATTAACCCCTATTAGATAGAGAGAATTATGGTGTTACGTTGTGCAATTGTCGATGATGAGCCTTTGGCGCTCGGACTGCTTGAGAGTTATGTAGTCAAGACCCCGTTTCTGCAACTTGCAGGGAAGTATTCGAGTGCTGTTCAGGCAATGAAGGAGCTACCGGACGTGGAAGTAGACCTGCTGTTTCTGGATATCCAGATGCCGGAACTTAACGGACTGGAGTTCTCAAAGATGGTGGACTCCCGCACCCGTATCGTTTTTACTACCGCTTTCGGACAGTATGCCATCGATGGTTATCGAGTCAATGCGCTTGATTATCTGTTGAAACCAATCTCCTACGTTGACTTTCTTCAAGCAGCCAACAAAGCCCTTCAATGGTTCGAACTGGTGCAGAAACCGGAGGAGATAGATAGCATATTTGTGAAAAGTGACTACAAGCTAGTACAAGTAGACCTAAGGAAAATAATGTATATAGAAGGATTGAAAGATTATATCAAGATATATACGGAGGATGCTCCGAAACCGATTCTTTCACTCATGAGCATGAAAGCAATGGAGGAGCTTTTACCATCCAGTCGCTTCATACGAGTGCACCGTTCGTTCATCGTTCAGAAGGACAAGATACGTGTGATTGACCGCGGGCGCATCGTTTTTGATAAGACCTATATTCCTATCAGCGACAGTTACAAACAAGTCTTTCAGACTTTCCTTGACGAAAGGAGCTAATTATTGGCTATTTTATCGGTAAAAAAGTGATTTTTGTCGATAATGCTTTGTCAAATTCCGTTTTATCTTTACCTTTGCACCCAACAGAAAGGGATTGTGAAATTCCAAGAATAGAATAGTTTAGTTAAGTCTAGTTTAGTTTTTGTGTTGAATGGCTTCCTCGTCGGCGGACGAACAAGGAAGCCATTTTTATATTGGTTAAACTTAAGTGAATATTTACGCAAAAACATTCAGTATTTTCCATAACTTTGCAGCAATAAATCTCACAGTGGATGGAATACGGCGTAGAAGAACTAAAAAGCGTATTGATAGAGAAATGCGCAAGTGAAGGTATTCTGTATGCAATGGTTGCGATAGACCGACATACCAAGGAAGTGATTCTTCCGGAAACCTTGCAGGGAGTTTTAAAACATCCGGGGTATTATGTATGTACTTGCAGGAGAGTTGGAGATAAATTTATAGTGGAGGAGGTTACCTAAGCGTAACTTCCTCCTGTTTTTTTTATAATTTAATTACCCAAGAAATAATTCTTTCAATCCTAGTTAACCTCCTTACCCCCCTCCTCAATATACGCAGCAGCTCCCTTGTCCATAAACAATTCTACGTTTCGCGCATGATGAGCCAAGTAAGCAGCCGGGCCTGTATCTCCCGAATTACAAATCTCTTCCACCACATCCGCCTTGTTCTTTCCCGTTATGAGGAAGATGACATGGCGCGCCTTCAGAATGGGATATCCGGTCATTGCGATACGCTTCTGTCCATTGCGGGGATGGGTGCTGACTACATAGACAGAACCGGATGAAAGTAAATCCTCCTGTCCGGGGAAGATGGAAGACGTATGTCCGTCGTCTCCTGCTCCGAGCAGCACGATGTCAAATTCCGGCCACCCCTGCCGAAGGGGCACTTGTTGTTTCACTAACTCCGAATAGCGTTCAGCTTCTTTCGCCGGCTTTGCCTCGCCACGGATGCGGAATACATTATCGTAAGGAATAGGAGCTATGCCAAGAAGAAGGTTGCGCATCATCCCGTAGTTACTGTCCGAGTCTTCGGGAGGCACACAGCGTTCGTCCACCCAGTAGATACGCATCCGGTTCCAGGGGGTGACATCCACGTATTCATTCGCCCACAAATCGAACATCAATGCAGGGGTGTTGCCTCCGCTCACGGCAATGTTGAATATCCGGTCTGGTTCTTCATTCATGATTTCCACCAAGCGGAGAATCAGTGCGCGTGACGTCTCAATGGACGAGGGATAAACTGCTAGTTTCATAA
Organism: uncultured Bacteroides sp.; assembly: GCF_900547205.1. GTDB lineage: Bacteria > Bacteroidota > Bacteroidia > Bacteroidales > Bacteroidaceae > Bacteroides. The sequence continues at coordinate 31,291 of NZ_URFY01000007.1, forward strand.
TTCACAATATTGTTCGGTATTGGTTAAATTCTTACAAGGATTTGTCCAGTCGGCACCGTGTTCGCGCATCATCGCTTCGCTTTCGAGCGGTCCCCATGTACCTGCCGGATAACCGTAGAGCGGTGCATCGGGATTCTCCTTCCAATAGCGGAGCACAGGCGTGAAGAAATTCCACGATGCTTCTACTGCGTCACTTCGGGTGAACAGAGTGGGGTCGCCTTGGATGCAATCGTCTATCAGACGGGCGTAAGCATCGCCACTCGGCACTCCACCCAGTTGGGCGTAGCTGAAATCCATCGTCACTTGCCGCACTTCAAATCCTGCGCCGGGCACTTTCATTCCGATTTTGAGCACAATACCTTCGTTGGGTTGCAGACGGAGAATCAATTTATTGGCTCGCGGACAGTTGCCACCGGAACAATGAAACATCTGGTGTGGCGTCTCGCGGAAGTGAACAACTATTTCCGTCACCTTCGTCGGCATTTGCTTGCCGGTGCGGATGTAGAACGGGACGCCGCTCCAGCGCCAATTGCTAATGCCCAGTTTCATGGCAATATAGGTTTCCGTTCGGGAGTCGGGCGATACACCTTTCTCTTCACGGTATCCTTTCTTATTGCCGGAAGCTGTATATTGTCCGCGAACGATGTGTTCGTTCAGGTCTTCTTCCGTCAGTGGGGTGAGAGATTCGTATACTTTCACCACTTCGTTGCGGAAGTTATCTGCATTGAAGATGGCAGGAGGTTCCATAGCGGTGAGGGCTACGAGTTGTATCAGATGATTCTGCACCATGTCGCGCAAGGCTCCTGCTGTGTCGTAAAATCCGCCACGTTGTTCGATGCCGAGATTTTCTACTGCGGTCACTTCTACGTAGTCGATGTAGTTCCGGTTCCAGAGCGGTTCGAAGATGCCGTTGGCGAAGCGGAAGGCAAGCAGGTTCTGTGCAGTTTCTTTTCCTAAGAAATGGTCGATACGGTATATTTGATGTTCGCTGAAAACAGAAGAGTAGATACGGTTCAGCTCGCGTGCCGATTCGAGGTCGTAGCCGAAAGGCTTTTCGACGATGATGCGCGAGTGAGGAGTATTCAGTCCGGCTGCTTTCAAGTGCAGGGGGACTACTCCGTAGAGCGATGGCGGAGTGGCGAGATAGAACAGGAGGTTATCCGGGTTCGATTCACCGGTCAGTTCCACCAGTCGTTGACGGAGCTGCGGGTAGCCTTCTTCTTTTGCGGGGTCCATCGGCAGATAATAGAGATGAGATACAAAAGAAGCCATTTCGGCAGTATCTTGTTCTTCGGTTTTCACGAAGGTAATCAATTCTTCTAAGATATAGGAGCGGTAGTTTTCGTCGGAGTAGATTGTACGTCCGATGCCGAGAATGCTGAAATCTCCCTTCAGCCGTTTGTCACGGTAGAGGGAGTAAAGGGCGGGCATCAGTTTACGCTTTGTCAGGTCGCCTGATGCACCGAATATAATCATTGCAAATTTATCCATAGTTTCTTTTATTACTGATTCATCACATAAATGTCGGTAGCATCTTCACTCTGCGATAAATATCTTTCTACACATTATAAGTCCCCGACTTAGTATCCCCTCCATGTCCTGTCCAGTTTTCGTGGAAGAACTGTCCGCGCAGCTCGTCTTTCCGCTCAAAGGTATGAGCACCAAAGTAATCGCGCTGTGCCTGTATCAGGTTGGCGGGCAAGTCGGCAGAGGTGAGCGAGTAGAAATAATTCAAGGCAGAAGAGAAAGCGGGAACAGGCAGTTCTTCTTTCATGGCTTCTGCCACGACGCTCTTCCATCCGGAAAGCAACGTCTTCGTTTCTTCGTGGAAATAGGGAGCCAGCAACAAGTTCTCCGGCTTTTCGGCAGCTTCGAAGGCAGTGGCTATATCGTTTAGGAATACGCTGCGAATGATACATCCGGCACGCCACATACGGGCGATGGAGGACAAGTCGAGATGCCAGTCGAAGGAGTCGGAAGCGCGTTGAAGCACGGCGAATCCTTGGGCATAAGAGACGAGTTTGGAAGCATACAGAGCCGAGAAGATATCCTCCACGAGCTCCACCTTATTATATACGGGCAGGGTATGTTTACGCGGAAACGCCTTGGAAGCCACACGACGAAGATCTTTCTGCGCGGAAAGGCTACGCTCGAATACAGCCGTAGCAATAAGCCCCAGCGGCATACCGAGTTCCATTGCATTTATCACCGACCATTTTCCCGTCCCTTTCTGTCCGGCAGCGTCCAGAATCTTATCAATGAGGTAGCCACCGGCTTTATCTTTATGACGAAGGATATTGGAAGTAATTTCAATCAGGTAACTGCGAAGTTTCCCCTCGTTCCAACGACCAAACACATCTGCCATCTCTTCATTATCCAAGTCGAGCAGATTCTTCATCAGCCAATAAGCATCGCCAATGAGTTGCATATCTCCATATTCGATGCCATTGTGTATCATCTTCACAAAATGACCTGAACCCGCAGGACCTACCCACTGGCAACAAGGAGTGCCGTCGGGCGCCTTTGCCGCAATGCTTTGAAGAATAGGTTTCACCTCCGGCCATGCTTTTTCCGAGCCGCCGGGCATGATGGACGCCCCGTTCAGTGCTCCTTCCTCACCACCGGACACGCCGCTGCCCACGAAAAGAAATCCTTTCGATTCAGCCAGCTCCACACGCCGGTTGGTATCTTCATAATTGGAATTGCCACCGTCGATAAGTATATCTCCGGGTGACAGAAACGGGAACAATTGATTCATCAGCTCGTCCACCGGACTGCCGGCACGAACCATCATCATTATCTTACGAGGAACGGATATCGATTCTACGAATGCTTTTATATCGGTGAAACCTACAATGTTCTTACCTTTCGCACGACCGTTGATGAAACGGTCCACTACTCCTTCTTCCACTCCGGGCACGGTGCGGTTGTAAACCGACACACTCCACCCTTTACTCGCCATATTTAAAGCAAGATTCTCGCCCATCACAGCCAAGCCGATAAGTCCGATATCTGTTTTATTCTGATTTGCCATAACTTTTTGTTTGAAGTATTGTTTATAAGAGTAACACTTGAAAGGAATATTTGTTCTCAATATTTAGATTAAAATATTATTTTTGCGAACAACAAATAGAATCTAACATGAAGAAAATCAAAATCGGCCTGCTGGCACGCATCATTATCGCTATTATATTAGGTATAGCCATCGGAACAGTTTTCCCCGCTCCGCTGGTGCGGATATTCGTCACCTTCAACGGTATTTTCAGCGAGTTCCTCAACTTCTCCATTCCATTGATTATCCTCGGACTGGTCACTGTAGCCATTGCCGACATCGGTAAAGGTGCGGGAAAGATGCTGCTCATCACCGCACTGATAGCCTATGGAGCCACGTTGTTTTCGGGCTTCCTCTCCTACTTCACAGGGGTCACAGTGTTTCCTTCGCTCATCGAACCGGGCGGCGTACCGCTCGAAGAAATCAGCGAAGCACAAGGAATCGTCCCCTACTTCACCGTCGCCATCCCTCCGCTGATGAACGTGATGACGGCACTGATTCTCGCTTTCACACTCGGCTTGGGACTGGCTGCGCTGAACAGTAACGCTCTGAAGAACGTAGCACGTGATTTTCAGGAGATTATTGTGCGTATGATTAGTGCGGTCATTCTGCCTTTGCTACCGCTTTATATCTTCGGCATCTTCCTGAATATGACACATTCGGGTCAGGTATATTCCATCCTGATGGTATTTATCAAAATCATCGGAGTGATTTTCGTGCTCCATATTTTCTTATTAGTCTTTCAGTATTGCATCGCGGCGTTGTTCGTCAGGAAGAACCCCTTCAAGCTACTGGGCAGGATGATGCCTGCCTATTTCACGGCACTCGGCACACAGTCGTCGGCTGCCACCATCCCCGTGACGCTGGAGCAGACAAAGAAGAACGGAGTATCTGCCGATATTGCCGGATTCGTGATTCCGCTATGCGCCACGATTCACCTTTCGGGCAGTACGCTGAAAATCGTAGCCTGCGCACTGGCACTGATGATGATGCAGGGGATGCCGTTCGACTTCCCCTTGTTTGCAGGGTTTATTTTCATGCTTGGTATCACGATGGTGGCGGCACCGGGTGTCCCCGGCGGGGCTATCATGGCATCACTGGGGATTCTGCAATCCATGCTCGGCTTCGACGAATCGGCACAGGCGTTGATGATTGCGCTTTACATTGCAATGGATAGTTTCGGAACAGCCTGCAATGTAACAGGCGATGGTGCTATCGCCTTGATAATCGATAAAATAATGGGTAAAAACTGTGCTGAACACCCGTGCTGAAAAATAATTGGAAAGCAGCTTGCATTTACAGCAAAAATTGCCGACATTTGCCGCCGTATTTTCAAATAAAAAACAATAGCGTTATGAAAAAAGCCCTAATTTCAGGCATCACCGGTCAAGATGGCTCTTATCTTGCCGAGTTTCTTTTGCAAAAAGGTTACGAAGTTCACGGCATTCTCCGTCGTTCTTCATCATTCAATACGGGACGTATCGAACATTTGTATTTTGACGAATGGGTGCGGGACATGAAACAGAAACGTACCATCAATCTGCATTATGGGGATATGACAGATTCAAGCTCACTGATCCGCATTATCCAACAGGTTCAACCGGATGAAATCTACAACCTCGCAGCGCAAAGCCACGTGAAGGTATCGTTCGACGTTCCCGAATACACCGCCGAAGCCGATGCTGTCGGTACATTGCGTATGCTCGAAGCAGTACGCATACTGGGACTGGAAAAGAAAACCCGCATCTATCAGGCTTCTACTTCCGAACTGTTCGGTAAGGTGCAGGAAGTTCCACAGAAAGAGACAACTCCCTTCTACCCCCGTTCTCCATATGGGGTAGCCAAACAATATGGTTTCTGGATTACGAAGAACTACCGTGAAAGCTACGGTATGTTTGCCGTAAACGGTATCTTGTTCAACCACGAAAGTGAACGCCGTGGCGAAACGTTCGTTACCCGCAAGATTTCTCTGGCTGCCGCCCGCATTGCACAAGGCGAACAGGATAAACTGTACTTGGGTAATCTGGATGCACGCCGCGACTGGGGATATGCCAAAGATTACATCGAATGTATGTGGCTCATTCTGCAACACGACGTTCCGGAGGATTTCGTCATTGCTACGGGAGAAATGCACACCGTGCGCGAATTTGCCACGCTGGCATTCAAAGAAGTAAATATCGAACTCCGTTGGGAAGGCGAAGGCGTTCAGGAGAAAGGCATCGACGTGGCTACCGGGAAGGTGCTGGTAGAAGTAGACCCGAAATATTTCCGTCCGACGGAAGTGGAACAACTCTTGGGCGACCCCACCAAAGCCAAAACATTGCTAGGCTGGAATCCCCGCAAGACTTCTTTCGAAGAACTGGTTAGAATCATGATGCGCCACGACATCGAGAAGGTGAGACGCATGATTGCCAACAAGCATTAAAAATATAGAATGGAAAAGAATGCAAAGATATATGTAGCCGGACATCACGGGCTCGTAGGTTCCGCTATCTGGAATAATTTGCAGGAGAAAGGTTACACCAATCTGATAGGCCGCACCCACAAAGAGCTCGACCTGCTCGATGGTGCAGCCGTCCGCCGGTTCTTCGAGGAGGAACAGCCGGAGTATGTGTTTCTCGCCGCTGCCTTCGTGGGCGGCATCATGGCAAACAGCATCTACCGTGCCGACTTTATCTACAAGAACCTGCAAATTCAGCAGAACGTCATCGGAGAGAGTTTTCGCCACAATGTGAAGAAACTCCTTTTCCTTGGTAGCACGTGCATTTATCCGCGCGACGCCGAGCAGCCGATGAAGGAAGAAGCTTTACTCACCTCTCCGCTGGAATATACCAACGAGCCGTATGCCATCGCTAAGATTGCCGGACTGAAAATGTGTGAGAGCTTCAACCTGCAATACGGCACGAATTATATCGCCGTGATGCCCACCAATCTGTACGGACCCAATGATAACTTCGACCTGGAACGCAGCCATGTGTTGCCTGCCATGATTCGTAAGATTCATCTCGCTCATTGCCTGAAAGAAGGCGATTGGGAAGCTGTGCGCAAAGACATGAACCTACGTCCGGTGGAAGGCGTAGACGGAAACAGTGCGAAAGAAGAGATACTTGTCGTCCTGCGAAAGTATGGCATCAGCGAAACGGAAGTGACGCTGTGGGGAACGGGCACTCCACTTCGTGAGTTTCTGTGGAGCGAAGAAATGGCGGATGCCAGCGTGTTCGTCATGGAGCACGTGGACTTCAAAGATACTTATAAGGAAGGCGACAAGGAGATTCGCAACTGCCACATCAACATCGGCACAGGTAAGGAAATCACCATCCGTCAGCTTGCCGAACGTATTGTGAAAACCGTTGGTTATCAAGGTGCACTGACTTTCGACAGCAGCAAACCCGATGGTACGATGCGGAAACTGACCGACCCTTCCAAGCTCCACGCATTGGGCTGGCAACATAAGATAGAAATTGAAGAGGGTGTAAAGAAGATGTATGAGTGGTATTTGAAATAAAGCTTTATATGAGTGATTTATGAAGTATTAAGTTGAAAATGAAGAATCTGCCTTGCAATCAACCGCTTGGCTATTCTTCATTTTTTTTGTTTTTTATTTCTCCAAGCCCCGGCGTATACTAAATTTCTCCCCGCTTAATTTTCCATTCTTAATTTAATTACTATATTTGCACAATTTAATACCAAATGTGCAAAAACGATGGAACAGAGTTTTATAACTTACATTGAAAATAGTATCAAGAACAATTGGGATCTGGATGCCCTGACCGATTACAAGGGAGCCACCCTTCAGTATAAAGACGTAGCCCGCAAAATCGAAAAGCTCCATATCATTTTTGAAGAAAGTGGAATCCGCAAAGGAGATAAGATAGCCGTATGCGGTAGAAACAGTTCCCATTGGGGAGTCACTTTTCTTGCCACGCTGACGTATGGAGCCGTCATAGTCCCCATCCTCCATGAGTTTAAAGCGGACAATGTGCACAACATCGTCAACCACTCCGAAGCCAAACTGCTGCTCGTGGGAGACATGGTGTGGGAGAACCTGAACGAATCGGCAATGCCCCTACTCGAAGGTATCCTGTTGATGAACGACTTCTCCTTGTTGGTATCCCGCAGTGAACGCTTGACGTATGCACGCGAGCACCTGAATGAAATGTTCGGCAAGAAGTATCCCAAGAATTTCCGCAAGGAACATATCGCATATCACCAAGACGAGCCGGATGAACTGGCAGTCATCAACTACACTTCCGGAACAACCAGTTATTCAAAAGGAGTAATGCTCCCCTATCGCAGCCTGTGGTCGAATACCAAGTTTGCTTATGAAGTGCTCGAATTGCAAGCCGGCGATAAGATAGTCTCCATGCTCCCGATGGCGCATATGTACGGACTGGCTTTCGAGTTCCTCTACGAGTTCTCTATCGGTTGCCACATCTACTTCCTCACCCGTATGCCAAGTCCGAAGATTATCTTCCAGGCATTTGAAGATGTGAAGCCGAATCTGATTGTGGCGGTTCCGCTGATTATTGAGAAGATTATCAAGAAGAGCGTACTACCCAAGCTGGAGACTCCGGCAATGAAGATATTGCTGAAAGTGCCTATCATCAACGATAAGATTAAAGCGACGGTACGCGAGGAGATGATTAAAGCGTTCGGTGGAAACTTCAAGGAGATTATCGTGGGAGGTGCAGCCTTCAATCAGGAGGTGGAGCAGTTCTTGAAAATGATTGATTTCCCGTACACGGTGGGTTACGGAATGACGGAATGCGGCCCAATTATCTGCTACGAGGATTGGAAAAAATTCAAGCCGGGTTCGTGTGGAAAGGCTGCGCCGCGTATGGATGTGCGGGTGCTCTCTTCCGATCCGGGAAATGTAGTAGGCGAAATTGTATGCAAGGGGCCGAACGTAATGTTGGGATACTATAAGAATGAAGAAGCCACGAAAGAAGTGATAGACCGCGACGGATGGTTGCACACGGGCGATCTGGCGTTGATGGACGAAGAAGGAAATATCACGATTAAGGGACGCAGCAAGAACCTGCTGTTGAGTGCCAGCGGACAGAATATCTACCCCGAAGAAATAGAAGATAAACTCAACAACTTGCCATATGTAGCGGAAAGCATTATCGTTCAGCAGAATGAAAAACTCGTCGGATTGGTATATCCCGACTTCGACGATGCCTTTGCCCACGGACTAAAGACGGAAGATATGGAACGGGTGATGGAAGAGAACCGGACGACTTTGAATGCAATGCTACCTGCCTACAGCCAGATATCGAAGATGAAAATCTACCCGGAAGAGTTTGAAAAGACACCGAAGAAGAGCATCAAGCGGTACTTGTATCAGGAGGCTAAAGGATAACAGAACCGTATTCATTTGCCGCATTAAATAAGAATATAAAATGAAGAGAAAAAAAACAATACTCACGGCAGCTATCTTTATGGTTGCCGTTTGCTTGTCGGCACAGAACAAGAGCGCCGGAATCAATCTTTCCCTCTGGAAGGACATCTGTACGCAACCGCATGACAGCACTCAGACGACTTATGTAAACATCGGTCTACTGTCTACCATGAATCGTCTCAACGGCGTAGGTATCAATGCATTGGGAAGCGTTGTTCATGGAGACATGAACGGCGTGCAGATTACGGGATTAGCCAATCTGGCAGGAGGTACGATGCGAGGTGTACAGTTTGCGGGCATCAGCAACATCAGTGGAAACAATACGATAGGACTCTCTGCCGCCGGACTGGTAAACATCACCGGAGACGGCTCGAAAGGAGTAGTGATAAGCGGACTTACCAACATCGGAGGAGATAATAATTCGGGCGTGATGCTGAGCGGTTTCATGAATGTGACGGGCAACATGGCTTCGGGGGTGCAGTTATCCGGTGCAGCGAACATCACGGGACAGGCCTTCAACGGTGTGATGACCTCCGGACTTCTGAACGTGGTAGGCGAACACATGAACGGCCTGCAAATGGCAGGACTTGCCAACATTACGGGCAATAAGCTGAATGGCGTGCAAGTGGGAGCATTCAACTATGCCACAAACGTACGCGGTTTGCAAATCGGTCTGGTCAATTATTACCAGAAAGAGATGAAAGGATTCCAGCTCGGTCTGGTCAACGCCAATCCCGATACAAGGGTGCAGATGATGATGTATGGCGGCAATGCCACTCCAGCAAATATAGGTGTACGTTTCAAGAATAATCTGTTCTACACCATAGTGGGAGTCGGCTCGTTCTATCAGGATTTGAATGATAAGTTTTCGATTAGTGCGTCCTATCGTGCAGGTATGTCGTTCTCTATTTATAAAGGTTTGTCAATTAGCGGCGACCTCGGATACCAGCATATCGAAGCTTGCAGCAACAAAGATGAAGTAATCCCGAGACGACTGTACGCCCTGCAAGCACGAGCAAATGTGGAATATCAGTTGACGAAGAAGTTCGGTATCTTCGCCACCGGCGGCTATGGGCTGACACGATTCTATAACAAGTCGAGCAATTATGATAAAGGAGCGATTATCGAAGCAGGAATAGTAATCTTTTAATAACGATTAACGCTTAGTGATTAACGACCATGCGGTATGCATACAAGAATCCCATGCCATACGCAGCCCGTTAATCACTAATCACTAAACGTTAATCACTACTCACACCTTCTCCTTTATCAACCCCGTCCGGTAAGCCACCAGCAGCTTCTTCAAATCCTGAATCTGCGTCACCAGTTCTTTTCCTTTATCGGTATCCTTCACCATCATCCGTTGCGAGTTAAATTCAAGAACGAAGTTGGTCGACTTAATATCAAGTCCCTCTTCAATCGCCTTCTGGCGAGACTGAAACGGTTCGTGCTGCACAAGCTGCATCCCGTGAGAATGATAAACCAACGTATATCCCGCAATTCCCGTCTCCGGCTGATACGCCTTCGAGAAACCACCGTCGATAACGAAAAGCTTGCCGTTCGCCTTCATCGGCTGTTCCCCCTGGATAGTCCTCACGGGCACATGACCGTTGATGATATGCGAATGAGGGCCCAACGCTCCAAATTCTTTCAGAATCATATCACAAATCTTCTCCTCATTCCTCAACGTATAGTAAGCGCCTTTCTTCTCTTTTTGCAACTCCTTGTCTTCCACGAAGTAACGTTCAAAAGTAGCCATCTTGTCCTTATCGAACAACGGAGCTTCCGGACCACACCACATATACCAGATATAATCCATCGCAAACTCCTTATCATCCTCCCCTTCCTCATCGAAGTAGGCGGTACGAATCAGTTGGTCGGCCTTGTCCAGCAACTTATGCCCCCAGTATTCTTTATTACGAATCTTGACGTGCTTGAAACTGCCATCCTCATTCAACGGCACCGAAGCATGATAGAGCAGATTCGAGTTAGCCACCAGATACATTCCGCCATACGTAAACAGACAGCGCATATGCTTCTTCAACTTCTCACTATTCATAAATGAATAATGTATCTTTTCCACCAGTTCGCGTTCTTCGTCCGTCAGTCGATACGGATGCTCCGGGTCCACGGTCGGGAAGTTGGTATCGCGCAAAGCGTACTCTTTTCCTTCGTAGACAAAGACACCCCGCTCGAAGTCAATCTTCTCCAGCAACTTACGGTCTGCCATGCCGAACTCGGGACGACGGTCGATGATTTCGGCCTCCAGTTTAAACTGTATAATCGTGATAGCTTTGTGCATCTGAGTAATCAGACGCAGCGTTTTCTCATTATAATGACCGTCGGCAAAGTTCATCTTCGGCATGAAGATGCTGCAAGGATCGTCGGCATACGTATCCATAGCGAAGGTGGCAAGCGGAAGGAGGTTGATTCCGTAACCGTCCTCGAGGGTGCCGAGATTGCCGTAGCGCATGGACATACGGATGACGTTGGCGATGCAACTGTCGTTTCCCGAGGCGGCGCCCATCCAGAGGATGTCGTGGTTGCCCCATTGTATGTCGAAATTGTGATAATTGCAAAGCGTATCCATGATGATGTGTGCCCCCGGGCCACGGTCGTAGATGTCGCCCACGATGTGCAGGGAGTCGATAGTCAGCCGTTGGATAAGGTTGCACATGGCGATGATAAAGTCGTCCGCCCGCTTGGTGGTGATAATCGTGCTGATAATCACATTGATGTAGGCATGCTTGTTGGGCTCAACCGTCGATTCGTGCAGAAGTTCCTGAATGATATAGGAAAACTCGGCGGGCAGGGATTTACGAACCTTAGAACGGGTATATTTGGACGACACGTTCTGGCACACCTTCACCAGTTGGTTCAGCGTGATGAGATACCAGTCGTCGATGTCCTTCTCGCGGTCTTTCACCAGTTGGAGTTTCTCTTCGGGATAGTAAATAAGTGTGCAGAGTTCCTTCTTCTCAGCTTCGCGGAGGGTATTGCCGAATATCTCGTTCACTTTGCGCTTCACGGCTCCCGAAGCGTTCTTGAGTACGTGTTGGAAGGCTTCGTATTCACCATGTATGTCTGTCAGAAAATGTTCCGTGCCCTTGGGCAGGTTCAAGATAGCCTCCAGGTTGATTATTTCCGTACTTGCATCGGCAATGGTAGGGAAACTGCGGGAAAGCAGTTGCAGGTAGCGAAGGTCGCTCACGATGCTTTCAGGAGTTATGTTACTTTGAGCAGTCATATTTATTTATCCGTTTTAAGTTTTCAAATTTCTGTTTCATTTCTCTCAGCCCAGCAGGAACATCAGTAGCACTTGCGCGATAATCACCCGCATGAACATACACAACGGATAAACCGTCGCATAGGCCACGGAAGGATTATCGCCGGGGATGGTATCGTTGGCATAGGTCAGCGCCATCGGATTTGCCATGCTTCCACACAACATTCCGGACACGGTTCCGAAATCTATCTTCATCATCTTGAAGGCGACGAAACCTACCAATACCGTCGGAACAATGGTCAGCCCGACTCCCAAGCCAATCCACAGCAGCCCTTCGGGTCGGAAAACGGTGTCGAAGAAATGTGCTCCGGCATCCAGACCGAGACAGGCGAGATACATCGAAAGTCCCAGTGCACGCAGCATCAGATTGGCGCTGCGGGTGGTGTAGGTAATCATATGTATCCGTGGTCCGAAGGTTCCCAGCAACAGGCCGACGATAATCGGTCCACCTGCCAATCCCAGCTTCACAGGAGTGCTGACTCCGGGGATGGAGAAGGGAACGGCGCCCAATGCCAAACCCAGCACGATGCCGATGAATATGACAACGAGGTTAGGTTCTTTCAGGCTTTTCACAGCGTTGCCCAGCACTTTCTCCACGTTGTGGATGGCGGCGGCTTCGCCTACCACCGTCAGTCGGTCGCCCAGCTGGAGTATCAGTCCCGGGGTGGCAAGCAGTTGCACACCCGAGCGGTAGACGCGGCTGATGTTGATTCCGTAGTGATTTCTCAGGCGGAGAGAGCCGAGTTTCTTGCCGTTCAGTTCGGGGCGGGTGACGACGATGCGTTGTGAAATCAGTTCGCTGTCGATTGCATTCCAGTCAATGTCCTCTTTGTTCCAATCCGTGTTTTCTTGTTCGCCGAAGAGGGCGGTCAAGGGCAAGGCGTCTTTCTCGGCGGCAATGACGAGCAGGCGGTCACCTTCTTTCAGCACTTTGTCCGAAGTGGGGATGGTGACGTGTCCGTCGCGCCACAGTCGGGAGATGACGAACTTCGCGTAGCTCATGTGAGCTATATCCTTGATGCTTTTATTGAAAATAGCGGGATTGTGTACTTGAAACGCTGCAATGTAGGTTTTGTTCGCAACGTCTTTCTCTTTTATTTCGAGGTCTTCCTTGCGGACCAGTATTTTACGGATGAGCAGCACGGCAAGTATGACTCCGACTACGCCCATCGGATAGGCTACGGCACATCCCAAGGCGGGGGTGTTGCTGTTCAGTCCCATTTGTTTGAGGGTTTGCTGCGCGGCTCCGAGTGCCGGGGTGTTGGTGGTGGCTCCGCACAGGATACCCACCATATCGGGAAGCGAGACGCCTGTCACGAAACTGGCGACTACCGTCAGCAATGTGCCCAGCAACACGACTCCCATTGCCAGCATATTCAGCGTCAACCCGCCTTTGCGGAAAGAGCTGAAGAATCCGGGACCGACTTGCAGACCGAGTGCATAAACGAAAATGACTAGACCAAAACTTTCGGCATAATTCAACATTTGTGCATCTACCGACAGACCGAAATGCCCGGCAAGGATGCCTGCAAAAAAGACAAAAGTGACTCCCAGAGTTACCCCCCAGAAATGTATTCTTCCCAGCCCCAAACCGATGGCGGAAATTAATGAAAGTACCACAACGGCCTGTAAGGCAGAATGTTCGATGAATAGACTATTTAACCACTCCATGTATTACTCAAATTAATAGGGCGCAAAGATAGAAACTATTTAGTCGAGCACAAAACTTTTATGATTACATTTCACGAGCTATCGTCGCTACCGGAGTTATTTCCGGTGTTATCAGTTCGATGGAATTTCGTCGGGAGAATGTTTTTTCATCGGGGGGAGATTAAAGAAAGGTGGTATTCTCAGGGAGGACCCGTCGGGGTGACAAGGGTAGCTTGTCGAGATAGCTAACATTGCTTGTTAAGGTAGCTAACATTGCTTGTTACGATGCCTAACATTGCTTGTTATTTATCGGCTATCTTTTCCCCTGAAACTCCACGAAATTATCTCTTCCATCCAGATAACCGTTCAAGCTGTTTCCGCCGATGTATACATCATCCAGAAATGAAACATCCCTCGGCCCGTAAGACATTCGGATGGAGGTCTGAGCATAATTCTCCCAGCTCCATTGGAAATAATACTCCGATTCTTCCACGCGTCCGTTGGGATATTCTACGCGGATATAGTCCACCCCCGTACGGTCCAGATAGAAATCCCATTCCTGCCGGCAACGATTCCCGGCTGCATCCCGATAAAAACTAACCCATGTGCGACTGCACAATTCGGAAGAACGGGAGTAGTATGCATTACCGATATTATCATCGTCATAAAAACTGTCTATTTCTACTTCACAAGAAGTAAGACTCACCATCATCACGGCTATCAAAGCCCAACCTACGTATTTGAATGTGTTCGTTTTCATATTCCTTTATTTTTAATGGTTATTATATCAATTATCTTTTCGTTAGGACAAAAGTAGGAACTGAATTTTCCCTATGAAACTGAAATGTCCTAATCGTAAAGGGGAAATTGCCTAATTGTAAAGGTAAATCCCCCACCGCCCTGCACGTTCAATCAAAGAAATCTTGTATCTTTGCCCCTCACTAACAACTCATGAAATCATTTACCACCCATGAAGTCAATCAAATCGCATATCACCCAACTGCTGAAATCCCTCAACGAAGGAGTTTTCGAGAAGGAACACACCATCGCCCTGTCACTGCTATCTGCCATGGCTGGCGAAAGCATCTTCCTGCTAGGCCCTCCGGGAGTAGCCAAGAGCTTGGTGGCCCGACGGCTGAAACTCGCCTTCAAGGATGCCGACGCCTTCGAATACCTAATGTCCCGATTCAGCACGCCCGACGAGATATTCGGCCCCGTCTCCATCTCGAAGTTGAAAGATGAGGACAGGTACGAGCGCATCACGAAAGGTTATCTGCCCACTGCCGCCATCGTCTTTCTCGACGAAATATGGAAAGCGGGACCTGCCATCCAGAACTCGCTGCTGACGGTAGTCAACGAAAAGATTTACCGTAACGGACAGTTTACCGTGCTCGTGCCGCTGAAAGCTCTCATAGCCGCATCCAACGAGCTACCCGCCAAAGGGGAAGGGCTCGAAGCCTTGTACGACCGTTTCCTCATCCGCCAATTCGTGGGTTGCATCGAGCAGGAGTTTGCTTTCGACCAGATGATTTCTTCCATCCGCGAGGTGGAACCCGTGGTGCCCGAAAAGCTCCAGGTGGACGACGAACTCTATGCGAAGATTCAGGAGGAAAGCGAAAAGGTGGGGATTCACTACACCATCCTCGAGCTGATTCATACCATCAAACGGGAGATTGAACAGTACAACACGGGGCGCGAGGAAAACACCCCTCCTATTTATATATCCGACCGTCGATGGAAAAAGATTGTCGGGCTGCTCCGCACGTCGGCCTACCTGAACGAGTCGCCGGGGATTCATTTCTCCGACTGCCTGCTGATGTGCGCTTGCCTGTGGGACGAAGTTTCGCAGTTGCCCGTCATCGAAGAGATAGTGGAGCAAGCCATCGCCCGGGGCATCAACACGTATCTGCTGGGAGAGAAAAGGCTGGAACAGAAACTGGACACGCTAAAGGAAAACATGAAGTCCGAACACAGCCTGCGGGAGGTGAGCGACCCCGGCATTCAGGTGGTAGATACGTTCTATCACCGTGTGGAGGGGTATCGCATTGCCGGGAATCTGCTTATTTTTGCTTCCGACTATCAATCGCTGAAGAAGGATAGCAACCGATTGTTCTACGTTCAGCAAGATAAATTCCGTCCGGTCAACAAGGTGCTGAAAGCCTACGACTTCGTGAAGAACCGAAGCATTCCACAGAAGAATATCTACTCCCTCCGCAAAGGACGACGCTCGGTTTTCATTGACAATCAAGAGTATTCGCTACTGTGTTATGACAATTGCGAACATCTTCCGGCTGCCTCCGACGAGAGTACACCTTTTGAATTTATGCTTCAAGAAGTCATCGACCTCTTCCACCAGATGGAGGCGGAATACAAAAACATCTCCGAACGGGAAACCGCTTATACGAAGGAACATCTTTTCCTGAGCACCTCGCAAAAGAGCAAGATTAAGCGAATACTCGGAGAGACGGCGCAAATCATCGAAAGCTACCGCAACGAAATCCGCATCATCGCCCATGCCCATGAACAAGAGAACAGAGACTATTAGGCTGAAATACCTGCAGGACATCTACTACGAGAAACTGCAAGGCATCGCCTACGGCGTATTCGACGAGCATCTGCACAACCGCATCATCCGCCCCGAAGAACTGGATGCGGATATTCACGTGTATTACCGTCACACCCTGCCTTCTCTGCAAGATTTCTACTCCCGCTACGCTTCGCAATGGGAGTATTTTCATGAAATGGACGATGCTTCGGACGCTAAATTCCTCCAATTCCTCAGGAACAGCGCCTACTCCTTTTCGATGAAGTATCATCTGGTGGACCTGAACGTGAAGTATTATCTGCAACGCTTCAACGTCCTCGGCCCGCGCACCAAGGAGTGGAAAGCCCTGCGGACACTCTTCTTCGACAAATGGCACGCGCTGCTCTCCAACAACGAGTTCAACTACCAGATGGAGCATATCAACCAACTCTGCGAGGATTTCTACCGCCTGCAAATGACGCTTACCGGCAACCTCCCCGTTCGTGGCAACTCACGCCTTGTCTGGCTGCTCCGCAACCATAAGCAACTGGCAGACCAAATACTGGAATACGAGGATACCATCAAGCGAAACCCCGTCATCCGCAAACTGGTGGAACTACTGGGAAAGAAACACCAAAGCAGCCGGAAACGCTTTAAAATGACAGCTGGCATCCGACGAGAACAAATTGTGTCGCACGCCACACGAAGCGACATCACAGGAATTACAGAAGGCAACGACCTCAACAGTCTTCTCCCCTTGGAATATTGTTACTTGGCGGAGAAGAGCCTGCAAACTGTTTTCTTCGAACGCTTCATCGAGAAACGCCTGCAAGTCATCGACTACCAATCGCACGAGAAGCAACCGATTAAAGACAAGAAAACCACAGGGAACGAAACGTCCGAAGAAGCCGAAGGGCCGTTCATCGTCTGTCTGGATACCTCCGGCTCCATGGCGGGCGAACGGGAAAGAATCGCCAAATCGGTACTGCTAGCCATCGCCGAACTGACGGAGATTCAGCACCGGAAATGCTATGTCATGCTTTTCTCGGATGATATCGAGTGTATCGAAATTGACGATTTAGGCAACAGCTTCGACCGTCTTGTCGACTTTCTGTGCCAGACTTTCCATGGCGGCACGGACATAGAGCCTGTCATCACCCAAGCGTTGCGGAAAATTGGAGAAGAGGGATATGTGCAAGCGGACATCATCACCGTGTCCGACTTCGAGATGCGCCCCGTAGGCGAACTGCTGGCACGGAGCATAGAGCGGGCGAAAGCAAAGGAGACTAAAATGTATGCCATTTCGCTGGGCGGCAAGAATGCAGAGACGAGTTATCTAAATTTATGTGATAAATATTGGGAATATAGTGTTCAGGACGCCAAAAATCTTAATAAAGATAGATTGGAAGAATCAAAAACATAATCAATGTTATAAAACATACCGATTTGCTTGTTTTATTTGCTAATTTCACAGAAGTCCGTATCTTTGCAATGTGTTTTTCATAGTATTAGATTTAAGGTTAACAAAAAAGATTGGCTGTCTGGGATAGATAGCCTTTTTTTATGCCCGATAGGGAAAGACATCAAAAAAAAATTCACCCGTTTAATATTTGAAACTTAGGAATTTACGTACTTTCGGAGAAAATAAGTAAAAAAAATATTGCTAAAAGATTTGCATAGTCCAAAAGTTCCCCCTATATTTGCACCGCATTTGAGAGAGAATGCTACTAAAAAGGAAGTTTGGGTGAGTGGCTGAAACCACCAGTTTGCTAAACTGACGTACGGGTTACCGTACCGCGAGTTCGAATCTCGCAGCTTCCGCAAAGTAAAAATAAAAAGAGCTAAGTTTACAGACTTGGCTCTTTTTAAATCTACTAAAACTCCGGTGGGTTCGTCTAACGGTTAGGACACATGCCTCTCACGCATGTAATACGAGTTCGATTCTCGTACCCACTACAAAATTACTTACCAGTTTATAAATAGCGCTTTAGCTGTTATTAAATGAATTTTATATTCTATTAAATTAGAAGAAAAAGGCAGTTCAATCAGACTGCCTTATTTTTTTATATACATTTGTATCCACTAATAAAAAAATAAAACAATGTTTACTTCTACTATGACTGATGCCGAAATTCAACAAGAGGCACGAAAAGACTTTTTTGAACTAAGTACCAAAGTGAAAATTGCAATAGAACGGTATATGCGCAAACAATGCGATTTGATAAACAATAGCAAGCTAGAATATAACAACAAACCTGTCAGTTTGATAAAGAAATCTGTAGAAAACCGAAAGTGGAAGACTCGGAGAAATAACGTATGGACATCAAGCTTCAGATTTAAGAATGAAATGGCAGGAGTAGGCATAGAGGTGCAATGCTTTCTTTATGCTACCATAAACCGTACCAGTGGAACCGAATATGTATTTCAAGCCAGCTTGGATGAGCCCGTTGCCGAACGATTCACGATGCACTTCATCGAACGCTACAAAGAACGCCATCTCAGACCTCATAACATCGACCTGGGAACTACGCCCGCCCCTCTCCATTTCCAAATGCACAATCCGAATTGTATCTTGGGGAAATACTACAAAACCTCAGATCTTGATATAGCCGAAGGCAAACATAAAAGGTTCTGGATAGCTCCTGAGGGGATTTACGTTACTGATTTTATTGACGGAATGTTGACGTACATCACCTTTATGGATAAAGATGACCTGTCGCCCTTGAAGAAACAAGTGTACGAAGAAGAAATAGTGTGGAATCTGATAGTTCGCGCTGCGGATGTGAGACTCAGCGAGCTTGAACGCACCAAAGCTGTTTTCGGCATAGCGAGCAGCCCCGATTTGGGAAGTATCTTTGAAAGATTCGCCAATCGCAATATCAAGCACGAAGGCGATGAAGAGAAACGGGAGTTTCTTGCCAATATCAGGGAACAAATGACTTTGATAAAGAAGGCTATCCACGAAAAGAAAAGCACGTGGGGACAGAAGGGAAAAACTAGCAATCCGAGAGATGCCCTTAGCGAAGCCTTCGATATTCGTAACCTTGTTGATGATGAATTTATTAAAAGGCATCAAGGGGGATTGTGATTTCACCTACCACCTCCCCCTACGGGTACTCCTCCTTCCCGAAGGAGGAGAGTTTGGGATAGTACCGACTTTGGGGACAGTCTCGAGTTTTTAGGATAGTTCCGACTTTTTAGTTAGTCTCTTGCTGCTTATATACTTCGAAGAAAGATTCTTTGTCGATTCTCAACCTGACTCTATCTTCCCGCTTCTGCCCTGCCAGATTGATGAACATATTATAGTACAATTGGCTGAAAGAAAGATTGGAGCGGTCGTAAGTTATATCAAACGTCCAGGTTCTGCGGAATGAGTCGAAATATGCAAAGCTCTGCTCGCCCCCTTTACACATAAAGACTTCGGGGAAAGACGCCGGCGGATAAGGCTGAAACAGCCCTGCCAACTGAGTGTAAATGTAATCAATCATCCATTCCTCGCCGGATAAAGTCAATTCTCCTTTCAGACGAAGTTTGATTGCATATCTCGCTGTTACATCTGGCGAGGTATAGATAGGTATCTGGCTATCAGCTGAATAGTTTCCATCCTTATAGCCAAGGCTCATGGTCAATCCGGACTTCCCGATTCCATTAAATCCGTCCACTGCCACGCCCTCCTGGTTTCTTAAACCAATCATAAATGTCAGCTTGCCCAAGGTAGGATCACCCGGATATTGAGCCAAGGTATCCAACACGTAATCTTCATTATTATAACACCGAAGTATCGGCTCTTCACCCGCCGGAACCTCGTAAGCCGGACCTCCACGCTCCACATCCACATTGCCCACTGGATAATAAATAGCATCTTTATCCTTTACACAACTGCACAAACAAAGCAGCAACACTGCCATTCCTATTATTCTATTCATCATCTTCCACATCTTGAATTAACGGACAAATATACATCTTTTTTGCACCACACTTGATTTATGTCAACCGTTTTTAGTATTTTTGCACAGAACAAAACTAAAAGCCATGGATACATTATTAAGAGATACCGTAAATGCTGTTGTTAATTCACGCTTTCCGGAGATGAGTATAGAAGGTAGACGCCAGATAGAAAACATCCTGATTCGTGAGGAATTTCCGAAAGGCGCAATAGCACTAGGTGAAGGTGCAGTAGCTCAAGAGCTTGTATTCGTCGGCAAAGGAATGCTACGACAATACTACTACAAAAACGGAAAAGACGTGACCGAGCATTTCTCATACGAAGGATGTATCGTGATGTGCATCGAAAGTTTCCTGAAGCAAGTGCCTACCCGCTTGATTGTAGAAACGCTGGAACCTTCCATCATCTACCTATTCCCCCGCGAGATGATACAGAAACTTGCCCGTGAGAACTGGGAAATCAATATGTTCTATCAGAAGATACTGGAATACTCCTTAATCGTTTCACAGATAAAAGCCGACTCGTGGCGCTTTGAATCCGCCCGCGAACGCTACAGACTCTTACTCGAAAACCATCCGGAAATCATCAAACGGGCTCCTTTGGCGAATATCGCTTCCTACCTGCTGATGACACCGGAAACACTGAGTCGCGTCCGATCCGGTGTGTTATAAATCTCCCCGCTACCGGCTTTTACGGTATTGTTTGGGAGACATACCGGTATAATGCTTGAAATACTTACCGAAAAAGGACTGATTGGCAAAGTTTAGCCGATCGGAAATCTCTTGAATGTTCATGCTCGATGAATTGAGAAGCGCTTTCGCTTCCAAAATCACGAGTTCGTCCACCCATTCTCCTACTGTCTTTCCGCTGATTTCTTTCACCACTCCCGAGAGATGTTTCGGTGTCAGGCACAGTTGGTTGGCATAGAACTTCACGCTGCGTTCCGATTGATAAGATTCGATGAGGGTTTCGTAGAACCGCTCGAAAATATACTCCTTACGGCTCTTATTCTTCACCGTAGCGGCAGCAGCAGGGGCATGATTCTTGAAGATACTGCAAAGTTCGAAAAAGAAGCCTTGCATCAATCCCATCACGACTTCCCTACGATAAATATCATCTTTGTTCCTTAGCCTTTTTCTGATAAAGGCATGATATTCGCTGATAATCTCCTGCTCGCGTGCAGACAAATCAAAGCAGGGGTAATCTTTGAGGTAGAAGAACAGCGAAAGCACATTTCCTATTTTAGGCAATGTCTCCAGCAGGTTCTTCGATACGGCAAAGAAGATTCCTTTGAAGTCGGAACTAAAGCGCCGGTGTTCGATAATCTGATTGGGAAGTGCTATCACCATCCGCCCCTGGAACAACTCAAATTCACGCAGACTGATATTGAAAGCTCCGTTTCCTTCGAGACAAAGCCCCACGGTGAGCACTTCCAGTTTGCTGGGGCCACTATATAAAGAAACAACGCTCTCCGTATCGAAGAGCGCTATATCATTGTCAACTACATCAATGCTGTTGGGGTCTATATGTTTGGAATGAACTACTGACGAAATACCTATCTTAGGAACACTCTGAATATCCATACTGTCTCTTTTTTGCGACAAATATACCAGTTTCCGACCATACATACAAGCCCGTCAGGGGCATTATAGGACAAAATGAACAGTTTTGATTACTTATTGACTACTCCAAACAGATACTCATAATCACGCTTTGCAGCAGGAACTGTCCATTCTTCGGGAACAAACTTCCACTGGTTCAACGTTTTCGGAGCCATCGTTCCTTTCTTCTCAATGTAGTTCATCAGATAGAAACGAAGGTCTTTATCTGTAGAGAAGATGATGCGGTCTTTCAGTTTTTCCTGTGGGATGCCCGAACCTTTCGTCAACAGTTCGCCACCACCATTGCCCCGATAGGAGTTCAGGGCCACCTTATACATTTTATCCATGCGGAAAGGAGTGCCGTCCGCCATGCTGGCAATCGTAATCTTCTCGCCTTGCGGTTTGGTGACGTCTACCGTATAAATAATTCCGGATGCCGAGTCGAAATTAAAGCTGAAGTTCTGGAAAGAAGCCCTGTCCTCGGCACCTTCTTTACGCTTTTCCTTGAACCATAGCAGATGGTCGTCCTGAGATTTCATCTGGTTGGTCCACATATAATAAGACATCTCGAGAAAATCCTTGATTTCCTTTCCGGACAGTTTCATTACATAAAGCATATTCTCGTACTTGTACAAGTTGAACATATCGCTGACAAATACATCACCTTTATTAATCTCCGCATTGAAGGAAAGCGGGGCGGCAAAGGATATTTCAGCTCCGGTGATGTCGAGCTGCAACGTATGTATCAGGTCGATGAAAGCAGACGGTCCGAAGAAAGAAGGATGGGTAGAGATGCTTTCGGTAAATGTTCCGATTTTCTTCGAAATAAAGTTCTGTACCGTCTCATACTGCGGGGCAAAACGCTTCATGAAGTCTTCGCTAACACCGTAGTCTTTCGTTTCCGTCAGCACTCCTTTGATGTCTTTGCCTACTACTTTACCGTCTTTCAATTTCACAGTCACGTCAATATTAGAGAGCACTACCCCGTTGCTGGCAGGGTCGATAATCAATACCGAATCTCCGACCACGTTCATCACTTTCTTACACTCGCGTGCGTGGTCGTGTCCCATCAATACCATATCGAATCCGGGAATGTTCTTCGCCACATTGAGCGATGCGTTTTCGTTATATTTGCCCGACATCTTGAAGGCTTCCTGTCCGGCATGGAACATTCCGATAACCAAGTCGGGTTGTTCCTTCTCACGGATGATTTTCATCCATTTGCGTGCCGTCTCCTCCATATCGTCGAATCGTAATCCCTGCCACAGATTCTCGGAGAGCCATGCGGGGATGGCGGGAGTAATCATACCGAGCACCACGATCTTCACGCCGTCACGTTCCATCACTTTATAAGGGGGAAGATGGGTTTCTCCGGTGGCAGTTTCTATGATGTTGGCGCCCAATATGGGGAAGTCACAAGTAGCAATCCAGCGGTCGAACACGGGACGTCCTGTTTCCACATCGTGATTACCCATATTGCCGGCATCGTACTTCATGTAGTTCATCATTTCCGCACAAAGATGGGGGGATACGGTGTCGATGTAGTTGTAATAATAAGCCGTAGGCTGCCCCTGTAAGATATCGCCGTTATCCAGCAATATCAGGTTCTCTTTAAAGTTCTCCCTCTCTTTTTCTACAAAAGAGTAAACCCTTGCCAAACTACCCTTCCATTCCTGCCGGGTAATAAAATTGTAAGGATAGTAATTACCATGTACATCGCTTGTCTGTACTATTTTTAACTTCACCACTTTTTCTTGTGCCGACACAGACAGCACCAGGCCAAGAAGCCAACCATAAATTAATGCAAATCGTTTCATTCTTTATCTATTTTTAGCGGGTGTGAGAATACGAACCGTGCCCCTCCGGTATAGTCGGGGTCAATCCATATCTCACCTTTCCATTTATGTACAATCAATTGGCAGATAGACAGTCCGAGTCCTGTTCCCTGCGCATATTCATTCAGTTTCTCAAATCGTTCGAACACTAGTTTCTGTTTCTCTTTCGGGATGCCGCATCCGGTATCCGTCACCGAGAACACAGCCATCTGCGTCTCTTCATTCACCGAGAAGTCGAGCGTGATAGTCCCTCGTTCTGTAAATTTGTTGGAGTTGGACATCAGGTTGATAATCACTTGTTGCATACGCTGCACATCCGTCTCCATCCTGAAAGTCTCTAAAGTTGTGGTGAACAAGAACTCATTGTCCGCCTGACGGGAGACGCTTACGGACGCAACCACCTGTTTGCACAGTTGCACCACGTCACACACCTCCCAGGTCAAGGTCACCCTGTTGGCTTCCAGACGTGATAAGTCGAGAATATCATTAATCAAGCGAAGCAGCAAGTCCGAATTGGATTTTATAATCTCATAATACGACTGCTGCTCGTCCTCCGTATTGCCACCCACCGCCAATACATCCGAAAAGCCGACAATTGAATTAAGGGGCGTACGTATCTCATGACTCATATTCGCAAGGAAAGCACTCTTCAGCCGGTTGGATTCTTCCGCCCTATCCTTCTCTATACGTAAGTTCTTTTCCGACTTCACTAGTTTGTCTTTCAGTCGATTGGTGCGGAAGTAATAGAAGAGAGAAATGCACAACCCCAACACCAATATTACGAACAGAGCACAAGCAGACCATATCTGATAGGTATACTGTTGATAGAACGTGACAGGCTGGTTGACAAGTTCCACCTCAAAAGGAAGAGTTTTCGGATCAAGCCCCCACTCCTTCACTTTCCGACTGTCCAGCACGGCTTTGCAACCAATGACCGAGAGATTTCTTTCCGCACCTCTCTCACGCTTGTCCATCCGGATGGATTCCAACGCCATATCTCTTCCCACTTTCCTGTAATCGGGCAGCACACCGCCGATGACCCAATAGCCCAAACTCACTGAAGAGGGGGTAAAAGCCGGAATAGTAGGAGTAGCCTCCATCATAGCATAAGTGGCATTGCGCATAAAATAACCTTCGTTCATATCCACCCGCCAAGTACCCACCATGATAACCGTATGCTCCGGCAATTGTCGCAGTTCTTCCACAATCGTATAGATGGAATGCTTGCGCCCGTCCATCAGAATCAAGTCCAAGTCGGGGAATTTCTCTTTCATCTCCTTTCTTACCAATGCCTGCATAGTCACTCCGCCGTAGGTATTATCCGAGATAAAGGCGATATGTTCGGTCTTCGGGTAGAAAGTCTGAATCATGCGGATGTTGTCTTCTATATTATATTTGTTGATAAAGCCGGATTTCAACTCGGGAATATCCAGATGGTCGTCGAAGATATCGACAGATTCGGGCATCCAGCTCTCCAGTCCCTGAACGGAATCTCGGGGCAGCATCACAATATTGCTGCTGGCAAGACTGCACATCACCGGCACTTTCACCTGCATCGAATCCCGTTGCGACAAGTAGGCAGCCCATGCTTCCTGCCCAAGGAGTATAATTTGTCCAGGAAGTTTCTCACCCTGATATTTTGCCAGAATCTGTGTCATCATGCCACTCCATAGCGGAGATTCAGAGAAACTCTTGCAGTTCATATTCTCGATGACAATGTCACGTTGCCCTCCCAGCCGGGTATATTCTTCCATATAGTCGGAGACAGTGACGGAAGTCTGGTGAGCAGCAGGATTGTATGAACAGATGATTAATATAGGATTCTTATCGATAGAGACAGCCAAAACCCCTGAAGATTGTAGGAGTGCAAGAAGAAAGATAAAAAAATACCCTGTGTGCCTCATCATGAAATTGTATAGTTTTGATGCGTATACTTATTAAATTGCGTGCAAATATAGTAAAACTTAGCGGGTATAACAGATTAATGTGTATTTTTGTCGCTCATTTATACCAAAAAATATTGTTTTATGGAGTTATTTCACAAGATGATTTCCGGGCTGCTCAACATACCGGAAAGACAAGTCAGCAGCACACTCCATCTTCTGGGTGAGGGTGCTACGATTCCTTTCATCAGCCGCTACCGTAAAGAAGCCACGGGCGGACTGGATGAGGTGCAAATCGAACATATCAAAGAGCAACATGATAAGTTGTGCGACATAGCCAAACGAAAAGAAACCATTCTAAGCACCATCTCCGAGCAAGGCAAACTGACCGCCGAACTGGAGAAACGCATCAACGACACTTGGAATCCTACCGAGCTGGAGGACATCTACCTTCCTTATAAGCCCAAACGGAAAACACGCGCCGAAGCCGCCCGACAGAAAGGATTGGAACCTCTTGCCACCCTGCTTCTGCTTCAAAGGGAAAACAACCTGAGCGCCCGTGCCGCCGCCTTCGTCAAGGGTGATGTGAAAGATGTGGACGACGCCCTGAAGGGCGCTCGTGACATCATCGCCGAACAGGTGAACGAGGACGAACGTGCCCGCAACGCCATCCGTAACCAATTCTCACGTCAAGCGGAAATCACCGCCAAAGTAGTGAAGGGTAAAGAGGAAGAAGCGGCAAAATATCGTGATTATTTCGACTTCTCCGAACCGTTGAAGCGTTGTACCTCCCACCGCTTGCTGGCTATCCGCCGTGCCGAAACCGAAGGATTGCTGAAAGTATCCATCACCACCGACGACGAAGCGTGTCTCGACCGGCTCGAACGCCAATTCGTGCGTGGCAACAACGAATGCAGCCGTCAGGTGAGCGAAGCCGCAGCAGATGCTTACAAACGTCTGCTTAAGCCTTCCATCGAAACGGAATTTGCCGCCCAGTCGAAAGAGAAAGCCGACGACGAAGCCATCCGCGTATTTACGGAGAACCTCCGCCAACTCCTTCTTGCTCCCCCCTTGGGACAGAAACGGGTGCTCGCCATCGACCCCGGATTCCGTACAGGATGCAAGGTGGTCTGTCTCGACGCACAAGGAAACTTGGTGCACAACGAGAATATCTACCCACACCCTCCGGTGAATAAAACCTCCGAAGCTGCATCCAAACTCCGCAAGATGGTGGAAGCTTATCAGATAGAAGCCATCTCCATCGGCAACGGAACCGCCAGTCGCGAAACGGAAGATTTCATCAACCGCCAGACGTTCGACCGACAGATTCCCGTATTCGTTGTCAGCGAACAGGGAGCTTCCATTTATTCGGCTTCCAAGATTGCCCGCGACGAGTTTCCCGACTATGACGTCACCGTGCGCGGAGCTGTTTCCATCGGCCGAAGGTTGATGGACCCGCTGGCGGAACTGGTAAAGATTGATCCGAAGTCCATCGGCGTGGGTCAATACCAGCACGACGTAGACCAAACGAAACTGAAGAAAGCGCTCGACCAGACTGTAGAGAACTGTGTGAATCTGGTTGGTGTGAACCTGAATACCGCCAGCAGTCATCTGCTGACTTACATCTCCGGTTTAGGTCCACAACTGGCACAAAACATAGTCAACTATCGTGCAGAGAACGGAGCTTTCGGCTCACGGAAAGAATTGATGAAAGTGCCGCGGATGGGGGCAAAAGCCTTCGAGCAATGTGCCGGATTCCTCCGTATCCCCGGAGCAAAAAGTCCGCTGGACAACACTGCCGTGCATCCCGAAAGTTACCACATCGTGGAGAAGATGGCGAAAGACCTGAAGTGCACCGTCGATGAACTGATAGCGAGCAAGGAACTACGCCAGAAGATTACAATCTCCGACTACATCACTCCCACCGTCGGCCTGCCCACCTTGCAGGACATCTTGCAAGAACTCGACAAGCCGGGGCGCGACCCGCGCAAAGCCATTAAGGTTTTTGAGTTTGATAAGAATGTACGCACCATTGCCGACTTACGCGAAGGAATGATTCTTCCGGGCATCGTGGGAAACATTACGAATTTCGGAGCATTCGTCGATATAGGTATCAAGGAGAATGGGTTGGTACATCTCTCGCAACTTGCCGAACGGTATATTTCCGACCCTACCGAAGTGGTATCGATTCATCAGCAAGTGATGGTAAGAGTAATGAACGTGGATACCGACCGTAAACGGATTCAGCTTAGCATGATCGGGGTACAGCAAGACTGATTGCTTCTCTTTTCTCGCCCCACCAGATAATAATAATTGTAAATATGATCATAAGTACTGTACAAATGAGCGAGCCTTCAAACCCGAAGGCTCCGCCATTCAGTACGTTTTCTTCGGGCATACTCAGTGTCAGCATCGAATGGGTGAAGTCGCTTCCGCTGACCTGATAGCCAAGTATGGGCCCTTGAATCCAGTTCCAGAATAGATGGAGGGAGATGGGGAAACAAAGATTACGCGTATAGAGATAGGAAGCACCGAGCAACATCCCGGCAAGTACGAGATTGAGCATCGGCATGAAATCTATTTCAGGATTGGAGATGTGCAGCAGTGCAAACAGGGCTGCGGAGATGAAAAGTGAAAGGAATTTATTGATGCGCGTATATAGCAGATGTCCAAGGATATAGCCGCGCATCAACGTCTCCTCAAACAGTGCCACCAATAGGTAAAACACGAAAGCACCTGCTAAGTCGAGCGGCTTAAACTGAAAGTCGGTCACCTCTATTTCGCCAAAGGCATAAGTCAGCCCGAAGCCTACCACATAGAGGACGGCAGCCATCAGAAGCCCATACCAAATTCCCCGCATATGTCCTTTCAGGGACAGTCCCAAATCAGAAAACGGACGACGCTCAAGACGCAGCATAATCACGGCAGCGGTAAGGACAGCCAAAAAAAGACTCGCCTCTAGCAAAATGTAGCTCAACAACCGATGGCGCACTTCATCTCCAAGAACCAACGACAAGCCCCCTTGCACCACTATGCTGTACAATCTCCAGAATATCAAAAAGACCACTATAAACAGTGGAATACATACCCAAACGGGGAGTCTTTTCGGCTCTTTTTTCTCTGCTAACTGCTCTACCTCCATTTTTACTTTTTGTTAATCCGGCTACAAAATTAGATATAAAACATAAAAAAACAGCATCTATTACCTATTTTTCCTATATTTGTCAGAACAAATCTGCAGAATTATGAAAATTAGACAACTACTGATAAGTTTCTTATTGGCTGCCAACGTATTGGGAGCAGCCGCACAAGTGAGCAAGACCTATTACGTCAGTAAACCGGGAACGTTAATCTCGATGATGACGGAAGAGGAAGCGAACAGCATCACCCACCTCACCCTTACCGGAAAACTAAATGCCGAGGACTTCCGGCATCTCCGCGATGAATTTCCCAGCCTGAAAGTATTGGATATCTCGAACGCCGAGATTAAGATGTATAGCGGCAAAGCCGGAACGTATCCCAACGGGAAATTCTACATCTATATGCCCAACTTCGTTCCTGCCTACGCCTTCTCTAGTGAGGTGGACGGAGTGACAAAAGGTAAACAGACATTGGAAAAGGTGATTCTCTCCGAAAAGATTAAGAATATAGAAGATGCCGCCTTCAAGGGATGCGAGAACCTGAGAATCTGCCAGATACGCAGAAAGACAGCCCCCAACCTTTTGCCGGAAGCATTGGCGGATAGCGTTACGGCTATCTTCGTGCCATTGGGCAGCAGCGATGCTTACCGCTACAAGGATAGATGGCAGAACTTTGCCTTTATCGAAGGTGAACCGGTGGAAGCCTTCATACAAGTGGGATTGATGGGCAAGCTGGAAGATGAAATCATGAAAGCCGGGCTGCAACCCAGAGACATCAACTTCCTCACCATCGAAGGGAAGCTGGATAATGCCGACTTTAAACTGATTCGTGATTATATGCCGAATCTGGTGGCTGTGGATATATCGAAAACGAATGCTACGGCTATCCCCGACTTTACTTTTGCCCAGAAGAAGTATCTGCTGAGGATGAAGTTGCCGCACAATCTGAAATCTATCGGACAACGTGTGTTTAGCAACTGCGGAAGGCTGTGCGGCACGTTGGAGTTGCCGGCAAGTGTGACGGCGATTGAGTTCGGTGCGTTTATGGGATGTGACAATCTTCGCTATGTGCTGGCTCAGGGTGATAAGATTACGACGCTGGGGGATGACCTTTTCGGAAGTGGGGTGGCTAGTAAGTTGGTTTATAAGTAAATAATAAGAATTGCCCTGATATAAATTGATAGTCAATTTATGCCAGGGCAATATTTAATCATTAAAAACTTAGGGGTAAGCTAACTCTCCGTTCTCTTACAAATTTATCGCATTACCACCCAACGCCCCCAGCACTGCCGAAGCCACCGCGATGACGATTTTCAAAATATTATCCCAGAGGGATCTTTTGACTGCCATAACTCTACACACCTCCTTTCCGACTCTTTAAATGATTCATTACTCCCAGAAATCCCCATCCTGTTCGATTCCGGCGAACTCCGTTTTCACGTCAAAGCACGGGCACGCCTTGATCCATTCTTCCGGTTCTATCTCCCCATTCCCGTTCAGGTCGGGCGAGAGGTCGCGATGGCCCACCACGCGGCAACCGGGAAAGTTATCCATTATTTGGAGCACCAGCAGGCGGAGATGTTCCCGTTGTTCAGGCGTCCGCGTATCGGCGGGGCGACCGTTACAGTCCAGACCGCCTTCGTAGCAGATGCCTATACTGCTCTGGTTGAAGCCGCGGGCATGCGCACCGATGCGTTCGAGGGGACGGGTGGGATATATCATACCATCCTTGCGGATGTAAAAGTGATAGCCCGTGCCCTTGAATCCACGTCGCCGATGTTGCATTTCCAGATCTTCCGAGGTTAGCGAACGGTCTGCCCGCGTGGCGGAACAGTGAATTACAATCAAATCAATCTTTCTCATAATGTATACTATTTTTTAAGTGTATGGATTCATCAAGCTGCCGGGTCCGGAGTTTCACCGCCACCGTCGTCGGGGTTCGGAGTGTTGCCACCACCACCGTCACCACCGCCCGAACCGCCGTCGTCTCCGTTCATCGCCTTGAGTTGTTGCTCCAGGTCGACGAAGTCGATGCGGTCTTCCGCACGGGTAGGCGTCAAGCTGGGGCGGACGCTGGTCGAAGGGCGGAAGTTGATGCGAATCATGTAGATGTTTTCGGGCAGGCAATCCTTCTTCAGCTCCGTACCCACGGTGGTTGCCGACAGGCTGAATACCCCGAAGTTCTCCACATTGACGGCGTGACCGTTGTACAACTCGCTGCGCATCACCTCCACGAAGTTGGTTAGTACACTCTTGATGTCGCCCAGCGTGAGCGAACTTTTCTCTTTCATTTGTTTGGCAATGGTATCCAGCGTGGCGGGTTTACCCCAGGTGATCAGTTGCGGATAGTACTTGCCGTTGCCCTTCTTGTCGAACGGGGACTTACGTAAAATCTTTTTAAATGTTACAGACATTGTTTTCTTCTTGTTTTTTTAAATGAATAATTTTTCTGTTTCTTTCTCTCTGTTCTGCCACCGATTGTGGGGTTGACGTCATTACTACATATCTTTTGGAGAACACGACAAAGGTACGGAACCACGAAAAAACGGGGAGTCGTAAAAGTGCCTACCGGTACGTACCGTGACGAAGAGGGACGAAGAAATTCTTACTTTCTACGAATTATGCACATCGGGAGCTTTTTCTTATGCCACTGCGCGCTTTTTCTTCGGCCTTTCGTGTCATTTATCTTGCCCTCACTTGCTTTTGTCAGAATAAATCCTTACCTTTACAAGACTAAAACACGGGTTGACAGCCCACATAAAGAATACTGATTATGGAAATATTACAAGAAGAATTTCGCATCCGGGTATACATGAAGCACGAACTCGCACAGCTCTACGCCCCTCACCTCGACCCCGAAGCCGCCCTGAGGAAGATGCGGAAGTGGATCCACCGCAACCCCGACCTCTACCGACAACTGTATGAGGGAGCGGAAGGAAAGAACGAACAGGCTTACAGCAAGCGACAGGTGGAAATCATAGTGAAGTACCTCGATGCCCCATAGCCTACCTCCCCTCGTTCACCGTCGGGAGTATTATACATTACTATACACGCGCGCACGCGCGCAAAGAATATTTATTTTATTAGAGAAAAAAGCGTGTATCACAGGGGTAAGTCCTCCCCCTTGTGATACACGCTTTTATCTTTATAAATAAGATATAAAAGAATAAACAAGAGGGATAAGAGTAACAAATAACGGGAAAAGTTATATATTTGCAGATTTTTGAACAAAAAATAAATTTAACAATCAATCATTAAACGTTAAAAGTATGACTAAAAAGACATTTTCGCCGAAGGATTTGTCTATTTAGACAAAAAGGCAATCACACTGAAAGAAGGAGAATTTCCTAACGCAAATCCTTTCATCACCAACCTCCTGAACAACGTCAACGACGTGTACTGCAACAAATTAGTAGTAGAACCGGAAGACAGAAAAAAGGTGCTCAGCTACTTAGTGAAGATGTGCTACGGTTTAAGACTCAGAGGGCCCAAGTTCTTTGCACAATGGATATCTCTAGCATTCGCTTTCAAGAAGAATAAACACTCAGACGACCTCCTGAGCGTTCATGAGATAGATTATGAGATGCAAAAGTTGAATAAAGCGACAACCAGTGATTAACATTCGGAAGGATATGTTAAAAAACCGTTTTTAGGGAACTAAAAACGGTTTTTCTGTTACATGAAAAGGTTGTTACTTTGCAGCGACATCATAAAAGTATAAATTAAATTTCATTTAAAGGAATGGTAGAAATTTTAGTAACTACATACAGAGGGTTATCGTTAGTATCGGGGAATATAACTATTGAGTATTTGTTCGAATTAATGCGGGGAAATACGTATCGCGACAAAATACGCAGACTCAGGGAAGCTGTGGAAGAGGGGGACATGGCAAAGGCGGACCGCATGAAGAAACAACTGCCCTACCGCACCATCACAACTACTTACACGACAGAAAGACTCGCCTACAGCCTTGCCGCATATCAGGACATCATCACGCTGGACTGCGACGACATGGAGATGGAAAAGCTACCCGAATATCGCCAACTGGCGAACGACTGCCCCGACACGCTGGGCGATTTCATCAGCCCACGGCAGCACGGGTTGAAGATTTTCGTTTACCTCACCGGCGAGGAAGCGGATGCCTTGCGTGCCGAACTGAACGCGCAGGGCACGGTGGACTACGCCACACTCGAACGGTATCACCACCGGATGTACACACTGGCACGCACCAAATACGAGAAACTGCTCGGCACGAAAGTGGACGCCAGCGGAAGCGACCCCGGCCGCGGGTTCTTCGTGTCGCACGATCCGGACGCGTTCCTCTCGCTCGAGCGGCTGGAGAAGGTGCGCCCGCTCACCGTCACCGTGACGCTGCCCACCAAGGAGGAGTGCAAGACAAAGAAACGCAAAAAGCCTGCCGCCGAACTGACTCCGCTCACAGACAGGCAGGAAAATGCATCGCCCATAGAGCTACAGGTGCATCTGAAATTCCGCAAAGCCATCGAATATACCCAACGGAAGGAACGGTTCATAGAGGGCAACCGCGACAATTTCCTTTACTGCCTTGGCAACCAGTGCTACCGTCGCCAGATTTTAGAAGAGGAAGCCATCAGCTTGGTTCACAGCCACTTCGGAGACATCCCCGGCTTCGACCTCGAACAGCCCATACGCAACGCCTATCAGTACACCACCACGACGGACCATGCAGAAGAAGAAAACAAAGAGCCCAGAATCCAGAAAATCATCAGGTTTATGGATTACTACTACGAAATCCGCCGAAATCTCGTGACAGAGCTAATCGTGTTCCGAAAGAATTTCCACGACGACGACGATGCTGACACGCAGCCCGACACAGCCCCCCTTACCGACACCGCAAAGCACCCTTTCATCACGGTTCGCACAAAGGACGTCAACACGTTCGCCATCAATGCGCAACTGAAGGGCGTAACTTGCACGGCAAATTACATAAAAATGCTCATCGACTCGGATTATGCAAAACCCTACAACCCGTTTGTCGAATATTTCACCACACGAAAGCCGTGGGACGGAAAAACGGACTACATCGGCCAACTGGCAAAACAGGTGCGTACCACCGACCCGGCTTTCTTTGAAAACAGTTTCCGCCACTGGATAGTGGGAATGGTGGCTTGCGCCATCAACGACAAGGTGCAGAACCAACTGATGATGATATTCCACGGCGCACAGGGAAAAGGAAAGACTACCTTCATCCGCAACCTCCTCCCGCCGGAGCTTGCCAACTACTATCGCGACAACATGATAAACAGCGAGGACAAGGATCATGCACTTCTCATGTCATCGTGCCTCATTATCAACATCGAGGAGTTCGACACGCTCCCTCCCTGGCGTATGCAGAAACTGAAAAGTCTCATTACGCAAAACGTTATGATAGAGCGCAAAACATGGGATATGCAAGTAAATACTTACGTCCGGCGATGCTCGTTCATTGCCAGTACCAACAATCCGCATTGTTTGCCCGACATCGCTCAAAACAGGCGTATTCTTTTCAATAGTGTCATCGATGTAGATTATCATACTCCCGTGAAACATGATGAAGTGTATGCACAGGCTTATGCACTCTATATGCAGGGATACAAATACTGGTATGAGAACGAGGAGGTGACATATATCAACAACCGCAACGAGGCTTTCCGGCAGAAAGACCCGATTGAGGAGAATCTTTTCTTTTATTACCGACCGGCAACGGCGAGCGATGGAAGTGCTCACTGGTATCCTGCCGCTCAACTGCTTTCGGCTTTGAGTTTAAACGGGCGCACGCAGTCGAACCTGCAATCGATACAAATGCTGACTACGGTGCTCGAAAGCAGCGGATTCAAGACACGAAAGACTTCAAAAGGGGTTACTGAATATTGGGTGGTGGAGTATACGGACAACGAGCGAATAAAGAATGCGACTCAGCCGCTACTTCCTGAACAGCAGGAGTTGGAACTCAGTATGTGACGAGTGATAACAAGCAATGATACGGGTAGGGAGATGCAATGATACGGGTGCTAACAAGCATTTCCCTTTTCCGTACATTAGAGGAAATATTAGGCACGGATTACACGGAATACACGGTTTAAAGCATACAGCGCGCAGCAAAAACCGTGAAAATCCGCGTAATCCGTGCCTGAATATTATTTATCGCCGTACATCTTCGCCCTCAACTCCTTGATATGGTCGGACGTGATATACTCGTCATATTCCATCATCTTGTCGATAATGCCGTTCGGTGTCAGCTCGATGATACGGTTTGCCACCGTCTGGATGAACTCGTGGTCATGAGACGAGAAGAGGATATTTCCCCGATACGTTTTCAGGTTGTTGTTGAATGCCTGGATAGATTCCAAGTCCAAGTGGTTGGTAGGAGTATCCAGAATGAGGCAGTTGGCGCCGCGCAGCTGCATACGGGCAATCATACAACGCATCTTTTCACCTCCGGACAGCACGCTGACTTTCTTCAGCACCTCTTCGCCGGAGAAAAGCATACGGCCGAGGAATCCCTTCATGTACACTTCGTTGCCTTCGCCGAATTGGCTCAACCAGTCCACGAGATTCAGGTCGGTGTTGAAGAAATTCGTATTGTCGACGGGGAGATAAGCGGTGGTGATGGTTACACCCCAGTTGAAGGTTCCGGCATCGGGCTTCAGGTTGTCGTTGATGATTTCGAAGAAAGCGGTCATGGCACGCGGGTTGCGCGAGAGGAATACAATCTTGTCGCCTTTCTCAACGTTGAAGTTCACGTCGTTGAAGAGCACTACTCCTTCTTCCGTCTTTTTGCTCAGGCCGGATACTTCGAGAATCTGGTTACCCGGTTCGCGGTCGGGCGTGAAGATGATGCCCGGATACTTGCGTGAGGAAGGTTTGATTTCTTCAACGTTCAGTTTCTCCAACATCTTCTTGCGGCTGGTGGTCTGCTTGCTCTTGGCTACGTTAGCGCTGAAGCGGCGGATAAATTCTTCCAACTCTTTCTTCTTCTCTTCAGCCTTCGCCTTCTGGTTCTGCTGCTGGCGGAGGGCGAGCTGACTCGATTCGTACCAGAAGCTGTAGTTGCCGGCAAACATATTAATTTTTCCGTAGTCGATGTCGACAGTATGCGTACACACGGAGTCGAGGAAGTGACGGTCGTGACTCACCACCAGCACCGTGTGCTCGAAGTTAGCAAGATATTCTTCCAGCCACATCACCGTCTCCATATCCAAGTCGTTGGTAGGCTCATCGAGCAGGAGGTTGTCGGGATTTCCGTACAATGCCTGTGCCAGCATCACACGTACCTTTTCCTTACCGCTCAGCTCGCCCATCAATGTGTAGTGCTTATCTTCTTTGATGCCCAAGCCGCTCAACAACATGGCTGCGTCACTCTCCGCATTCCATCCGTCCAGCTCGGCAAATCGTTCTTCCAGTTCGGATACTTTCAGTCCGTCTTCGTCCGTGAAGTCTTCTTTGGCGTACAGCACTTCGCGCTGCTTCATGATGTCCCACAGCACGGTGTGCCCCATCATCACGGTTTCCATCACCGTGTGTGCATCCCATTTGAAGTGGTCCTGACTCAAGACCGAAAGGCGCTCGCCCGGCCCCAAGGCTATAGAACCCGTAGTGGGGTCCAAATCTCCGTAAATGGTACGGAGGAAGGTAGATTTTCCCGCACCGTTCGCACCGATAATACCATAACAATTGCCACTTGTAAACTTCAGGTTTACGTCATTAAATAAAACCCTTTTACCAAACTGTACCGAAACGTTTGAAACTGTAATCATCTTATTATTTACTATTTTACTAGTTACTATTTACTATTATAGTTACTATATACTATTTTAGCCGACAAAGGTAGGCAATAAAAATGAATTATGAGCTATCCGATATGTGCCAATCTGACATAAAAGTGTTACCTTTGCTGCGTTTTTTGGCAAAACAGCCAACTTGGCAAAGTTTTTGCAGACGAAATCAATGACATCCGGTCAGTCCGGTTTGTTACGTATATATAAGCGGTATCTTGAATGGATGGCGCGTTTCTTAAATAATAAATAGTAACTAGTAAAATAGTAAATACCAAGATGGACCCAAAAGAAAAAAAAGTGCAGGAAGAAGAACTGAACGTTGAAGAAAACCTGAACAATGCGGACCAACAACCGCAGGACGAACAAGCGGAAAATGCCGCTCCGTTGACTCACGAAGAGGAGTTGGAAAAGGAACTGGAAAAGGCTCAAGCCGACATTGAGGAACAGAAAGATAAGTATCTGCGCCTGTCCGCCGAGTTCGACAACTATCGGAAACGCACCATGAAGGAGAAAGCGGAACTGATATTGAACGGTGGCGAGAAGAGTCTGAGCAGCATCCTGCCGGTGGTGGACGACTTTGAGCGTGCCCTCAAAATGATGGAAACGGCTACGGACGTGAATGCCGTGAAAGAGGGTGTGGAACTGATTTACAATAAATTCATGGCAGTGTTGGCACAAAACGGCGTGAAGGTAATCGAGACGAAAGACCAGCCGCTCAATACCGACTTCCATGAAGCCATTGCCGTGATTCCCTCTCCGACGGAAGAACAGAAAGGTAAGATTCTGGATTGCGTGCAGACGGGATATACACTGAACGATAAGGTGATACGTCACGCAAAAGTGGTAGTCGGGGAATAATTCATAATTGGCAAAGAAGCATGGCAGAAAAAAGAGATTATTACGAAGTACTGGAGGTGACGAAGACAGCCACAGTAGAAGAAATTAAGAAGGCCTACCGCAAGAAAGCGATTCAGTATCATCCCGACAAGAATCCGGGTGATAAGGAAGCGGAAGATAAGTTTAAGGAGGCGGCCGAGGCATACGATGTGTTGAGTAATCCGGAGAAACGTTCGCGTTATGACCAGTTCGGTCATGCGGGAGTAAGCGGTGCGGCCGGCAATGGCGGTCCGTTCGGTGGTTTCGGTGGCGAGGGTATGTCGATGGATGACATTTTCTCCATGTTCGGTGACATCTTCGGTGACCGTGGCGGTGGCTTCGGCGGCGGATTCGGTGGTTTCAGCGGATTTGGCGGCGGTGGCGGTGCTTCGCAGCAGCGACGTTATCGCGGCAGCGACCTTCGTGTGAAGGTGAAGCTGACGTTGAAAGAGATTTCTACCGGGATTGAGAAGAAGTTTAAACTGAAGAAATATGTACCGTGCGAACATTGTCACGGTAGCGGAGCCGAAGGCGATGGCGATTCGGAGACTTGTCCGACGTGTAAAGGTAGCGGTTCGGTGATTCGCAACCAGCAGACGATTCTGGG
Source organism: uncultured Bacteroides sp. (assembly GCF_900547205.1). Taxonomy (GTDB): domain Bacteria; phylum Bacteroidota; class Bacteroidia; order Bacteroidales; family Bacteroidaceae; genus Bacteroides. Next base: position 68,888 of record NZ_URFY01000007.1, read on the forward strand.
TACGATGCAGACTCGTGTCACTTGTTCTACGTGTGGTGGTGAAGGTAAAATCATCAAGAATAAGTGTAAGACGTGTGGCGGCGACGGTATCGTTTATGGCGAAGACGTGGTGACGGTGCAGATTCCTGCCGGAGTGGCGGAGGGTATGCAGCTATCCATGGGCGGCAAAGGAAATGCCGGGAAGCACAACGGTGTGGCTGGCGACTTGCTGATTCTTGTGGAGGAGGAGCCGCATCCGGACTTGATTCGTGATGATAATGATTTGATCTATAATCTGTTGCTGAGTTTCCCAACGGCTGCGTTGGGCGGTGCTGTGGAGATTCCGACGATTGACGGGAAGGTGAAGGTGAAGATTGATTCGGGCACGCAGCCGGGAAAGGTGCTTCGCTTGCGCGGTAAGGGTTTGCCGAATGTGAATGGATATGGGACGGGGGATTTGCTCGTCAATGTCAGTATCTATGTGCCGGAAGCACTTAACAAGGAGGAGAAGAGTACGCTCGAGAAGCTGGAGACGGCCGATAACTTCAAGCCTAGCACGTCGGTGAAGGAGAAGATTTTTAAGAAGTTTAAGAGTTTCTTCGATTAGGAGTTTTCACCACAGAGTGACACTGAGTTTCACAGAGTAACATAACATAAAAGTCTCGATTCTTTGTAGGAGAGTCGAGGCTTTTGTGTTATGTTACTATGACTTCACACTAATACCCCGGATTCTGCGTCAGCCTCGTATTCATCAACCTTATTTTCTCCGGTATAGGAAATACAGTAGTATACCCGTTCCCTTCGTTCGGAAGCTGCGGGCGACTGCCATACTCACGCGTAAACTCTCCGAAGCGGACTAAGTCCTGACGCCGCCAACCCTCCCAAGCCAGTTCCAGTTGGCGCTCGGCAAGGATGTTATCCAATGTAGCTTCGTGGGGAGCAGCACCTACACGGTTTCTTACTTCATTCAATTCATTATCACCATTTTCACCATTACGCACTTTGGCTTCGCTCTTCATCAGCAAAGCATCCGCATAACGGAACAGTACGATATCATTATCCATCAGTTTACCGTCCTTCGTGGCGGTCGGGTCTACTTCGTACTTATTCATTCGGGCTCCTGCCGTTTGTTCGTATGGAGTGGCGGATAAATCCAAAGCTACTACCCAAGGAAGGTATTCAAGCACCGTTCCGTCATCAAGTTTGATGACATTTCCTTTCAAGTCGTGAACGATTCCGGCAAAGTAACACATATCGAAGCGGGGATCTTGCTGGGGTGTGGAATAACCGAAGGTTCTCAGTGCTTCAACCGTGGCACTCGGACCGTTCTCTCCACTGAGTCCGTAGGCTTTGGCATGATTGTAATGTCGGGAACGGAAAAGATATTGCATCTGGTTGGTGTAGAGTATCTTGTTCATCGGAATGGTAAAGACATTTTCAACGGAAGATTCATTGAAGATAGAGAAATTTGTTTCGTATTTCGGTTCCAGACGATAGCCCATAGCTGTCAGTTGGTCGCAATAGTGAATGACCGTTTCCCAGGCATTCAGTTCATTCCCTTCTACCATGAATTTGATGTCTTTTCCATCCGGGCGCTGTCCGTCTGTCCAGTCGTTATCGGTGTAGACTTCGGCGTTCAGGGCAAGTTTTGCCAATAAGAAAGTAACTACGGGACGGGTGATTCGACCGTAATATGTGCCGGACTGGTTGCTATGTGCTTCGCTCAATAAAGGGGCGGCTTCCTGCAATTGCCGGAATATAAATTCAAAAACTGTCTTGCGTTCGCTTTGCACGATGTCTTTCATTGCCGGCGAAGAGGATTCCACCAACGGGACACGTCCGAATAAATCCATCAGATAATAATAGTACATGGCACGCAATGCCTGCACTTCTGCCCGGTAAGCAGGCAGTTCGGCGTCGGAGTGGGTTTCACTGAATTTGTCTATCCGTTCCAACGATTTGTTGGATAGCATGACGACTTTGTAGAGATATTCCCAAGTGGCTTGAATGGCGTCGTTCTCAATTCCCCAATCGTGGAGGAATAGGCCTTGCCAGAAGCCGCCGTCGTACCAGTCGCCGCCACGGGTGGGGATAATTGCTTCGTCGGTGGTGAAGGTGTTCAGGTCATAGACTCCCCTACCCGTTCCCTGCAATCCCTGACTGTCACTGTAGCCGCCGATATAGGTATAGAGCGAAGCAACTGCATTGAGGTAGACTTCGGAAATGGAATTGTACACATCATCAGCAGGGAGCTTGTCTTTTGAATTTTCTTCGAGGAATTTATCGCATGATAAGAGTATCATACAGGCGGCAAGAAAGAGGAAGCTCTTACTCAACCCCGTGTTTACTTTTTTGAGTTCTGTCTTATCTAATTGTAAATCCATCTTATTCAAATATTGTTTCATCATTCCATCCTCCATTAAAAGTTAATACTCAATCCCAGCGTATACGTCCGCGCCAACGGATAGCCCCGTTTATCATCCACACCGATGGTAGAATTTACCGTCGAACTGTTAATCATGGGCGAAAGTCCCGAATAACCGGAGATAGTAGCCAGATTGTTGATAGTGAGTGCAAGACGCAGCGAACGAACGTACTTCTTCAGTTTCTGTACCTTCTCTATCGGCACATCCCAGCCGAGGGTCACGTAGTCGAAGTTCACGTAGTCTCCCTTTTCCAACCAGTAGTCGGTGGCTGTCTGGTCTTTGATGTTCTGTGCGGGCGCCTTCTTCATCACGTTATAGTCGGGGAAAATATTCATGTTCATATAAGTGAGCGATGTACCGTTGTAGACTTTATGCCCGAAAGCACCGTTTATCTGCACGGAGAGGTCGAAGCGTTTGTAACGGAAACTGATGTTAGAGCCCAGAATCGTTTTGGGTACCGCCTGTCCAGCCACATATCGGTCTTCACCATCTTCAAGGCTGACACCACCGCCGTTCAGGTCGGCAATGCCATAGGTATATCCTCCGTTGCCGTCCGACACCAGTCCTGTACTATGCGGCAGATAGAACACGCCGAGCGGTTGCCCCACCATCTGGTAGACGATATGATTGTAACCTCCATGAAAGCCGGCTCCGTCGAGACTTGCCAGACTTTTGTATTCGGGAGCGGAAATCATTTCACCATTGTAACGGCCGCTCAAAGACACCAGTTTGTTGCGCTGGAAAGACAGATTAGCATTGATGTTCAGCTCCATGTCCTTGGTTTTCAGAGGGGTGATGCCGATGGCTATTTCCGTACCCCAGTTGCGCATGGAGCCGATGTTCGCCAGCAAGGTGTTGTAGGTAAAAGGCGGAACGCTCACATTGTAGAGGTAGAGCATATCCGTCGTCCGGGAGTTGTAGTAGTTGGCGGAAAGCAGCAGGCGGTTGCCGAAGAGGGCCACGTCGAAACCAGTATTGAATGTATGCTTCACCTCCCATTTCAGGTCGGGATTCGTATTTCTCATATCTCCCAATGACACTACGGGGGCGTTTCCCACGGGAACGACACCGTTCGGCTTCACCAGATTCAGAGTCGTATACGAGTCGATTCCACTCTGGTTTCCTGCCAGACCGTAGCCGATACGGAATTTCAGGTTATCCACCATCGGCAGGTGTTTCATAAAATCTTCTTCACTGATTACCCACGCTGCCGAAACAGACGGGAAGAATCCCCATTTGTGATTGGAACCGAACTTGGAAGAAGCATCGGTGCGGGCGTTGAGCGTCAGCACGTAGCGGTCGGCATATGTGTAATTGAAACGTCCCATGAAGGATGCCAATCGCGGCTGCTCAAAGTACGAGTTAGTGCCTTCCCACAGACGGACGGCTCCCGCCTGCAAGTTGTTATACCCAAACTTATCCGTACTGAAATTGCTCACCGTCGTATAATGCCCCATATAGGTATCTTTCTGAAGTTCCGCCAGAGCCAGGGCATCGAAGAAATGGTTTTTCCATCCTTTCTTATAGGTCAGCATCATGTTGCCCAGCAGCGATTCCATCTTCTTCGTTCCTTTATAAGCCTGCCCGTTGGCCCAGACGGACACCGGCAGGTATTGAGAATTTTCTATAATATTATAGGTATAAGCACCGAAGAGAACCAGCTTCAACTCGTTCATCAGATTGAAAGTGAACCGGGCATGAGTACTGATATGCGAAGTGGCATCATCATCTTGCACCTCCATCCAAGCCAGCGGATTGGTAATCTGGCTCGCCGTAGTAATCCCGTCCCACGAATTAGTGAGAGGGTCTTTATGATTGGGATAAGTGGGATTGAAGGTAGCCGCCGAATAGAATGTCTTCTGTAAATCCACCAGATTGTGGTTCTTCTGTATGGAACCGAACATACCTAGTTCGCAATCGAGGAAACCGTCGAACATCTTCTGGTTCATGTTCATATTCGATGTGAAGTTCTTGTGGTCTTCATTCAGAATCACCCCCTGACGGTCCATAAAGCCGAGGGACACACGATAACTGGACTCACTGGACCCTCCATAGAAAGCCACGTGATGATTCTGCTGCCATCCCGTTTGTTCTATTTCTTTCTGGAAGTTGGTATTGTTTCCCTTGTCCAAGATGGAGATTCCCCGCTCCGAAGCTACGCGGCGGAAATCATTACCGGAAAGCATTTTGAGATTTTTATAGACGGTGGATACGCCGAAACTCCCGTTGTATGCCACCTGCGTCTTGCCGCTCTTTCCTTTCTTGGTGGTTACTTCTATCACTCCCGAGGCACCACGGGAACCGTACTGTGCCGTTTCGGAAGCATCTTTCAGAATGGTAAAACTTTCTATATCCGTGGGATAAATAGAAGTCAGCATACCGAGGTCGCCAAATACTCCGTCCACGATTATCAGAGGGTCGTTGCCGCTGGTCAACGAAGTGGTTCCCCGCAGGCGCACGGCATCGAGTGCAGCCGGTCCGTTCGTCGCCCGTTGGATGGTCAATCCCGGCACCCTTCCGCGGATGGCTTCCAGCGGATTCGTCACCTGGTCTTTGTTCATCTGTGTCTCTGTGATTTTCTCCACAGAGCCGGACATGGTTTTCAAACTTCCGGTGGCATAACCTACCGTAATCAATGAATCTTTGGGAGTGTCTGAAGCCTTCTGTGCAAACGCATCCCCGCATAAGGCTATCAGAAGTAGAAAGGTAAAGAAGAATAGTCTACCGTGTTGAACCATACTTATCAGTTTTTAAGGGTATAATACAAATATAACAAAAAAAGTAGGAATCTGGTTGTATAGATTCCTACTTTTTATTTGTACTATTTGCTCTAGTATGACACTATTTTTCTAAATCGAGCCGGACAAGCGATTAGTTATCTGTTCTGCCTTATCTATTTCACGATAATTTCATGGTTATTTCACGATAATTTCATCGGTAAACACCCAGCCGCCAAACTCTTTTCCGGCACGTGCCTGATAGCGTACGTATCTTCCACGGGCATCGCCCTCCCACGATACATCGGTGAACTTAATAGCTGTTTCTCTATCCAACTCAAACGTCTGATGGCTCAACTCGGTGAAGTTGGTTCCATCGTCGGAAATGGATATGGAAACGGATACGGGCAGATAAACTTCCGCTCCCACCACTTGCATAAATGCTGCGGATACGGAGTGAATGGATGTCTCGGCTTCCAGATCAATCGTCACATCCAGACGGTTCTTTGAAATGAATCCCTGCCAAGCGCCATCACCATAAGTCCAGTCTCCACGTATGCCGTCGGTCAAGGTCTTTTCGCCCTGAGCCGGATAGGAAGAATTGTAAGGAGCGTTGTAGGTTACTTTCTTACCCAATGCCAGGTGAGTGACAGGCTGTGTAGATTCAGGACGACTTCCTATTTCGTTTCTCAGGTCAAAGGTGTTGTAGCCTTTTCCCCGTAGATAGTCCACCGCTTGCAAAGCACGGGCATGGAAATCGGGCCATGACTTACGTTCGGGAGCCGACCAAGCTATTTCTGCCAACGCCAGTATGCGCGGATAAATCATATATTCCACTTGTTCGGGAGTGGGAATATATTCCACCCATAAGTTAGCTTGCGCGCCATAGACGAGTTTTGCCTGTTCCTCGGTAAGAGAAGCAGGAATAGGATTGTAGGAATATACCTTCTCCAATGGCAGGTATCCGCCGATAGCTTCGGGCTGAGAATACGGAGCATCCTGATAACCATCCAGATAGCAGTAGCCACCCGGTGTCATGATGGCCCGATGTCCGGCACGGACAGCAGCAATGCCGCCTTCTTCGCCACGCCATGACATCACTGTGGCATTGGGAGCCAAGCCGCCTTTCAGTATCTCGTCCCATCCCAGCAGTTTGCGTCCGTGGGCATTGAGAAATACCTCCATGCGATGAATCAGGTAACTTTGCAGTTCTTCCACTTGAGTGAAGTGTTCGTCCTTCATCCGCTTCTGACATTTCGTACAAGTCTTCCATGCTGCCATTCCGGCTTCATCACCGCCCACATGGATATATTCGGACGGGAAAAGCTCCATCACTTCAGTCAGCACATTCTCCAAGAAAGTGAAGGTTTCTTCGTTTCCTACACAGAAATCGGCATTCTTGTAAGACTCGCCCGCACAGGAGATTTGCGGATAGGCTGCCAGTACTTCTTCCGAATGGGCGGGCATCTCAATTTCGGGAATAATGGTGATGAAATGTTGCCGGGCATATTCCACTATCTCGCGAATATCATCCTGAGTGTAAAAGCCACCGTATGCTCCGGGTTCGTCGTAGCGGAGATACTTGCGTCCTCCGTTCCACCAGTCTTTCCACTTGGCATCGGTGCGCCAAGCGGCAAACTCGGTAAGCAAAGGATATTTCTTTATCTCAATACGCCATCCGGCGGCATCGGTCAGATGCAGGTGCAGGCGATTGATTTTATAGATTGACAATGCCTCTATCTGCTTCTTCACAAATTCCTTGGAGAAGAAGTGACGGGAAACATCGAGCATAAAACCACGGTACTCAAAACGGGGAGTATCTTCTATCTCAACGGAGCTGATGGCGTAACCTCCCTCCGCCGAAAATGCCAACTGCAACAATGTCTGCACACCATAGAACAGCCCTGCGCCCGAGGTGGCCTGGATAAGAATCCGTTCGGGGGTGACGGACAGCGTGTAACTCTCCGGTGAAGGCAACTGCTCGCTCTTCTCCGTTATCAATAAAGATAGCACATTCTGCTTGTCTTTCTTCTTTCCTTTTTTCAAAAAACCTGAAAGTTCCGCATTCAGCGACTCTTCCAGTAGTTTGGCTTCTTCGCCCTGTGCGTTTGTATAAAGCCTTGTTTTCTCTGTGAGTAAAAAAAAGCCCGCATTCTGCTCCACCTTCAATGGAACAGGAATAACGGACTGTGCTTTAATGGGATGTGCCGACAGACACATCCCCAATACCCATAAGAAAAGATAAACTTTAGTGTATCTCTTTCTTATATTCATTAATCTATTGTTATTTCATCTACAAACAGGAATGCCGGGTTGCCTTTGCCACCATGCCATGCCGGAATCTTGCTTTCAGACAAAGCTACGACTTTCACATAACGTGCAGTAACGGGTGTAAATACCAGTTTATGTTCGTAGATACCATTCTTATCAGTTTGCTTCATTTCAGGATACTCTTCAGAAGCTACTTTCTTAAAAGTCTGACCATCATCAGATACTTCTACAGACATTCCTCTAGCATCGAATACCCAGTCACCTTTCTCTACACAAGTAGAGATGGCTACGCTTGATATCTCAGTAGGCTGCTGAAGGTCGATAGTCACATCCATGTCATTCTTGAAGAATGCAATCCAACGACCTGTCTTGTAATTACGGTTTCCTTTTAAGCCATCCACCAATGTGCTTTCGCCTTTAAACATATATTGTTTGTTGACTGGCTGATTGGCAGTAATCGGCTTCATACTCGATTTGCTAAAGTTGATTTTCTCAGAAATCACGCGGCTGTTTCCCGTAGGACGAACGGCAACGGCTGACAAAGTAGCGTTTTCCTTTACTTTCAGCACGCCTTCGTACAAAGGAGATGTAGCTGTAGGTTCGCTGCCATCCAATGTGTAGTGGATAGGTGCATTGTCAATTGTAGTCAACGTAATGTCCAGCGTTCCGTCCGTAGGATTAGGAGTATACTCGGCTGTTACGTCAAATACGTGTTTTGCATAGTTGTATCCTTGTGCATCATACCATTTGATGAGTTGTGGAAGACGAGACAAGAAATCATCGTAATTCTTCTTATCAGGAGACGACCACTGCACTTCGCTCAAAGCAGCCCAACGAGGCAATACCATGTACTGAGCCTGAGAGAATGTAGGAATGTATTCTGTCCAGAGGTTAGCTTGCACACCAATGATGTGTTTTTGTTCTTCGGGTGTAAGAGATGCCGGCATAGGTTCGTAGTTGTATACTCTTTCAACAGGCACATAACCACCGATAGCCATCGGCTCGTTCTCAGTATCTTTTGTCTGGTAATAATCCAAGTACAAGTAAGTGTTAGGTGTCATGATAACATCATGTCTTTGCTTAGCAGCTTCGATACCGCCGCCTTCGCCGCGCCATGACATTACAGTAGCATTCGGAGCAAGTCCGCCTTCCAGAATTTCATCCCAGCCGATAATCTGACGTCCATGTTCGTTCAGAAACTTCTCGATGTGGTTGATAACGAAACTCTGCAAACGTTCTTCTTTGCTGTGTTTATCATCCGACTTCAAGCCCAACGCTTTGATACGTGCCTGACATTTCGGACATTTTGCCCATCTTGTCTTCGGACATTCGTCACCACCTACATGAATGTATTTGGATGGGAAGATGTCAATCAGTTCGCTGTACACGTCTTCCAAGAAAGTCAATACCTGGTCGTTTCCTGCACAAAGCACGTCTTCGGATACTCCCCAAATTCTCCATACTTCGTACGGGCCACCGGTACATCCCAGTTCGGGATAAGCGGTAAGAGCAGCCAACATATGTCCCGGAAGGTCAATTTCGGGAACCACTGTCACGTAACGTTCTGCAGCATAAGCTACGATATCTCTGGCTTCGTCTTGTGTGTAGAATCCACCGTAAGGTTTGCCGTCATATTCGCCGGTGTTATGTCCGATAACGGTTTCTGTTCTTTTAGAACCTATTTCCGTCAACTTAGGATATTTCTTGATTTCCAGACGCCAGCCTTGGTCGTCGGTGATATGCCAATGAAGACGGTTCATGTTGTGCAAAGCCAACATATCTATATAAGTCTTTATTTCATCCACTGTGAAGAAATGACGACTTGTATCGAAGTGTGCACCACGATAGCTGAAACGCGGAGCATCATTGATTTCTACAGCAGGCAGTGCAACGTCTGTATTCAGAGCGATAGGCAATGATTTACGCAACGACTGTATACCGTAGAATACTCCGGCTTCCGTAGGTCCGGTAATTGTGATTCCGTCACCGGCAACTTTCAACTGATAAGATTCCGGATTCTCGGCTTCTGTTCCTAATGCCAGCACAATCGCATTTTTGCCTTCCGTTCCGGCTTCGATAGCGAACTCTCTTCCGGTAGCAGTTTTCAGATAGTCAGCAAGGAATTTTGCATTGCGTTGCATCATTTCGTTTCCTTCCGGATAGAGGATCTTCACTCCGCTTTTCAGAATGAAGGGACTTCCCTGTGCTGTCACAATCTCTTGCGGCATAGGAATAATCTGGTAGTTAGCTTCTTGCTGCGCCGATTGGCAGGAGGCGAAAAGCCCTGCAAAAGCTAGACATCCGGTTAGTTTTAGGAGTTGTTTCATAAACTAAAAAAATTTGGTGTTAGTAGTTAATAAATTATTTAATTATAGGTTTCACGAATATGTTTGAGTGTCATCGGTAGCTCCTCTCCTTTCTTTATCTGGGGAGAAGTGATGGTTATCGTTTTGCGTTCACCGGGCAGGAGGTCGAAGAAGTTGTCACTAAAGCGGGCTCCTTGCAACGGTATTTCTATAAAGACATCTTTGGCGAGACTGCCGGCTGAGAGTGTCAGTTCGCATTTGCCGTCGGTCTGTTTCATTTTATAGGAGATGTTTGTGTCGGGCAAAAGCAGGTCTTTTGTTTTCGCAAAGAAGTGGACAGTTTCGGCCACGTTGCGCCCGGACTTATCTTTCAGTATCAACTTCATAAAACTATGTTGACGTTCTCCGGCAGGCACACAGGCATCGAGTTTCGATTGATAAATGCAACGGGAGGTATTGGCGGGAATTATGAGAGATTTCAACTGCATCGGTTTGCCCAGTTTCTTTCCGTCAAAGCTTATCACTTTCATTTCCAAGGTCATCTGCTCCATATCTTCCAACTTGTCCGAGAGCAGATAAACGGAAAGGCTGTCATTCTGTTGCAAAGGATTGATAAGAATTGGTTCAAAGGCACGCTTAGCCTGATAATGAAGGGCTTTCCAGTTGCCATAGTAATCGATGCTCGACCAAGAGACTACAGGCCAACTGTCGTTGAGTTGCCAATACAATGTACCCATACAATAAGGACGGTTGCGACGATGCGCTTCGAGCCCGTGACGCATTCCTTGTCCTTGCAGCACCAAGCCCACGTAGACGAAATCTTCAAATTTATCGGGTACAATAAAGTCACGTTCCATATAGGTGCGAATCAACGCATTGCCGATACTACTTTTTTGATGCCCGTTCATCACTTCCGATTCTATCTGATAATCTTCGGGAGCGGCAAAGGTGGCAATGGTTTTCATTTCCGGGAATGACTGGAAACCAAACTCACTCATAAAGCGCGGAAGGTCGGCATCCAGAGATTCAAAGGGTTTCTGTCCGTACCACACTCCCCAGTTGTGACTGTCGCCAATGCCCCATGATTCGGGACGTCCCCAATTGGCAAGATAGGGTGAACTGTGGACGTAGAAGCGGTCGGCATCCAGTTCTTTCACTTTGGCGGGGAGCAGTTCACGGAAGAGTTTGTCGTAGCCGTCCATCATTCCCTGATATACGGCGGGAGTAAATTTCTTCTGATATCCCCAATATTTCAATGCTTCAAGAATCTCATTGTTTCCGCACCACATCGCCAGAGACGGGTGGTTGCGAAGACGACGGATGTTGTATTCGGCTTCTTCGGCTACCCTTTTCAGGAAGGTGGGGTCGGACGGATAGGGAGTACAGGCAAACATGAAGTCTTGCCATACCAGTATTCCGTTTTCGTCAGCGAGGTCGTAGAAAAGATTGTCTTCATACGTTCCTCCACCCCATATACGAACCACATTCATGTTGGCTTCTTTGATATCCTTGAATAAGGTTTCGTAGCGTTGGGCGGTGACATTAGGCAGTAATGCGTCCTGTGGAATATAGTTGGCTCCTTTGGCAAACATCGGTATGCCGTTCACTTCGAAGTAGAAAGATTCACCGTCTTTATCTTTTTCATTGACCAACCGGATGGTGCGCAAGCCGATGCGATGTGTCTGTTCGGCCACCACTTGGTTGTTGCATACGATTTGTGAAGAGAAGTCGTATAGGGTCGGCTCTCCCCATCCGTTCGGCATCCATCTCACGGGATTGATTACTTCTACGGGAAGAGTAAAGTTATTGATTCCGGGTTGTAAGAGGATAGGCTCCTTCACTTCCGACACTTTCTGTCCTGCCAAAGAAACTGTTATTTTCAGTTCGGCTTCCGCTTGCTTGGGAAGGATGGAGTTTACTTGTAGTTCATTGGATAGCCGGGCTTTATCGTCGGTCAGTTCCAGTTGATTGACATGATAATCACCGATGGTGGCAACATCATAAAAACGTAGAGTTACCGGTCGCCACACACCACTGGTCACCATTCGGATTCCCCAGTCCCAACCATAGCTGTAAGGGGCTTTACGGGTGAAAACACTGAGATGCTTCTCGTGGTGGTCGTTGTCTGCCGGATAATTAAATCCGTTGGATTCGTATTGAGGAAGCGTCTGTTTGATAGGTGAACGGAAATAGATATGCAGTAAGTTTTCTCCTTGCCGGAGCACTGACTTCACGGGAATAGTGTATCCCACGAACATATTATCCGCTTTCAGCAGCAGAGAGCCGTTCAGGTAAACGTCTGCATAGGTATCCAGTCCTTCAAAAATAAGTTGGGCATCATCTCGTTTGAGTTGGTCTTCGGAAAGGATAAAGGAGGTTCTGTATTCCCAGTCTTCGTTCTCTACCCATTGAATCTTCTGTTCATTGGTTCCGTAGAACGGATTGGGTAGTAGTTCGTGACGAATCAAGTCTTGATGTACTGTGCCCGGAACAACACCGGTCATCCATTTGCCAGTTCCTGACTGAGTAAATTCCCAGCCTGTATTTAAAACTAAGATATCCGAAGTGTCGTTAGTTTGAGTGTAAGCCATGCTGCAACAGCATAGTAACCCACACGCCACCTGGACCATTTTTCCTGTAAAATTAATCATCATTAGGGGGTGTATTAGATGTTTAACGGAGTAAAGATATTACTTTTTCTTCATACTCCGTTAAAATCTAATAGATAATTTCCTTTTTTTCTGTTATTCAACAGTAATTCTAACTATTTCGGGGGTGCGGATACCCGGTTTCAATTCTCCACAGATATTGTAGAAAGTCCCTCCGTTTCCTATCAGTGCAGCCCCTGCCCTTGCCACTTCGGGGGTGTCAAGAACCTCTTGCCATGCGTTACGGCGGGTATTGTAAATCAAAATCCTCCGGTTGAATTTATACCATTCTGCCGGATGCAGCATATATCCCTCTTCAGCCTTTTGAAGTGCGGACAGGAAGACATCCTTGTTTACACCTCCTGTGCAGAGAATCAGGCTGTCTCCCAAGGCTAGAGCATTTCCACCACCCAGAGATACAATTTCTCCGTCACGGTCTGTCGGAGTAGCTACTTTCGTCCACTTCTGCGAGGAGGGTGAATAGCAATATCCATCAAGAGAGAGAGTAGGTGCCTGCCCGTCAACGGAAGGGGCAAAGCCTCCCCAAAGATAGAAGCAACATTCTCCTTCGTGATATTGCGCCGCAGATACAGGTTGAATACGGGAGAAGCCAGGAAACGATGGCAGTTCCTGCCAGCCATCCGACGGTTTATCCAAATCAAGGCACAAGAATGAGTTGGAAGGTTTGCCCTGCCTGTTTCCCCCTCCCACATAGATATGATTGCCCAACAAGGCACCCGTAAAGTTATCCAGTGCATAGGGTAAGGATGGCAGAGATTCTATTGTTATTTTCTTCTGTTTATTATCTTGCCAGTACAAACGATAAACATCAGTCGTTGCACCATCCCCGTTCATGCCACCGATACAAACCACCCCGTCGGAGGTGGAGACAGAAACACCATAGGCACACGACGAAGGTAAGTCGCCAACCTTTCGCCATGAAAAGACGGAATCGGTATTGTAATCGGCAGCATAAATTCCTTTGTAATATTTCTTTTTACCCCCTTCTGCCGCAGGTGTATCGGGGAAGTTGCAGCCACCGCCAATCAGTATTTGTCCTCCGGTAATCCCGGCGAAGCAAGCGGAAACGCCTAGGTTTATCCCTTTCTCCTTTTTAGGGAAGCCGGACATCTTCTGTAAGCGAATACTTTGAAGGTACGATGCAGAAGCTTCCGCACGGAAGGTGGATGCCGGAAGCCCTTCTGTATTTACCAGATTGGCACGGGTGAAAGGTTGCCATCCGTAGCGTACGTAACATGGATTCTTCACTTGCTCACTGTACACTTTCAGTTGATTGTCGCCCGTCACTTCTGCCTTAGCAGGATAATAAATACCATCTACTTCTGCCACCTCAAAGGTACGCAACGGTTTACTATCCGAGCTTTTCATTCCCTGACCGTAGTCGAAAGTGACAAACACTGCTCCATCGCGGAAGTCAGCTTTACGGAATAACGGACCGGAAGGAAGAAGCTCTTGAAAGCCGTAAGTCTTGTTCAACGCCCAATGCGCCAAGCGCTTGCCTATCGGTTTCTTATTTCTGGGATGCACATCAAGCGAATCTCCCCAATCACTGGAGACGGCCATACCTGTATTCGCAATCTCATGCATCATCCTGCGCTGACTATCTCGGAACCAAGGCCATGAGGGGCGATTGATACTGGATAGCTGCACATAATAGAAAGACAACTCGGCATTGCCCCAGTTCTTCCGCCAACTGTCAACCAACAGTTTGAAAAGCTTCTCGTGTGCTTCCCTGTTGTGGGCATTGGATTCTCCCTGATACCAGACGACTCCTTTTATAGGATACTGCTCCAACGGACGGATGCCCGACTCAAACAGATAACAGGGTTCGTAGGGATGGCGTTGGTATTTGTATTTGGACTGTTTGATATTCAAAGCGGCACGTCCACGCACCCAGTCCTGAATAAAGTCATTGTGCAACCAATCTTTCAATATTGCCGGGAATTGATATTCCAACGTACTACGGTCTACCCATGCTTCTGTGGGCGAACCTCCTACAGCATTGCATATCAACCCCACCGGAACTTGCAGACTATCGCGAAGCATCTGCCCAAAGTAGTAAGCGATTGCCGAGAAGTCGGCTGCATTCTCTGGCGCACAGACCTTCCACTGAGTGTCAGCGTAGTATTGAAGATGATTTAAAGAATCGAGCACGGAAGCATCCCATTGCACGGCATCCGTACGCCAACGTGCCTTCATATCATACAGGCGTAATTGTTCGTCGGCAGCTAGAGGGATATCTTTTTTAGCAGTAGTGGTTTGCTTCATCATAAACTCCATATTCGACTGACCGGAGCAAAGCCAGACTTCTCCTACTAATACGTTCTTATACTCCAAAGCCTGACAAGGAGTAGAGATTGTCAACGTATAAGGCCCTCCGGCTTTCAAGGGTAATAATCTTACCGACCATTTGCCATCTGTCCCCGCATGGGTAGTCCACTGCTGGCGACCGATGCTGACGGTTACTTTCTCGCCTGCATCGGCTGTACCGTGAATCTGCAATGGGGTATCTCGCTGAAGAACCATATTGTCCGTATAGAGCGGAGATAACTTCAAGCCGCCATAGTTTCCGGAGATAGCAGAATAAACCGTTTGTGCCAGAATAGCAGCCCCTTCGGCAGTAGGATGCACCGCATCCGGCAGCAAGAAAGGATAAGGATAAAGGGGTTCGTGGAAATCTACCAATTGCGCACCGGCATAGCGGGCCACCGTTTCGATGGCAGTCTGTATCTCTCCATGCCAGTCGCGTGTTCCCGAAATGAAACGGGCATGACGGTCTGAGATAGGAGTCATACGTGCAAGGATAAACCGGGCTTTGGGATTGGCTTGACGGAAGGTATCAATCAAGCCCAAGTAGTCACTCACGAAGAAGTCACGATAGTTGGGCCAATTACGGGGGTCTGTATCATTAATTCCCAAATGAATAACGACGATATCCCCTGCAAAGTCCACTGCTTTCTGATATTCTTCCTGTTTTGTATACGGGCGATGTCCTTTGTTCAGCAGGGTAGCTCCGGACTTTCCGAAGTTTTCTACTTCATAGTCTGTTCCCAGCAGATTTTGCAATTGAACAGGGTAAGACTGTGTAGCACGGTCTGACAATCCAGCTCCGTAAGTGATGCTGTTTCCTACGCAAGCTACTTTAACTCGCTTTTGGGCGGATACTCCCCAACAGACGAGCAAACAAAAAGATAAAATCAGAATCTTCTTCATTTCTTCTTAATATAAGGTTTCACAATCTCAACCCATTTCATATAACCTTTACCCAGAAGATGAACACCATCATTGGTATATTCAATATTCATCTTTCCGGTTTTCTCGTCCATGAAGTGAGAATATAAATCGATATAAGTCACTCCTTCTTCTGCTGCAAGGCTAATTAATCCTTTATTGATTTCGGGAACAACCTGCCAACGGGAAGTATGCCCCTGAAACATTTTATAATGATCGGTCACGGGAAGCACACTCTGCAAGTAAAGTTTTGTTTTTGGTGAATCCGTCTTTATCTTCCGGGCAATCAGTCTGATGCGATTGACAATAGTGTCCGCCGGAGTTCCCCGGCTCACGTCATTGATGCCTATCAGCAGGAATATCTTAGCAGGCTTTCCTTTCAGGATAGCATCCAGGCGGTCGTATACCCCCATGCAGATATCACCGCTGATGCCACGGTTCTTCACATTCTTGTTCTGAAACAGTTCGCTCCATTCAGCACCGTTGGTGATACTGTTTCCCAGAAAGACAATGTCCTTGGAAGTAATGGGTAGTTCTTCAAACAGCGTGGCACGTTGATAATAGAACGTAGAATATGTGCGTTCCTGAGCGTGGCATACCAGAGATAAGGCCAATACGGTCATTAAAAAAACAAACTTCTTCATGCCTATATCTTATTTAAGTTCTTTCTCCGGAGAATAGACGAGCCCGTCTACCGCCTTCTCGCCATCGAGGGTGACAAAGACAGTGGTGAACATCCATTTCAACAACCGCACTTCGGGAGTAGAGAACTTCCCTACCGGCAATTTCAGGAATACTTTGTTCCATCCTTTATTCAGGCGAACTTCCAGAGGCGGACGAATCACGCAGTTCTCGTTTCCTAAAGCTATCTCGTTACTTTTAGTCCGGTGGGTAGCAGTCCATACGGGAGGCAATATTTCCTTGTCGTTTATCCAAATACGGCTTCCTTTGTAATCCCATTTCCCGGGCAGAGGAGGAAGGTCGGCTTCCGAACGCCCGTAGTTCTGAAACTCAGCCCATAGCCCTACGGTCTGTTCTTTGGGAGAATACACATGAGTATATGCATAGGCAGTATGGTTTTCTTTCGGATCTTTGTAGAATGCAGGCACAAGCGTACCCCATACGTGGCGCAGATAGATGCCTGCACCAATGGCAGGACGAACGTTATAGGTTTCTCCTTCATAACTGTAGCTATCCGACAGAGATTCTTCGGGTGGAAAGACTTTACTCAAATCTCCTCCGTTCGGGAATGCATCTGTGATATTCCACTTCACATTAGTCTGACGGACGTAAGCGAACGGATATCCGGCAAAGGTGTTTTCTTTGTGCCACAGCAAGCGACGCTCAAAATCGGCGAAGTCACGGAATACTTCCGATTGTTCATCCACGGGAAGCATCGTACCGTTCTTATCGAAATATTCAGTTCCCCCACCCTTCCAGGCACGTTCGGCCATAGCCAACATATTGGGGTAGAAGTTGTTCTCAATGATTATCTCCCGTTCGGTGTCTATCTTCCGGTCATTCCACACAGCGAGGATAGTTCCCGCAAGGTCGTCGCTTCCCTGCTCTTCATTATATATACGGCTATTGTACAAAGCAATGATATCGCCGAACGTATCGAAATGATTGAGATAATGAAAGCGTGAATCGATGGCAGGAATGCCTTTCTGTGCTTTTCCGCGATAACTCCAGAGGTGAGTCATGTCTATTTCTCCCGGCTTATAGTACCAGCCCGGATTCCAGGAAATTACTTTTTTACCTTTGGAACGTACAAACGATACCATCTCGGGAACGAACTTGGGATTGGTAAACTCCACTTCGTCCGTACCGATATGTATATAAGGTACGTCGAATGTCTCGCACACTTCTTCGAGCAGTAGTTTCAATATCTTCATCCCTTCGGGGCTTTGCATATCATGACGGAAGGTACGAATGAAGGCAGCGCTGTGTCCGGGCATATCCAGTTCGGGAATCAGCAGCATATTGTGTGCCTTGCAGAAGTCAACCAGTTCTTTGGCTTCCTCCAGAGTGTAGTACTTGCCGGGCATACGGGTGGTATTGACGCTATCATTCAGCATCGGGCATATCTTACTTTCCAAACGCCATGATTGGTTCTCCGTGAGATGCCAATGGAACACATTTACTTTGAACTTGGCAAGTACGGCTATTTCCTGTTTTAGTTCTTCCATTGAGATATAGGTGCGACCTACATCGTGCATAAATCCGCGAATACGGAAAGCAGGCCAGTCCACAACTTCACATCCCTGAATCCGTGTCTTTGAGTTTCTTTGCTCTGCCAACTGTCTCAAGGTCTGCATCGCCCAATAAACGCCACGCTCCGTAACGGCCTCAACCAATATCCGGTTCTTTGTCACGTTGAGCCGATAGGCTTCATCCTGATTCAAAGGGATGTCGGGCAAAGAAGGGAGCAACTTCACTTCGATGATGCTGGAAGCTTTCGGAACAACGCTCCCTCCCATTTCTTTAATAAAAGCCTCCCACTCCTGTTGCAACACAGGAGTGGAAAGCTTTACTCTCTCCACCTTGAAGTTTACATGATTGGGGGTAAACTTTTGTGGTTGGGGGAGCAGGCGACCTTCACCTGCTCCTGCCACTGAGATTGTGCATAAGTTAATAAAGAAGTATATAAAGAGTGTGTGTTCAAATTTCATAGTAATTGGTGAATAATGAAATCTATTTAACAATGTCTTTTAAAGCCACAGCCTGGAAAGTCATATGAGCCACACTGCTCTCGTACAGAATACCGACTGTTTTCTTATCAATCATCGTCAGGCAGGAATATCCCCATCCGTCGGCTTCGTCGAGCATCACTTGATGTTCGGGCAGCCAAGTGATACCTCCGTCCAGACTCGCTTTAATCGTAATATGATGGCGCCCTTTCACCGTATTGGGATTGGAGAACAGAAGAATATCTTTCTTCAACACATTGTCTTTTGCTTTTACGCTAATCAGACTTGCCATACATACCGGCTCCTGCAATGCTTTGCGTGAGGACGGATGCTCTGTCCACGTCTCTCCGAAATCTTTCGTAACGGACACGGCACGGCTCCCTCCGCGATTGTCTCTCATATTCAGCATCAGCACACCCGGCTCTACTTCCGCCACCTGTGCTTCTGTGGTATTGGTGCGGGCAAGGTTGTGTATCTTCCACGTCTCGCCACGGTCTTTACTATACATCACTCCGGCATTCGGAATACGCTTGGAGTCAATAAACTGAATAGGGAATACCAAGGTTCCGTCCTGCATAGTGATGCCACGTCCCGGACCTTGCAACAGGAAGTACCACGAAGGGTCCTTCACTTGGTCGGTCACATTGATAGGTTCGGACCACGTCTTGCCGTCGTCCGTACTTTTAGCCATTACCAACTGAGCCGTATGATTCATGTCCATTCCCGGATAAGAGCTCCACCACGCACGTTGGTTACCCATGCCGTGTGTCCATGCTGCCACCACCCAAACGGTATTGGTCTTGGTATCCACCAGAATGGAAGGATCACCCACACCATTCTGAGCAGCAGGCAAGCCACCCGCCTCACCGAAAGCTAAAGGCAAACGCATCTTCTCCCACGTCTTTCCACCGTCTACACTGCGGCTCAAACCTACATCTACGTGTTCCTGAAGGTCAACGCTGCTATTGTAGCGTACATCATACACTCCGAGCAATGTTCCCTTATTCGTCGTCACGAGTCCCGGAATGCGGAAGGCATCCGAGCCGTCATCTCCGGCATGGCGCACACCTACTCCTACTCTATGGGCAATGTTCTTTGGTGAAACAGTATGCACGATTGCATCTTTTCCATCCATCTCGACGGAAGCAAGTTTAACTGACACCTTATCTAATAAGGAAGCACCCGGCTTCATCTGTAAGCTGACCCAAAAGTAATTGACTCCCGGGAATAAATTCTGATTGGCATTCAATACCACTTTACGCCCCGGATTATCTACCTGCGATTTATTAATAGAATAAGAAGGATTGGCAGCCAATGTCTTTCCGGGTGTATGGCTGGAGATATAAGATACGGGAGCGAAGAAATTCTTTCCGTAGTTCTGACGGGCTTCCGTACCGCTATAATATAGTTTGATGGATTGTATGTCCGACATATTCACATCTTTGCCGAAGTTCAATATTACCTTATCCATACTACGGCTCTCTTTCGCATTCAAGCGCATTAAAAACAACACATTGTCCTGACGCTCTATCAAAATAGGGATTTGAGTCTCACGTACAAAAACTGTATCCGATGCCACCAACTGTAAAGTTCCAGAGAAACAGAGGACTAACGATAATAAAAGTAGCTTTCTTTTCATGGTATTATTTATTGTTTGGGTGCAAATATATATATTTATCATATAACGACCAAATTAATTAAATATTTTATTATATACAATGAATATAATAAATAATCATCTTCACTGAAACACCTTTATCCACGCGTACATATTCGGGAGTTTGTTCCAGCATATTTCTTCATTTCTTTAGAGTTCATATCTGGTTACCAAATAGGGAACTCAAGTATCACTGCTTGGGAACTATCGTATCATTGCTTGTTAACTGGCGTATCATGCAATGTAAAGCATCATAACATTGCTTCTTATTTGAAGGTTGTTCATAAGCCAAATTTGTCAATATAACAAAAAAGCGGCATAAATTCACTCTTACGAATGAATCTACACCGCTTATTCAAAAGCAAAATTTCAATTACTGTTTTTCCATGAACTAGCAGCTATTTTAAGAGTATCTCTTCACAGAGTAAATAGCTGCGAATCATCATTCGGGGAATATGAAACGGGCCTTTGAAGATGTTTCCTTTGGCAGGTTGTGCCACGGAGCCATCGCGACGAAGGTAGCCGTACCATTCTCCATATTCTTTATCAGGGAAGTGAGCATATGTCCAATCACTTATTTGCTTATGCATCTCCAGATATTTTTCATCACCCGATGCCTGATAAGCATACAGTGTAGCAATAATCGCTTCAGTCTGCGGCCACCAGAATTTCATATCCTGCGAGTAATCCTGCGGGGGGAAGTTGCGGCAGTCGCGGAAGTTGATGATTCCGCCGAACTCTTTGTCCCAACCCCACTCCCACGACCAGTCGAGAATCTGAAGTGCCAGTTGCACAAGGCCCTTATCCCAGTCACGGTATTTGGCTTCTTCCAGAATGAACCATGCCGTCTCGATGCAATGACCAGGATTGATGGTGCGTCCGCTGCAAGTGTCTATAAATTCGCCTTCCGGTCCCACCATTTCGAGCAGGGCCTTGAACTCCGGATGAATGAAGTATTTGCGCAAAGCGGCAATCGATTCATCAATCTGCTCATTCAACGCAGGGTCATTGATAACCTGACGGATGCGGGCAGCCGTATTTATCAGAATCATCGTAATGGAATGGCCGCGGGCTTCCATCGTGGGAAGGTACTTCGGTTCAAGCAGCCCGGGTGTGTTGAGGAAATATTGCGTACGCTTGAAAATGTCCAATGCCTTCTGTGCATATTCTTTGTCATTGGTAGCCAAAGAATACTCTGCCATAGCGATAGCGGCAAATCCTTCCGAAAACACATAACGGCGTTTGCGCAAAGGACGTCCGTCTTCCGTTACTTCAAAAAACATATGGCCGTCCGTGTCGATGCAATACTTCTCGATGAAATCAATGCAGCTTTTTGATGCAGCCAGCCATTCAGGATTCTTCTCTATAGTATTATAGGCATACGCAGCAATGTATCCAAAGCGCCCCTGAAACCATACGGACTTGGTAGTATCCATCAAAGTTCCATCGCGGTCAACGCAAGTATATACCCCTCCATGCTTACGGTCTAATCCATTCTTCATCCAAAAGGGCATAATATTGTTCACCAAATCTTCCTTATACGATGCCGCCCATTCTTTTAAATATTCAGTCGTGTTCATAATCGGATTCTTTTTTTAGAATTTATTGCAACGGTCGAAGAAATGAATAGCTTCCAGTTCAGCTTTCATCTGTGCTTCTTCCTCGTCTGTCATATTCTGGAAAGGAGTGCGGTTCTTACCCAAATCAAGTCCTATCAACTTCATGATACGCTTTCCTCCTACTATATTGCCGCGGAAATGGCAGATTACGTTTATCACTTCCTGAGAGAAATTCTGGCGTTCGCGTGCCAGCTCCAAGTCACCGGCTTTCCATGCTTCGATGATGCCTACCAGCTCGCGACCGTTGTAGTTGGTTGTTCCGCCGATTCCGCCTTTTGCTCCGCCCATAGCGAGGCATGGAAGGATGGTTTCGTCCTGACCGTGCAGCATATCATACTTTCCGTCTTTGTAGAGTCGGCATTGATTGTATTCGTACATACTTTCAAATGTATATTTGATTCCGGCAAAGTTGGGCACACGTCCGTCTACAGCTTCCAGCAATTTCACCATCGGCAGGAAAGCTCCGTTGAAGGCAGGTATGTGGTAATAGTAGAAAGGAAGTTCGGGCGCTCCGCATGCTATTTCTTCGATGTATTTCACCAGTTCTTCAATACGGCCGATTTTCGGGAAAGGAGGTGCCATGGCGCCAATTCCCCATGCTCCAATCTTCTGTGCATGTTCTGCCAGTTTGCGGCTGGACTTCACACAACAACTGCCTACGTGCACTATCACTTTGAAGCCTTCGGGGGCAACAGATACCCAACGTTCGGCCAGACTCATACGTTCTTCGTCCGTCAGCATATAGCCTTCGCCGGAAGAACCGTTGATAAATACACCTTGCAGACCATTTTTCACCAACATCTTGGCGTATGCTTCAATGGGTTCTAAGTTTACTTCACCATTTTCGTAAAAGGGGGTAAATGGCGCATCGATAAGTCCTGTAATTCGTTCCATGATTATGTTCTTTTAAAAGTTTATTATATTATTATTGTTTAATCTACCATATTATCTGTTTTCGGGCGAAGAAAATAGATTTGAAGTGCCAACGCCGCAGCCACTACGATGCTCAGCATGGCAAAACCTTGTCCCAGACTTCCTCCATCGGTCCATTTGCCCAACACTTCCGTTACAGCTGCACCGGCAAAGACTCCGGTCATATTCATGATTCCATAGGCCGTGGCACGATGTTTGGCCGATACGAACTGGCAAAGAATAGGCATATTGTTAGCATCAAATATACCGAAACCGATACCGAACAACAACCCTGCTCCAATCACGCTGACGAAACTATGCCCGAAGCCGAGCAACAGCAGTGCCGGGATTGTCATTCCCAATCCGATGGCTCCGGTGTAGACACGTCCGCGAACGTTCTTCTGCACCCATCGGTCGGAAAGGATTCCACCCACGATTACACCGATAAATGAAGAGAATGCAATCGTTATGGTTGAGATAGGACCTGCTTCGGCCATCGGAATGTTCAAACTCTCGGCAAACAACGTTGGAAGCCAGTTCTTAGTGGCCCATCCCGGAAGACTAGGAGCTGCAAAATAGAAGAGGATTACCCAGAAAGCCCAATTGGAGAACAGGAGGGCAAGACCTTTAAATATTGATGATTTTTTATCTCCCGAAGAGACTTTACTTTCACTGAGATCATTACGCACGCGATTCTCACGCAAGAACAATACCAGCACCAGTGCATATACAATCCCCACAATACCGAACCAATGGAAAGTGGATTGCCAGGAGAAAACTGCGGCTGCCGTAGCACCGAAACCACCAATCGCCTGACCGACATAAAGTCCTGTCATGTGTACACCTACCGCCAGAGAGCGAGATTTTCCTTCGTGCCAATCTGCTATCAACGACAATGCCGATGGAATGTACAACGCTTCGCTAATACCCATGATGGCACGCAACCAGTAAAGTTCATGAAAAGTATGTGCATATCCCATCAGAAAAGTAACGGCAGACCACACGAAAAGACTACCTACTATCAGCCATTTCCGGCTGACACGGTCGGCAATGACACCCGCCACCGGACTCATAAAACCGTAAATCCATAAAAATATAGCCATCAAGGCTCCAAAAGCCTCAGCTTTGTTCAATTCCACAATATCAACCTTCATCGCCTCTTGCATAGTAGAAAGCATCTGACGATCCATGTAATTGAGTAACGCTACCACCCATAATAAGCCTACTACTACCCAAGGATAAATGTTCTTGCCTTTCATAAAAACGTGTTTTTAATGTTTATAAGATTCAAACTTCTGCAAACATAGTATTTATTTTAATTAGGAGCAAGCCTTTAATAAAATATTTTTTTATATCCTTTCCTTATAATTAAATACATAAATAAAATAAGAGGATATCCAGGAGCGTATTCCTGAATATCCTCTTATATAATGCACTGTGTGTTAGAGTTATAGCTTCACCTTCGCTATCAGTTTTCTGATTTTCCCCTTCCCTATCACCGGAGCATGGGGATCTTCGGGATATACGATGGCAAACTGTCCCGGCAGCAAATCTACAAAAGTGGTAGGCGTATCTGAATAGAGCGCACAGTCACCTTCTTTCTCATAAGGCTTCGTTTCCGTAGTCAAATCTTCGATGGCTTTCCATCCGATAGTTTCTTGTCCTTCAAGGAGGATATGCACATCGATATAATCCCGATGCAGCTCAAGTACTTGTTTATCTGCCTCCACACACTCCGGATTTACATTATTAATAAATAGATTATCTCCATCTATCTCGATACGACCCGGCTCGGCATGAAGCAAATCGTGGGTTTTCACATAGTTGAAAAGTACTTCAAATAAAGGGTGCAGTTTCTCGATTCGTTGGCTGTTTTGCAAATTAGATACAATCATGGCTAGTTTTTTAAGTTTTAATAACTGTATTCTTTTAAAGAATGGCCAAATATACACATTTTATTTATTTACCGCTACCATTATTTACAAGATATTTACTATCTTTGTCACAAAGTAACGATAAAATACTAACAATGAAACAGCATCTGCTTAAAGAAATAGAGTTGGGTACTAAAAACGCTCTTCAAAAGAAAAGGATTATAAGCCATTATATATATAATGGTAGCTCTACAATCACGGATCTTGCCAAAGAGATGGATTTAAGTGTGCCTACGGTGACAAAGTTTGTCACGGAAATGTGCGAAGAAGGTTATATCAACGACTACGGAAAACTGGAAACCAGCGGCGGACGCCATCCCAGCCTGTACGGACTGAACCCTGAATCGGGTTATTTCGTCGGGGTGGATATCAAGCAATTTGCCATCAACATCGGGTTGATTAACTTCAAAGGGGATATGGTGGAACTGAAGATGAATATTCCCTATCGGTTTGAGAATACGACGGAAGGACTCGAAAATCTCTGCAAACTAATTAGTTCCTTCATTAAGAAAGTCACCATCGACACGGAGAAGATTTTAAATATCAACTTAAATATATCGGGCAGAGTGAATCCTGAATCGGGATATAGCTTCAGTCAGTTCAACTTTGAAGAACGTCCGCTGGCGGAAGTGATGACTGAACGGCTGGGATATAAGGTTACCATCGACAATGATACTCGAGCTATGACGTATGGCGAGTATTTGAAGGGTTGCGTGAAAGGTGAAAAGGATATCTTGTTTGTCAACGTGAGCTGGGGGCTTGGCATCGGCATTATCATTGATGGCAAAATATATACGGGCAAGTCGGGATTCTCCGGTGAGTTTGGCCACACCAATGTGTTTGATAACGAGATTATCTGTCATTGCGGAAAAAAAGGTTGCCTGGAGACGGAAGCATCAGGTTCTGCCCTCCACCGTATTTTAATAGAGCGTATTCAGAAGGGAGAAAGTTCCATTTTATCGGAACGAATCGCTATGAAGGGAAATCCGTTGACATTGGACGAAATTATTGCCGCCGTGAACAAGGAAGACGTACTTTGCATTGAAATCGTAGAGGAAATCGGACAAAAGCTAGGAAAGCAGATTGCCGGTCTTATCAATATTTTCAACCCGGCATTGGTTATTATCGGCGGAACTCTTTCGGTTACAGGCGATTATCTAACACAACCGATTAAGACTGCAGTTCGCAAATATTCTCTTAATCTGGTGAATAAGGATACGGTAATCCATACATCGAAATTAAAGGATAAAGCAGGAATTGTGGGTGCTTGTATGTTGGCACGAAGCAGAATGTTTGAATGCTAAATAAAAAAACTTATTTTTCTTTTTGTTTTCTCAAATAAAGCTGTAATTTTGCACGCCGTAAACGAGAGACAAACGCCGCTATAGCTCAGTTGGTAGAGCAACGCATTCGTAACGCGTAGGTCGCCAGTTCAAGTCTGGCTAGCGGCTCTCGGATAAAACGCTGATTATCATTTGTTTAATCAGCGTTTTTCTTTTATACTACGAAGGAAGAATATATATCTTTGCTGCCACAAGAGAATTAAAAGAGGGAAAATAATGTTTGGACTTGTAGACTGCAATAATTTCTATGCTTCCTGCGAGCGGGTATTCAATCCTGCGCTGAATGGGAAGCCAGTTGTCGTATTATCCAATAACGACGGATGTGTCATTGCGCGAAGCAACGAAGCTAAGGCATTAGGCATAGAAATGGGAATTCCTGCATATCAAATCAAAGAACTTGTGGAAAGTAATACAGTCCATGCCTTCTCCTCAAATTACACCCTGTACGGTGATATGTCCGGACGAGTAATGACTATGCTAACAGAACTCACACCGGAAATCGAAGTCTATTCCATCGACGAAGCATTTATCAATCTCGACGGAATACAGGATATTCAGTCACTTGGAACAGAGATCATCGACCGTGTGACACGGGGAACAGGCATTCCCGTAAGCCTTGGTATCGCTCCCACCAAAACACTTGCAAAGGTTGCTAATAAATTTGCCAAGAAACACCGGGCATACAACCGTCTATGTATCATCAATACAGAAGAAAAGAGAATTAAAGCTCTAAAGTTATTTGAAATCACGGATGTATGGGGCATCGGGCGCAGGCAAGCTGCTAAGCTCGAACAGCAAGGAGTAAAAACAGCCTATGACTTCACGCAGCTATCCGGTGCATGGGTACGCAAGAATATGACTGTAGTTGGCGAACGCACTTGGAAGGAATTACGCGGCTTCTCTTGCATCGACATGGAATTTGCACCTCCTGCCAAGAAGCAAATATGCACTTCGCGGTCTTTCGGTAAAATGCTGACCGATATCGAACCGATGGCTGAAGCTATAGCAACTCACGCATCAACTTGCGCAAAGAAACTTCGCAAACAAAAATCATATGCCAGTTCGTTGATGGTATTCATCCATACTAACAACTTTCGGGACGATCTCCCCCAGTATTGGAAGAATGCTGTCCTGCATTTTCCGGTTCCAACGAATGAAACGCACGAGATTGTGCACTATGCACTTACCGGATTAAAAATGATTTTCAGAGAGGGCTATCAATACAAGAAAGCAGGAGTTATAATCACGGAAATAACTGAGGATGCCCAAATGGGATTGTTCGACTCTGTAGATCGGGGAAAACGGGAAAAACTTATGCAGGCAATAGATAGGATTAACGGCAAACATAGTCAGTGTATAAAATTGGCAGTTCAGGGAACAGGAAGAGAGTGGAAGCTAAAACAAGAGCAGCTCTCCGGGCGTTATACAACTGATATCAACCAGATTATAAACATAAATTGCAAGTAGTATGTGTTTCCACAATTCCATGAGCGCGAAGACTATAAAGCTCGCAGCCCGTTATGGTCGCAAGTCGGATATAGTTGAGATATACCAGGCTATTCTTGATGAGCAGTATCATGTAAATGCGTTCAACTTCCCCAAATATCCTATTATCACTCAATCAGCTGAAGTACAGGTATTCAACTGGGGACTGATTCCGTTTTGGACTAAGAACGAAAAGAGCGCGGACGAAATAAAGATAATGACTCTCAATGCCCGCGCAGATACTATCTTTGAAAAGCCATCCTTCAGGGAGCCTATTATGAAAAGAAGGTGTATCGTGCCCTCGACCGGCTATTTTGAATGGAGACACGAGGGGACGACAAAGATTCCCTATTTCATTTATCTGAAAGATGAACCCATCTTCTCTATGGCAGGAATCTATGACCGCTGGCTTGACAAAGAAACCGGAGAAGAACGGGATACTTTCTCTATCATAACTACCGACACGAACCCTTTGACTGACTACATCCATAACACCAAGCATCGAATGCCCGCCATTCTGTCAAAAGAAGACGAAGCGAAGTGGCTGGACACTTCCTTATCCAGAATAGAAATAGAAGCGATGCTGAAGCCTTATGAAGTTGACAAGATGGATGCATATATAATAGAAAACGACTTTATAAAAAAGATGCCAACAGACTCTACGATACTAAAAAGAGCATAATAAACTAATAAGTAAGGAGATGGCTATGCATATAAAAATGTCATAGCAGCCATCATCCTCACCCAAAGAGCAACATATTGATGATATTCACATTCTTAGCAAGAATACTTAAATTTAATGATATTCACTTACTACTTCTTCTATATTAAAATCTGTACTAAAACTATTAGTGTCCGTAGTACCAACCTTACTGCCCACTACTGTATTGTATAAATACCTTTTGCATAGCAATGCACTTTTGCATAAACAGAATAATTTCCAGTACCAGGAATCTGTACTTGAATGGAATTATTTTCTTGAGCACTGATTACCGCTCTACCTCCTACGACCTTCCATTCTATTGATGCGCCATTGGGGACATTAGATAAAGTATACGTCTTAGTTACCGAAGTTGTAGTACTTGGCAAAGCAATAATCTTATCACCCGATATTTCCATACTGAGTTTATAGTACATCAAACCAATGGAGTTATAGGGGCAATCATTATATAAATGCTTCATTAGACAACCAAATCCCCACTTTGAAATTAAATAATTACCACCATAAGAAGGAATTATAGCAGAATGATCATCGTTTCCATAAGATACTTTTCTTGCTTTCGGATCAGACCGATAAGTTGATGTATAGTTTCCATCAGTCATATAAATATCATCGTTGGGTGTATTCATCCAACATTTTTCTCCTCCTTCACTCACACTCCATGCATAAGCATGACAATTATAAGTACTAGTTGCTTCCCCCCAATAAATAGCTCTAGGATATGTTCTTTTCCATTCTTGTTTAAGAGCCTCTTTTTGGGCTGTTTAACTGTTCGCCACGATTAATTGTACTCACATAACTGCCTTGAGGAGTATAAATTTGTGCAAACGCTTCATTGTAAGCTAATAGCGTAATTAAAGCTATTAAACTTCGGCTTGCAGATATACCAATATATCGATAACTCTTTGTGGACATAGGTCTTTTATTTCAAGGTTCTCAATATTTTTCTTCTCTCCATTCAATGTGTACACATTACAAACTTCTTGTGGACCATTATCAAGGTTCTCTTTATCGTAATATTCATATTTAAGTACAACATAAGTTTCGGCATCCTTATAAGCATATCCACAAGCAACTTGGTAAAGAAGTTGGTTCGGTTCCCGTATATCTTCGCATACTTTATCAATGACTTTTTGTAACCAACCCAGTAAATCAATATTTCCCAATTCATAATTGGCAACTTGTGGTGTATTTTCGCCACCTAATTCATTTGTCCCTAGTAATATTGCACTCTTTTCAAAACTATCCCTTATATTTTCAAACTTTACTCTCCGACCATCGTCAGTGTAACATATTGTCCCGGACTCATTATAAAACTTTTGCCCTAATAAACCGAACCTATTATAAGCCAGAGCAAGTAAGAGATTTCCTTTATAGGAAAATTTATAAATCATGCAAAGCGTAGGTCCTACATATGATTCTTCCATCCATTTCGTTTCATGTATCATAAAATCATGATAACGTTCTTTTAACCAAGAGGGCATACCAACACCGTCCCATTTTTCACCGATATTGTTGTCTAATATCAAATCACGCAAATTTGCATTATCAGAAGTTGAATTCTCATTAGAGGAACAACCACAAATGAAAATTAGAACTCCCAGCAAGAATAAGAACTTAAAAAAATAGTTTTCATGATTTTTGATTATTGATAAGTTTGACATAGTTGTTTAATCTCCAAATATTCTTCTAAATTTAGAACAATTCCAGTTTCAAGAAATTTGTCGACAGTGGGATTAGCATTTCTTGTCTGTGCTTTATTGTTAGGCAACACACTTGCCCATAAATACATAGAAGATGTAAGCCCACTCAGAGCATAATGCTGGCTATTTGATTCTTTAGTTTCCAATACATCGTATGCAAATAATGCAACCTCTTCCTTTAAATCTTCAGCAGCATTTTTTAAAACGTCATCAAAAGAAAACAAGTACTCACAAAGAGAGTAAAGTAATATCAACCGCCCTTCTTCAACATTTGACAACGACATAAAATCTATCTTTCGAATGTCTCTTTCTTTTAAATACTTAAAAATAAAGAAACAATTATCAGTCCTCTTCATCAGTTCTTTAAAACCATTAAACCGTGAAACCACCTTCTTAATTCCCTGTAAAGGGCTATTAAAAGCATAAGCATCAAAAATTAATGGATACTTCATACAGATTTCAACCAATTCTTCAGTTGAAAGATTAGATAAAATCGAGTCTGGGATTTCACAGGCCGCTAATTTCTGTTCGTGCGTTTCAAATGCAGACCATTGAATAGTTGGGAATTCAAAGGAAGGTTTTCCCATGCTCCGTGATGCTATTCCACTTAAAGAAGAACTACTTTCATCCATTGTCAAAGTAGTTTCTGTACAACCAAATAGTAGAAGTGTACATAATGTAAAAGTTAACTTTTTCATAACTGCATTTTTTATACAAAAGTAATGCTATTGACCTCATTAACTATACAAACCTATTAAGATAAATATTGAATGATTATATAAAACGATACTAACGTACTCAAAGAGGAAAAAAATTAAATGTAAATGACACTATTGTAGAGAGGAGGACTATCTTTTCATAGCCTCCACCCTCATTTCTTTCGGCATTTTCTCTATCGCATATCTATAGGCTGTACGCGGCATTATAGAACTGTGAGCTATGACGAAATCGAATATACCTCTACAATGTGCTTCACTAGCAGCTTTAAGCATCCACCTATACCCTTCCAGCCCCATATCATCGCCCATCATCATCATTGACGCTATCTGCTTAATTTCACTTTACGAGCAGGGATAATCTGAGTCTCCTCAGTACCACGACGCATCCAACGATTATCGGACTCCACCCATTCTTTCAGCCGAAAAATGTATTCAGAAAACATCTCTACGAATTCAGTAAACCTGCTCCTGATTACATCAATAATAGCAGCGTTCTCCTCCATCTATATTTTAGTATAAGCTATTCGGAATACAAGCCTACTTTAAAAGCTGAAATACCAAAACACTATCATCAGCATCCATCCATTCCGACATCAAACGATAGTATGCCGGATATTCCGCCGGAGTTATCAATTGCTTCTTTAGCTTCAAGCTACGGGTAATTTTGATATTATCATCTGCCTTTTTCACTGCAATTTCTATTGTACCGATAGGATTATCAATCTTTTTATCAGTCGGCAACACTACCGGTTTCATCCCGTCGGCAACCTTCACAATGCAAGTATAGGTCTCATCCGGCAGATATCGCAATAACAGATTAACTGGCCGAGTTGTATTCCTAGCTGTTGAGTATCCTTCATAACCTGCCCATCCACTTCGAGACTGAGGTAGGTTGAAGCTACAATAACCACCAGCCAATACATTTCCGGTATGAGCGTCCACTTTCAAAGTGTCGGTACGCGAAGTAACATAGGAAACCTTTCCCAAAGTCACCGGCTGAGCGTCCATATCGACTACAGAGACAAAATCTTGTAGGGCAGCTATTGCACCATCGGATATGAAGAGTTTGCTGACAGCAGCAAGTCCTGCCGCATCTTTATCTTCAGTTTTAGGAAATACGGCTTTCACTCCGGTCGGGATGCCAATTGCCTGTTGCATAGCAGCCAGCAAAGCCGCTTTCTCTGCTTCTGTTCCATAAGCCGAACGGATCACTTCGGTAGCGGGACGCAAGCGATATCCGGTTTGCGACAATGACAGACGGCAGTTTCCTAACCCTTGCACGTATGCAGTGAGCTGTCGCTTCTTTTGTTCCACACTTTGTGCATTGGCAGTCAGCTTCTTTGCTAGTTCGGCAACTTCCTTTTCATTACTCCCCATCTGTCGTTTAATCACTTTCAACGCATCGGCTTTTGAAGCAAAAGTGGAAGCCACAATAGCCTGCACACTGCCTGCCTGTAAAGAAACATCAAGTGAAGAAGGACGCGGCTTCACATTTTTCAATGTCCAAGTCAACGTCTTTACACCATTCGCAGTCTTAACTGCCGGAGTTGCTTTTCCATTCAATAATTCATAATGCAGAGGTTTGCTTTCGGGAACCGACAGTGACAGCACGTATTCTTTGATAGGAGAAAGTTCTTCCACCTGCTCACAAACATCCAGTTCGGGAAGATACCCCGGACGGGTAATAACGGAGTAATCAAGATAAATAGTAGCCCCCAACTCCAGTCCAGTATGAACCACGACCATTTCTTTCAAGCCATTATATGCCGGAGCATCGGCTGCCGCAGAAGGTAGCACTTCTACAAACGCATTCTCGGGTGCCTGAATAATATTCCCGTCTTTCTGACGAGTGTAAGATTCGTGAATCTTCAATTCCTGAAACTCCGGATTGTACATAATAAAACTCTCGCCATAGAGACGATTCATCGCCGCATGGGTAAACAATGTCAGTTCTTTCTGCACACGCATCTCCTGACTGCCGTCGGTATGCAAGGTATATGTTTTGTGCAATTTTCCAAATTCAGCTTCGGATGCCGCTTTCACCGGAGAGACTACAAACAGCAGTACCGCCAGTGTAGCTATATAATAATGTATCTTTTTCATTCTGCTCTACTTTTTAATCACTAAATATTCACCATACTTCTTATGGGCATTCACAGCATTGCGGAAACTCTCCCAATCAGAAGGTTCATAAACGCGTTTCTTCAATGCCAATTTATTGTGAAGTAACACTTTATTTCCCTTCTGCACCAATGACCCCTCAAAATCGGCTCCCGTGCCTTGCATTGTTTCATTCTTATCGGCAGTAGCCAATTTGTATCCTGCCGGAAGCTGAATCGTTTCATCCAACTCGACCAGACGCGAGCAAGCATCTTTGAAACTATACTTGCGTTCTCCTACCGAAGTGTCAATGCGCAAATAAGAACGAACTTGATTATAAAGATTATTCATCACCATCGGACGGAAGAACATTTCCTTCTCTCCTTTCAACGCATAGCCGGGTATCTCGTAACGGAAAGTGATTTTAATAGGCGCAGCCTGATAGTCTTTAGGATTCTTGCCATAGTCTACACTCAACAATCTGGCTTTCGGAGATATAGCAAGGAGTTGGCTTTCCATCGTGTTTTTCCATTCACTCTGAAATCCGGTGGTAAAGATACGGCGGATATTGCTGTCGCTTTGTCCTTCGGCAGTAAGAGTGAAAGTGCCATGCAAGGTTCCGTCCGCATCTAGACGGTTGTCGGCTTTGATACGCACATAGTGATTTTCGGGAGCTGAAACCGGAGTGATGCACAAATCAGAGCCTTCGGGCACACCGGGCAGATAGTTCTGTTGCTGCTCGGCACTGCTCCATAGTTCGCGGCAGAAAGGAACCCAAGTTGGGTCGAGCGGCATATAAGTTCCGTTACTTAACTTTACTACTGCCACACAATGATTAAAATGGTCGGCAGGAATGCTCTCCACACGGCTGCCCGCCATTGTCATAGCTGGATAGGCTTCGAACCCCGCCATTCGCAAGAATGAAATCAGCGTGCCTGCTATGTCTTTACAGACTCCGCAACGGTCGGTATAATTCATTTTAGTATTGTGGAGTGTATACCCCTCTCCTTTTCCCATTGAAATGCCGGAGTAACGGATGTTATCGGCTACCCAATGAGTGAGCACGGCAATCTTTTCCATCTCGGTTTTCTTCCCTTTTATCAGTTCATCCACTTTCTTCTGCGCTTCGGGCAGCGGGGCGAAGCTGCCATAATCTTCGTTCACTTTATTGAACCACAAAGACTTTTCTTTCCATTCGGGGGTAGAAGATATCATCAGTTTGGGAGCCGCATCGAAAAGGTCTACCATGTTGGGCTCTTTGGCAAAAGGCATCACGCCATCCACAGCAAAAGTGTATACCTTGCTACCATCTTCATAGCGCATGGACGAAGTACATTCGCCCTGATAGAACTGGAATTGCAGTTCTTTCTCCATCGGAATAGCTACTTTATACACTTTACGCACAGTGGGATCAGTGCTCCAGAAAGGAACAATATCATAAAATTGTCCGCGCATGGGCGGGATAAAACGCGAATCGTCTTCATCGCTGGCTCCAAGCAGCAGCGCATAGGTAAACCCTTTTTTGGCTATCTCGTAATCAACAATATCACCGGGTTGCAGGGCGCCGACTTCGAGCATGATTTGCCTTGCACCCCAATAAATAGCTCGGGCGGGAGCAGCATAATCGCAGGTTTTCTTTACATCGAGCTCATCTACCTGCCCATTGGCACGATAAACGGTTGCACGCTTAAATTCGGCATAAGCAGTCAGAGGGTCGTAATCGTATTTAATTACCCGGTTAGCTACCGCTCCTTTCGGAGTCTGAACTTTAATTACTTTGCACACGGCAAACGAGCCTTGTCCGGTAGGTTGAACAGATACCAGCGTGCTGTCCAGTAATGTCACACAATCGGCTGTTCCGTAAGATTTTCCCTTCGCAGTATTTTCATAAGGTTTCCAGCTTTGAGCGAATGCCGCAGCTGAAGTGAGAAGGAAACAAGCTAATGTAACTGATAGTTGTTTTCTCATGTTTTTTACTTACATTTATTTATAAGCACAAATGTAAGTAAAATCTTTGAATATGCGAATTACCAGCCCGGACAAATAGTAGATATCATACCAAATTTATCTCTATCATTCAGTTGTCACACCACTTTTCCTTTTTCGAATCAACAATAACAATCTTGTTCCAACCGGAGCCACCCAACAACAAATGCCGGGGGGGACTTACCTTGAACAACCGGCGTCATAATCAGCCAAGCAAACAATAAAATAAGATTCTTCATAAGCCACTTAGTAATCCTTAAAAAACGACTTGGTAAATGTTTCTAGAGAGCATCTATACTCTTAAGCTTAGGCGAAGGGCCTCTTCCTCTTCTCTCCCTATTTCAAAGATTCTTTCCCTTAGAGCAAAACTATAACCGCAAGTTCCGGTTACATAACTGCAACTTCTGATTATGTAACTGAAAGTTCCGGTTTTATAATCAGAACTAGCCGTTATAGATATCTTCCTAGCAAAAGATAGTTTACTTAATCTTCAATTATAATACGGAAGCCGACATTGAATACACATTGATAAGGATAAAAACCTTTTCGTGAATAAGCAGTAGAATATTTAGGCCGCTCGATGTACGAACCACCACGAACCTTTACGAGCCTTGGCGGAATCGAACAAGATAAGTTTTCCATATTTAGCAACCTATTTTCCATATTTGAAATATCATTCCGGCTTCCGGATAAAAATAGGGATGTTGCTCTAAAATGGGACTACGAATGTGCAAAAAGAAGCTAAGTGTGCTCTATAACATAGAATTAGAATTTCTCTTTACGCTCAAATTCTCCCTCTTCGGTATAATACTTCCATGTACCTTTGGGTTTATTATGGGCATATTTTCCACGAAGTTTCAGGTTGCCGTTCTCATAATATTCACGGTAGCGCCCATGCCGCTTTCCTTCTTTCACTTCCGATTCACTTTTCAGCGCACCTTCCGGATAGAACTCCCGCAAGACATTGCCTTCAAACTTCTCGACATAGAAGCGCTTCAACTCGCTCATCTGTTCTTTTTCTGTTGCATCATCTTCGTTCATCTCTTCGTCTTCTTCATCGGCGACCACTGCTGTTTCCTCTGCCACTTCGGGCTTATAGGGACTATAATCCATCACACATTGCAGCGATGCCGACCGTGGATCTCCAATAATCTGCATGGTCCAGTAAGGAAACGAAAAGAGAACTTCCTTATTAGATTGTATTTCATTCCATGTAGCAACGTTCATCATCGGCTTCAACTGGGAATAGAATTTAT
The DNA here is from genome assembly GCF_900547205.1 of uncultured Bacteroides sp. Classification (GTDB taxonomy): domain Bacteria; phylum Bacteroidota; class Bacteroidia; order Bacteroidales; family Bacteroidaceae; genus Bacteroides. Next base: position 104,612 of record NZ_URFY01000007.1, read on the forward strand.
ACACATCCGTATACAAGAAAAGGGTTGAGCTCGACTTCATATACGAGAATGCGTCCTTAAATCCCTGAGTATTTTTCAATACATTCTTCTGCTCATAATCTTCTACAAAAGAAAGCAAGGAGGCTGCCTTATTACTAAAAACCACATAATCACCCACATATGTATAATACGGCTTCTCAAATTTATCGAATAACTTTCCAAAGAACAGACGGAAGAAACCTTTCATTTCAATGTAATTGATTTCGAAATCTTTATAGTTCACCGTTTTAATCTTAACGGGCGTACGTCGTTTCACTTTCTTTTCAATGTACTCCATATTCTTGCGGGCATCCTTTATGCTCTTTGCCCTGATAGCCAGAATAAGTTCCGGCTCGTGCCCCAGCAGTCCCGGCTCAGATTGCGTAATGGCAAATTCACCATCCATCCAACTCAGGAAATTCTCTTCCAAAGAGATACCAAACAGGTTTTCTATCTTTTTCCTCGAACTCTGATAAGAATCATACAGTTGCTTATCGTGCACAGACAAGGCGTTTTCCAGTTCCTTCATAAAAGTCATCGGATTGTCGAAACATATATTGGTGTAAAGGGCCGTTCTCCCGGAGAGGATTTCGTGAGCTTTCATCCTGTGTTTCCCCGAATTGAGCATAGCAGCCACATAAGGATCGGCTGAATCTTTACGCAAAGTATAGCCTTTCACTTCCATTCTTTCTTTACCTGTATTAAAAAAGAGTCCGGCAAATTGCATAGAATTGCTGAACATATCGACGTATTCATTCTTCGCACCCAGATAAATACTCATGAACTGCGGCAAGCTCTCATAGTTGATAAAGACTCTGACAAGTCCTTTACCGGAAACCAAATTCTCGGTTTCAATAAAAGATTCATTAAGTCCTATCTTTGGTTTATTGCGCGAGTCAATGGCTGATTCAACCAGACGGGAAGTATAAGAAGCTACCAAGTGGTTGCTGACAAAGGCAGTATAGAAGACGTCACGCGTGTCCGGATCGCGCATTTCAAGAATATTAATGCCATTATGCATCCGGTTAGTGACTTTGAAACCGGACATCACCAGAATCGTTTCAACCTGATCTTTTAATAAATCCATCTTTGATGCCTTCTGCAAATCGAGTATAATCAGGAAATCCCATTTTGTGGGATGTGTTTTATGAAGTGATATAAGCATATCCCGTTGTCCGACAAGTGACAAGAGTACTTTATTGCTCTTGACAACCGAATCGAGCGTCTCAACACTGTTGGCTACTTCTTCAAAAGATTTCGCTTTCTTCAAACATTGCCATGTCTCACTTCCGCTAAACTTCTCCCAATCTTCAATTGGTGCTGCGGATTGGATAATAAACGCAGCATCTTCCGGCACCAGATAGATTTGTTGAATATTACGATCGGGCGAGACGAATAAATAGACTATGGAATACACAACGTATGCTGCTAAAGCCAATACTGCCACAGCTAAAGTCCTTTTTACTATTTTACGTGTATTGTTTTTCTTCTCGGGTATGGCACACTGCTCCTGTTGCCCTTCATTTAATTCGTTCATCATTAACCTTTTATTAACTTGAGGGGGCAAAATTACTAAAAAAAGATGAAATATGTATATTTTAAGTAGGGTGAAATTTTATTGCCATCGAACAAATTAAAAAGGTCGTTCGATGAGGTAACAAAAGAAAAATAAGCTATTTTTGTTGCATAAATATAGGTTTAAGAATGATACTCGTTAAAACAGTGGGATGAGGTCCATTCGGCCACTAGCACCAATAAAGTCAATGAATCGAAGGAAGAATAGTAAAAACAGAAAGTTATTTAAAAAGAAGTCACGGTCAAATTATAAATTGGGATGCATCATCTCTATTATTGTACTCATCCCTATTCTTTATGGCATTTATCTATATAGCCAGCAACCCCCACCCCAGCAAGCTGACGAACCGCAAACGAGCGTCTCCAACCGAATACCCTCCAGCAAGGACTTGGAAATTCCTACTTCTCTGACTTCACGGCAGGAGCAGATAATTAGACATACCGGATATACCGTTTCTTATAATAGGGACTTGAAGCTTCCCAACTGGGTATCTTACGAACTGACCCGCAAAGAAACAAAAGGAAAGGAAAAAAGAAGTAACCGTTTTATAGCCGATCCGCTGGTAAAGGGGGCAATTGCTACCAATGCAGATTACACGCGTTCGGGATACGACAAGGGACATATGGCACCCGCTGCAGACATGAAATGGAGTCCGGTCGCCATGAATGAATCGTTTTATTTCAGTAATATGTGTCCCCAACATCCGCAGTTGAACAGACGAGGATGGAAAAAACTAGAGGAGAAAATCCGAGATTGGGCGGTAGCGGACAGTGCTATTATCATCATTTGCGGACCTATCATCAAAAACCAATCGAAAACAATTGGAAAGAACAAGGTTGTAGTACCCCAACAGTTTTTCAAAGTTATCCTCTCTCCTTTTGTCAAGCCGATGCGAGCCATTGGTTTCTTGTTTAACAATGAGCAGTCTGTAGACCCACTTTCGGCATACGTAGTAACTGTTGACAGCATTGAACGACTGACTAATATGGACTTTTTCTCGCTGCTTCCCGATGAAATAGAAAACAAAATAGAAGCTGAAGCGAATTACTTCCATTGGCCTAATTAAGAGCGAGGTTCTTACTTAATTTCAAAACATTCTTTTCTAAGATTCAGTAAGAAGCAGTGTTAGCTCAGTTCCATTGCTTGATACTCCAGTTCCCAAGCAATGAAACGCCAGTTCCCAAGCAATGATACTCGAGTTTCCTCCTTAGGAAACTGAAAGCCCTCCCCAAGGTGACACAAGCAAGTCCTAAAGAGAACGGAAAAACATTTATGTGATACCAATTTCTGATGTAAATGTAGTGATGTAATATTCTAGTTACGCTGACAGTTAAAGGTATTTGTTAGTCGAAATTATCTGTATATCAGCTTAATGTAAGCTACTGCAGTATAATTGAGATAGATATTTATTACTCTCCGATAATATTGACTTTCCTATTTGTTTATAGGTATTTATAATGAATTACATTAGTTCATTGAGAACTTATCTTTTTGTAATACTATACTCATATCCGCCAAGAAGGGGATTGAATAGCCGATTGGATGAAAACAATGGAGAATAAAGCTGCTCATTTTTCTACCGATTTGTTCGCCTAATGGTTCCCTTATTTGATCTTTTATATACCGCACAATTTTATCTTTCTCGGGGTATATAAACAAAATATTTATTTTATATTTTGTACTTATTGAAAATAATATATATATTTGCAGCGTTTTATAAGAGTATGGACAATAAAGGGAGAAACATCATCTTTAAAAATAAGAAAATATGAAGAAACTAAATAACTAAGTTCTCAATGAACTTATGTCAATGTTTAATTAATCTTTATTTATTAACTTAAAAGTAATACTTATGAAGAAAAACATCCTATTATTGATGTTGTGTCTTTTTAGTTCTGTAGGGGCTATAGCACAGACAAAATCAATTACCGGATTGGTAACGGATGCTATCGGTGAGCCGATCATCGGAGCGAGTATTGTTGAGGTGGGTACTACAAACGGTACAATTACCGACCTTGATGGTAAATTCCAATTAAGCATGAATCCGAATGGGAAAATTAAAATCTCGTATGTCGGATATCAGATGCAAGTTGTTGACCTTAAAGGAAGAACTTCTCTCAAGATTCAAATGAAAGAAGATTCTGAGATGCTGGAAGAAGTCGTAGTAACGGGTTATGGTGGAAAGCAGTTACGTACGAAAGTAACCAACTCCATCTCTAAAGTAAAGGAAGAAACGCTGAAACAGGGGTTGTATTCCAATCCTGGTCAGGCATTGTCAGGCGCAGTAGCCGGTCTGTCAGTAAGCCAGACTTCCGGTAATCCGGGAAGTGCGCCGACTCTGGTACTGCGTGGTGGTACAAACTTTGACGGTTCCGGTTCTCCGCTCATTCTCATTGACGGACAAGTTCGTGCTTCATTGAGCGACATTAACCCGGATGACATTGAATCTATGGAAGTGCTGAAAGATGCCGGTGCCACTGCCATTTACGGTGCCCGTGCCAACGATGGTGTAATCCTTGTTACAACCAAACGAGGTAAAAGCGGTAAGGCAGAAGTAAGTTTAAAAGCCAAGTTTGGTCTCAACTACTTCAAGAATTCTTATGATTTCCTTGATGCAGGAGATTACATTTATTGGATGCGCACAGCTTACAAGAACGCCTATGTAAGTGACATGAAACATCCTGACGGTTCTCCCGTAAAAGGTTGGTCCTCTTTGGGCAGTTTGACAAGTGCCACTCCGTACGGTACTGGTAATGCATATTTTGGAAGTGACGGGGTTACTCCGTTGGATGGTAATAAAAACACGTCTGCCATCTGGAGCACAATGAAATATGCCGACAATCTGGCATTCTTGCTCAACCAAGGATGGCAAACAATGATTGATCCGATTTATGGCGATAAACTAATCTATAAGAATACGGATATCGCAGACTTTAATGTTCACAGCCCGGCTTTCTCTCAGGATTATAATTTGAGTGTAAGCGGAGGAAATGATAAAGGAAATTATTATGCCGGATTAGGTTATAATAAGAGTGACGGTACGGCATACGGCAACTGGTACAAGCGTATCACTTTTACGTTCAATGCCGACTATAAATTGAAAGAATGGTTGACTTCCAACTCCAGCTTCAACTTTGCAGATGCAACTTGGAATGGCCTACCAGCCACACAAAGTGCCGAAGCTAACTATTTCTCCCGTTGTTTGTCGTTGCCGCCAACTTTCCGTGGCTATAATGCAGACGGAGAAATGCTACTAGGTCCTAATTCAAGCGACGGTAACCAGCAATATAACTTCGATAAGTTCGTAAGAGATCAGAATACGGATAAGTTTACCATGAACCAGTCCTTCACGATTGACTTCATGAAGGGATTATCATTAAAGCTAGGTGCCATCTGGTATTATCAGGAAGAAAAGACGGAGGCTTTTAACAAAGATTACCTAAGTTCACCGGGCAATATGGTGACTTCACGAAGTTCTTCTGCATCCTACGACCGTACGCTGGATCAGACATACAACGCAGTATTGAACTATAATTATCAGATTAATAAAGACAACTATCTGGATGCAATGGTAGGTTTCGAGTATTACGATTCTTACAATAAAGGATTCAATGCTTCAGGTTCGGGTGCACCGACAGACGACTTTATGGACTTGCAGTATACCTCAAAGGACGAAAACAAACGCTCTATCGACTCTTGGCATTCACGTCAACGGATTATGTCTTTCTTCGGTCGTGTCAACTACGACTATCAGTCGAAATACCTGCTTTCACTGGTACTCAGAAAAGACGGTTACTCTAAACTGGCAAAAGAGAACCGTTGGGGAGTCTTCCCCGGTGTATCAGCCGGATGGGTATTCAGCAAAGAGAAATTCATGGCGAATACGGCAGACATACTTTCATTTGGTAAACTGCGCGCCAGCTTTGGTTTGAATGGTAATGTGAATAAGAACTTCGTAGGAAACTATACGGTTCAGGGTTCATATGGCAGCAATACCTATAATGGTTCCACCGGTTTTCTTCTGGGAAGCATACCCAATCCATACCTGATGTGGGAAAAATCGAGAACATTTGAAGTAGGACTTGACCTTGGTTTCCTCGAAAACCGCATCAACGCAAACCTTACTTACTATAACCGCTTGACCAGCGACAAATATGCCAATATAACCGTACCTTCCACTTCGGGAGTAGGTTCGGTAGTCTCCAACAATGGTAAGTTCCAGAATCAGGGATTTGAGTTTGAACTTAACTTCCGCATCATCAATCAGAAAGATTGGAAATGGAACATAGGATGGAATGGCGCATTGAACCTGAATAAAGTGGTGGCACTCCCCAACAACGGACTGGAACGCAACCGTCAGAGTGCCTATCAAGTGTATACCGGCAATGGCACCGAGAAGATGTGGGTAGGAGGTTATCAGGAAGGACAGCGTCCGGGCGACTTGTATATGTTTGTTGCCGAAGGGATTTACAAATCTCAGGATGAAATACCGACCAACATCATTGATATTACTTCCGGCAATAATGGATCGACCGGACGTCCTCTTTATGGTGGCACGGAAGGATACAATAAACTGTCGGACAGCCAGAAAGCAAATGCCCTGCCTATCAAGCCGGGTGATGTGAAATGGAAAGATGTCAACGGCGACGGAGTGATTGATGACTATGATTTGGTGAAAGTGGGAAATACTGTTCCTAAATGGACAGGCGGTATCAACACCACCGTAAGCTGGAAAGACCTGACATTATCCGCACGATTTGACTATGCGCTTGGCTTCAAAGCTGTCGATTGGAAATCAATGTGGATTATGGCTTGTGCGCAAGGTACTTACAACACAATTCAGGAAACCAAGGAAACATGGACGCCTGAGAACACAAATGCTAAATATCCTACATATGTGTGGGCAGACCAGTTGGGTAAGAGAAACTATTGCCGTAGTTCCACCATGTTTATGTACAATGGTAATTATCTGGCACTCCGCGAGTTGTCACTTTCCTACCGGTTGCCAGCAATGTGGGCGCAGAAGGCTAAGTTGAGCAATGTGGAATTATCCATCACAGGACAAAACTTAGGTTACCTGACGGAAGCTAAACACTTATTCTCTCCTGAAAAGGCGGACAATAACGGTGGATATCCCCTGCCCCGTACAGTGATTTTTGGTATAAACGTTTCTTTCTAATAATATTAAAAAGACAGATTATGAAAAATATAATATACATCCTTTCTTTGTTTGTGTCGTCTGTCCTCTATACGTCGTGCGATGCGTTGGATCTTTCTCCCGAAGATTACTTCGGAAGTGGAAACTACTGGAACAATGAAGCTCAGGTAGAGGGATATATGAACGGGTTACATTCTCAGTTGAGAGGTAGCTATGATATGTTCTATGTTTTGGGAGAAGTACGCGGCGGCACGCAACGTGTGGGTACTTCATCCGAGAATACGAGTTTGAATTATGCAAACTTACGTTCCAACGTAATCGACGAGGATAAACCAGGCATCAGCAATTGGTATGGGCTTTACACTCCGATTATGCAAGTGAACCACTTTATTCAGAAGGTGGAGAACGAATGCAGTTTTCTGGACGAAGCCAGCAGAAAGCTTTATCTGGGGCAAGCATACGGACTGAGATCGTTGTATTACTTTATGCTTTACAAAACCTATGGCGGCGTACCTCTGGTGACGGAAGTTGAGTTGCTGAATGGAAAGGTGACGGCAGAGAAGTTTTACATAGAACGCTCCACACCCGAAGCTACACTTGAATTTATAAAGAACAACATCCAAAAGTCGGAAGATTACTATGCAGAAGCTACGGTAGCAAACAATTATGATAAGACGATGTGGTCCAAAGCGGCAACATTGATGTTGAAAGCTGAAATATATATGTGGTCTGCCAAAGTAAGCATTACCGGACATACGGCTACCGGAACACCCGACTTGAAGGTGGCTCAAGCTGCTTTGAACCAGATAGTGGGTAAGTTCGAACTACTCTCCGACTTTGGAAGTGTATTCAGTACTTCAAACCGGAATAACAAAGAGGTTATCTTCACCCTGCACTTTGCGGACGGCGAAGCTTCCAACTGGGGTGGACAGTTCTTGTATCAGGATGCTGTGTTTATCGGACAGGTGTATGGACGTGACGGCAAGCGGATAGAAACGGATACATTGAATCTGAAAGGAACTGGTGGAGTGTTCCGCCATGAATATACTCATGATTTCTGGTCTACTTATGACGAGAAAGATACCCGTCGCGATGCTACATTCCTCGAATATTATACTGCGGAAGATATGAATGCCAAAAGTTTCGGCTGTGTCCTTAAAAAGTGTGTAGGCTCTATCAATTCTACCAATAACAGGATTTATGATACGGATGTGATTGTATATCGCTATGCTGATGCTTTGCTGATGATGGCCGAAGTAGCCAACGGATTGGGAGAATCATGCAGCAGTTATATCAACGAAGTACGTAAACGCGCTTATGGCACAGCCAATTATCCTGGCCACGAATATAGTGACGGCAGCTTCGAAGCCAATGAGCTCGCTATTTTGCACGAGCGTGATAAGGAATTTGTTTGGGAAGGCAAGCGCTGGTTTGATGTAGTGCGTATGCAGGATGCTTCGCACAATTCATTAGTATTCTCTGCTTCTGCCAATTATCCGGCAACTACTTCTTTGATTAGTACGAACGAGAAACACAAGCTATTATGGCCGTTGGATGTAAGTACGAAGAACATCAATCCGTTGCTGGAACAAACTCCGGGATACGAAAAGAAGGATAAGGAAGACTAGGTAATAAGATTGTAAATAGTGATCTCATTGATTACTAAAAGTGAAAAGAAAGAAGCGTATCGACTCTGATATGCTTCTTTCTTTTCGTTATAAGAAAATGCAGTTTTCATCTCCATTTAAGCAAAAACATCACTATGCTTTTCTGTAAACTTATTTAAAAACATGAGTATTTCCAGACTTATTTTATTGATTATCAACTCTGCCACATTTTTGTTTTCCCCCTTATAATACTTAATATAGATACAAAATGTGGCAAAAGAAAGATTCATCCCGAAAAGAAATCACTCTTATCCAAATTCTTTTTATCTTTGACGCTGCAAAATTACGTCCCTAAAAAAACGTTTTCATAAGATGAAGAAAAAAAAGAGAACCATTTTATTATCCATCCTAGCCGTAGTTTTCCTTCCTTGCGCTGCTGCCGGAGGAGCCGTATACTACTATCTTTTTTACCCGCAATTTCATCCTTCTAAAACAGTCTACATATATGTAGACCGGGATGATACGGCCGACTCCATATATAATAAGATAAAGAAGCAGGGTCATGTCAATAAGCTTACAGGTTTTCAGTGGATGGCTAAATACAAAGACTTTAATCGGAACATACATACCGGACGATATGCCATTCGTCCGAACGATAACGTTTATCATGTTTACAGCCGCTTTTCCAGAGGATATCAGGAGCCGATAAACCTCACTATCGGTAGTGTACGCACATTAGACCGACTGGCGCGAAGCATTGGCAAACAACTGATGATTGACTCCACCGAGATTGCCAAACAACTGTTTGATTCCACTTTCCAATCAAAGTTGGGATATGTTCCTGCAACCATTCCCTGTCTTTTCATTCCCGAAACTTATCAGGTATATTGGGACATGAGTGTAGACAAACTCTTTGCGCGTATCCAAAAAGAACATGAACGCTTCTGGAATAATGAACGATTGGCACAAGCCACAGCCATCGGAATGACACCCGAAGAAGTTTGCACCTTGGCCTCTATTGTTGAAGAGGAAACGAATAATAATGAAGAGAAGCCGATGGTGGCCGGACTGTATATCAATCGTTTGCAGAAAGATATGCCCCTACAAGCTGACCCGACCATCAAATTCGCCCTGCAAGATTTCGGTCTAAGACGAATCACTAACGAAAATCTGAAAGTGAACTCACCGTATAATACTTATTTAAATACGGGACTCCCCCCGGGGCCTATCCGCATCCCTTCAAAAAAGGGAATTGACAGCGTATTGAATTATACGAAGCACAACTACATCTATATGTGCGCCAAAGAAGATTTCTCGGGCACTCACAACTTTGCATCCAATTATGCCGACCATATGGCTAATGCAAGAAAATACTGGAAAGCACTGAATGAAAGAAAGATTTTCAAGTAATTTGGTGATAAAACGGAACGAAAATTCTATCTTTGTGCGATATATTAACAAACTGTGATTAACACTAATAAAAGAAATATATATGAGCAAGCAACTCTTACTTGGCGATGAAGCCATTGCACAAGCTGCACTGGATGCCGGACTTTCAGGTGTATACGCCTACCCCGGCACTCCTTCAACCGAAATTACGGAATATATTCAAATGGCCCCTATCACGACCGAACAGAATATACATAGCCGTTGGTGTTCTAATGAAAAGACAGCGATAGAAGCCGCATTGGGTATGTCTTTCGTTGGTAAACGTGCATTAGTCTGCATGAAGCATGTAGGTATGAACGTAGCTGCCGACTGTTTTGTCAACTCTGCCATCACAGGCGTAAAAGGCGGATTAATCGTAGTAGCTGCTGACGACCCTAGTATGCACTCTTCTCAAAATGAACAAGATAGCCGTTTCTACGGAGACTTTTCTCTAATACCGATGTATGAGCCCAGCAATCAGCAAGAAGCATATGACATGGTATACAATGGCTTTGAGTTTTCCGAAAAACTGGGCGAACCTGTTTTAATGCGTATGGTAACGCGCCTTGCACACTCTCGCTCCGGCGTAGAGCAGCAAGAACAGAAGCCGCAGAACGGTATATCTTTCAGCGAAGATCCTCGCCAATTTATCTTGTTACCGGGAAATGCCCGCAAACGCTATAAAGTGTTACTTGACCGTCAGGACGAGTTTATCAAAGCTTCGGAAGAATCACCTTACAATAAGTATACGGATGGTCCTAATAAGAAATTAGGTATTATCGCTTGTGGTATCGGCTACAACTATCTGATGGAGAATTATCCCGAAGGTTGCGAGTATCCGGTACTCAAAATCGGGCAGTATCCTTTGCCTAAAAAACAGCTACATCAACTGATTGAGTCTTGTGATGAAATCTTGGTTCTGGAAGACGGACAGCCGTTTGTAGAAAAACAGTTGAAAGGTTATCTTGGCATCGGAGTGAAAGTAAAAGGTCGTTTGGATGGTACGCTGTCACAGGATGGTGAATTGAATCCGGACTCTGTAGCACGTGCAGTAGGTAAAGAAAACAAATCGGAATTTGGTATTCCTTCAGTGGTCGAAATGCGTCCGCCCGCACTTTGCGAAGGTTGTGGACACCGCGATATGTACATCACGCTGACCGAAGTTCTGAAAGAAGAATATCCGTCGCACAAGGTATTCAGCGATATCGGATGCTATACGCTAGGTGCGAATGCTCCGTTCAACGCCATTAACTCGTGCGTAGATATGGGTGCTTCTATTACTATGGCTAAAGGTGCTTCCGATGGTGGAGTTTATCCGGCAGTTGCCGTAATAGGTGATTCAACATTTACTCACTCCGGAATGACGGGACTGCTTGATTGCGTCAATGAAAATGCAAACGTAACGATTGTTATCTCCGACAATGAGACGACCGCTATGACCGGAGGACAAGATTCTGCCGGAACCGGACGCATTGAAGCAATATGCGCAGGACTCGGTGTTGAACCCAATCATATCCGCGTGGTTGTTCCATTGAAGAAGAACTACGAGGAAATGAAGCAAATCATACGCGAAGAAATCGAATACCGTGGTGTATCCGTTATTATCCCACGCAGAGAGTGTATCCAAACATTAGCACGCAAAAAAAGAAGTAAGTAAGCCATGAAGAAAGACATTATATTATCAGGAGTAGGCGGACAAGGTATTTTGTCCATCGCTACAGTAATCGGCAAAGCTGCCTTGAAGGAAGGACTTTACATGAAACAGGCAGAAGTACACGGAATGAGCCAACGTGGAGGGGATGTTCAATCCAATCTACGCATCAGCGACCAACCCATTGCTTCCGACTTGATTCCTTCCGGGAAATGTGATCTTATCATCTCACTGGAACCTATGGAAGGGCTGCGCTATCTCCCCTACCTCAGCCCCGAAGGCTGGTTGGTGACAAACGAAACTCCGTTTGTAAACATTCCGAATTATCCGGAAGCAGACAAGGTTATGGCGGAAATAAATAAATTGCCTCATAAGATTGTATTGAACGTAGACAAGGTGGCGAAAGAGGTAGGTACTGCCCGTGTCGCTAATATTGTATTATTAGGAGCTACCATTCCATTCCTGGGAATTGATTACGAAAAAGTGCAGGATAGCATTCGCGAAATCTTCCTGCGCAAAGGAGAGGCAATCGTAGAAATGAACCTTAAAGCATTGGCTGCCGGCAAGGAAATTGCAGAAAAGCTAATGTAACAACCGCCATTATCATGAGTACACAATACTGGGAAGAAGAAATAGAAACCATGAGCCGCGAGAAGTTGCAGGAATTACAACTTCAACGGCTCAAAAAAACAATCAGCATAGCTGCAAACGCTCCTTATTATAAAGAAGTATTCAGCAAACACGGCATCACTACGGACAGCATACAATCTTTGGATGACATCCGTAAATTACCTTTTACTACCAAAGCAGATATGCGTGCCAACTACCCCTTCGGACTAGTGGCAGGCGATATGAGCAACGATGGTGTACGTATTCACTCTTCCAGTGGTACTACCGGAAATCCGACAGTCATTGTTCATTCGCAACATGACCTTGATTCGTGGGCAAATCTGGTAGCTCGATGCCTGTATTCGGTAGGAATCCGTAAAACAGACGTTTTCCAGAATAGTTCCGGTTATGGTATGTTTACGGGTGGACTGGGTTTCCAATATGGTGCAGAACGCCTTGGTTGTCTCACGGTTCCTGCCGCAGCCGGAAATAGTAAGCGACAGATTAAGTTCATTAACGACTTCAAGACTACTGCTTTACACGCTATCCCCAGTTATGCCATCCGTCTTGCCGAAGTATTTCAGGAGGAAGGACTCGACCCTAGAGGAACAACACTAAAAACCCTGGTCATCGGTGCCGAACCTCATACTGACGAACAACGTCGTAAAATAGAACGAATGTTGGGCGTGAAAGCATACAATAGCTTTGGTATGACAGAAATGAATGGTCCGGGTGTCGCCTTCGAATGCGAAGAACAGAATGGAATGCACTTTTGGGAAGATTGCTACTTGGTAGAGATCATTGATCCTGAAACCTGCGAACCTGTACCCGAAGGAGAAATAGGAGAATTAGTCCTTACTACTCTCGACCGCGAAATGATGCCGCTAATCCGCTATCGTACTCGTGACCTGACTCGGATTCTTCCCGGTAAATGTCCGTGCGGCCGTACGCATATCCGCATCGACCGCATCAAAGGGCGCAGTGATGATATGTTTATCATTAAAGGGGTCAACATCTTCCCGATGCAAGTTGAGAAGATTCTGGTGCAATTCCCCGAACTGGGTAGCAACTACCTGATTACCTTGGAAACTGTCAACAACCAGGACGAAATGATTGTGGAAGTGGAATTGAGCGATCTTTCTACGGACAACTACATTGAACTGGAGAAAATCCGCAAGGATATCACACGCCAACTGAAAGATGAAATTCTGGTAACTCCTAAATTGAAGTTGGTGAAGAAAGGTTCTCTGCCACAGAGCGAAGGAAAGGCGGTCCGTGTGAAAGACACAAGAAACAACAAGTAACTATTAAAATATCCATGTGCTAATATACCATCACCCGCCCTCTTATGCGGAATGGCATATTAGCACATTATTAATTAACAACATACTGTATGCAATTACTTAAAAAAAGAATTTTGCAAGATGGAAAATGCTACGAAGGAGGTATCCTGAAAGTAGACGGTTTTATTAACCACCAAATGGACCCGGTTCTGATGAAATCAATCGGGGTTGAATTTGTCCGTCGATTTGCAGCCACAAACGTAAATAAGATTATGACAATTGAAGCGAGCGGCATTGCTCCCGCCATCATGACAGGTTATCTGATGGATTTACCGGTTGTGTTTGCAAAGAAGAAATCGCCAAAAACAATCCAGAATGCATTGAGTACGACAGTACACTCATTCACCAAAGATCGTGACTATGAAGTCGTTATCAGTGCTGACTTCCTCACCCCTCAGGATAATGTTCTTTTTGTAGATGACTTTCTGGCATACGGCAACGCAGCATTGGGCATTCTCGACCTCATCAAGCAATCAGGAGCAAATCTGGTAGGAATGGGATTTATCATTGAAAAAGCGTTTCAGAATGGCCGCAAAATACTCGAAGAGCAAGGCGTAAGAGTGGAGAGTCTGGCTATTATCGAAGACCTGTCTCACTGCTGCATTAAAATCAAAGATCAATAGGCTGAATCGGGGTTGAAATATTGCCCCTTATTTTTTGTTCTATTCCCATACTGCACCGCTTGCTGAGGGCAAATATGATAACATGCCAGGCAAGAGGTGCAATTCTTTCCCCACGCCGGCTTACCTTCCCTCACTATAACATTACCTACCGGGCAGCTTTTTTCACAACGCTTACACCCAATACAGACATCCGTAGCATAAAAGTTTTTAGGAGACATCGAAAAGCGATTGAACAAGGGATTAATAATCCGCGTCTTTATGAAAGGATAACTTCCCTCTTTAACTAAAAAAATGCGTTCTTCCTTTTTAATCAAGTCATTGATTCTTCTTAGTGTCGTAACCGCATCTTCCAATTTTCTCGTTTCTAACTCTTTGCTATCTACATCAAAGCCAGGAAGCAACACATAATTATTGGGCATAATAACAGAGAAACCGGCATGGCACTCCCACCCTTTGACTGCAAATGATTTCAGCAACACTTTTTGAGCTAGCCCCGTATCGTCGCCACAGGAGCAAACAAAATACAGATACTTAGGCTTATAACCTTTAAATTCAATCCACCGGATAAAGCGTAATACTATTTCAGGAGGTGCCCACGAGTATATTGGAAACACAAATCCTACGCTTTCGTCTTTGCGCAAACAAAAATTGCCCACTCGTTTCTTCAACATTTCAGGAATAGAAACTAAATAATCGTGCTGTTCAATGGAGAGCTGGTTTGCAATCCACTTAGAGTTGCCTGTACCGGAGAAATAAAATATCATAGGAAAGTATATAAAAAAGCCGTACCGACGATGTGATGAAACTCTGATAGAACAAGATTTGAGCGCTCGCCCTCTTTGTAATCCACCGGCTTTAAGCTATCCCGAAGGAATGTGGCCCGCCATTGAAGAACGAAGCTTTCTCGGTGCATCAGATTAATTTGAAGAGTTTCCCGATCCAGTCGATACGGCTAATATTTTTGTATCACAAATGTAATAAGAATCTCTGATATTAGCAAGAAAAAGCAGGAATTTGTTTATCTACTAACATTTTTTTCATTCCGTTCTCTCTGCCTAACAAAAGAAAAGTGTCAGCTACCGACTAAGTAACTGACACTTTGTAATTCATAAACTGTTGAGACTTAAGCAGCTTTTGCTTTTTCAACTACAGCTTTGAAAGCTTCCGGGTGATTCATTGCTAAATCAGCCAAAACCTTACGGTTTATTTCGATACCGGCTTTGTGCAAACCGCCCATCAATTTAGAATAAGACATTCCTTCAAGACGTGCAGCAGCGTTGATACGTTGTATCCAAAGAGCGCGGAAGTTTCTTTTCTTATTTCTACGGTCACGGAACGCGTAAGTCAAACCCTTCTCCCAAGTGTTTTTAGCTACGGTCCATACATTTTTTCTTGCACCAAAGTAACCTCTGGTCAATTTCAAAATTTTCTTTCTTCTTGCTTTTGAAGCAACATGATTTACTGATCTTGGCATAGTTTTACTTTTTTTGAATGTTAGCGCCGCTACTTCACGCAGCGAACTTCAGGCTAATGCATTCGGTTAATACTTTAATAATACTTTTACGCTTTTGATTACTTCATTGCTAAGAGTTCCTTAACCTGGCTTACATTTGTTGAATCAACAGTTGTAGAGTAGCACAGATTTCTTTTTCTCTTCTTGGATTTCTTAGTCAAAATGTGACTGTGAAAAGCGTGCTTTCTTTTGATTTTACCTGTTCCGGTAAGGGTAAACCTCTTTTTAGAACCGGAGTTAGTCTTCATCTTTGGCATCTTACTTGTTTTTAAATTATTAAATATATAATGGCAACGCACTATACCTGCGCGTTACGCATCCTTTCTAACTTATTCTTCGCTCGTTTCCGGCTTCTCTGCTTTCTGAGCAGGAGCAGCAGGTTTCGGAGTTGCCGGCTTTTTCACTTCTTTCTTTTTCGGAGAAAGCTGAATAATCATTCGCTTTCCTTCAAGCACCGGCATTTGGTCTACTTTTGCATAATCTTCGAGATCATTTGCAAAACGAAGCAACAACACCTCACCCTGTTCTTTGAAAAGGATGGAACGACCTTTAAAGAATACATAAGCTTTCACCTTATCACCATCCTCCAAAAATCCTTTTGCATGCTTCAACTTAAAGTTGTAATCGTGGTCATCTGTCTGGGGTCCGAAACGGATTTCCTTTACATTGACCTTCACCTGCTTCGCTTTCTGTTCCTTCTGACGTTTCTTTAATTGATAAAGAAATTTAGAATAATCAATAATACGACAAACAGGGGGTTGAGCATTAGGCGAAATCTCCACTAAATCCAATTCTTTCTCTTCAGCCATTTTAAGGGCCTGAAAGATAGGATATACCTTCGGTTCAATATCGTCGCTCACTATGCGAACTTCTTTGGCACGAATCTGTTCGTTGATTCTGTATTGCCCTTTTAAAGTGTCATTCTTCATTCAATACGTTTACTTCCTAGTTTGATCTTTTTATTGTTCTACTAAATATTTATCATGAAACGGCTGCAAAGTTACCATTTATTTATCATATTCTGAACTTCTTCGTTCAAAATTTTAGCAAATTCTTCAAATTTCATGGTACCTTTATCCCCTTCACCTTGTCTGCGAACAGAAACTTCACCATTTTCAGCTTCTTTTTCACCTACAATCAGCATATAAGGAATGCGCTTCATCTCATTATCACGAATCTTACGACCGATTTTCTCATTACGATCGTCTACAATCGCGCGAATTTCATGTATCTTCAGATACATCTTCACCTGTTCTGCATACTCATTGAATTTCTCACTGATTGGCAGAATAACAACTTGTTCCGGTGTTAACCACAATGGGAATTTACCGGCAGTATGTTCAATCAATACAGCAACGAAACGTTCCATTGATCCGAACGGAGCACGGTGAATCATCACTGGACGATGTTTCTGATTGTCAGAACCCATATATTCAAGTTCAAAACGTTCCGGCAAGTTGTAGTCAACCTGAATAGTACCCAACTGCCAACGACGACCGATAGCGTCTTTCACCATAAAATCGAGCTTAGGACCGTAGAAGGCTGCTTCTCCATACTCTATCTTAGCAGGCAAACCTTTTTCTTCACAAGCCTCGATAATAGCCTGTTCCGCTTTTTCCCAGTTTTCATCGCTACCAATATACTTTTCACGGTTCACTTTATCACGCAATGATATCTGTGCCTCGAAATTCTGGAAATCCATAGAACGGAACACGATAGATATGATATCCATTACACGAAGGAATTCATCCTTCACTTGTTCCGGGCGGCAGAAGATATGTGCATCGTCCTGCGTAAAGCTACGTACACGAGTTAAACCATGCAACTCACCACTTTGTTCATAGCGGCAAACCGTACCAAACTCTGCAATACGCAAAGGCAGATCTTTATATGAACGCGGAAAGTTTTTATATATCTCACAGTGGTGTGGACAGTTCATCGGTTTCAAGAAGTATTCTTCCCCCTCTTCCGGAGTATGGATAGGCTGGAACGCATCTTTACCATATTTTGCATAGTGACCGGAAGTCACGTATAGCAACTTATTACCAATCGGCGGAGTTATTACTTCCTGATAGTCGTAACGTGTCTGTATACGACGCAGGAATTCTTGCAGGCGCAAGCGCAACGCAGTACCTTTTGGCAACCACATCGGGAGTCCTTTACCAACTGTCTCGGAGAACATAAACAACTGCATCTCTTTGCCGATTTTGCGGTGGTCGCGTTTCTTTGCTTCCTCCAGCAATACCAGATATTCATCCAGCAATTTCTTTTTCGGGAACGTGATACCATAAATACGGGTCAACATCTTACGATCTTCATGGCCACGCCAGTAAGCACCTGCTACAGTCGTTAGTTTGATGGCCTTGATCGGAGCGGTCGTCATTAAGTGAGGGCCACGGCAAAGATCGGTAAACGCACCCTGAGTATACGTAGTAATATGTCCGTCTTCCAGTTCGGAAATCAATTCACATTTGTAGGTTTCTCCACGATCGCCAAACATTTTCAAAGCATCAGCTTTAGCAATGCTTTCTCTGACTACAGCTTCTTTTTTAGCAGACAGCTCCAGCATTTTGGCTTCAATCGCAGGAAGATCGCTTTCTTTAATCACAGCATCTCCCAAATCAACATCATAGTAGAATCCGTTTTCAATAGCCGGTCCGATACCAAATTGGATACCCGGATAAAGTTCCTGCAAAGCTTCAGCCAGCAAGTGGGCACTTGTATGCCAAAAAGCATGCTTACCTTCTGCATCATCCCATTTATAAAGAACAAAATCAGCATCTTCATTAATAGGACGTCCTAAATCATAAGTCTCGCCATTCACGCCGCAAGCCAGCACTTCCTGTGCCAGACGTGAACTGATACTTTCTGCAATCTGTAAACCGTTCACTCCTTCGTTATACTCACGAACGGAGCCATCGGGAAATGTTATCTTTATCATAATATGATGATGTTATATTTTCATAATTAGCACGCAAAAGTAACTAAATCTTTTGAGTTTTCAATTTTTTATCAAAAAAATGTTATTCCGACTGGTCAGTAAATCGCTTGATTACATTATAAGCGGAAACAATTCCCAATTCACCGGCTTTACTTAAGTCAGAAATTCCTAGTTTATTATTACCTAAGAAGATATGAGTAAGTCCTCGATTGAAATAAGCATCTGCAAAATCCGGATTCAACTCAATAGCCTTATCAAAATCGGCAATTGCAGCCCGGTAATCCTTTAGCATTGCAGAAACATTGGCACGGTTATAATACGCATACACAAAGTCCGGTGCCAGATTAATCACCTTATCCAAGTCTTTTCTCACTATTTCATAATCTACTGCGGTTATTCCTTTACGTTTAGCATCACCCAGAACATCTGACTCGGCTATTTGTTCAGCCTTTTGGTATTCCAACTGCTTGCAGCGGATAAGCGCGCGCATAAAATATGCCGGGAAGAAATCTCCATCGAGCAAGATTGCCTGTGTCAAATCGGCAACTGCACTTGAGAAGTCTTGTACTAGGTAGAAGTCTAATGCACGGGCAAAACGTTTCGGTGCACTCTTATCATCGGCAACAATGGCCGATGTATGTGCATCAATCAAAGCAAAATGGAATTTTACCTGATCTTCTGTTAGCGGAGCTTCCATGTTTGTAATACGGAGACGCTTCGGAAGCACACCTGTAACATTTAAGTCTTCTATCGTTTTATGGAAATTCACCGAACGCTTCACATCGCTCATTTTTTCATAATAAGTCAAGGCAAACATCGGCTCTAATGTTATATTCACGTTCTTATCTTGCACACGGCCACGATAATCACTTGTATACCGTTGCTCAGCCTCAGAATCATCCGCAATTACAATTTTCCGATAATTATTCATATTCTTATCAGATTTCTTACGGGTTTTCCCTTCTTCGTTGTCTTTCCCTTCCTCATCCTTATCTTTAGTATTCTGAGCCACATCATTATTATTGGTCACCCCATTCCGTTGATCTATCTGGGCTTTCAGAACCTTAAACTCATCCTGTTCAGCCCCTTTACGGTCACCAATCTTTTTACGTGCTTCCGAACGATGATAATATCCCGCTAAGAAGTTCGGATATTGTTCGATAACTGTTGAATAATCTTGTATTGCCCCGCGATAATCGCCGGTTTGGGCACGAAGCACACCCCGGTTAAAGGTGGCCATCATATTGTCCGGTTCCATCTTGATTACAAAGTCGAAGTCCTCGATGGCCCGGTTATCATCGCCTACCTGCGCACGCAACAGTCCACGGTTATAATGCCCGATAAAATTATTAGGATCAATATCCAATGCCAAATCATAATCACTCATTGCTCCTCGCAGATTATTCTGATGGAATCTGGCCAAGGCGCGGTTGATATAATTACCTGCATTTCTCGCACTCAGATGAATTGCCCGGTCAAAATCAGATTCAGCCTCTGCATACTTCGACTGCTGCAATTTGACAATAGCCCTTGCAGACCACGCATCCGGATCATATTTATCAAGTTCGAGAGCTTTATTAAAATCATTCAACGCTGCTATGGTGTCCTTTTGATGCAACGACACCTCTCCTCTCATCAGGTAAGCACGGGTGTAGCGCGGAGAAACCTTCAGCAAACTTTCCAAATCATCCTTCGCAGAATCATAATCCTTCTTCTGGATATGCGATAATGTCAGATTATGCCATAGCGTGATATTCTCAGGATCATAATGCAAAGCCTTTTTATAATCCTCAATGGCTCCGTCAAATTTACCCAAACGGATTCTTGCCAATCCCCGAACCTGATATGCTCCTACCACAAACGGATTACGTTGGATAGCTGCATCACAATCAGTTTCCGCTCCTTGAAAATCTTCCAGATTAAGCTTAGCCAATGCCCGGAAGAAATAAGGCTCATACAGATAAGGTTTAGCATTAATCACCTGGTTAAAATACTGAATAGAAAGTACATAGTCCTCAAAATAAAGAGCGTTTCGGGCAATAGTCATCACCCGCTCCGTATTTATCTGAGCACATACCAGCGTAGGGAACAGTAATAAAGCTGTTAATATTCTTTTTATCATCGACATTTTATGCTTGTAAACGAAGCAAAAATAATGCTTTTCGCTTACTTAACAGGGATATAAACGTTTTTTATCTTTATTTCACCTGTTTCATCTTATACGAACTACGCGCTTTTCCTTTCAGCATCGTGTTCAACTTTCCTTTTATCATCTGTTTCCGAAGCGGAGAAATATGATCGATGAACATCTTACCGTCCAGATGATCAAACTCATGCTGCATCACTCTAGCCAAATAGCCTTCCACTACTTCTTCGTGTTCTACAAAATCCTCGTCCATATATTTCACGCGGATCTTATCTCCTCTTTTCACAGTCTCATGAACGCCAGGAAGACTGAGGCAGCCTTCTTCCATATTCACTTCTTCACCGCCTACTTCCAAGATATGGGGGTTAATATAAGCCTTATTAAAATCTTTAAATTCAGGATAGTCCTCCGAAAGCGGATCCAAAGTAATCGTAACAACACGAATGGGTAAACCAATCTGCGGAGCAGCCAAGCCTACACCGTCAGCATTCACCATTGTTTCAAACATATTAGCAATTAGCTCTTTTAAATTCGGATAATCCGGAGTTATGTCCTCTGCCACCTTTCTCAACACAGGCTGGCCATATACATAAATAGGTAAAATCATACTTTTATACTCTACTAAAAAATTAAATTATAATCTGTCTTATATATTAAAACGTTTACTCTCTAAATAAGTTTGCAAAATAATAGTAGCACTGATTTCATCCACTAGAGCTTTGTTCTGCCGATCTTTCTTTTTCAAGCCTGCCTCCAGCATCGTGCGATGTGCAAGTACAGATGTGAAACGTTCGTCTACATACTCCACAGGAATTTCCGGAAAACGCTTTTTAAGTGAACGAACAAAAGGCTCTATATTCTTCATATTTTCAGAAACCTCATTATTCATTTGCTTAGGCAGTCCGATAATAATCCGTTCTACCGGTTCTTTAGCTACATATTCACCGATAAAGTTCAGAAGTTCATGTGTGGGTACTGTTGTCAGTCCATTTGCAATCAACTGCATTGTATCGCTGACAGCAATTCCTGTGCGCTTCTTTCCATAATCTATTGCTACTATTCTGCTCATAGGGTACAAAAGTACAAAAAAAGACGTTTCCCGTGAAAGGAAACGTCTCTTTTATTCTATTATTACGAATGTATATTATTCTTCAACAATAGCTACACGGCTTAGTTTAGCATCATCGTAGAACATATTGCCTACACCACCCTTGTATTCAACCTTCAATTGAGAAGCAGGAACTCCAAATTCGTTAACCATCAAGTCGCGAACAGCTTCAGCTCTCTTCTTACTCAACTTCAAGTTATATTCAGCAGAGCCAGTACCCTTATCAGCATAACCTGTTACAGTAAATGTTTTGTTAGGATTAGCTTTGATACCTTTAGCCATAGCTTCGATATTCATGTACTCTCTCTTAGTTATGTTGCTCTTACCGATATTGAATACAACAACAAGACGTGGAACGAATCCGCCTTCTTTCTTAACGATTACTTCCGGCTTCTTGTTACGTGCTTCAACTAAGTCACGTTTCAAAGATTCGTTTTCACCCTTCAGAGAATTCATTCTGTTTCTCATGTCATCCAACTGGCTTTCCGGTACCATAGGTACAGTAGGAACAGCGTTCCAACCACGTTTTTTGAACTTGTAAGTAACACCTACAGTTACACCTGCCATACCTTCTTTACTTTTACCGCCAAATGCATCCTTCATCAAAAGGGTACGCAATTCAACGTTAAGATCCAAAGCAGAAGACAAACGGAAACGGTTAATCAAACCAGCGTTAAGTCCCAAGTTTTCAGTGCGAGGTTTTGTCCAAGACAGTGCTACACCAGCTCCTACATAAGGAATGAAAGAGTAAATACGTTCTTCGTTATATCCGCAGAACATATTAGAAAGGTTGAACAGAACATCTCCATGGAAATTAGCCATATTCCACTTTTGCTTGTAATATCCATTAGAAAACTTCTCATTCTCTGCGTACAAAGTATTAGCAGAAGGAGCAGCTCCCTTAGCTTGTAGTCCATTGTAAGCAACACGCAATCCGATTCCCGGAGTGAACCACTTACCTACGGCAATATCAAGTGCCGGAGCAATACGTTTTCCAAAATCAGCTTTGCTATCGTTGTCGCCAAAATACATTTGCGCACCAACGCCACCGCTGATAAACCAGTTAGAACCGAAGCGGTTTGTTTCTACAGTATAGCTCTTTGCCGCTTTTTCTTTTTCCTGAGCAGACAGACCCACTGAGACTGCTGCCAATAAAATAAACAATAAACCCTTTTTCATCTCAATTTATTTTAGTAAATAATATATTTCTATGCCGTATAATACATTATGTATAATGACACTCTCGTTAATCAAAGAGGTACTAAACGACCTCCCTTGCTTTAAAATTAGTGCAAATATAGATATTTAATATAACACAAACAAAAAAACACGTAAAAATTCATTCCACGATGTCATTTTATCGAATGATAAAACAGCCATATAAGTCCAGAAGGCGTCTGAGGGCATTTTAACTGAAGATTCAAAACAAAAAAAATAGCTAATGAAGAAACTATTTCATTAGCTATTTTAATTCCTTGACGAAATAACTAATATACTAGCTTCACATTATCAATCCATAAAGTATTTCCCGGAGAACCAATATATGCTCCGCCATGACTAGAAGTGAACTGAAGACACATATGTGTAGGCACATCCTTTTCATCACCCCAAGCCACTTCGTGGATGGGTACACTCTCACCTTTACTGTTCAGCGTATAATTTTCAGTTGCTTGCAGACGCATCATGTGCGATTTGTATTCGGGACGGCCCGTAATGTCACCATACATAATCTCATACGTAGCATTATTCTTCCAGTCCGTAGTATGATAGTAATAAGTCACCATCGTACCAATCCGCTTCGCATACACATTCCCGTTCGCATCTTCCCAACGCTTTTGCAATAACAGGATAGCTGCCGGATAATCTTTTCCCGATACATCCGTTATTCTACTAAAGCCGGTAGCCCGAATACGATTCTCTCTGTCGGACATCTTCACTTTATAATCAAATTGAAGAGCAATCGGTTTCTTTGTGAACGGAATACCGGTCTGAAGCATCTTCTGCGGATTCTTTGTTCCTTTAATAGGTTCATGCACCGACCCTGCAAAGACAGAACCGGCAGCCAGCACCGTTATATTGACGAGCCCCAGCACCTTCACACTTTCCATGCGTGTATCCAAACGTGCACAGTATCCGTTTCCCCGTTTTTCAGGAAAAACCGAAGTGTTTGTTTTGGTAATACCTGCCACTTTAGCCATTACATTCGAAGTAGCCCAAGGAGAACCACCCATATTCTTATAAACCTGATCTCCCTTGATGGTAGTGGTCGGACCTATCGCAAATACATTCTTTGTATTACCACCTATAATGCCCGACTCCTTTATCTGACGATCCACCCATTGATCCATATCTCCGAATGGTAACATTTCTACCTTATGCTGCGCCATCAAAGACAAGGAAGAAAAAAATGCAACGAAACCTGCCATCAACAGGCGATGAACGATTTTCTGTATCATTAATACCTTTCCTTTCTTATATTCTTTTATAAATTATAATTCCATTGCTTCAAAGCAAATCCCCAATTCTCCTCCACCAAACGGATGGTCTGGTCATCATATTTATATTTATTCTTCTTATACCCCTTCTTACCGCCGACATACTTTTCTATATCTGCACGTGCTTCGGCAAATCCGGGAATAGATAGTGAATGATAAATATCCTCTGTCATCCCCATCGCATCTGCTTCGAAATCTTCAAACTTCACTTCCATCAAGTTACCTTCAGGAATAAATTTCTTATCCGCTTCATATTTATGATAAAGCTTAGCATAAATAGAAATGATATTTTCCTCTATTTGTTCATTGCTGATATCCTGCAATTTCAACGGTTGAATCGTATTCGTAAAGAAACTGCGTGTAGATTCGAAAACAGTATACGGGTTACGCATCAGGTAGATGAATTTCGCATTCGGGAACATTTTCACCAACTCTTTCACACGGCCTGTATGCGGAGGATTTTTGCTAAGGAATTGAGTTCCATGCGTATTCCACAATGATATCTTGATTAACTTAGTGAACACCTCTTCAAATACTTTCAGTTCTGCATCTGTAATATCATCAAACAGCAAATATTTATCGGCATATTCCTGTTGGTATTTTGGCAAAAACCAAAAATTATAATATGTATAAGGCATCATATTTGCAAGTGCAAACTCTTCTTCTTGCGGAAGATCGACAGCCAACTCCATATTATCTGTCGGACGTTTATCCGGCATTAGCCAACTCATATTCTTCTTGAAGAAAGGTTGCCCCCACATCATCAAATGAGGAAATACAGTCTGATAAGTTGTGTTATAGCCAAAGTGCTTGTCACAAGAGAAAACATTATGCACGAAAGTCGTTCCACTCCGCCAGTGCCCCAGAATAAAAACAGGATCATGTTCCAGAGGCTGATTTGCCAATAACTTCTCATAACGCTTATCTTGCAATGAAGCCAGTGGAGAAAGCAATCGGCACACAGCTTTTGTCAATCGGTATTTGCCTTTATAAGCTTCACCAATTTCGCGATTGGCCGTGATAGCCTTAAACGTTTTCCAATCGGCACCCACCAATGTATTAATTGGCAGTTTATTAAATTCGAGTAATCCCATATCCTATTATTTAATTATTTTCACTGCGAATCCCTGACGTTTCAGTTCCTTCACAGCTTTCTCTACAGCCTCATAATGTTCCGGAGTAATTCCCAGTTTCGACATATCAAGTACAGGAATATCATCCGTATTATTCATATCCTTCATTTCCACCCGGTCGATAATCATACCTACCGCAGAAGTATTGTTCGTAATCGGATCAATCAGGATAAACGAGCCGCAAGACTTATTTTTCTTATAGGAATCAAAGAAAAGCTCCTTAGCGGTAGTCAGCACCACACGGGCAATCTGATTCAGTTGCAAAGGCAAAGTTTCCTTTGTCAGTGCTCCATTCTCCAGAGACAGTTGCTCCATAGTGTTCACATCCACCTTATATTTAATGACGTCAACACGGGTACGACTCACATTAGTAGTCTGCTTAATAAAGAATGACTTATTAATATCCATCGGCTCTTCGTCCATCCAGACCATCATTGCTTCAAAGTTACGGTCAACAATAGGCAAGTTATCTGGGTGCACAAGCATTTCGCCGCGCGACACATCTATTTCATCTTCCAGCGTCAACGTAACAGACTGTGGCGGAAAAGCATAATCCAACTCTCCGTCGTATGTAACGATGCTCTTCACTTTCGATGTTTTTCCGGAAGGGAGTGCCATCACAGTATCCCCTTTACGGATGATACCCGAAGCTACCTTACCACAGAATCCTCTAAAGTCCAGATTCGGGCGCAAGACATATTGAACCGGGAAACGGAAATCCGATAAGTTATGGTCATTATCAATATGAACAGTTTCAAGGAAATCCAGCAATGAAGGACCCTCATACCAAGGAGTACGTTCAGACTTATCTACCACATTATCTCCATCCAATGCAGAAAGCGGAATGCAGTTCACATCAGGAATCCCTAGTGGCTCCACAAATTTCTTATACTCAACCACAATCTCATCGAAACGTTCTTTCGAAAAATCAACCAAGTCCATCTTATTGACAGCCAGCACCACGTGCTTGATACCCAGTAGAGACACAAGGAAAGTATGACGACGTGTCTGAGTAATCACACCTGTGCGGGCATCTACCAGAATAATCGCAAGATTGGCTGTAGACCCACCCGTAATCATATTACGTGTGTATTGTTCATGTCCCGGAGTATCTGCAATGATAAACTTACGTCCATTAGTAGAGAAATAGCGGTATGCCACATCAATTGTAATTCCCTGTTCGCGTTCAGCTTTCAATCCGTCAAGCAACAGTGCATAGTCGATATGCTCACCTGCATTGCCCACACGTTTACTATCACGTTCCAGTGCATCCAACTGATCCTCATACAATTTCTTGCTGTCAAACAACAGCCGTCCGATCAACGTTGATTTTCCATCATCTACCGAACCGGCGGTCAACAGTCTCAGTAAGTCCTTCTGTTCGTCTTTATCCAGAAAGGCTTTTATATCTAATTTATTATCTGCCATCACTCTTTTCTATTAAAAGTATCCTTCACGTTTCTTCTGTTCCATACTACCTTCTTGGTCAAAATCAATCACACGGGTAGTACGCTCACTTTTTGTAGTAGTCATCATCTCTTCCACAATCTCTTCGATGGTGGCAGCTCCACTCTCTACAGCTCCCGTCAGCGGCCAGCAGCCTAAAGTACGGAAACGAACCATCTTCATTTCAATCTGGTCGCGATACTTTTCAGGCAAACGTTCGTCATCTGCCATAATGATATTACCGTCAAGATTGATAACAGGACGTTCTTTAGCATAATAAAGAGGTACGATAGGAATATTCTCCAAACGAATATATTGCCAAATATCCAATTCTGTCCAGTTACTGATTGGGAATACACGGATACTCTCTCCTTTATGTACACGGGCGTTATAAATATCCCATAACTCAGGACGCTGATTCTTCGGATCCCATTGGTGGAACTTATCCCTGAATGAGAAAATACGTTCTTTCGCACGAGACTTCTCCTCGTCGCGACGGGCACCGCCAAAAGCTGCATCAAACTTATATTTATCCAATGCATGAAGCAATGCCTGAGTCTTCATCAAGTCTGTGTGCACCTTACTTCCGTGCGTAAAAGGTCCTACTCCTGCATGAAAAGCTTCCATATTACTTTCTACGATCAGATTCCAGCCATACTTCTTCGCGTATTCATCGCGGAACTGAATCATCTCCTTAAATTTCCATTTCGAATCGATATGCATCAATGGGAACGGCACTTTACCCGGATAAAACGCTTTTTCAGCCAAACGTACCATCACCGAAGAATCCTTGCCAATGCTATATAGCATCACCGGATTCTCAAATTCCGCCGCCACCTCACGGATGATATGAATAGACTCGGCTTCGAGTTCCTTCAAGTGGCTTAATTTATATTCTTCCATTACTTAAATAATGATTTTATTCTTCTACTATATATTTCTCTCTACTTTTGGCAAAATAAGTTCCAGCAATCGATGCACTGACTCTTCCAAACTCAGTTCAGAAGTATCCAACGCCAATGCCGGATGTTCCGGCATCTCAAATGGCGCTGATATTCCGGTAAAATTCTTAATCTCTCCTTTACGTGCCTTCGCATACAGTCCTTTCACGTCGCGTCTTTCACATTCTTCCAACGGAGTACTTACAAATATCTCCAAGAAATCATCTTTTCCGATGATGTTCGCCGCCATCTCACGGATATCATTGTTTGGACTGATAAATGCCGCAATCGTTATAATGCCGCTATCCAAAAATAATTTGGATACTTCAGCTATACGCCGGATATTCTCCACGCGGTCAGTCTCCGAGAAACCCAGATTATTATTGATTCCACTTCGAATGTTATCACCATCCAATATACGGCACAGCAACCCACGCTGATGAAGTTCGCGTTCCAGCGCAATGGCTATAGTACTTTTCCCTGAGCCACTTAGTCCGGTAAACCAAATCATAACACTGTGTTGCCCTAGAAGTTCCTCTTTGTCCTGCCGTGTCATCATACGGTCAAATATAGGATATATATGATTTTTCTCTTCCATTTATAGATTATATTAATTAAAACTTCCAAATCATTGGAATCAGAATAACAGAAATGATAAACGTAATGATATTAAGTGGCAAACCGATACGCACATAATCCGTAAATTTATAGTTGCCGATACCTTGCACAATCAAATTAGTCTGATAACCGATAGGAGTTGAAAAACTTGCAGATGCAGCCATACAAATCACCACAAAAAATGGCACTGGGCTCACTCCTAATTGGGTAGCAAGTGACAAAGCCAATGGGAAAGCCAAGGCAGCAGCTGCATTATTCGTAATCAACTCGGTAAATAAATTCGTGATGATAAACAACATGGCTAACAGCACATGAGGTCCGTAGTCATCGCTCAATCCTATAATAAACTTAGCAACGCTATCAGCCACTCCCGAATTAACCATCGCCTTGCTGATAGCAAACGCACAGGCAATAGTTATCAGAATATCCCACGATATATATTTGGTATATTTACGGGCAGGGAAAAGATTAGTCCATGCCATAATAATAGTGGTAATAGACACAAAGAAAAACATATCCAGCTTGATGTTGGGAAACATTTCTTTCGTTATAGGAAGTTCTCCAACCGTTGCCCCCACAATCATCAACACCAATAAAATCAGTGCCAACCAGCGCTTTTTCTTTCCTGAGGTATCCGGTTCATTACCATTGGTCAACAGCACAAAAACCGAAGATTCTCCCCATGTCGGGATAAATGTATCATCAGCCATCACGACAAGCGTATCGCCTTCACGAAGTACCACTTTATCCAAATTAGTCACAAACCGTTGTCCGCTACGTGTCTTAATCTCTTTCACTTCCGCTCCATAATGACGCTGAAAGTTGAAATCGCCCAGTTTCTTATTAATACCCGGGAAACGTGGTCCCAAGATTGCTTCCACCCGATGCAATACCTCTCCTTCTTCCGCCTCTTCATCCGGCACAGCCGTATCCGGACGAGCATCCGGCAAAAGACGTTTGGAGAAAAGGAAAAGATAAATAATTCCGGCAATAGCAATGAATATGCCTACTTTTCCAAGTTCGAACATAGAAAACCCTTCGAATCCTGCTTCCAGAATCATACCATGCACCACTAAATTAGTAGAAGTACCAATCAAGGTACAAATACCACCAAGAATAGTCACATAAGAAAGAGGTATCAAGAATTTCGTTGCCGGAAGTTTCACCGATTTCGCCCAATGCTTAATGATCGGGGCAAAAATAACCACAACAGGAGTATTATTCAGAAAAGCAGAAATAAAAGCCACTGAAGGCAAGATACGCAATTGCGCCTTAAAAACCGTTGTTTTTCCCTGCGGAAGCAACTTCTTTATCACCTGTCCCAACGTACCCGACTGACGAATACCTTCACTTACCAGAAATAGCAAGGCAACGGTAATCATACCTTTATTACTGAATCCTTCGAGCATCTCCTTGGGAGTCAGAATACCAGCACACAGAAACAATACCACTACCGAAAAAAGCACCATACCCGGTCGCATTTTATCTGCAATCAGGGCAGCTACCATTCCTAATAGAGACAATAGTACAAATACAATTTCAAATGTCATACCAACATTATTTAGTGTTCTCTTTTGGGTTCGACGATAAACCATGGATTCAATAAATTCTCCTTGTTGTATCGCAAAGGCTCGTCCTTTCCTGCCTGATACACTTCCATACCGGCAGCACGTGCTATGGCGTGTCCTGCTGCCGTATCCCACTCCATTGTTGGAGCGAAACGCGGATAGACATCAGCATTTCCTTCAGCCACCAGACAGATTTTAATAGAACTGCCGCTCGATATCATTTCGACATCACCATGCTTCTTCTTCAAATCCGCAATATATGTCTCTGTTTCAGGTGAGAGGTGTGATCGGGAAGCTACAACCACGAAGTGATTTCTCGCTTGCTCCAAGGGCATTCGTTCAGCATCTTCAATCAACTGTTCCAGCGTCAATTCACCATCTTTTAGATGAACCTTAGCACTGGATATCTTATACGCTCCCACCCCTTCAACAGCAAAATAAAGTTCTTTCTTTACAGGCACGTAAATTACACCAAACACAGGTACAAAATCCTGTACCAAAGCGATATTTACTGTAAATTCTCCATTGCGCTTAATAAACTCCTTTGTTCCATCCAGCGGATCAACAATCCATAAAGTATTCCACTTGCGGCGGACTTCATAATCCAGATGCTTTCCTTCTTCACTAAGAACAGGAAAAGGAGTATCATTCAAAATAGCAACTATTGCCTCATGGGCTTTCCTGTCCGCTATCGTCAGAGGAGAGTTATCAGCCTTCCTCTCTATTTCGAAGTCCGATGCCGGATCATCATAAATAGAAAGAATTTCTTCACCTGCTTTTAATGCTGCATCAATAGCAGCTATCGCGTATTTTTGTTCCATTTGATTCCTTGTATTAATACCTTATTCACTATAAGGCTGTAATTCCTCCAAATTAAGAATTGGCAAAAGTAAAAACTTTATTTACGATTAAAGTTTCCCCGCCATCATTTATAACTTCTTTTAGTAAAACAACGAAAATATCTAAACGAATATAACCTTTCCGATTCAACAAAAAAGCAGTAACTTCCCAGTTACCGCCTTCTTATTTGGAAAAAATGTTCGTTCTTTCCAATATATATTACCAAAAAGAAATCAATATACGCGATACAGCAACCATGCTCCTTGGAAATCCGAACGGTTCGGGTATTTAGCTTTGAACGCGTCGCGAGC
Source organism: uncultured Bacteroides sp. (assembly GCF_900547205.1). Taxonomy (GTDB): domain Bacteria; phylum Bacteroidota; class Bacteroidia; order Bacteroidales; family Bacteroidaceae; genus Bacteroides. Next base: position 135,685 of record NZ_URFY01000007.1, read on the forward strand.
ATTTGCAGCAGCAGCTTTATCAGCAAATGAGCTAACAATTACACGATACATTGCCTTATCGGCATTAAATGCAATAGTAGACTGATAACCTTGTGCATCCAACCAGTCTTTCAGACCTTCAGCATTTGCTTTTACTCCAAAGCTACCTGCCACTACACTATAATCTTTCAGTCCGTCATTACCGGATACTACTGTAACCTTTTCCTGACGAACACCGGATGTATCTGCTACTTTAGGTGTTGTCACAGGAGCTGCAACTACCGGAGTCACTTCTACCGGAGTTTCCACTTGAGGTTCTGCCAATTCTTGTTGTTTAGCTTTCTCGTAAGCTTTTTTGTAAGCACTTTCGCTGGATTTACAAGATGCAAAAGCCAGCATCAAGCATACTCCCATTCCTAATACAACCAATTTTCTCATATTACTATACTCTAGTTTTAATTAATAATTAAACGTTCTTGTCTATTTGAAATAAGTTTCGGGCAACAAAATAATAGAAATTTTATCATCCGGCAAAGAAAAGCGGCGAAAAAACACCTATTCGACCTTTTTCTTATAAGAAATCGTGCCTGTTGCCTGATAAGTGGGCATTAAAAGTACCTCAGCAATCTGAATATGCTCAGGCGCCGAGGCAGCAAAATAAATCGTCTCGGCAACATCATCTCCTGTCAACGGACGAATTCCTTTATAGAAATTATCAGCGGCATCCTTATCGCCACGATAACGCACCACCGTAAAGTTTGTTTCTACCATACCCGGCTTGATGTTTGTCACTCTCAGCGGAGTATCGACTAAATCAATCCGCAAGCCATCCGAAAGAGCCTTCACGGCAGCTTTAGTAGCACAATAAACACTTCCCCCGGGATAAGCGGCATCACCGGCAATAGATCCTATATTAATAATGTGTCCCCTTCCGCGTTCCACCATGCCGGGAACCACCATACGAGTCACAGCCAACAAACCTTTTATATTCGTATCAATCACGACATCCCATTCATCCAGATTACCTTCGAATTCCTTATCCACACCGATCACCAGTCCTGCATTGTTCACTAATACATCAATTGCTTTCCACTCGGAGGGCAAATTACTCAATGCCGTTTTCATTTGTTCGCGGTTACGCACATCAAATGGAAGCAGGCAAATCCCAATCGCAGGATATTCTTTTTCTAACTCAGATTTCAGTTCCTCCAATTTTGATTCGTTGCGTGCATTCAAAATTAAGTTCCATCCTTCTTTTGCAAATTTGCGGGCACATCCTTTGCCAATTCCGCTACTTGCGCCCGTTATAAAAACTGTTTTATTTTCCATTATAGTATGACTATTATTAAATAGGAGACAAAAGTACGCCTTTCCTCCTATTGGTTAGTTCCGCAAGGCAGTTAAATAAGATTAAAGCATAAAATAAAAAAAGAATTATAAAACTGAGTGTTTTTTTGGGGTATTGCGAACAACCTTTAAATAAAAATGTTATATTTGTTGTATCATAATCATTTAAACATTATAAGTTATGAAAGGATTGAATGTATTAGCAGCTTTTTTGGGTGGTGCAGCCGTAGGCGCAGCCCTTGGTATTTTATTTGCTCCTGAAAAGGGAGAAGACACTCGTAACAAAATTACAGAGATTCTTCGCAAAAAAGGAATCAAGCTCAATCGTAGAGAAATGGAAAGTCTCGTTGATGAGATTGCAGCCGAAATGAAGGAGGAAATAGCAGATTAAGTAACAAAGGATTAAAAACAGAGCGACCATGTTTGCAGACGATAAGAGTATTGAGAATTTTCAGCAGTTATTTTTTGAGTTCAAGAAATACTTAGAACTCCAAAAGGAATACTCCAAATTAGAATTAACGGAGAAACTAACGATTTTATTTTCAACGTTGATTATGATATTAGTACTTATAATTCTAGGCATGGTAGCTCTGTTTTACCTGCTCTTTGCTCTAGCCTATGTGCTAGAGCCGGTGGTAGGCAGCCTTACGGCAAGTTTTGCTATTATAGCGGGCATCAATATCGTCCTTATTGCTTTAGTTATCATTTTCCGCAAGCAACTTATCATTTCACCGATGGTGAACTTCCTCGCAAATTTATTTCTAACCGATTCAAATAAATAAATTATGAGTATGCCTACGCCCCAGAAGTTAACATTGGAAGACATTTCCGAACGTAAAAGAAAGGTTTTGAGTGACATTCAGGCTCAAAAGAAGGCTATGACTGCAACAACGCAGGAGATATTTTCTCCACTTGCTCCGGCTGCCACTAAAGCCGACTCCCTTATGCGTTCATTCAATACGGGTATGGCTGTATTTGATGGAGTGGTGTTGGGAATAAAGGTGATAAGGAAGTTGCGCAGATATTTTAAGAATTTAAAATAGTAGCTGGTTCCGTTTATTACCAACTTTGATATAAAAACTAACTATATAAACGATCTTCACAGACAGTTGATATAGTTAGATAGTACATATTGGTATCATACCAACATGAGGATGTAGATTAGGAATATACCACTGTACGCTTCCTAATCGGCAAAATGTAGGAATTCATGTATTTATCACGAACTTAGGGATCTACATATTTTTTATAAGCTTCCAATTTCCACGTTAGTTATTTACCCCCTTATCCTCGAGCATTTACACGCACGAGACAAATAAAAGACTAGTACTTTTTAGATTCTCTTAATTTATTGCCCAATATAGCAAAGGTTAGATTCTCGAAATCTGTACGCCCCTCCATAAAAGCTGTGAAATACTTCTTCAAAAATTGATAGAAGGACAGTGCACCCATTCGACAAGTTGGCGTAAAGGTGTGATAAACCGTTGAGGTCTCAGCACACTTGCGTTCGATCATCAACGGACAAATAGAGCGTTTTGCGATAGAATTATCTATGCAATACCGATCATCATGGCGATAA